>JANXRV010000049.1:0-13216 GCA_025356665.1 Pseudomonadota bacterium
CCACGAAATACCTCACCAACTACCTCGGATGGTTTAGAGTTCTCGACCGGTCGCCCCGCTTCAGCCCCGATCCCGCACGGTTGCTCGCTCTGGCGGTCAGAGCATGAGTTCAACAACATCATTCGCTAAATGAGCCTTTAATTTTTAACGAGTGGTTGAAGCGCTCAAAAAACTACGTGCTTTGCAACGAAACCACAAACCGAAAGAAGGAGGAGGCAACCGTGAAACCAGTTGATCGAATGAAGGAAGTAGTTGTCCAGGCCAAGCAGGAGGTTCAGGCCGCAAGCTCGATGACTCATAACGACAAGCGGCGATCGTTTCTGCGTAAATCAGTCGCGCTGGCCGGGGGGGCGGGAACACTGGGACTTGCCGGCACGCAGGCGCAGGCGGTTGCCTTGCCCGTTCCTGAATCAAACAAGGCGATGGGGCGGCCGATACCGCCGGATGAATATGGCATGCCGTCCAAATTCGAGGCCCATGTGCGCCGCCGGCGTACCGATGTGCTTGTCAATCGGCAGAATTTTTCCGATTGGAGCATGACGCCGCTGCAGTCGCAGTTGGGTATTGTCACGCCAAACGGTTTGGTTTACGAGCGTCACCACAACGGTGTTCCGGATATCGATCCAGACAGCCATGTGCTCGCTATTCATGGCATGGTCAGGAAGCCGCTTCAACTGACAATGTCCGACCTGATGCGCTATCCGTCGGTGTCCAAGTTTTATTTCATGGAGTGCTCTGGTAACGGACTGACCGACTGGCTCAAGCCCGCGTCAAAAACAGTGCAACAGACACATGGATTGTTGTCGTGCGCGCAGTGGACCGGTGTCCCGGTTTCATGGCTGCTCGACGAAGCAGGGCTTCTGCCCGAAGCGAAATGGCTGATTGCGGAAGGCGCCGATGGTTCGGGACATTTGCGCAGCATGCCAGTGGAGAAAATGCTGGACGACTGCCTGCTGGTGTATGCGATGAACGGAGAAATGCTGCGTCCTGAAAATGGCTACCCGTTGCGTTTGTTCGTGCCGGGCTGGGAGGGCAACGTGAGTGTTAAATGGCTGCGGCGGATCAAGGCCGGCACGGAACCCTGGCACGTGCGCGGCGAGACGGCACGGTACACCGATCCCATGCCCAACGGAATGTGGCGGAAATTCAGCTTTGTCATGGAGGCGAAGTCTGTCATCACCAAGCCATCAGGCGGCATGAAGCTGCAACCTGGATTTAATGAGATCCAGGGCTTTGCGTGGTCGGGCAGCGGCAAGATTAAGGCGGTCGACGTCACACTTGATGGTGGAAAGAACTGGCAGGAGGCGGTGCTTGAAGATCCGGTTATAGACAAGTGCCTTACGCGCTTTCGTTTCAACTGGAAGTGGCAGGGCGGCCCGGCGGTTATCGCCAGCCGCGCCGTAGACAGCACAGGCTACGTGCAGCCTACGGTCGAGGACATCAAGAAGTCGCGAGCCATAGTGGGTTTTGTCCAGCATCACAACGGGGTGTTCCCGTGGAATGTCAGCGCAACTGGGGAGGTGACCAATGGTATCGGCTAAACGTCTGGCAATTATTTTGCCGCTTTTGTTGCTTGGTGCGTGCATGACTGCGCCGAAGGCCCCGTCGAATGTCTCTGGCGCAGCGTTCGGCCGACCGATATCTGAACAGGACTTGATTGCATGGAATATCGACATCCGCACCCAGGATGGAGTCGGCCTGCCTGCAGGTAAGGGCACGGCGGCCCAAGGCAAGGCGGTTTACGAGGAAAAATGCCTTGCCTGTCATGGTGCTGACGCCAAGGGCGGACCGGTGTACGGAACCATGGTGGGCGGGATCGGTTCGTTCAAGACCAGTACGCGGGTTCTGACGCCCGGGAGCATGTATCCCTATGCGCCAATCCTGTTTGACTATATCAAGCGCGCGATGCCGATGACCAACCCCCAGTCCCTGAGTAACGACGAGGTCTACGCGCTATCGGCGTATCTCTTGCAACTCAACGGACTGATCGGTGCCAAGGACGAGATGAATGCGAAATCACTGGCAGCGGTGCAGATGCCGAATCGGAACGGGTTTATCGTCGACGACAGGCCTGACACCAACGCCGTGCGTTGCATGAAGGACTGCAAGTAAGGCATAAATTGCCGGACCGGAACGCTACAGCGTTCCCTTGCTCTAATGCCTGAGGGCCTTGTAGTCAAAGGTACTCAGGCATTTTTCTTGGTAGGCCATCCATCTGGCAAGCCTGACGTCAGCTGGCGCGTTTTGCCAGATAAATCCCGCTCAGCACGACGAGTCCGCCGGTAATCTGCAAGGCACCCATTTGCTCGCCTAGCAGAACCCATGCGTACACCGCGGCCATCACCGGTTGGAGCAGTAAACTGGCCGAAGAAAATGACGCAGACAGGTGCGCGAAGCCATAGGCGATCAGGCTCTGTCCCAATACGTGCACGAAGATGGCGAGGCCGCAGAGTACCAGCCAACCATTCGCGCTTTGAGGCAAAAAAACATCCGCCGTGAACAGCGCATAGGGTGCCAGTATTATTGCTGCCACGGTTGTATTCGCCGCCATGATGCGGGCTGTGGATACGGTTTTGACCGCCGATTTGATCGTCAGCATGTAGCAGGCATAGGATAGGCCGGCGAGTATGCCCAGCCCATCACCGACCAGAGCCTTGCCTGAGGATCCAACGTTTGGCCCTATGAGAAAGCTGGCGCCTGTCAAGGTGACCGCCAGTGCGAATAAAAACAGGGGGGACACCCGGTGTCCGAATAAGAACCATGCGCCCAGTGTGACAAATATCGGCGCTAAATTAAGCTCTAAGGTCGCATTCGCCACCGATGTAAAGGAAATTGACAAATGCCACACGGCAAGGTCGCCGGCGAAAAAAAATCCCGCAAGGACGAGCGGCTTCCACGGTAACGGCGCCGGGTGAAGGACTTTTTTTCTCTCCGCCAGAACCCATAGCCAAAGCGGGATGACGGCCAAGGCCATACGCCAGAAAGCGCTTGCTGTCGGACTGATATCGGAGATGCGCACGAATATTGGCGCGAACGCGATGGCTGACGCGCCGAATACGAGGGCCACAATGGCCCGTGATTGGGGTGAATAGCGCATATCATTGACACTTCTGAAATAAGTGAAAATCTCATTTAGTTCGCCCTGAGCGTGTTGAATGGCTCAGCCCGAACGGCTTCATGTAATTGAAATCCTCAATAGCTGCAGTCGTCTGATGCTCGGAGAGCGTACTTCTTGACGGCGTTGTTCTCAGTCCGGTTTGATATTCGCACCCTTGATCACGCGCGACCATTTCACCGCTTCGGATTTCATGAATACACCGAACTCCTCGGGGCTGCTGCCGACGGGGTCGGTGCCCTGGGCGATGAGTTTGTCGCGGATGTCCGGAATTTCCATCACCTTGACGATTTCGCGCTGCAGGCGGGCGATGACTTCGCGCGGCGTGCCGGCCGGCACCAGCATGCCGTACCAGTTCACCGCTTCGAAGCCGGGCACCGATTCGTTGGCCGCCGGCACATCGGGCAGTATCGACAGGCGCTTCGGGCCGGTGGTGGCAATCGCGCGCAGGCGGCCGCTTTTTACGTGGGGCAGGCCGATCGCGACCGCGTCAAATCCGTACTGCACCTGGCCGCCGATCAGGTCATTGAGTCCGGGTGCGCTGCCCTTGTAGGGCACGTGCACCGTCTTGATCCCGGCCACCGCGTTGAGCAGTTCGCCGGCGAGATGGGGCAGGCCGCCGTTGCCGCTGGAGTAAAAGTTGACCTTGCCCGAGTTGGCCTTGGAGTAGGCGATCAGCTCGCCGAGGTTTTTTACCGGCAGCGACGGGTTGACATAGAGCAGGAAGGATACCGAAGACACCTGCGTGAGCGGCGCCAGGTCGCGGTCCATGTTGAAGGGCAGGTTGGGGATAAAGACCGGGTTGATGCTGATGTTGCCGGTGGTGCCAAAGAAAATGGTGTGTCCGTCCGGCGCCGACTTGGCGACAAAGTCGGTGCCGACCACGCCGCCGGCGCCCGGCTTGTTCTCGACGATGACCGGCTGGCCCAGCGCCTCGGACAGTTTGGGCGCCATGATGCGCGCCACGATGTCGATGCCGCCGCCTGGCGGGAAGCCGATGACGATGCGCACCGGCTTGGTCGGAAACGCCTGCGTCTGCGCATCGACGGCAAGGGGCAACAGCAGTGCGATCGAAATCAGAATGGAATGGAGCAGGCTGGGCATGGCGTTCCTTCAGTGCGGATATTTTGAATTGACATATTTTTCCAAATGGTAGGATAATTTAACGTTCCGTACAACCTCCCGCCGCCATGAGCGAACAGACGATTCACGTATATGCCGGCACGGCCGGCCACTCCGGATGGTTCAGTGAGGATTGCGGCGAGACCTGGGTCCATCCAAACAGCCACTCGGGCATGTATCTTGAAGCACGCGTCTGGGCTATCGCCAGCCATGTCGCCACGCCGGGCTATTTGTTTGCCGGGACCGACATGGGGGTGTTCCGCTGGGACGAGGCCCCGGCGCGCTGGATGCCGCTGCCTTCGCCGATGCAGGATGTCTGGGCCATCGTGCAGGATCCTGAAAACGCCGACGTGCTGATCGCCGGCACGCGGCCTGCCGGTTTTTACCGTTCGGCCGATGCCGGCAAGAGCTGGGAGAAACTCGACGCACCCGGCATCAGCCAGTTCTCCGAGGCCAATATGGGGCCGACGCGGGTCACTCAAATCCTGTTCGATCCGGTGGTGCGCGACACCGTCTGGGCGACGGTCGAAATCGGCGGCATTTATCGCAGCACCGATCGCGGGCGCACCTGGGTGCTGCTCGACAAGGGGCTGGTATCGGGCGACGTGCACGGCATCGCCGTTGTGCGCAATGACAACGGCTCGTCCACGGTCTTTGCCACCACCAATCGTGGCTTGCATCGGAGCACCGACCGCGGCCAGACCTGGCAGTTCCAGGAGCTCGATTCGCCCTGGCAATACACGCGCGCCGTGGTGCCGCGACTGGACAACCCGGCCATTGTGTTTCTGACCAACGGTAACGGGCCTCCGGGCAATGACGGTCGCCTGCTGCGCAGCCGCGATTTTGGCGCAAGCTGGGAGCAGGTGCCGCTACCGGGCGAATTAAATAGCACGCCCTGGTGCGTGGCCACACACCCGTCCGATCCGATGCTCATTTTTGTCTGCACCAACCTTGGCCAGCTGTTTCGCAGTGAAGACGGTGGCGAAAGTTTTGTCCGCCTCGAGCACGAGTTTGGCGAATTACGCGCGCTGCACTGGCGCCCTCTTGCCGAGGGCGCGCGGCAGGCGCCGCATGCCATCACACGCCCTATGGTGAAGGCGGCGAAGGCGGCGAAGCTGGGGCAGGCTGCCGCCGGTGCTGCTATTTGATGTTTGATAGTTGATGTTTGACGGTCGACATTTGACCTTTGACCTTTGACATCCTGATTTAACCCCGTGATGAATACCCTGATTCTTTACGCGTGCGGTGCGCGCCCCATGCTATTTTCAACCGGAGCAAGCTGATGACCAGCGCGCTGTTTTCCCCGATCACGCTGCGTGGCGTCACTCTGCCAAACCGCATTGTTCTGTCCCCCATGGCGCAGTACAGCGCCGTCGACGGCGCATTTACCGACTGGCATCTGGCACATCTCGGGCATATGTCTTATTCGGGCGCGGGCCTGATCATGACCGAGGCCGTGGCGGTCGAGGCGCCCGGTCGTGGCTCGCACAGTTGCCCCGGCATTTATGCCGACAGCCAGGAACCGTCGTTCAAGCGCGTAGTCGATTTTTGCCGCCACTACGGTAGTGCGCGCACCGGCATCCAGCTTACCCACACCGGGCGCAAGGGTTCCGTTCGTCTACCTTGGGCGGGGCGCGGCCCATTACCTGAAGCCGAGGGCGGCTGGCAGGTGGTGGCCCCCTCGCCATTGGCCTTTGACGCCGCCAGCCCGGTACCCAGGCAGCTCGACGAAGCCGGCCTCGCACGAATCAAGCAGGGTTTTGTAGCGGCCGCCGTGCGTGCCGCGCGCGCGGGCTTTGACATCATAGAATTGCATGGTGCGCATGGTTATTTGCTGCACCAGTTTCTCTCCCCCCTGTCGAACCAGCGTGATGATGCCTACGGCCGCGACGCCGCGGGCCGCATGCGTTTTCCGCTTGAAGTGGCGGAAGCGGTGCGAAAAGCGATTCCGGATGAGCGCGTGCTGGGCATGCGTATCAGCGCCAGCGACTGGGCGGAAGGCGGTTTCGGACTGGAGGACGCGGTGACTTTCGCCGCAGCGCTCAAGGCGCTTGGCTGCGATTACGTCTGCGTATCCAGCGGCGGCCTGGTTGGCACGCAGCAGATCAAGGTGTCACCCGGTTACCAGGTGCCGTTTGCCGCTGCAGTGCGCGCACGCACCGGCATCGCCACACGTGCCGTCGGTTTGATCACGCAGGCGCAGCAGGCGGAGCAGATTGTCGCTTCCGGGCAGGCCGACATGGTCGCGCTGGGCCGTGCCCTGCTCGACAATCCGCGCTGGGGCTGGCACGCTGCCGAGGCATTGGGCGTGAAGCCGGCGTATCCGCAGCAATATGAGCGCGCAGGCGCGGCGGTATGGCCTGGTGCGAAGATCGTGCGTCCTGTGAGTCTGCCGTCCTGAGCAAAGGAAAAACAATGAGCGTCGCTGCGCGTATCGGCCTGATGGTGCCGATCAACAACACCACCTTTGACGATGAAATCCGCTCCTGGCTGCCGCCCGGCGCCACCTGCACCACGCTGCGTATTCCGCGCGGCAAGGGCCTGCTCACGCCTGAGACCCTGCCCGCCTACAAGGCGCAGGCGCTGGCGCTGGCGAAGCAATTTGCCACGCCGGACATCGATGTGGTCGCTTACGGCTGCACCGCGGCCGGGTTTATTTCCGGCCCGGCCGGCGATGCGCAGCTCGCCGCCGAACTGGCCCAGATCACCGGCAAGCCGGTTGTAACCACGGCACGCTCCATGGCGCTCGCGCTCCAAGAAGTGGGCGCCAAGAACATCGCCCTGGTGACGCCCTACACGGACACGGTCAACGATCAGCTCAAGGCTTTTCTTGCCGATGGCGGCATTGGCGTGCGCCGCTTCAACAGCTTTTACGCACCGGATGTCGATGCGCTTGGCAGTATTCAATCGGCAGCCGTGGACAAGCTTGCGCGCGAGACCGTGGACGAGGCTTGTGATGCTTTGTTCATCGCCTGCGCGCAGCTTCCCACCCGCGACATCCTCGACGGTCTGCGCCGCGATTTGGGGCGTCCGGTGTTCTCCTCCAACTGGGGCACCACACGACAAGCCCTGCGCGCGCTCAACACATCACCGGCTTGAGCTTGCAGCAGGTGTTTTGCGGAAACACGGCGCAAGCTGTGCCCGGTACCAGATTGCATTAAAACGACCAGACGTTTTTAGCATTATCGCTTTTGTTTCCAAGCCTGCCCCAGAACGCAACTAAAGCAAGCTGGAATTTTTAGCCCCGAGGAGTCCATGAAAACCCGTTCGATTTATTTTTCCGTCTCATCGCTGTTGGCCGGATGTTTCGCTCTTGCGGGGCTGGCGGCTGCCCAGGATTATCCCAGCCGGCCCATACGCATGATCGTTCCATACGGCACGGGCGGCGTCACCGACATCACCTCGCGTATTGTCGCGCCCCGAATGGCCGACATACTCGGACAGTCCATCGTCATTGAGAATCGTGCGGGGGGGGCCTCCATGCTCGGTACGGATGCCGTGGCCAAGTCGCGCCCCGATGGCTACACCGTGCTGCTGACCTCGACCGCACTTGCCGCCAATCACATCCTGTTTAAAAAAATTCCCTACGACCCCGTAAAGGATCTTTTATCAGTGAGCCTGCTCGCGACAGTGCCGACGGTTCTGGTGGTTCATCCGGGTGTGCAGGCCAATTCGGTCAAGGACCTCGTCGACTTGGTGAAGGCCAAGCCCGGGAGCATCAATTACGGCTCCGCCGGCAATGGCAGCGGCAACCACCTTACGACAGAGGTGTTCAAACACGCCGCCGGCATCGATGCGCAGCACATTCCGTACAAGGGTGGCGGCGCGGTGATGACCGATCTTGTCGGCGGCCAGGTGACGTTTGTTTTTGCCGTGCTGCCGACCGCCTACCCCTACATCACCAGCGGGAAACTTCGTGCGCTGGGGGTTAGCAGCCTGCAGCGCAGCGCCGCGCTGCCCGATGTGCCCACGGTGGCCGAAAGCGGCTATCCGGGTTTCAGTGTCGCGGAATGGCTCGGCATTTTTGTTCCGGCCGGAACACCCCCCGCCATCGTCGAGCGCCTGAACAACGCGGCCACCCGGGCTTTGCAGCATCCGGAAGTGCAGACACGCCTGAAGGCGCTCGGTGCGGAAATCATCGGCGGCCAGCCGGGCAACATGGACAAATACCTGCGATCAGAGATCGCCAACTGGAGCAGGCTCGCGCAGCAAGTCAAATTTGAAGTGACTGAATGAGTGCAGAACAGCCACAAGCCTTGTTCGTGCCCTCAATCCGCGAAGCGGCTCATGTTTCGGCGTAGAGCTCGTCTATCCATTTGAGCGCCAGGGCCACCTGGTAGACGACGGTCGTGGCGCCCAAAGGCGCCATGACCGCCGTGCTGCAGCACGGCTTTGGCCACGTTCGCACGCACCAGCCGGCGTGCGTGGATCTTGAAGGATGATTCCCACCCGAGCTGGGCGAATCCGCTGACGACGATGAGCTCGCAGGTGGTGTTGTCCAGCGGGCCCGATTGCAGCATCTGTTCTCGCAGTTTGCGAAAGGTGTCCGCACCCTCGGGTGAGACTTCGGCCAGACGTGTGGTGGGTGTGGGGTTTAACGGTGTCATGCGCTGGCCTCCTGTAACACAATCATTGCTTGGGCATGCGGTTGCAGTTGGGTGGCCGCAACCCGTTCATCGGGCTGGCCCGGATTGGCGGCGCTCGCGATGGGCGCGGCCGGGTTGGCGTTTTCGCATCGAATCTTCTTTGTTGTGGCGTGATTATCATCCAATTCAGAAGGTAAATAAATCCCGTTAATTGCGATTAAATGACACTTCAGTTATCTTTGCGGCATGAAAAATACGAGTGACCGCGTCATCACCGATCCTGTCCGCCTGTCAGCGGACGAGGCGCGCGATTTGGGTTTCCGGGCTTTGCGTTCGTTGGGGCTGGCCGAAGAACATGCACAGACCGTGGTCGCGCATCTTGTCGATGCCATGCTCTGCGGTTATCCGTTTGCCGGATTGCCGCGCATTCTTGCCATTGCCGATACGCCCGAACTGCAGGACCCGCGCACACCGATATCGATCAGTTTCGAAACCCCGGTTTCGGCGGTCGTTGATGGCGGCAACAACCCCGGCTATGTCGCAGTTCATCGCGGCGCGCAAATCGCCATTGAAAAGGCGCGTGCTTCCGGCGTGGCCATTGTCGGCGTCAATAACACCTGGCATAGCGGGCGCAATGCCTATTACCTGGAAAAAATAGCGCGCGCCGGATTCATCGGCATCCATGTTGCGAGTGGTGGCGGGATGGTGGTGCCAAGTGGCGCGACGCGTCCTGCCCTTGGTACCAACCCGCTTGCAATCGCCGTGCCCTCAGATCCGCACCCGATTATTTTTGACATGGGCACGGGTGCGACGATGTGGGGCGAGGTCGTGCTCAAGGCCTTTCTGGGCGAAGACTTTGCCGAGGATGTCGGCCTGGACGCTATGGGTCGTCCGACGCGTTCGGCGGTGGAAATTTCCAAGGGCGGGGTGCTGCCCTTTGGCGGGCACAAGGGCTATGGCCTGTCTTTCATGATTCAGGCGCTGGGCCTGCTGGCCGGATCGAAACGCCGCCATGGCGAGGTGTTTGATTTTGGTTACCTGTTTGTGGTGTTTACGCCCGACCTGCTGATGCCCGCAGGCCAGTTCAAACAGCAGCTTGCCGAGTTGGTGACAAAGATCAAGGCGATGCAGCGACAACCGGGCGTCGATGAAATACGCATCCCGTCGGAACGCTCGTTCCGCGAACGGGAACTGCGTACGGTAGAAGGGGTGTTGCTGGAGCGCCGGGTTTATGAAGCTTTGCTGGCGATGGGGTCGGCTTGAATCCGCTCTCGCTCGCGCCCCTGACCGTCCTGCCCGCGTCCGCGCTTGAGCAGATAGAGGCTGCGGCCGCCGCCGGTTTTGACTCGGTCGGACTGCGCCTGCGGCCGGTGATGGAGACGGATGCCGACATCATGGCCGATGCCGCAATGCAAAGGGAGATCAAGCGGCGCATGCAATCTTCAGGGCTGACACTGTTGGACATTGAGGTGTTTCGCTTCGGGCCGGACACCGACATCAAAGCGATGATTCCAGCCATGGAGTTTGGCGCCGAGCTGGGTGCCAGGTTCATGTTGTGCACATCGGGTGCCTTGGGTGAACACGGTAAGGCCGAGGATAAAAGGGTGGTGGACAAGCTTGCCGAGCTGTGTGAAACCAGCGGCCGTTTCGGTATAAAGCCCATGCTCGAATTCATGGCGTTCCGGGTGATGGCGACGATAGAGGACGCGGCGCGCATGGCGCACAGCGTAGTGCATGCCAATATCGGTATTTGTGTCGATGCGCTGCATCTGGACCGATCAGGCGGTACGGCGCAGTCCATACGGGGCATCGCCCCCGGGCTTTTATCCTATGCGCAGCTTTGCGATGCCCCGGCCGCACGTCCGCCAGCCGCGGATCTGCCGCGTGAGGCACGTTATGGCAGGCTCTATCCGGGCGAGGGCGGGTTGCCGCTGGCAGAGCTTGTCAGTGCATTGCCCGCGGACATACCCCTCAGCCTCGAAGTGCCTGGCGCTTATTCCGATCTGACGCCGCTTGAGCGTGCCCGCCGCGCTCTTGCGGGCATGCGCCGTATCCTTGGCGCTTGAAATGTCCATCGAGGGCGACATGAGCGGGGTCGGGAACGATGAAAAGGTCGAATGTGATGTGCTGGTGATCGGCAGCGGTGCCGGCGGTTTTGCCGCGGCCATCACCGCGCGCAAGCTTGGCCTTGATGTGCTGATGATCGAGAAGGAAGCCTGCTTTGGCGGCACCACGGCCCTGTCCGGCGGGTGGTTGTGGATTCCGGGCAACCCGCCCGCACAGCGGGCCGGTATCGCCGACTCGCGCGATGCCGCACGCGCGTATCTCAAGGCGGAGGTCGGCGCATCGTATGACCCGGAGCGCATCGACGCATTTCTTGAAAATGGCCCGCGCATGGTGTCGTTCTTCGAACGTGAAACGGCGGTGGCGTTTTTGCTTGGACGCGACTATCCGGACTACCACCCCGAACAGCCCGGGGCGCTGCCCGGCGGGCGCGCCATTTGCGCGGCGCCCTTCGACGGCCGTGCGCTGGGAGCGCGATTGGCGCAGCTGCGGCCGCCGGTGCGTGAACTCACACTGTTTGGTCTGAAGGTTGGTTCTGGCCCGGACTTCCGGCATTTCTCCAATGCCTTGCGTTCGGTGCGATCGGCCTTGTACGTGGCAGGGCGCATCTGCAAGCATGCCACCGATGTTCTGTTGCACGGCCGCGACATGCTGTTGATGAGCGGCAACGCACTCGTTGCGCGCCTGGCCAAGACCGCGTTTGATCTTGGTATTCCCTTGTGGCTGCGCTCGCCCGCGACGCGTCTTTGCTTGAGCGAAGGCCGCGTAATCGGGGCGGTCGTGATGCGCGAGGGGCGCAGCGTCACCATCAGCGCGCGCCGGGCTGTGGTGTGCGCCGCCGGTGGTTTTCCGCACGACCCGCAGCTGCGCCAGCGCCTCTATCCGCACGCGCCGGCAGAGGGCGAGCACTATTCCCTGGCGGCACCGGGTAACACCGGCGATGGATTGCGCATGGCGGTGGCGGCCGGCGGTGCGATCGACGAAAGCTGCAGTAGCGCGGGTTCCTGGATGCCGGTGTCGCGGGTGCCTTATCGCAATGGCGGCTTCGGCGTTTATCCGCATAGTTTCGAGCGCGGCAAACCCGGTGTGATCGCGGTGACTCTTGTGGGGCGGCGGTTTGTCAACGAGAGCAACTCTTACCATGATTTTGTGCATGGCATGCTGCACGCGCCGCTTGCCACGCGGCCCGCAATCGCCTGGTTCATCTGCGATGCGACCTTCATACGGCGTTATGGACTGGGGATTGCGAAGCCCTTTCCCGTGCCATTACGGCCTTACTTGCGCAGCGGCTACCTCAAGTGCGGCGCCACGATAGCCGAGCTGGCTCGGCAGACGGATATTGAGGTCGCCGTGCTGGAGGAGACTGTGGCGCGTTTTAACGGCTTTGCCTTGACCGGCATTGACGCTGAATTCGGCCGTGGCAGCAACGTCTACAACCGCTACCATGGCGACCCGTCACATGGTCGCGGACCCAATCCCTGCCTCGCACCCATCGCGTCGGCACCGTTCTATGCCGTACGTGTTTTGCCGGGCGACCTTGGCACCTTTACCGCCGTAAAGACAGACCGGCAAGCCCGCGTTCTTGATGCCCGGGGCGAGGCCATTGCGGGTCTATATGCGGTGGGCACGGATATGGCGCCAATATTTGGCGGCAGCTATCCGGGCCCGGGTGCCAATCTTGGCCCGGCGATGACGTTTGGCTTTCTGGCCGCCGAACACATTGCCGGTGGTGTCATTCCGTAGATTTAATCCCGTGTTCGGGCCTGTTGGCGTTGGTGCAAAGTGCTGCCAAGTTGGCACCAGGTTTGTGTCAATCTTTGTATCAATCTTTGTATCAATCGGGACGAGGACGAGCCGCATAAGACGCGCCGCCTTTGACCGAGCGCATATAACAAGGAGAAAAATATGAACAGAATCGCGTGTATTGCAGGCCTGGTGTTTTTGGCGATGGCCGGGCAGGTGCTGGCGCAAAAATATCCGGACCGGCCCATCCGCCTGATCGTACCCTATGCCCCTGGCGGCAGCGTCGATACGACCAGCAGGCTTCTTGCGCCGCGATTTGCCGAGGCCCTGGGCCAGCAGGTTGTGGTGGAGAACCGGCCGGGCGGCGGCGCCATCATAGGTACGGGCAGCGTGGCCAAGGCAGCACCCGACGGCTACACCATCCTGATGGCCGATATCGCTTTTAGCGCCAATCCGGCGCTGCACGAAAAGCTCCCCTATGACAGCCTCAAGGATTTTGAGCCGGTCATTTTCACCGCCACCCTGCCGACGATGGTGGTGGTGCCCAAGACTGTGCCGGCCACAACGCTTGCCGAACTCGTCGCGC
>JANXRV010000056.1:0-3336 GCA_025356665.1 Pseudomonadota bacterium
AGCGGTTGATAACACGTGGTATTATTCGGCGCGATTACAGATCGTAATTGCGGAAGGTTGGCAGAGCGGTTGAATGCACCGGTCTTGAAAACCGGCAGGGCCGCAAGGTCCTCGTGAGTTCGAATCTCACACCTTCCGCCAGCAACAGTGCCGAATGGTTCTAAGAGGCGGATTGACTGAGGTCAATCCCCAATATGAAACCAATCTTTGTCCTCAAGGCGGCGGAGGAAGGAAGAAACCTCACCCAGTACGCCATGCGCTGCTGCCCATTTAATATGTTCGGCAAGGCGAAGCATTTTCAGCATAGCCGGTGTTTCGTCCCACGCCGCAAGTATTAGCGGTGCGGCCGGCTCCCAGCCCCCGCCAACCCGCTTCCGATCAGGCAACAATTCCCAAAGGGCATTCCATTGCCGGGGCAGAGGGCAGACGCGGGACTTATCCCGGCAAAACTCGATCAGGGTTTCTGGTGTTTCGCTCATACGATCATGCCGGAACTGAAAGGTGAGCCTGTATGACAGTCACGGCCATGATGTCAAAGATACCGCCGGCGTCCGTATATTTAGGGTCGGCAAGTTCGTCGTAGCGGCCGCGCGTGTCGTAGGTGGCTTGAATTTCTCCATCGATCTGGTCGTGGCAGGGGCCGGAGAGGTAAATGGCGTCATCGCGATGCGTTTGGACGGTGGTGCGGATAATCGGGTCGGCAACTTTTTCCTCCGTAACCTGCCGGATGTAGAGCGCCTCCTCTTCGGTAATTTCAAATTTCCCGCGAATTTCTGCAATCATGTCCTGCACCGTCACTTTTACCAGTGGAGGGCCTGCGCCTTTTTTCCCCTTTCCGGGCTGGGTTTTGATAGTGCCTGCGCTACTCTTTATCCCCAGAAACTGCACCGCGGCCTTGGTAACTTCCGTCGCGCGAATCTGCTTCATCAGATCAGAGACGGTGCCCACCTTGACGAGTCGATGACCGACGTAATCGGCAAAGGTGGCGAAGTCCTGAATTTCCTTCGAGTAGCTGAAAAAGCAGCTCAGAAAATGATAACTTTTCACGAAGCGTGCCAGTAGCTGGACAAACGCCTTGCGGTCTTCCCAATTGGTCAGTTTGCCTTGGAAACGTAGGCGAAGAGCATTGACGAGGTATTCCGCAGCCGGCGCCATATCCTTTCTGAGGAAGTCCAATAATTCGGTTGCGTCCGCCTGCGTGAATATGCCCTGCGCGACAATTTCCGCATAGAGCTTCTGGCACAGAGCCTGATCGGGTTCATCGGGTTCGAACGGTGTGCCTTTCCGATACTTGGCAAATGCCTTCAGGATCTGCTTGGCGTTGTTGGTGAAATCGACCACGACAACATCTCTCTTGCCATGCGCGCAGCGGTTCAGGCGCGAGACGGTTTGCACGGCGTTGCGGTCCATGACGGGTTTGTCGAGGAACATGCCGGCCAGCAGCGGTTGGTCGAAACCCGTCTGGAATTTGTTGGCTACCACCATGATTCGGTAATCGGTACCTTCGAACCGGTCTTCTATCAGTTCGCCGGCCTGCAATTCGTTAACGGCATGTTCGCTGATCGATTTGTTTGTTTCGGGGTGCACGAAATCCGAAAAGGCGTAGAGCACTTTATAGTCAGCGCCGCGCTCTTTGAGTTTTTCCTTGATGATGTTGAAATACCGCAGTCCGGCAACGCGCGACGATGTCACGATCATGGCCTTGGCTCGACCACCGATCAGCGGCTTCACGTCTTCATCAAAGATGCGGAGCATGACCTCGGCCTTGTATTGAATCAGGCCGTCGTCCTGAAATGCTACGTTTTTGAGCGCCTTTGCTACCACGCCTTTGGGGTAATGCTTTTCTTCATCCGGCCGCGGGACTATTTTGCAATGCAGGTTGTAGAGCGTCTTGTAGGAGATGACGCTGGCCGCCACGTCCACGATATAGTCCTCGGCAATGGCTTCCGCCTCGGTGTAGGTATCAAATGGTGTGCCGAATAACGATACGGTGGCCGGGGAAGGGGTCGCCGTGAACGCCACAAATAACTGGTTCAGGTCGTGTTCGCGGATGACCCTGGCGATTTCCTCCTCGGCGTTTTCTTCTGGAAGATCGTCGTCGGGTTCATCCGCTTTTCTGAAGGGCAGCCGGATCGCGGCGCCCATCTGGCCTTCCTGTGAGCGGTGCGCCTCGTCGATCAGAAACGCTACCCTTAGGTTCTTTAGTGCCGGGTTCTGCCGAATTTCGTCCAGCACCCACGCAAACTTTTGCTGCGTTGTCACAATGATAGATTTTCGGTCCTTGAGGAAACGCGGCAGATCTTCTGCCTTGTGCGCGATACCCACCACGTCCTTGAGGTGGGTGAACTTGTCCATGTCCTCGCGGATGTTGGTGTCGAGTGATTTGCGATCGGTCAGAATGAAGGTAATGTCCACCAGCTTTTCGTTGGTGCCGGGCTTGTAGAGGCTATGCAGACGGTCGGCCAGCCAGCAAATGGAGAGCGTCTTGCCGCTACCGGCGGAATGGTCGGCCAGATATTTTTTGCCGATGTTGCCCGTGGTGGCGAAGTGAGCGGTGATGTCCGCCGCTAACCGCCGTACCAGGCGGCTTTGGTGATAACGCGGGTAGATGGTTGAGGCGGGACGCGCCGGCTTGTCGCCTTCGGCCTCGCGTTCGGTCACGCGAACGAGAAAGAACGATAGCGCCTCCAGCAGGTGATCCTTCGACAGCACCTCGCGGTAGAGGAATTCCACCGGATACTCGTTGGCATTCGCGGGCGTATTGGTCAGCCCCATGTTGTGCCAGCGGAAGTTTTCTTCCTTGCGCGGATCGGTCGCGGCCATCGCGTCGCTGGTGTCAGCGGCGAGGTAGAGGAAGGGATGCTGGAAAATCTTGTGCGTGTGGTCGCGCTTGGCGAACTGCGACACTGCGTCATGTACGTTCTGGTTGGCCTCGTGCTTCAACTCTAGCGCCACGATCGGTAGGCCGTTGAGGTAGAAGACGAAGTCAATCTCGTGGTTCGCATCACCGAAGTAAAAGTGCGGACGGAAGGCGATGCGGTTTTCGGCGTAGCCTTTGACACCGGCGCTCTCCGCCGAACGCGGCTTGGAATAATAGAGCTGAAACTTTAACCCTCGCACCGGCAAACCGTGCCGGAACAGCATCCACAGCGGCGTGTGCTCCAGTTCCTTGCGCAGCGCCTTGAAGACTTCCTCCCGCGCGTCCGTGCCGTAATCGTCCACCAGCTTCTTTAGCGTGTCGGCTTGACTGGCCTTGAGGAAGGCCCAGAGCAGGTCTTCGGCGATGCAGTGCTCGGTATCCGTGATGTCGGATTGCTCCAATACGGCATACTTGTG
>JANXRV010000085.1:0-12055 GCA_025356665.1 Pseudomonadota bacterium
CAAGATCAAAAACAAGATCAAAAACAAGATCAAAAACAAGATCAAAAACAAGATCAAAAACAAGATCAAAAACAAGATCAAAAACAAGATCAAAAACAAGATCAAAAACAAGATCAAAGACAAGATCAAAGACAAGGTCAAAGACAAGGTCAAAAGCTAAAGCTAGAACGACAGTCCACAGCGTTCATGTCGTTTGTGACCTTGACTCCCTTAGGGGACGCCGAGAAGCGCAGCGTCCTCGGGAGACGTCCGGTCCCTTCTGTTTGAGCCCCACAGCTTTATCGTGGGGCGAGTTTAGGGACCGGCCCGAGGGCGCGAGCATCGCAGGGCAGCCCCACGCGTGATGTCGCAAGCTATTGCGTTGATGCCCCCCCGTGGGGCCGTCACCTCCGGGTCGCCTTCTTTGGGTTACCTTTCTTGGCGAAGCAAGAAAGGTAACTCGCTCCCCGCAGGGGAGTGAAACCACAAAACTAAAGAAGATTGAAGTGGCCAGCGCACCGATAAGCCAAGCTGTCGCGAGCCCAGGTTACCGCGTCTTACCCCAAATGCACTGGCGACAAATACTGCTGCCGGAAGGCCTCGAAGGGCATCGTATCCGCCGCCTCGATCCGGCTTTGTTGTTCGAGCGACTCGGCGGCGAGCTGCGCAAAGCGCTTGGCCACGTCGGCGGTGAGCGGCAAGGCCAGCAGGTCGCTGCGATGCTTGACCGATTGCGCCCGGATAAAACCGACATAGGAGCCCTCATGTTCGCGCTGCATGGTCTCGAGTATGCGGGCGGAGGGTGTCAGGCGGGCATCAGCCAGTGCGGTTTTGGCCCCGGCGAGGGCATCGCGATAGGCGCTGCCGCCATTGGCTGCGTCCAGCGCGACCGCGATCGGTTCGCATTCTGCGAGAATTTCACCACCCCAGGTGTTGAGCGGCATCTGCGCCTCGCCGCGCTCGAGCGTGAGTCCGGGTTCGCGTCCGCGCACCGCGGTGCGCAACTGGTTGCGCGCATTGGCGGCGATCTCCTGCGGCGTGTCCTTGGCGCTGTCGCAGAGCAGGCAGTGCATCAGGAATAAGTCGAGCACGCGCATGGTCGCCTGTTCGATGCCGACCATGCAGAACGGGTTGAGGTCCATCAACCGCACCTCGACATATTCGACGCCGCGCTCGCGCAATGCGCGCAGCGGGCGCTCGCCGGTGTGAATGACGCGCTTGGGGCGGATGGTGCCGTAAAACTCGTTCTCTATTTGCAGCAGGCTGGTGGCCAACTGGCGGTATTCGCCGTCCTCGCCCTTTATGCCAATGGCCTCGTAGGCCGGGTAGGGGCGGGTCATGGCATGTTGCAGCGAAGCGCCGTAACTCTCGAGGCTGTTGTAGCTGACCGCAAGCGAGGCCTGTGCGTCGCTCTGGTAGCCCAGACGCCCCATGCGCAAGGAGGTGGCGTGGGGCATGTAAAGCGTGCCCGGTCGCAATTCCTGCAACTCGTGCTGCCGGCCCTTGACGAAGCTCGCGCACACCGCCGGCGAAGCACCGAACAGGTACATCAGCAACCAGGAGTGGCGGCGGAAATTGCGAATCAGCGCGAAATACGCTTCGGTGGTGACCACCGGGATGGAAAAGTTGTAGTGGATGCCCGAAATCGTCTGCATGCGCCGACCGTAGCGATACGAAAGGCCGTTGCGGTAAATGGTCTTGGCGCGGCCGACATTGGAGTGGCCATACTGGCCGATCGGAATGGCGTCGTCGGCGGGCAGGCCGCAAGGCATGCTGGCGCACCACAGCAGTTCGTCGCCAATATTGCGATAAACGACTTGGTGGATCTGGGTCAGTTCGTCGAGGCAGGCCTTGTTGCTGGGGTGTACGCCGGTCACCAGTTCAATCTGCGATTCACTGAAATCGGTGGTGATCAGCGGATGGGTCATGGCCGAGCCAAGGCCGGCCGGATGGGGCGTGTTGACCAGCATGCCGTCGGGACGCACGCGCAGGCTTTCTTTCTCGATGCCGCGCTGCAGGCTGCCGAGCGCGCCCGGCGCCAGGGCGCGCAAACGATTGGTGAGCTGGTTCACGGGGATTTATCCTGATCGGTTGGCATTGTTCGAATACGGGTGTCGGAGGTAAAAACTGCTGCGAATTTTGCGCTTCTTGCCGGGTTTGGCGTAGCCGCATTGCTGTTCGCTATTTGGCTTTGCGGATGCCGGGCCGGCCTGTTCTGCATATTGCGTGGCGCGCTGGCGCCTTTGGCGCTGCCTTACCCGCCCGCTGATTTTACCTTCCCGCACCCGCAAATTGGGGAATGGCCTTATCCGCCGTACTGGTTTGTGGCGCCGGCGGCGCCTTTCCCCTCGCAAGCGTACCGGGCAGGGTGCTGATTGCAATAAAATTTTCCCCACCGCCCGCGTACGGATGGTGCGCGGTTTTGCAGCAATTGGCGTACAAGCCGGCGTAAAAATTTGCGTCGGCGCTTGCGATTCGCTTGCGCACAAGCTTGCGTGCAAGACTTTGACTTCGACTTCGGTGGCGGGCTCAGTATAATCCGGCGGCTTGCCCGTCTCGCTTGTTCCGCCCCGCGTCTGGCGCATCGCCGTCTTCGCTCCCACCGCAGCACAACCTTCCCCAATACGCTCAATGTGGCTTAAGAACCTGGTCGTCTATCGCCTTCCGGCAAAGTTTTCCCTTGAAGCCGAGGTGCTGGAAAAGGCCCTCGCCCTGCAGCCGCTGCAACCTTGCGGCAGTTTTGACATGGAAAGCCGCGGTTGGCTGCCGCCGCAGGCGGAAGGGGCCTATCTGCACACCCAGGGCAAGCAATGGATGCTGGCTCTTGGTGTCGAACAAAAGCTGCTGCCCGCGACGGTGATCCGCCAGCGCACCCAGGAAAAGGCGGTCGAGGTGGCACGCCAGCAGGCCTATCCGGTCGGGCGCAAGCAGATGCTGGAAATTCGTGACCAGGTGACCAATGAACTGATGCCGCGGGCGCTCAGCCGCCGCCGCATCACCTGGTGCTGGATCGACGCCGCCAACGGCTGGCTGGTGATCGATGCCGCAGCCGATACCAAGGCCGAGCAATTTCTCGAAAACCTGCACCGCGCCGTCGATGACCTGCCGCTCAAGCGCCTGGACACGCAACGCTCGCCCGGCGCCTCAATGACGCAGTGGCTCGCCGCCAACCGGGGACCGGCCTCCTTCAGCATCGACCAGGACCTGGAGCTGACCGCCGCCAACGAAAGCAAGGCGGTGGTGCGCTATGTGCGCCATTCGCTCGAGGGCAAGGACATTCGCGACCACATCAGCGCCGGCAAGGTGGCGACGCGCCTGGGCATGACCTGGAAGGACCGCATCTCCTTTGTGCTGACCGACCAGATGCAGATCAAGCGCGTGAGCTTCCTCGACATTCTCAAAGAAGAGTCCAAGGGCGGCGCCGCCGATGAGCACGAGCAGTTCGAAATCGATTTCGCGCTGATGTCCGGCGAACTGTCCTTGTTGCTGGCCGATCTGACCGAGGCGCTTGGCGGCGAAAAGGCGGCTGACTGAGTTTGTCCCGGGGTGCGGCGCTATACTGACAAAAGAACAGGCGTCATTGGAACAAGCGTCATTGCGGGCAGGCGCAGCCGACGCGGCAATCTTGTGGTGTTGCGACGGGAGTCACAAGCGCGACAAGATTGCTTCGCTACGCTCGCAATGACAGCAATAAATAATTTTTCATAACATTTTCCAGAAAACCATGCGACTGCTCACCTTCACCCCGAAAAATTCAAGTGGCGTTTCCTCCGATGCGCGCATAGGCGTGCGCCTTGAGCGTCAGGTGCTGGATCTTTCCAAGGCGGTGCCCGCGGGTGAGGCGCCGCTGCCAGCGAGCATGAAAGCGCTGCTCGCCGCGGGACCGGCGGCGCTCGCGCGCGTGCGCGCGCTGGCTGCTGCGGCGCGTGCCCAGCCGCAGCGCTTCCAGGCGGCGATGCTGGCGGTGGACGACATCAGCTATTTGCCGGTCATTCCCGATGCAAACAAATTTTTGTGCGTCGGCAAGAATTACCGCACCCATCTTGAAGAGCTCAAGCGCACCGACTTGATCAAGGAAATTCCGCAGGAGCCCACCGGCTTCATCAAGACCAACGACTGCCTGTCCGGGCACGAGGCGAAGGTCGCGCGTCCGGCGACGGTGGTGCACCTCGATTACGAGCCCGAACTGGTGTTCGTCATCGGCAAGCGCGCCTTTGGCGCGAAAAAGGCCGACGCCTTTGATCATGTTGTCGGCGTGACCATCCTCAACGACCTGACCTGCCGTGACACGCAAAAGCGCGAAGTGGCCTCCGGTTCGCGTTTCTGGACGAGCAAGAACGCCCCCGGTTTCGGGCCGCTTGGCCCCGAGATCGTCACCATGGATGAAATCGCCGACCCCTACGACCTGTGGATGAGCTGCTCGGTCAACGGCGAGGAGCGCATGCGCGTCAACACCGCGGACCAGATATGGACGCTGCCCGACATCATTGAGCACTTCTCGCGCCTGCTGGTCATCGAGCCGGGTGACATGTTCTCCACCGGGGCGCCGGGCGGCGTGGCGGTGGGCAAGCCCAACGCCGAGGCGCTCTACCTCAAGCCGGGTGATGTTATTGAATGCGCCATCGAGGGCATTACGACGCTGCGCACACACATCGTCGCGCCGGGCGAAGCCTAGGTCATCGGTATCAGCAAGTCATCATGACACTGTTAAAACAACGACTGATCGGCTCCCTCCCCTTGACGGGGGAGGGTTGGGGAGAGGGCGAATGCGGGAACGCGCGAGTCTGTAGGCATTCCCCCTCTCCCTGTCCCTCCCCCCTCGAGGAGGGGGGGGACGGAACTCGCTAATTACCTGAGGACCCGCAGACATGTATTCGCTTCTACGATCCATCCTGTCACTTCTTATTTTGCTGACGGCATTTGCCGCCCAGGCGCAAAGTTTCCCCGCCAAACCGGTGCGCATCATCGTGCCTTTTCCGCCCGGTGGCGGCGCTGACACGCTGGCGCGCATCATTGCGCCGCAGTTGACCGCCTTGTGGGGGCAGCAGGTCATCATCGAGAACAAGCCCGGCGCGAGCGGCCATATCGGCGCGGACCTGGTGGCGCAGTCGGCGCCGGATGGATACACGCTGGTGATGGCCTCCACCGCCGCCCTGGGCGAAAAAAACACCGCGCAGTTCGCACCGGTGACGCTGGTGTCGGCATCGGCCTATGTGCTCACCGCCAATCCCAAGGTCGGTGCGACCACGGTGCGCGAACTCATCACGCTGGCCAAGGCAAGTCCGGGCAGGCTGAGCTTCGGCTCCTCGGGCACCGGCGCGGCCTCGCATCTGGCCGCCGAGTTGTTCAAGTCCATGGCCGGCGTCGATTTGCTGCACGTGCCCTACAAGGGAACCGGTCAGGCGCTGAGCGACCTGGTGGGCGGGCAGGTTGACCTGATGTTCGCGCCGGCGCAGACGGTGATGTCGCACGTGCAGGCGGGGCGACTGCGCGCGCTGGCGGTCACCAGTGCCAGGCGTTCGGAAACACTGCCCAAGCTGCCCACTGTGACCGAGTCGGGCGTGCCCGGCTATGCTGCCGTGGGCTGGTTCGGATTGCTCGCGCCGGTGGCGACGCCCAAAAATATCGTCGCAAAACTCTCCGCCGATGCCAATCGCGTGCTGGCGCAAAAAGACGTACGTGAAAAAATGCTCGCCCTTGGCAGCGAAGCGGCGGGCAACACGTCGGAGGAGTTCGCCGCCTTTATTCATGAAGACCAGGCAAAGTGGAGCGGGCTGATGAAAGAGCAGGGCATCAAAGCGGAATAATGCGACGCTAAAAAACAGACATTGGCTGGAAATGCCCGCCTGGCAAGGGTTTTCAGCCGGTGATGCGGTGGGCGCCGGCCCGGCTCGGGCTTGGTGTGAAGGTAAACACAAGGAGGAGTGTGACTATGCATGCTGTCATTCGTGTCGTATTGTTGTTGGCTGCGATGGGCTTTGCCGCACTGGTGCAGGCACAGGCCTGGCCGAACAAACCGGTGAGACTGATCGTCGCGTTTGCGCCCGGTGCACAACCGGACATCATCGCGCGCCTGCTCGCCGACCGGCTGTCGCGGGCGCTTGGCCAGCAGGTGATTGTCGACAACCGCCCGGGCACCGCCAACCTTGTCGGCGCGCAAGCGGTTGCGCGCGCGCCGGCCGATGGTTATACCTATTTTTTCGGCACCTCGGCGGCGCTGATCACCAACCCGCTCTTGTTCAAGTCGCTGCCCTATGACCCCGCGCGCGATTTCACGCCGGTGTCCTTTGTGGTGAAGTCGCCGTTCTTTGTGCTGGCCCATCCGGACTTGCCGGTGAAAAACCTCGCCGATCTGTTTGCGCTGGCCAAGGCCAAACCCGGCACGCTCAACTTCGCCACCGATGGCGCGCGCAACGCCTCGGGTGTGCTGGCGAGCTGGGTGAGCAAGGCGGCCGGTTCGCCAATCCAGCAGGTGCCTTACGCGGTGATGCCCCAAGGCCTGCAGGACACCATCGCCGGGCGCACGCAACTGGTCATCCTGTCGGTGGCGCCCTCGTCGCCGCACGTCAAGCGCGGCGCCCTGCGCGCACTCGCGGTGAGCACGGCAACGCGCCTGCCCGCATGGGAGGATGTGCCGACCATCGCCGAGACGGTGCCCGGTTTTGAGTTTGTCGGCTGGTTCGGCATTGTCGCGCCCACCGGTGCGCCGGCCGAGGCGGTGCAGCGTTTTTCCAAGGAGCTCACCGCCATCCTGCGCGATCCGGAGTTGGTGGCCAAGTTGCGCGATTTCGGCGCTTACCCCAATGAGGCGGCGCAGTCGCCCGAGGGCTTTGCCGAACTGATCCGTTCCGAGCGCCTTCACTGGTCTAAATTGCTCAAGGACGTCGGCGTCGAGCCGGAGTGAGCTTTTGCGCCGTCGTCTCGCAGCGGCACGCCTCGCTACGAGGGCGGGCGTAGTTCCTTCAACGGCTGTGGCCTAGGAGACGATGGACGGCGGGGAGGATAACAATGCCGTTTGCAGGCATATGATATCAAGCCGGATGCCGGCGTGGACGTAAAGCAGCTAGGCCAATTCGAGCGCCGAAAAAACGCAAGCCTGCCGTTTCAGTTGCGCCCGTAGAAACGCATCGCGGGGGAGAAAATACCAGAATGCGATTCGCTTTGCGGCTCAGACTGTAGCCGCTGCAGCCCTTGTTTCTTCGGCGGGGCCGGAGCGGCCGGCGCTCATTGGGACGATCGTCGGGATATGCCTGTTTTCGAGGGTATCAACGCGCTGGCGTAGTGTCTTGCCGGCCTTGAAGTGCGGCACGGACTTTGCCGGGACACTTATTTTTTTTCCTGATTTTGGGTTGCGACTAGAGTGCAGTTTGCGGTGACTCAGGCTGAAACTGCCGAAGTGGCGTATCTCGACGCGATCCCCGTTGCGCAATGCATTTTTCATGGCATCGACGATTGTATTCACCAGGCTCTCGGCATCTTTGGCATCGACTTGTGGATTGCGAAGCGCCAGACGTGCGATCAGTTCGGATTTTGTCATTCTGGTTTTCCTGCCTTCCTGTCGATTGTGCCCGGCTAAAAGTTGAAGCTTGAAGCTTGAAAAATTAAAAAAATTAGATCTACCCCAAGGCTATCTGCATCATTAGCGCGGGGATATACCGTGTTTTTGGTATCTGGTAGTTATGGGTAAAAGCGTGAACAAGTTCAGCATGGCGACAGTTTTCAGCGCAGGTACGCTGTCTTGCTTTTTAACGGTGCTGTACAGGTGAGGCCTGTAGAATATTTGGCTGGTCGCCGCATGCTTTGATTTCGCGCAAAAACGTCGATCGCCGTTGACGCTGCGCCTGTGGGCGGGCTTACAGCCAAGAATAAGATTCGCGGCGAAGCGCGGTGCCGCGCTCAACCGGGGGGCTTGTGGCTGAGCCGGCCCATAGCACGCAGACAGGCATGGCGGCCCCGATTGCGAAGGCGCTAGAGCTTGCATAGCCGGTGGTTTCATTGCGGGCGCGATCAAGTCTCAAGACGTAAGACGCAAGACGCAAGACGCAAGACGCGCCAGGCGATCGTCGTGCGCGACGCCCTGCAAAGCGAGCCCAGTTCCGCCAACCACGGCGTCCGTGTTTTACCCTTGCGCGACTAGACTAGAATAGCGCCTGTACGCTGTTTTTCTTCCCCATCACTTCAGGATCCACTATGTCCATTTCCATGTACCAGGCGAGCGTGCCGCGCTTCGTCAACATCCTCGGCAACCTGTCCAATATCCTCGACAAGGCGCAAGCCCATGTTGATGCGAAAAAAATCGATGCCACCGCGCTGACGACCTATCGCATATTCCCCGACATGCTGCCCATGTCAAAGCAGGTGCAGATTGCCTGTGACACCGCCAAGGGTGTGATCGCGCGCCTCGCCGGTGTGGATATTCCGGCATACGAGGACAACGAGGTGACGCTGGCGGATCTCAAGGCGCGCGTCGCCAAGACCATCGCCTTCATCCAGACCTTCACGCCGGCGCAGATCGACGGCACCGAGGACAAAGCCATCGTCACCAAGCGCGGCGACAAGGAAACCCATTACAAGGGCATGCAATTCTTGCTCGGCCACGCCGTGCCGAATTTTTATTTTCACGTCACGACCACCTACAACATCCTGCGCCACAACGGCGTGGAAATCGGCAAGCGCGATTTCCTCGGCAACCCCTGATCATTGGGGTATAGATAGAGAGCGTGCCGAAAGGCTGAGATGCGGCTCGAGGACGAACGCGAAAGCGACAATGTAGAAGACCGCCGCGGCGAGTCCGCCGGCCGGGGCGGCGGACTCGGTGGCTTTGGCGGCGGTTCCATTGGCATAGGCACGGTGGTGCTGGCCTTGGTGGCCTGGTACTTCGGCGTAGACCCGAGTTTCATTCTCAACCAGGCCGCGGCGCCCGTATCGGTGCCGGCGGTTTCGCATTCACCGGCCAAGCCGCCGCCGCACGAAGACCGGCAGGCGCGCTTTGTGTCGATGATTCTTGCCGACACCGAAGACACCTGGACGGCGATTTTTCGCGAAGGTCGCAGCACTTACGAAAAACCCAAGTTGGTGCTCTTTACCGGTGCTGTGCGCTCGGCCTGCGGCCGCGCAGAGTCGGCGATGGGACCGTTCTATTGCCCCGGCGACCGCAAGGTCTACATCGACCTGGCGTTTTACGATGATTTGCAAAAGCGCTTTCATGCGCCTGGCGAGTTTGCCCAGGCCTACGTCATCGCCCATGAGGTTGGTCACCACGTGCAAAACCTGATGGGTATTTCATCCAAGGTGGCGGCAGCGCAGCAGCGCACCGACAAGGCCGGCGCCAACCGGCTGTCGGTTCGCCTTGAGCTGCAGGCCGACTGCTTTGCCGGCGTGTGGGCCAATCACGCCGACCGCGCCCGCCATATCCTCGAGAGCGGCGATATCGAAAAAGGTCTCGCTGCAGCGTCGGCCATCGGCGATGACCGCCTGCAAAAGCAGGCGCACGGTTATGTCAGTCCGGAGTCCTTCACGCACGGCTCGTCGGAACAGCGCGTGCGCTGGTTTCGCCGCGGCATTGACGGGGGCGATTTCAAACTGTGCGACACCTTCCGCGCGCGGGCGTTGTAGTCCCGCGCCCAAAGCGCCAATAGCGTCAGTGGCACCATTGGCGCCAGTGTCACCAGTGGCACCAACGGTGCTAGATCAGCAGCGCGATGGCAATACCGGCAAGGATCAAGGGCCACCAGTCGGTGAGATAGTTGCGCGCCAGCGAAGGCCCGCCGTGCTCACTGCTGTCGTTGGCCTCTTCCGGCAAGTCATTGTCGCGCCCGGCCTCGTGCGCCGACTGCTCGGGTGCGCTGTGCCGCCGCGCAGGACGCTCGATCACGGCCGGTTTGGAATTGGGAGAAACGCCGTATATCGCCATGCTGCCCTCCCGCCTGGGAATGGGTTGTTCAAGTCGATCTCTTCTCGCTTGAGGCGAATTCAGCCTCGCAGCCATGATTGCCCATGGTGGCCGGCGCTCATGGCCGGAGCAAAAGCCCGAAGCGCACGCAGTTCCGGGTTTTGGGCTGCGCACGATGGAGAGGCCCCCCGGGTGTCAGCGAGAATCTCAGCAGACCGGCTGGAAACGCCCGCCAGGCGGTCGTTTCCAGGTGGTGTCCCGTGCCGGGGAGGGCTGAGCGGGTCAGGCGGGAATCGTAAACCTGAATCTGGCGCCCTGATTCAGCTTCGCACTGGCACTGGCAGTGCCGCCGTGACGCTCGACAATGCGTTTTACGATGGCAAGTCCGGTGCCGGTTCCCTCGAAATCGCGCTCGTGATGCAGGCGGCTGAACAGCTTGAACAACTTGTCCGCATAGGCCATGTCGAAGCCGGCGCCGTTGTCGGCGACGTAATACGCGCCATGCTCAAAGCCGATGTGCACCACCGGTTGCGCAGCTTTTGCGCTGTACTTTACGGCGTTGCCGATCAGGTTGTTCCAAACCTGGCGCAACTGCCCGCGGTCACCGCGGCAGGGCGGCAATTCGCCGATCACGAAGCGCACGCTTCCCGGCGGGCACTCGAGTTCGCTTATCACCGACATCACCTTGCTATGCATATCCACGTTTTCCTTGCGCAGTTCCTTGCTGGAGGTGCGCGACAGGTCGAGTAATTGCTCCAGCAACTGGCTCATGCGCCGCACATTCGCCCTTATGCGGCCAAAGCGTTTGGCCGGTTCTCCACCGGGAACAAGCGCCAGGTCTTGTTCGAGAATGGCCGAATTGCTGTCTATGGCGCGCAGCGGCGCCTTGAGGTCATGCGAAACCGAGTACATGAAGGCTTCGAGTTCCTCGTTGACCTGCTCGAGTTTGCCGGTGCGCTCTTCCACGCGCCGCTCCAGTGCGGCATTAAAGCCCAGCAACGCGGCCTCGGCCCTGCGCAGGCGCCGTAAGACCACTGCCGACAGTCCGAGGATGAGCAGCAGGATCAGCGCCACCGCCACCGCGCGATCCCGCCATTCGGCGAGGATGTACAGGTAGGAAATGCCGACCGAGATAAAAAATGGATAGTTATCCAGCTTTTTGTAGCTGTAAATGCGCGTGATGCCGTCGGCCGCAGAACCGAGCCTGATCGTTGCCTGGCTGGTGCCCGGCGCCAAAGCAGTGCGGGTCGGGCTGTCTGGCGGAAGCGGTGTGATGGTGTTGCTCGCGGAGGGCGGCCAGCGCAGGACCGGCGTAAACACGTCGCTGCGGTAAATGGCGATGACGCCACCGGGGCCGATGTCGGTGTTCTTGAAGAGCGCGAGAAAATAGTTGAGATTGAGCGAGGCGCCGACGACGCCATGAAATACGCCGCGGTCGTCTCGCACGGCCTTTGCGACGACGACAATGCGTTCACCGCTGCTGCGCGCGATGATTACGTCCGAAAAAACCGGCTTGTCATCGAGGGTGTCGCGTGCGATGCGGAAAAATGCGCGGTCGGCAATGTTGATCGGCGCAACTGTCCCGGCGTCGCTCGCGTATGTCAGATCGCCGCGTGCGTCGAACACACGCAGCGAGACGAGTTCCGGAAAGCCGGCGACGCGCGAGGCCAGGTCTGCGTTCCACTGCGCGTCAAAGCGGCGGATATTGTCCGGATTGAGCGCCGAAACCGGGATGGACGCGGCGACGCGGCGCGTGCTCTGATCGGCGACGCGCAGGGCTGCGTCCAGCCGGGCCTCAAGGATTGCGGCGTAATTGCGGGTGTCGGTTTCGGCGTCACGGATGACCTGTTGGTAACCCGACCACATCAGGTAGGCGACCAGCGCGGTTGCGACCAGCAGCGCCATGCTCAACAGCGCAAGGAAGCGCGCAGACGGGGAGCTTGCGACGCTGTGCTGCCAGTAAGCGCCTAAGGATGGGGACGGCTTTTTCATTCTCGCGTCATGGTAACGGCACGGCCAGCCGAAATAACCCGGAAACAGAGGGGATTACTCAGCAGTCGATAAATAAAGCGACAATTGTCGAACTTGTTGATGGCGTATTTGTCAAACGTGTCATGAAGCGAGACGGCCGCACATTCGATCATCAGACACTGGAGGCGATCCGCCTGATGGCGGTTGAACGCG
>JANXRV010000088.1:0-5982 GCA_025356665.1 Pseudomonadota bacterium
GGTCCGCTGATCTGGCCACGGATCACCGAAGAGGCACAGGACTCCTTAGACGCCACCTGCCGCAAGCTCTACAAGTACCTAAACTCCACTTCAGCACCTGCTCCATAGCCCCAAAACCACCCACAGATTCCGCCGAGGAGCCAGATTTTTTACCGGAGACCTCCGATGGCGCGCATCCCCGAGACCGCGATCGAGCGGCTAAAGAACGAGATCAGCGTGGAGCGCCTAGTCGAGGCCTCGAGCATCGAGCTGAAGAAGTCGGGCGAGGACAGGATCGGCCGGTGCCCGTTCCACGAAGACGACACGGCCTCGCTGGTGGTGACGCCGGCCAAGAACCTGTGGCACTGCTTCGGCTGCGGCGCGCGTGGCGGACCGATCGACTGGGTGATGAAGCTGCGCGGCGTGAGCTTCCGCCACGCGGTGGAGCAACTGCGCGAAGGGGTCACCTCTTTAGCTGCCGGGGGTGGTGTCGTTCGTGCGCCGGTGCGCGGCAGCGTCAAAGCGCTCGCTGCGCCGGTGGCCTTCGACATCGGCGACCGGGCGCTCCTGAACCAGGCCATCGACCACTACCACGAGCGCTTGCTCGCCACGAGTGAGGCCACGGCGTACCTGGCCGCATGCGGCCTAACCCACCCCGAGCTGGCGGCGCACTTCCGCCTCGGTCTGGCTGATCGCACCCTCGGTCTGCGGCTGCCCGACAAGACCCGCAAGGCCGGCGCCGACATCCGTGCGCAGTTGCAGAAGATCGGCCTGTACCGCGAAAGCGGCCACGAGCACTTCAACGGCTCGCTGAATCGTGCCGGTGTTCGACGAGGCGGGCAGCGTGGTCGAGGTCTACGGCCGCAAGCTGCTGGACAACCTGCGCGCCGGCACCCCGAAGCACCTGTACCTGCCGGCACGCGAAGGCCGAGGGCGCGGCGTGTTCAACCTGGCGGCGCTGCAAGCCTCGAAGGAGATCATCCTGTGCGAGGCGCTGATCGACGCGCTGACCTTCTGGTGCGCCGGCTACCGCAACGTGACGGCGGCCTACGGCATCGAGGGCTTCACCGAAGAGCACGTCGATGCCTTCAAGCGCCACGGCACCGAGCGCGTGCTCATCGCCTACGACCGCGACGATGCCGGCGAGCGCGGCGCTGCGAAGGTTGCCGAGCGCTTGATGGCCGAGGGCATCGAGTGCTTCCGCATCCAGTTCCCCAAAGGCATGGACGCCAACGAGTACGCGCTCAAAGTCCAGCCTGCAACGAAGTCGCTCGGCTTGTTGATCCGCAAGGCCGTGTGGCTCGGCAAGGGTGCGGCACCAGCGCAGCCGGTGGCCGAACCGGTGGCGGCTAAAGAGGTGACGACCGCGCCGGCGGGCGATGCACTGGCAGTTCCTTCCTTAGCTGCTCCTGCTGCTGCGCCCGTGATCGAAACATTGCCCGCGAGCCCAATGCCCACCACCGCGCGTGAGCTGCCCATGACGGTCAAGGACGGCGAGCACGGCCGCGAGGTCACGCTCACGCTGGGTGAAGGCCGGGGCGCGCGCCGCTACCGTGTGCGCGGCCTGGTCAAGAACCTCGCGGTGGACGTGCTCAAGGTGAACCTCATGGTCAGCACCGGCGATGCGTTCCACGTCGACACGCTCGACCTCTACGGCGCCAAGCCGCGCGGCCACTACGTCGCGCAGGCTGCGCAGGAGATCGGCATCGACGAGCGCATCCTCAAGGCCGACCTCGGCCGCGTGCTGCTCGCGCTGGAGCAACTGCAAGACGAGACCATCGCCAAGACCCTGACGGCCGAGCCGCAGCCGCAGATGGACGAGCTTGAAGCGCAAGCCGCGCTCGCATTGCTGAAGGCGCCCGACCTCATCGAGCGCATCCTCGCCGACTACGCCTCGTGCGGCCTGGTCGGCGAGGAAACGAACAAGCTCGTGGGCTACCTCGCGGCCGTCAGCCGCAAGCTCGACAAGCCGCTCGGCGTGGTGATCCAGAGCAGCAGCGCGGCCGGCAAGTCCAGCCTGATGGATGCGGTGCTCGCCTTCGTGCCCGAGGAGGAGAAGGTCAAGTACAGCGCGATGACCGGGCAGAGCCTGTTCTACATGGGCGAGACCAACCTCAAGCACAAGGCGCTGGCCATCGTCGAATAGGAAGGCGCGAGCCGTGCGAGCTACGCGCTCAAGCTGTTGCAGAGCGAAGGCGAACTGACCATCGCCAGCACCGGCAAAGACCCGCAGAGCGGCAACCTCATCACGCAGCAATACCGCGTCGAAGGACCGGTGGCGCTGCTGTTCACGACGACGGCGCGCGACCTCGACGAAGAGCTGATGAACCGCTGTCTGGTGCTTGCCGTCGATGAAGGCCGCGAGCAGACGCGCGCGATCCACGAGCGCCAGCGCGCACGGCGCACGCTCGAAGGCCTGCTGGCCAACCGCGACAAAGCCGCCCTCGTCACGCTGCACCAGAACGCGCAGCGCCTGCTGCGTCCGCTCGATGTGCTCAACCCCTATGCGCGCCTGCTGACCTTCCCCGACCAGACCACGCGACTGCGGCGCGATCACGAGAAGTACCTCACCCTCATCGACACCATCGCCTTCGTGCATCAGCACCAACGCCGGATCAAGACCGTCCAGCGCGGCGAGCAGCGGATCGAATACATCGAGGCCACACTGGTGGACATCGCGCTCGCGAACCGCATCGCGCACGACGTGCTCGGCCGAAGCCTGGACGAGTTGCCGCCGCAGACGCGGCGCCTCCTCAAACTGACCGACCAGTACGTGCGCGCCGAGTGCGCTCGCCTGGCTGTGAAACGCGCCGACGTGCGCTTCAGCCGGCGCGCCTTGCGCGAGGCGATCGACTGGGGCGACACCCAGCTCAAGCTGCACCTGGCGCGCCTGGTCGAGATGGAATACCTGATCGCCCACCGCACCCGGACCGGCGGCTTCGACTACGAGCTGGTCTATGACGTGGCGGACGCGCAAGGCACGCTGCGCTTCCCCGGCCTGGCCGACATCGAGGTCTTGCGGTCTGCTCACGACTCGGCCTATGACCTCGCGCGGTCGGGGCAAAACGACCCTCGGTCGGCCCCTGGTCGGGGCGCGGTCGCCCCTCGGTCGGTGGGCGGTCGGGATGGCGCATCGGCTGCCAAGCCAGTCCCCATGCGGGTTGCCGCAGAAAACGCCGACGATGGTGCCGAACTGCATTGCTCCGCGCCGCCACGTGCACGACCGTCGTACCCGCAGCCCGTCATGGTCGCTTCTTTAGCCGCCGGGGTCTGACGTGCCGCGCGCCGGCCAGCGCATCAAGACGCGCAAGCCCACGGCCGTCAAGCCGACTGGCGGCCGGCGCAAGGCCGCCGACGACCTCGCGCACAACCGGCTGGTGCGCTACATGGAGGATCACTTCGAGTGGATGCTGGTCACCGGCTACAGCGTGCACACCGTGAACGCGCGGCGCCAGAACATCCGGCGCTTCATCCGCTGGGCTGACGAGCGCGGCCTCGCCGACCCGCGCGAGATCACCCGGCCGATGCTGGAGCGCTACCAGCGCTTCCTCTTCTACTGGCGCAAGGACGACGGCTCGGCGCTCACGATCGGGATGCAGCACCAGTAACTCGCCTCGCTGAAGACCTGGTTCCGCTGGCTGAGCCGCGAGCACCACATCCTGGCCAACCCGGCCGCCGACCTCGATCTGCCCCGGCAACCCAAGCACCTGCCGCGCTCAACGCCGGCGGTGCAGGAGGTCGAGGCGATCCTCGCCGAGGCCGAGCCCGGCACGGTGCAAGGCCTGCGCGATCGCGCCTTGCTGGAGACCCTCTACGCCACCGGACTGCGCCGCCTGGAACTGGCCGGCGCCGCGATCTACGACGCCGACCTCACGCGCGGGCTGCCGTGGGTGCGCCACGGCAAGGGCGGGCGCGAGCGCGTGGTGCCGCTGGGCGAGCGGGCTTGTGCCTGGCTCGACAAGTACCTCACCGAGGCTCGGCCGCAGCTCCTGGCGGCCGACACCACGGCGCTGTTCCTCACCGACTATGGCGAGCCCGTGGGCGCCGACTTCGTGTCCGGCAAGGTCAAGCGCTACATGGAGTTCGCCGGTGTGCACAAGGTCGGCAGCGCGCACCTGCTGCGCCACGCCTGCGCGACCCACATGCTCGAAGGCGGCGCCGACATCCGCTTCATCCAGGCCATGCTCGGGCACGCGGACATCGGCACGACGCAGATCTAATCGCACGTTGTTACGTCCGTCAACCGTTGAGGTTCAGTGGGGCGGATTGTCCCGGTAACGGCGAGGGCGTCTGAAGGATCGGTGCGTAAGATCTCCACTGCATGACGGAGCGACACGCCCTGCATGCGCATGACCCAATCGATCACCGTGCCTCCCGCCTGGCACGCGCCCAGGCAGTGCCAGCGATTTTTCTTCGGCGACACCACGAGCGATGGCTCGCGGTCATCATGAAACGGGCACAGGCCCGTCAGATCGGCGCCGTGGCGCGTGAGTTTCACGCCGGCGGACTCCATCAGGCGTTCGAGCGAGATTTCACTTTTTAGCCGCTCAATCTCGGATGTGGGGATGCGGGCCACAAAACGGGACCCCTCTAAAAACCCGTCAAGTAGCATATCAGGGTATGTTTATAGTGCCTGTTATGCTACGATGCCCCAGGTTCATCGGATCAAGGGGCTTACACTCAATTGCTATCGAAACGACCTACTTTGTGTCTATGAGCTTTCCTGATCGCCTCGCCGCCATCCGCAAGGAGCGCGGTCTTACGCAGAACCAGATGGCCGAGAAGATCGGCGTACACGTTTCGCAGCTCAAGCGCTACGAGGCCGGCGTCTCGCAGCCCACCATCGAGGTATTCCGGCGCGTTGCGCTCGCGTTGAACGTGAGCGCCGATGCGCTGCTGTTCGAACCGAGCGAGCGCGGCCCCGACAAGGACGACCTGAAGCTCCAGTTCGAGGCGGTCTCCAAGCTCTCCGAGAAGGAACTCGATACGGTAAAGACCGTCATCGATTCGATCCTGCTCATGCATGATGCACGCCGCTACACCGCCAAGGTCGAGAAGGCGGCATAACGACGACGCCGAGCGTACGTTTGGGACTTCGAATGGGATCTGGTCAAGGCGCTTTCCAACCTCGCCAAACACGGCGTCAGCTTCGAGCAGGCAGCCACCGCGTTTCTCGATCCATTCGCGCTCACCGTGTACGACCGAGCGCACAGCACCGAGGAAGAACGCTGGTTTACCGTCGGTCAGACACCGGACGGGGCGCTGCTTGCAATCGCGCACACGTACCAGACTACAGAGCCAGCGCGTGCGAGAATCCGTTTGATTTCGGCGCGATCCGCCACCCGGCGTGAGCGCAACACCTACGAGAACGAGCCGCGATAGCGGAACACAATGATGAATACACCGAATCCGAATCACGATGATGACATGCCGGCCGAGATCGACTTCACCGGCGCAACGCGCGGCAAGTTCTACCGCCCGGACGCAAAGTTGAATCTCCCGGTTTATCTCGACCAGGAGGTGCTCGCCTATCTCGCGGCACTCGCCTCGAAGAAAGGCGTGCAGGTTTCCGAACTGGCGAACAGCCTGCTCAGGAAGGACATCGAGCTGATCGAGTCCACCAAGTAGCCGGTCCATCCGTTTAGCTGCTAAAGACAGGCCGGCGCCCGTCGGCCAGGGTGGCTGTTTTCTCTTTTGTACTAACATCCCCCCGCAGTTTTTTTGGTTCGTCCGCAGAAACTGTGGCCCATGGGTGGCTCGGGCAATTTCCCAAGCACATGATAAAGCGCCAATTCCGTAGCGGTTCGATGCGCGAGCGCATCACCTCCTGACACCATCGGTCGAGGAATTTGCCCGCCCAGGCGGGAGAGTCGTAGGCCCAGAACTGCTGAAAGTATTCCTTGAACAGGTAGGCGCGGACGGTCTTCAGGTTGTAGCGTAGGACGTCCTTGAGCTTCACGCGCTGGAGGGCGTTCAGATTCTCCGGACGCTTGAGCAGGCACC
>JANXRV010000155.1:0-46128 GCA_025356665.1 Pseudomonadota bacterium
GCCACGAAATACCTCACCAACTACCTCGGATGGTTTAGAGTTCTCGACCGGTCGCCCCGCTTCAGCCCCGATCCCGCACGGTTGCTCGCTCTGGCGGTCAGAGCATGAGTTCAACAACATCATTCGCTAAATGAGCCTAAAAGAATGGGTTGCCCAGTCTCCGTTTATCGCGTTCATGCGGCTGGAGATCGTGAGTGTCGATCAGGAAAAGAATGAGATCGTGATGAAAATGCCACTGCGTCCCGAGTTTGAGAGAGGCGGGCCCAACACCGGCCAGTTTCACGGCGGCCCGGTTTCCGCGCTGATCGATACCGTCGGGGACTTTGCAGTCGCGCTGGTGACCAAAGGCACCGTACCGACGATTAATTTTCGCGTTGATTTTTTGCGGCCCTCGACGGGTGCTTATCTTCTGGCCAAGGCCGCGGTCCGGCGCGCGGGGCGCACGGTCGCGGTCGCCGATGTCGACGTGTTCGATGATCAGGGGCGCCTGACCGCCATCGGGCGCGGTTGCTACAGCGCGCAAACGGGCTGAAGGGGCTGTAGTCAGAATGGCGAAAATAATGAATCTGGGCGAGGTGGTCGATCGTAATGTGTCTGGCGACGCGATATTCCTGATCGAGGTTGCGCCTGACGGCAGCTGCCGCAACCTGACGTACTCGCAGATGCACCGGGATGCCGATGCGGTGGTACGCGGCCTGAGCAGGCGCGGGCTGAAACGGGGCGAGCGTATCGGGATCCTTGCCGGGAACAGCGCCGAGTACCTGATTGCCTACATCGGCATCATGCGCGCCGGGCTCGTGCCCGTTCCGATCAACTTCAAGCTGCCGCGCGACACCATCGATTACATCATCGGCGATTCGAAGATCGTACTGATGCTCGTGGATGAAGCGCGTGCCGCATTCGTCTGTTCAATTCCAAGCGTGCGCATGGACGAATCCGCTGCGTGGAAGGACTTGCTCGATCCGGGCGAGGTTGCGTCCTTGCAGATGCAAGACGGGGAATTCGCCACTATCTTGTACACCTCCGGATCCACCGGCCGTCCCAAAGGTGTGCCGCTGACTCACGGGGGCTATGTCTGGGTCGTTGATGTGCTGACCGCCGCGTCGCCGCCCTTCAAGGGCAAGCGCGCACTCGTCGCCGCCCCCCTTTACCATATGAACGCCCTGATCCAAAGTTTGTTGATCGGCGTTGCCGGCGGCACGGTCGTGATGCTGCGCCAGTTCTCGGCGCGCGCTTACCTTGAGGCCGCGGCCAGTTTTCGCTGTGAAATGGTCACCGCCGTGCCGACGATGTTCGCGCTGGCGGCGCGCGAGACAGACTTGTTGGAAACGTTGGACCTGTCGCATGTCCAGTCGGCCAAGTCCGGTTCGGCGCCGGCGACAGACGCGTTGTTCGATCGCCTCGCCAAAATGTTTCCCAACGCGCCGGTGACAAATTGGTGGGGTACAACCGAGTCCGGTCCGGTGGCGTTTGGGGCGCATCCAGCTGGTGTGGCGCGGCCCAAACTCGCCCTAGGCTATCCGCTGCCCGACACCGAACTCAAGCTGGTGGACGGGCCGAACGGGAACGAGGGCGTGCTGTGGGTGCGCAGCAAGGCGATCACCCCGGGATACTTGAACCTGCCGGCCGAAACGGCGAAGAAATTCAAGGACGGCTGGTACAACACCGGCGATGTCATGAACCGGGATGCCGACGGCTTTTACTACTTTGTCGGTCGCGCCGATGACATGTTTGTCTGTGGCGGGGAGAACGTTTATCCGGGCGATGTGGAGATGCTCCTCGAGCGGCACCCTGGCGTCGCGCAGGCCGTTGTCCTGCCTGTGGCGGACGAGATCAAAGGCCAGATCCCCGTCGCCTTTATCGTTCGCAGGCTAGGTGCGGAGTGTGACGTGGATGCCATCAAGAAATTTGCGATTGAACACGGTCCGGCGTACCAGCACCCGCGGTTCGTCGAGTTTGTGACCGAAATGCCGCTTGCAGGCACCAACAAAATCGACCGTCGGGTGCTTGCGGAGCGTGCGGCGAAGTCGTTTGTACGCTGAGCCGGCCCGGACAATCGACAGAAAATAAACAGAAGATCAACAGAAAATATTCAAAAGAGAACATCGATGAGAGCCCAAGTCATTCATGCCCACGGTGAGATAGCGGACATCCGGTTCGAGCCAAACTGGCCGGATCCGGTTCCGGGCGCCGGCGAAGTTGTCTTGCGTGTCAAGGCGTGCACCCTCAACTATCACGATTTTTTTACGTTAAAGGGGATGCCCGGCATTTCTTTGACCTTTCCCCTGATCATGGGCATCGACGTCGCTGGCGAGGTGGCTGAGTTGGGCGCGGGGGTGACGCAATGGAAAGTCGGCGATCGTGTGCTGGTCAATCCTTTTGACGCAAAAACCGGAAAGCTGCTCGGGGAGCGCATGGATGGCGGCCTCGCTGAATTCGTCAAGGTTGAAGCGAAGCAATTGATTGTGCTTCCCGACGAGGTGTCTTTCGAGCAGGGCGCCGCCCTGCCGGTGGCCTACGGTACCGCCTACCGGATGATGGTGGCGCGCGGGAAATTGCAGCCAGGCGAGAAGGTTTTTGTGCTTGGCGCCTCCGGTGGCGTGGGAACCTGCTGCGTGCAACTGGCGAAGCTTGCAGGTTGCCACGTCATTGCGGCGGCATCCAGTGACGAGAAACTCGAGCGGCTGAAGGCGCTTGGGGCCGACGAGGGCGTCAACTACACGAACGCGGATTGGATGCGGGAAATTCAGAAACGACACGGCAAAGCGCGTTTTGGCGGCGAGGGAGCCGGCGGTGTCGACGTGGTTGTCAACTTTACCGGCGGCGACACCTGGGTGCCGTCCTTACGCTGCCTCACCAACGACGGCAGGCTTCTTACGTGCGGCGCTACCGCCGGATTTGACCCGAAAGAGGATATTCGGTACATCTGGACTTTCGAGCTCAACATCATCGGGTCGAATGCGTGGTTGCGTGAAGATATTGTCAGCCTGCTCGATCTGGTGAAAACAAAAAAGCTTATACCGGTGATCGACAGGGTGTTCCCGCTGGAGGAGACGAGGACCGCTTTTCAGTTGCTGCAGGAGCGCAAGGTCTTCGGAAAGATCGCAATTGCTCCCTAGGCCGGAACTGGACGGTGCGCCAGGGGGCGCGATCAAGCGTGCCGTCCACACTCGGATCGCGCGCTGTCGCATTGTGGACATGGTGTCGCAAGCTCCCGCTTCCCGCGTGTGGAATGGGGCGGGCGGTTTATCGAAGAAATATTCAGAGGTGAAGCTGTGAGCGAATTTCCCGGTGGCGACAGCAGCAGTGCAGGCAGGGATGTGTTGGTCGTCGCAATACAGCGAACGGTATTGCTGGTCGCGATTCTGGCGCTATGGCAAATCGCCTCAAGCACGATTATCGATCCGTTTTGGGTCAGCAGGCCCAGTGACATTGCGGTCCGCCTGTGGGAACTTGGCCAATCCGGCATGCTGTTTATTCACTCATGGGCCACCCTCTGGCAGGCCATACTGGGGCTCGTGCTTGCCCTTCCGGTTGGCGTTGGACTGGGTATTATTCTGGTTGCTTTACCTAAAACAGCGCGCGTTGTCGATCCGTTCCTGATGGGGCTTTACAGCCTGCCGCGCATCGCGCTCGCGCCGCTGTTTGTTATCTGGTTCGGTATTGGGCTCTGGTCTAAGGTCATGCTGGTGTTCTCGCTCGTGGTATTCGTGTTTATCCTCAATACGCGCCAGGGCTTGCTTGAGGTTGATCGCGACCTGCTCAGCTTGATGCGCACGATGCGGGCAACGCGCGGCTACATTTTCCGGCGGGTGCAGGTCCCCTCGATATTGCCGTGGCTCATCGCCGCTTTCCGTATCAACGTCGGACTTGCGTTGATTGGCTCGGTGATCGGCGAGTTACTGGGGTCGAACCGCGGCCTCGGCTGGTATGTCGAGCATTCAGGAGGGCGTCTGGATACCACCGGTGTTTTCGTCGGGCTTATTGCGCTGATGGTTCTGGCGCTTGCAATTAACGAGACGGTCAGTTTTGCAGAGCGGCGTCTTCTGCGGTTTCAGCGCAGGAACTGACTTGCCCTGGTTTTAGGCACATTTTTATTTTTCAAGGAAGGTTCAAATCATGTTCAACTTCTCAAGTTGCAAAGCGGTAGCCGCGGCCCTCGTTGCCGGTGTTTTTCTTGTTGCCGGTCCGGCTGCGGCACAATCCAAACTCACCAAAGTCAAGGGCGGCGTTTCCGTCTCATTTGAGGGCATGCTCGCCGCCTGGGTGGCTGATGACAAGGGCTACTTCAAGGCGGAAAATCTCGATGTCGAATTCATCGACTTCAAGGGTGGCGGGCCCACCGTGCAGGCTTTCGCCGGCGGCAGCGTGGATATCTGTTTTTGCGCCACCGATCACGCATTGCGCCTGAAGAATCGGGGCAGGCCGACCGTTCTCCTCTACGGGTTAGACAGGTTTCATGATTACACGCTGATTGGCAAGACCGGCGTTGCGACCTCGCTGGCGGGGCTAAAAGGAAAAAAATTGGGCATCAGTTCACCGGGCAGCATGACCGACAGCACGATTCGGTGGGCGATCAAGGAACTGAAGCTTGAGCCTGACCGCGATTTTCAAATTGTTGGCAGCGGCACCGGTGGCGCGATGATTGCGGCAATAGACAGTGGCAGGATTGATGCGGGCCTGGTGGTCGAAACTGACACTGCATACCTGTTGCAGAAAAAAGGCGCATATACGGTGGTGAAGGATTTCGCGACGATGCCTTACGCCAGCTATTCCGCCCTCGCCCTGGAAAGTTGGGTTGCCGCAAATCCTGAAGTGGCGCGCGGTTTTGCACGGGCGCTCGGCAAGGCCGCGACTGAACTGGAGAAAAATCCCTCTGTCGGCTATGAGAGGATCAAAAAAATGTATCCGCATTTTTCCGATGAGCTCGTTGCGGCCACGGTCAAGTCTTCGATCAATCGTATCCCGAAGGGGGGTGCATACGAAGCCGAAGCGGTGCGCAACATGAACACGATTGTCATCGGCGCGGACCCGTCTCTGAAGCCGATAACTGTAGAGGAATTGAAGCCCAAATTTTAGTCGCGGCGCGGCGGGAAATTCGCCCGCCGTGATGCCCCGGACTACGCCAGGAGCGCCATACTTAATGAGTCAAATGCAAATTCGGTCCTTGTTGCCATCGCATGCCGTCCTGTCAGAGGCGATGGTGATGCAACTGCCGCCTGAGCCACGCCGATGAGCGATATTGTCGCCGCCGCGCCGGCAAAAGTGCTCGTGCAATCCGTCTCTCGATCCTACGGGGCGGTCGAGGTGTTGCGCGATGTGTCCCTGACGCTTGATAACGGGGCGTTCCTGTCCATCGTCGGTCCGAGCGGGTGCGGCAAGTCGACCTTGCTCAAGTTGGTGTCCGGCCTGGAGCAGCCGTCGAAGGGGCGGATTCTGGTCGATGGCGCGGAAGTCAATTCTTCGGGCGAGCGGCTTGGTTTCATGTTTCAAAAGGACGCATTGCTGCCGTGGGCCACGGTCGAAGAGAACATTACCGTTGGTCTCGAGTTGCGGGGGCTCCCCGTTGAATTGCACGCCGAGCGCAAGCGCGAGTTGATTTCGTTTCTCGGATTGGCCGGCTTTGAACGCCACTATCCGTCAATGCTCTCCGGCGGCATGCGGCAGCGCGTCTCGCTTGGCAGGTTGCTCGCCTACGAACCCGAGCTCTACCTGATGGACGAGCCGTTTGGTGCGCTCGATGCGCAGACAAAAATCCTGATGGCCCGGGAGTTGTTGCGTATCTGGAGTTCCTATAAAAAAAGCGTCATTTTTGTGACGCACGATATCGAGGAGGCGGTTTTCCTGTCGGACCGCGTGATTGTCCTCAGCAGCCGGCCGGGCCAGATCAAGGCCACGTTCGATGTCAATTTGCCCCGTCCGCGTGATTTTCGTAGCACGCGCAAGATGCCGGAATTTCACGACCTGGTCGCTGAAATTTGGGATCAAATCATCACCACTGCGGTGGAAGAGGATGTCGCGGCTCGTTAGGGTGTCATGCCCGCGCATCAGTCCGACGCCGGTGCGTTCGGTTTTATCCGGCCGTTTTGGCTGAACTGTTTTTACAAATTCTGGAGATAGAGAATCATGCAAAACAAATCGGGTATGCAAGCAAAAGCGGGAGTTGGCGAGGCGCGCAAGCCCTTCACGGAAGATCTGCGCGGTTTCGTCGAGCGGCTGCGCGCGGCGGGCGAACTGATTGATTTCCACAAGCCTGTCGACATCCGTCACGTTGCGACTCTTGTCGACCAATCAGACAAGGCATTAATGTTCCATAACGTAATCGGTTACAAGATGCCCATATTGTCGGGCATCGTTAGGTCAGCCAAGCGCGCTTTCATGTCCATGGGTTGCGTCAATTACCGGGAAATCGAGGAGGTGATGACCACAGGCCTCGCCAACCCTATCGCGCCAACCAGGGTGGCGACCTCAAAAACCGAGGAGATCATCCTCAAGGGCGACGACGTCGATCTGTTTTCGCTGCCGATACCGATCTTCTCGATTCACGACGGCGGGCCGATGATCACCGCCGGTGTTGTGATGGCGCGCGATCCGGAGTACGGCATCATCAATACCGGCTGTTATCGATTTATGGTGAAAGAGAAGAACCTCACCGGCATTGATATCGTAACGCCGAACAACCTGCGGCATTACGCCGAGCGCGCCTACAAGGCCGGCAGGTCGTTGCCGATTTCGATTTCAATCGGCACCCATCCGATGGAGACTGTCGCGGCCAATTTTCGTGCGGCGCTCGATGTCGAGGAAATGTCCCTTTCCGGCGGGTTTCGTGGCGCAGGCATCGCGCTTGGCCAGTGCAAGACTTCCGATCTGCCCTATATCGCTGATAGCGAGATCGTTCTAGAGGGCGAGATATTGCCCACGGGTTGGACCCAGCCCGAAGGACGCTTTGGGGAATTTACCTTCTTGATGGGCGGCCTTCACTGGAACCCGAACGTGAAAATTAACGCCGTCATGATGCGGCGGGACGCGATGTATTACGCCCTGCACATGCCGTTTGAATACAGCTACCTTGGCGCTGCCGCCCTGCACCAGCCGGTGCGCCGCGCCCTGCAAAATACCGGCGTGCATGTTGTGGATATCAATATCACCGTCGGCGGCGCGGCGTACTGGCATGCAGTCATATCGATCAAGAAGCAGGCCGGTGAGGGCAAGACTGCGCTTCTGGCAGCGCTCTCGGTGGGCGATCTCAAGCATGTCGTGGTGGTCGATGAGGACATCGATGTCTACAACGGGCATGAGGTGGAGTGGGCCATAGCCACCAGGGTGCAGGGTGATCGCGACGTGATCATCATCCCGGGTGTGCGGGCCAAGCCGCTCGACCCGAGCCTGTATATCACCCCCGGGGTGGTGCCAACCGGGGCAAAGGTCGGCATTGATGCGACCATTGGTGAGGGTATTCCGAAGGAGCGTTACGAGCGTGTCGCCTACGCTTATGCCGAAACCGCCAAGATCGACGATTACGTCAAGGGCAAATCCGACCCGGAGAGCGCGCCCTCGGCCGATGCCGAGACCGTGCTCAAGGCGAAGATTCTGGCGCTGATCGAGGAGTCGCCGCTGTATTACACGGAAATCGACAAAAAGCTTCCAGAATACGATTTTGTTGTCATCGCGCACGCCTTTGGGCAGTTGCACCAGGAGGGCAAGCTCTGGAAGGATCCGGTCGGGCGAATTTGCATTCGCGGCTCAACATTTGATGCCAAGGCGCGCTGAAATAATGGTGCCAGCGGAATTTTCGCCAATAAGCGCAGTTGTTCTGCACGCATTGCGCCGGGCGCAGATATGAGCCCTTTGGTTCGCGATGATGCATGGCGTTACATCCTCGAAGTCTATGCGCGGTCCGGGGTTGCCGAGGACTTGTTGCGCCAGCAGCAGGAGACCGGGCTCGATATCGTTTTACATTTGTTTTTTCTTTATGTGAAAGACCGGCTGGGCGGGGCTGTTAGTGATCAGGCCCGGCTGGGTGCCGAGGCGCTGGTAAGACCTTGGCGCGAAACCGTCGTCGGCCCATTGCGCACGCTCAGAAGGGCCATGAAGGACTTGCCCAGTCCCGCGGGAACCGGTGACGCGAAAGAATCGCTTCGCCAGTCGATCAAACAGGCCGAACTGCAAGCCGAGCAGACGGAGTTTTATGCGCTGTGTGAATGGTTCGACGGTTGGCAACGAGGTATTGAAGGTCAGCGGCCGGATTCAATTCCGCCGCAGCGCCAATAGGTCCGGCGCAGGGGTTGTATGGATGAAATTGTCATTCGCAGCATGGTGCGCTGGCCGGATGTCCCTGATGTCTACGGCTGGCTCGCGCTCGACCGGCGCGGCAATTGGCTGGTCAAGGACGCCGCTGGCGGCTTCGGGCGTATCGCCAACGCGGCGCTGTGCGAATTCATCGGCCGCAACTACCAGAGTGATGACGCCCGCCGCTGGTTTTTCCAGAACGGGCCGCAGCGCGTGTTCGTGCGGCTGCATTACACGCCGCTGGTGTACCGCCTCGATGGCGCCGGCGGATCCTTGTGCGACCACACCGGCCGCAAAGCACAGACCTTGCTGGCCGCGTCGCTGGACGATATTGGCGGGCTGGTGCTGCAAACCGAGCTGGGTTGCGGTGCGATGGATGATCGCGACCTTGCGGGTGCGCTCGCGCTGATGGCTGACCGCGAGGGGGCGATGCCCGACGACTTGTCTCTGGCAGCCGGTTCCGGGCTCAAGCTCAAGCTTGGCGGCGACTGCGTTGTTATCGCCGCCATCGCCGCTTCAACGGTGGCCGCGCGCTTTGACTTTAATCCCGACCCGCAGCCGCCACCGGGGCAGCCAGATTGCTGACCGGTGTGGTGAAAACACCGCCTTTTTGACCCGCCTGGCAGCCCGGGGCCTGACTGGCGCTACCCCCTCCCAGCGAATAGAATACCCAACCCTGTGCTGTCGTCCCGGACAGGCGGGCGCGGTGCCGGACGGCACGAGAGCCCGCCGGGGCGCAAAACGCAAAAATCAAGGAGGAATCATGAACAAGCAGTTTCGTAGCCTTGCCGCGGCGCTGGCCTGCGCCCTTCCGTTGTTCGCAGTCGCGCAGAGCGGGCCCGTCCCCATCATCGGCCTTGTCGAACTGTCGGGTACGGGTACCACCTCGGGCAGCAATTTTGACAACGGCGTGAAACTCGCGGTCAAGGAAATCAACGCCGCGGGCGGCATCCTCGGCCGCAAGATCGAATACACCTCGATGGACACGCAAAGCAATCCGGGTGTGGCCAAGGCACTGGCGCAAAAAGCTGTCGACATGAACGCCTACGTCGTGATGGGGCCGGTGTTTTCCGGTTCGATCATTGTCAGCATGATTGAAACCAAGCGCGCCGAAATCCCCAACTTTACCGGTGGCGAGGCGGCCAACATCACGCAACAGGGCAATCCCTATATTTTTCGCACCTCGTTCACGCAGTCGACGGCCATGCCCAAGATCGCCAATTACATCAAGGACACCGTCAAGGCGAAAACGGTCGACCTGATCTGGGTCAACAACGACTTTGGTAAGGGCGGTCGCGACCTCATCATGAAATCGCTCGAAGCCCGGGGTATCAAGATCGCCGCCGACATCTCCACCGATCCGGGCCAGGTTGATTTTTCCGGCGCCGTGCTCAAGGTCAAGCAGTCCAGCGCCGACGCGCTGTTCGTTTACACCAATGAAGAAGAATCGGCGCGCGCCTTGCGCGAGTTGCGCAAGCAGGGCTACGCCAAGCCGGTCATCGGCGAGACGGTGCTCACCAGCCAGAAGGTTATCGAGCTGGCAGGCGAGGCGGCGAATGGCGCGATCGCCCACGTCGGGCTCACCGCCGATGCGCCCTTGCCGGCGTTCAAGGCTTACGACGAAAAATTCCAGAAGGAATTCAAGTCCAAGTCCGATCACAACGGCATCAAGGGCTACACCGCCATGTACGTTGTCAAGGCCATCACCGAAAAGGTCGGCAAGTTCGACCAAAAGGCGTTTGCCAAGGCGCTGCACGGCGCCAAGCTGTCCGCCAAGCAATACCCGGGAATCATGCTCGACGTGAGTTTTGACCAGAACGGCGATATCGATCGTGAGAGTTTTCTGACCAAGGTGGTCAACGGCAAACAGGTGGTGACCGAAACCCTGCCGCCGGCGACAAAGTAAACATCGGTCAAGCCGCGGCCCCCGGCTTGTTCCCCACGGGCGGGCCGTCTTTATATTTCCCTGCACGGTCATGGCGCCCGATTGGCCATGACCGGCGCGAACCACAGATGTGTCTGACATGGCTGAAGCGAAGAAATTTATCCTTGCCGGTGTGATGGGCTGGCCGGTGGCGCATTCGCGCTCGCCGGTGTTGCACAACTACTGGATCAAGCACTACGGCCTCAATGGTTCATACGTTCTGCTGCCGGTTGACCCGGCGCGCCTGGCGCAGGCCCTGCCCGGACTCGCGGCGCTGGGTTTTTCCGGCTGCAATGTCACGGTTCCGCACAAGATCGCAGCGATGCAGATGCTTGACCATGTCGACCCTGTCGCGCGCCGCATCGGCGCCATCAACACCATCGTCGTCGGGCCCGACGGCTCGCTCAGCGGCTTCAATAACGACGGCTTTGGCTACATCCAGAGCCTCCTCGACGCCAAGCCGGACTGGCGCGCTGACGCCGGACCGGCGACAGTGCTGGGTGCCGGCGGGGCGGCGCGGGCTGTCATCGCCGGCCTTGCCGACCGCGGCGCGCGCGAGATCCGCCTGCTCAATCGCACGCCGGCGCGCGCCGAGGAACTGGCGCGGGAATTCGGTGCCCCGGTCAGGGCGATAGCATGGGAGCAACGCAACGACGCGCTGGCCGATGCGGCGTTGCTGGTGAACACCACCAGCCAGGGCATGGTCGGGCAGCCGCCGCTGGAACTTTCCCTGGAACGATTGCCGCGACACAGCCTCGTTTCCGATGTCGTCTATGTGCCGCTTGAAACGCCTTTGCTCGCGGCGGCGCGCGAACGCGGCAACCCCACCGTCAACGGCCTGGGCATGCTGCTTAACCAGGCGCGGCCGGCGTTCAACGCCTGGTTCGGCGTCATGCCCGAGATTACGCCCGAATTGCGGCGTGCCCTTGAGGCCACGCTGTAGCGCTTGATCGAGCCCCCCAACGTTTGTCCATCGTTTTTCAGAACCCGGATTCGCCGCCATGTCCCACCCCATGTTCTCGCTGTCAGGCCAGGTAGCGCTGGTCACCGGCGCTTCGCGCGGTCTTGGCGCGGCGATGGCGCAAGCGCTGGCGGAGGCCGGCGCGACGGTTGTGATCAACGGTCGCGATGCGGCCGGCCTCAAGGCGCGGGCGCAGGTGCTGCGCGAGCGCGGGCTGGCCGTTGACACAGAGGCCTTTGATGTCGCCGATGAAGATGCGGCGCGCGCCGGCGTTGACGCCGTGCTTGCGCGCCACGGGCGCTTGGATATTCTCATCGCCAACGCCGGCACCCATCATGCGCGCCCGCTCAGGGAGTGGCGCATGGAGGACTGGCGTCGCGTGCTGAACGTCAACCTCGATGCCGCATTCGTGCTGGCCCAGCAAGCGGCGATACCAATGATGCGACAAAAGAGCGGCCGCATCATTTTCACCTCCTCGCTCACCGGCATCCTTGGCCGGCCGACCATACATGCCTACGCCGCATCCAAGGCGGCGATCGGCGGACTGACGCGCTCGCTTGCCGCCGAGCTGGGCGAGCACGGCATCACCTGCAATGCCATCGCGCCCGGCTATTTTGAAACCGACCTCTCGGCCGCCATTCGCAAGGACGCGGCCTTTGTCGAGCGTATCAACCAGCGCGTGCCCTTGCACCGATGGGGCAAGCCCGAAGACCTGGCCGGCATCGCCGTTTTCCTTGCCTCTGGCGCATCCTCTTACCTCACGGGCCAGCAAATCGTCGTCGATGGCGGCATGGGCAGCGTGTTGTGACACGGCGGGGGACCTGGGCGGCGCCCGGTCATGGCTGATCTGCTGCAACTCGTCCTGTCGGGCGCGGCGACAGGCGCCATTTACGCGCTCGCGGCGCTCGGCTTCACACTGCTGTGGCAGGCCTCGGGCACCATCAATTTCGCGCAGGGCGAATTTGTCATGGTGCCGGCTTTCCTGATGCTGTTCTTCATCAGCGTGGTCGGCGCGCCGCTGTGGTTGGCCTGCCTGCTCGCCTGCGCGGTGGCGATGCTGGTGCTGGGCGCCGGCTTCAAGCTTGCCATCGTCGATCCGCTGTTGCGCCATGGTGTGATCCCGTTGGTGATTGCGACCCTGGGGCTGTCCATCGGCATGAAGCAGCTGGTCAAGGCCGGGTACAGCGCCGAAGCCCACCCTTTTCCGAATCCATTTCCAGACGGGCAGCTTTCATTCGGCGGCGTTGGTGTGTCCTATGCCGACATCGGCACGCTGCTGCTGGCCGGGCTGATCGTTGTGCTGATCCAGTTGCTGCTCGATCGCACGCTGACCGGCCGTGCCATGCAGGCGGTGGCGCAGAACACCGAGGCGGCAAAAGTGCTCGGCATAAACGTCAGGCGCATGGTGCTCTATACCTTTCTTCTTAACGCCGTTCTCGCCGGCGTCGCGGCATTGCTGGTGACGCCCACTTATCTGGCGAAATTCGACATGGGCGATTCGCTCGGGCAAAAGGCATTTTTCGCCGCCATCATCGGTGGCTTCAACCAGACTCGCGGTGCGCTGCTTGGTGGCGTGCTCATTGGCATTCTCGAGAACGTGGTGGGCTTTTATTTTTCGCCCGCCTACAAGGAGGGCGTCGCCTTGATGCTCTTCCTGGTGGTGATCCTGTTCCGCCCCGAGGGCCTGCTGGGCAAGGCCGAGGAGCGCAAGGTATGAGCCCGAACCCAGGCCCAGGCTTGAGCCCCCGGGTGCGCTATGCATTGCTGGTGGTTCTGCTTGCTGCATTCGCCTTGCTGCCGCTGGGCCTGAAGAGCTACGGCGTGTACATGTGTACGCTGTTCTGCGTCTACCTGATGGTGATCTTCGGGCTCAACCTCACGGTGGGTTACGCCGGCCAGATGTCGCTCGGGCAGGCGGCATTTTTCGGCATCGGCGCCTACGTTGCCGCCATTGCGCTCAAGGCCGGACTGCCGTTTTATGCCGTGCTGCCGCTGGCCACCGTCACCTGTTTTGTCATCGGGTTGATCCTTGGCTTTCCCGCGCTGCGGGTGCAGCATCATTACCTCGCCTTCACCACGCTGGGTTTCAACGTGCTGGTGTTCCTCATCATGCGCAACGAGGAAAAACTCACCGGCGGCACCTACGGCATTTCGGGCATACCGCGACCGGAGCTGCTCGGCTATTCGCTCGAGCCGTCATTGCCGTTTTTCTGGTTCACGCTGTTTCACACCGTACTGCTGATCGGTGCCCTGTGGTGCCTGCTGCGCTCGCCCTGGGGGCGCGCCTTTGCCGCGTTGCGCGACAACCCCGTCCGCGCCGAGAGCCTGGGCATCAACATCAGTGCCTACACCCTGCTCGCCTTCGCCATCGGTGCCGCCTGCGCCGGTTTCGGCGGTGTGTTTTTTGCCACACTGGTGCAGTTCATCGAGCCGGCGCCGTTTCACCTCGCCTCCTCGCTGATGATGCTGCTGGCGGTGATCGTCGGCGGGTCGGGCCGCTTTTTCGGGCCGGTGCTGGGCGCGGTGATGATCGTGCTGTTACCCGAGTGGTTGCGCTTCATGCAGAACTGGTACCTCGCGGTGTTCGGCATCGCGGTGGTGGCGCTGATGATCTGGTTGCCCGGCGGCTTGCTGTCGATTAACGAGCGCCTGCGCATCGGCCTTGCAAAAGGCCGGGCCGGAAAATGAGCGGCTTTCTCGATGTGACTGATGTGCGCAAATCCTACGGCGCGATCAAGGCGGTGGACGGCGTGAGCTTTTCTGTCGATCCTGGCGAGATCGTCGGTGTCATCGGCCCCAACGGCTCGGGCAAGACCACGCTGTTCAACAGCATACTCGGGCAGATCCGCCCAAGCTCGGGGCGGGTCAGGCTAAACGGTGAGGACATCACCGGCATGTCGCCGCTCCAACTCGCGCGGCGAGGCGTCGGGCGCACCTTCCAGACCCTGCAGGTGTTCGTTAAATTGTCGGTGCGCGACAACCTGATTGTCGCGGCACAGGAATTCCAGGGATCGCTGGCCGGCAGGTTGCTGGCAAGGCCCGATGCCGGCCTCGGTGAGCAGGCCGAGCGCATGATAGAAATGTTCCGGCTTGAGCGCGTCGCCGGTCTGGCTGCGGGCACGCTGTCATACGGCCAGCAAAAGCTGATCGATATTGCCATGGCCTTTATGGCCAAACCGCGCCTGGTGCTGCTAGACGAGCCGTGCGCGGGCGTCAACCCTAGCCTGGTCGAGCAATTGCGCGAATTGCTGCTCGACTTGAACAAGTCCCAGGGTGGCAGCTTTGTTGTTATCGAGCACAACATGGATTTCGTCATGAAATTGTGCCCGCACGTCATCTGCATGGTTGAGGGGCGTGTGCTGGCCGAGGGCAGCCCGCAGCGCGTGCAGGCCGATCCGGCGGTGCTTGAGGCCTATCTTGGCAATTGAACTTGAACTTGAACTCGAACCTGAACCGGCCAAACTGACTGCATCGATATGAGTATTGAAAAAATCATCGAATTCGAGAATGTCATCGCCGGTTATTCGCCCAGTCTGACCATTCTCAACCAATTGACAATGGATGCGCGCAAGGGCGAGATCACGCTGCTGGTGGGCCCCAATGGCGCGGGCAAATCGACGGTGCTCAAAACCTTGTTCGGCCTGCTCACGCCGCGCAGCGGCGAGCTGCGCTTTGAAGGGCAGTGCATCAAGGGCGTGTCGCAGCTTGAGCTGCTCGCCAAGGGCATCGCCTTCGTGCCGCAGGGTCGCAACTTGTTCGGTTCGCTGTCGGTGCTGCACAACCTGGAGTTGGGTGGCATCACCCTGCCGCGGGCCGATCTGGCGCCGCGCATTGAAGAGGTGTTGCAGCGCTTTCCGCGCCTGCGCGAACGCCTCGCCAACCAGGCTTCGACCCTGTCCGGGGGCGAGCAAAAACAGCTTGAGATCGGCCGTGCCTTGTTGCTGCGGCCGCGCGTGCTGCTCATCGACGAGCCGTCTATCGGCCTGTCGCCGCTGATCGTTAAAGATGTGTTCACGCTGCTGCGCGCCCTGGCTGATGCCGGCACCACCATTCTGATGGTCGAGCAGAACGTGCGCTCGGCGCTCAATTACGCCGATCGCGCCCTGGTGCTCGAGCTGGGCCGTCTCGCGCTTGACCGGCCGGCCGGTGAACTGCTCAAAGATCCGGATCTCAACCGCCTGTTCCTTGGCGGCGTCGCTGCCAGCGGGGCCGCGGTTTCGTGACGGCTTTCACCGGCGGAACACCGCCCCGGGCCTTCCTGGTCGGCCTGATCGGCGAGGGCATCCAGGCCTCGCTCACGCCGGCCATGCACGAGCACGAGGGTGCGGCCCAGGGTTTTGATTACACCTACAGGCTGATCGATCTGGCCTCGCGCGGCCTGAGCGCGGCGGCGTTGCCCCGCCTGCTCGCCGAGGCCGAACAGGCGGGGTTTTGCGGCCTCAATATCACCCATCCATGCAAGCAAAGTGTGATTGCGTTTTTGCATGAACTGTCCGCGGATGCGTGCGCCTTGGGCGCGGTTAACACCGTGCTGTTGCGCCATGGCCGGCGCATCGGCCATAACACCGACTGGTCGGGCTTTACCGCCGGCTTTCGCGGCGGTCTGGCCGGCGTCAAGCTGGGTGGCGTGGTGCAACTGGGCGCCGGCGGCGCCGGTGCCGCAGTCGCCTACGCGGCACTGAAGATGGGTGTGCAACAGCTGCAATTGTTTGATACCGAAGGCGCACGCGCGAGCGCGCTTGCGGCAAGCCTGTGCGCCTTGTTCGGCGCCGGCCGCGCGCGGGCCGGGGATGACTTGCCGGCGGCTATGGCCGCAGCCGACGGACTGATCCACGCCACGCCCACCGGCATGCTGAAGTATCCCGGTCTGCCGCTGCCGGCCGAACTGCTGCGCCCTGCGCAGTGGGTGGCCGAGATCGTCTACTTCCCGATCGAGACCGAATTGCTGCGCGCCGCGAGGCGCGCCGGGTGTCGCACCCTGGACGGGGGCGGCATGGCCGTCTTCCAGGCGGTGGATGCTTTTCGCTTGATTACCGGAGCCGAGCCCGACGCCAAGAGGATGTCGCACGACTTCAAGGCGATGCTCGCTGCTGCGGGAGCCTGAGCCCTCAGGGCTTATAATCCGCGCTCGCCGCACGCTTTGATGCGCTGAGGCGATACGCCGGAACGGGTCCGGCACCAGCTCCAGGAGAAAGTGCAACATGAACCGACCATCCCCAAGATTATTGCTGCTCGCCGCCGTTTGCGGCACGCTGCTCACCGCTTGCGGCAGTCTCCCCAGTTTGCCCAGCATGCCCAACGTCTGGCCGTTTGGCGAAAAAAGCGGCGAGCGTTCGCGCGTGCCGCCGGGCGCGACGGCCTACCAGTGCGACAACGGTCGCACCCTGTATGTGCGCTACATCGACAATGGCAAGGCCGCCTGGGTGATCCTGCCCGAGCGCGAGTTCCGGCTCAATCCGATGATTTCGGCTTCAGGGGCGCGCTACAGTAACGGTGTGGCAACGCTCGATACAAGGGGCGATGAAGCCACGCTGAGCGACGGGCCCAACGTCACCCACGCCAATTGCAAGGCCGGCAAGGCTGGCAAGGCTGGCGAGTCAGACAAGGTGGACAAGGCCGGTTGACCCGCCGAGCCGGGGTCTGGTGCGGCTTCAACTGCGTGATGCTTACCAGCCGATGCGCACCCGCCCCAGTGCCATTGCGGTTGCGGCCTGGGTCGGTTCCACCACCGCGATGCCGGCCGCCTGCTCGACCCGCACGCGGTACTGCGCCATGCCGGCGCAGCCCATCACGACGACATTGGCACCGTCATCGCGCAGAGCTTTCGCCGTGTCAATCATGCGCTGCAGCGTTTTTGCTTCGTCTGTGAGTTCAACCACCGGCAGACCGATTGCGCGCTCGCCGGCGAGCCGGCTTTGCACCCCCATGGCGTTGATGGTGCGCAGGTGCCGCGGGATCGAGGTTTCCAGAATGGCGATGACGCCGAAACGCTGGCCCATCGTGAGCGCGGTGAGAATGCCACATTCCATTATGCCCAGCACCGGCTTGCGTGTTGTCTCGCGCGCCGAATGCAGACCGGGGTCGCTGAAGCAGGCGATCACGAAAGCCGCTGCGCCCGCTTCAGGGCGCGCATCCAGGCTGGCGATCAGGCGGCATAGCGGCTGGATGACGCCGTCGACGTCGCGTTGGGTCTGGATCCCCGGCGGCCCCTCCTGCAGCGTGAGGCAGGCTATTGCCGGACCGCCGACAAGGCGCAGCGGCGCCACCGCCGCGTCGATGCCCTGCGTGACCGCTTGGGTCGAATTGGGGTTGATGATATAAACAGTGTCGGCCATGATTAGACTTGCAATGAAAGTTGTCGGGTCGGGTGCACATCGCAGGATGGGTGAGGTCTGCGGGTGAGGTCTGCGGTTGAGGTGCGCCGGTGCGTTGAGCGATTGACTGGTTGCCAGTGTAACGATTTTTCGGAACGAAGATGGACGATGACTTTGACCTGACTGTGCGCAACGGCACCGTTGTGACTTCCACCGACACCTTTCACTGCGACCTTGGCGTGCGCGACGGCCGCGTCGTGGCCATGGAGGCGGGCCTGCCGGCGGGCAGGCGCGACATCGATGCCGCCGGCCTGCTGGTGTTGCCAGGCGGCGTCGACAGCCACTGCCACGTCGAGCAGTTGTCCTCCACCGGGAAAATGTGCGCCGACGATTTTTACAGTGCGACGGTGGCGGCCGCTTTCGGCGGCACCACGACCATTATTCCCTTCGCCGCGCAGCACAAGGGCAACTCGCTGCTCGCGGTGGCCGACGACTACGGCGCGCGCGCCGCCGAAAAAGCCGTGATTGATTACGGCTACCACCTGATCATTTCCGATCCGACGGCGCACGCACTCGAGGTGGAGTTGCCGCAGCTCATTAAGCGCGGTGTCACCTCATTCAAGGTCTACATGACCTACGACCTGCTCAAGCTCGATGACGGCCAGATGCTGGATGTGCTGGCCGCAGCGGATCGCGAACGCGCGCTGGTGATGGTGCACGCCGAAAACCACGAAATCATCAAGTGGATCGCCAAGCGCCTGCTCGAGCGCGGCCACACGCTGCCGAAATTCCATGCTGTCAGCCACTCCCCGCTGGCCGAAAGCGAAGCGACCAACCGCATCATCCAGCTGGCGCGACTGCTGGATGTGCCGGTATTGGTGGTGCACGTTTCGGGCATCGAGGCGGTGAAAACCATTCGTGCGGCGCAGGTCCTGGGCGCACGCGTGTACGCCGAGACTTGTCCGCAATACCTGTTCCTGACCGCCGCAGACAGCGACAAGCCCGGTTTCGAGGGCGCCAAATACTGCTGCAGTCCGCCCCCGCGCGATGCCGCCTCGCAGGAGGCGGTGTGGCAGGGGCTGACAGACGGCACCTTCCAGGTTTTTTCTTCCGATCATGCCCCGTATCGCTTTGATGAGACGGGCAAGCTGCCCAAGGGCGACCAGACCACGTTCAAGGAAATGGCCAACGGTGTGCCCGGCCTCGAAGTGCGCCTGCCGCTGCTGTTTTCCGAGGGTGTGGGCAAGGGGCGCATTACGCTCAATGAGTTTGTCGCGCTGACCGCGACCAACCACGCGCGCATGTACGGCTTTGCTGACCGCAAGGGCAGCATTGCCGTGGGCCTGGATGCGGACTTCGCCATCTGGGATGCGGCGAAGCAAGTGACGCTGAGCGCGGCGATGATGCACGACAATGTCGGCTATACCCCCTACGAGGGCAAGGCCATTTGCGGCTGGCCGGTCACGGTGGTGAGTCGCGGTCGCGTCATTGTCGAGGGCGGGCGGCTGAATGCGGCGCGTGGCAGCGGGCAGTTCATCGCGCGCGGCGTGCCCGGGCCGCTGGACGTGGCGCGCAAGGCGGCCGCCGGGATGGGCTTGTTCAAATCGTTGCTGGGAATGGCGCCCTAAAGTGCTAAAGCGCCTGGCGCATTGATCAAACGAAAGGAAGGGCAATGAGCCGGGAAAAATTCGGACTGGCGGTGGCGCAGATGGGGGCGGTCAATCTCGCCGATACACGGGAGGCGGTGGTGAAACGCCTGCTGGCGATGCTGCGCGAAGCCGCGGCGTGCGGCGCGCGCCTTGTGGTGTTTCCGGAGCTGGCACTTACGACGTTTTTTCCGCGCTACTGGATGAGCGAGGCCGAGGCGGTCGAGCGCTTTTTTGAAAAGACCATGCCCAACCGGGCGGTGCAGCCGCTGTTCGATGCGGCGAAGCAGTTGGGCGTCGGTTTTTACCTCGGCTATGCCGAACTGACTGCCGATGGCGAGCGCTACAACACCGCCATTCTGGTCGACCGGGCCGGGTCTATCGTCGGTCGTTACCGCAAGGTGCACCTGCCGGGCCACAACGAGCACAAACCGGATGCGCCCTTCCAGCACCTGGAGAAAAAATTCTTCAACGTCGGCAATGAAGGCTTCAGGGTCTGGAACAGCATGGATGCGAACATCGGCATGTGCATTTGTAACGACCGGCGCTGGCCCGAGACCTTTCGTGTGATGGGTCTGCAGGGCGTCGATATCGTCGCACTCGGCTACAACACGCCCTCGTGGAACATTCACTGGAACGAGCCACCCCACCTGCGCATGTTCCACCATCTTCTTTCGTTGCAGGCCAACGCCTACCAGAATGCCACCTGGATAGGCGCCGCCGCCAAGTGCGGCTTTGAGGACGGCTTTCACATGATAGGTGGCTCGTGCATTGTCGCGCCCAGCGGGGAAATTGCGGCGCAGGCGACGAGCGAAGAGGACGAGGTAATTTTCACCAGTTGCAACTTCGCGCTGGCAGAAAACCTGCGCAAGCATGTGTTTAATTTTGAAAAACACCGCCGGCCGGAACATTACCGGCTGATCATCGACCGGGTAGGGGTCGGAGAACCGCTGGGTGGCCAGGATTAGCCTAATATGCGGCACACTGTTTGCTAATACACTGGCTCAATCCGGGTGCCAAGAATGCCACTCGGGGTGCCAGATAGCCGGCCGCCTTACTTTTTCCAGGCTCTCACCCGCAACCACAGTTTTTATCGGAGGAATCATGAAAACACATCACAGCACGCACATCATCGCCGCAGTCGCCGCACTGGTTTGGGGCGCGGCGCACGCCCAAACCATTCAGACGGCGGTCGACGCGACCTTCGCCCCGCACGCCATGGCCAAGCTGGGCGGCGGCATCGAGGGCTTCAACGTTGACATGGCCAACGAGATCGCCAAGCGCCTGGGGCGCCCGATCAACATCGAGGGCACGCAATTTTCCGGCTTGGTACCCGGCCTCAACGCCAAGAAATACGACTGGATCGCCGCGCCGACCACGGTCACGCCCGAACGCGCCAAGGCGCTGTTATTCACCGAAGGTTACCTCGATACCGACTTCCAGTTCCTGGTCAAAAAGACCGACGCAGACATCAAGGGCCTTGAGGACATCAAGGGCAAGACCATAGGCGTCAACAAGGGCTCGGCCTACGAGGCCTGGGCCAAGAGCAACATGGACAAGTTCGGTTTCAAGTACGACGTCTATGACACCAACGCCGACGCAGTGCAGGCGGTGCTGTCCGGTCGCGCGGCGGCCAACCTCGCCGGTAACACGGTGGTGCAGTGGGCGGCCAAGCAAAATCCGCTGGTCAAGACCACCTACACCATCAAGACCGGCCTGGTCTGGGCCATTCCCTTCCGGGTCGATGACAAGGCCGGACGCGACCTGGTGTCCAACGCCGTGAAATGCATGAAAATAGACGGCACCTTCGCCAGGCTGCATGAGAAATGGTTTGGCGCCAAGCCCGCCGCAGAGGCCGCCGCGGTGAAAGTCACGCCCGGCCACGGCGTGCCTGGCATGGATGGTTACGATGCGACGCCGGTGACGCCGAAGTGTTCCTGAGTGACGGCAGCTGAGATCGCGATCCGTTTGCTTCGGGGCCCCGTCGGAAATCGCAGTTCCGCAGGGCCCCGCACTTTTCCGCCCTCCCGCCGTATAAATTCAACACATGACTGAACGCCCGATTCTCGACGTCGTCGCGCTGCATAAGTCCTACGGCGCGCTGCATGTGCTCAAGGGCATAGACTTCGCCGTTACCCGGGGCGAGCTGGTGTGCGTGATCGGCTCGTCCGGTTCCGGCAAATCCAGCTTGTTGCGCTGTTGCAACCGGCTTGAAGAGCCGTCCAGCGGCGCCGTCTTCGTCGATGGGACTGACATCACGCGCAGCGACGTTGATATCAACCGCGTGCGCCAGAAAATCGGCATGGTGTTCCAGTCCTTCAACCTGTATCCGCACATGAACGCGCTGGGTAACGTCACCATCGCGCTGCGCAAGGTGCAGGGCCTGTCGCGCGCCGAGGCGGATGAAAAAGGCATGGCCGCGCTCGAACGCGTCGGCCTGTCGGAAAAGGCCGGAGCCTATCCGAACGAATTGTCGGGCGGCCAGCAGCAGCGCGTGGGCATCGCCCGCTCGCTGGCGCTAGAACCGCTGATTGTGCTGTTTGACGAGCCGACCTCGGCGCTTGATCCCGAGCTGGTCGGCAGCGTGCTCAAGGTCATGCAAAGCCTGCGCGAGTCGGGCATGACCATGGTGGTGGTCAGCCATGAAATGGGCTTTGCGCGCGCCGCCGCCGACCGTGTGGTCTTCATGGACCAGGGTTTGATCCTCGAGCAGGGGCCGCCGGAGCAGGTTTTTGGCAATCCGCAGCACGCGCGCGCGGCGGAGTTCATCGCCAGTATTTCCAGGCACCACTAGTGGCCGTAAAAATTCCGATAGCACGTCCCCTCTCCCCAACCCTCCCCCGTCAAGGGAGAGGGAGTACATTGGTCACAGTGTTAATCGTGTCATGAATTCAAATCGAATCGACGCTGATCCGTGTCGAGCCTAGATCGCCTGACCTTCACCTTTTTCAACGGCGAGGTCGCGGCCAAGTACGCGCCGCTGATAGTCGAGGGCTTCCTGCTCACCACCTGGCTCGGCCTCGCGGTGATCGCCGCCGGTCTCAGCCTGGGGCTGGGCCTGGCGAGCGTGCGCAGTTTTCGCGTCAAGCCGCTCAATTTTTTCATTATTTGCTATGCCGACGTGCTGCGCGCCCTGCCGCCGCTGGTGGTGATCATCATTTTCTTTTTTGCATTTCCCTATGTCGGCCTGTCTATGAGTTCCTTTGTCGCGACCTGGTTGTCGCTGACCCTGGTGCTGGCGGCCTTTGCCGAGGAAATTTTCTGGGCCGGCATCATGGCCGTGCCCAGGGGTCAGACCGAGGCGGCGCGCTCGACCGGGATGAACCATGTGCAGACGCTGCTGTGGGTGGTGCTGCCGCAGGCGGTGCGCATCACCATTCCGCCGCTCACCAACCGCGTGATAGGCATCACCAAGGGCACCGCCCTGGGTTCGGTGGTGGCGCTGCATGAAATACTCAACCAGGCCTCCTCGGGCGCGAGCGAGGCGGGCAACCCGACGCCGTTGACCCTTGGCGCGCTCGCCTACCTGGTGCTGTTCATTCCCTTTGTCGTTTTCGGTCGCTGGATCGAAACGCGCTACCGCTGGAAGCACTGAGAAAAGCGCTGCGTATGGACGCCCTCTGGCAGAATTTTTTCAACCTCGCCATCATCGAAAAGGTCTGGCCGTTTTTGCTCAAGGGCCTGGGCATGACGGTGCTGCTGTCGCTGACGGTGGTGCCGCTTGGCATTCTCGGCGGGCTGGCGCTGGCGATGTTGCACAGCCTTGGCCGGCGGCGCCTGAACTGGCTGCTGATCGCCTATGTTGATTTTTTCCGCGCCTTCCCGCCGCTGGTGCTGCTGATCTTCATTTACTTCGGTTTCCCGTTCCTCGCCATCGACATGCCCAAGTTTGCCGCGGTGTGCCTGGCATTTTTCCTGAATACCTCGAGCTATTACGGCGAGATTTTTCGCGCCGGCATGGAAAGCATCCCGCGCGGGCAGTGGGAGGCGGCGCGCTCGACCGGCCTCAACCGCTGGCAGACCATGATCTGGATCATCTTGCCGCAGGCGACACGCAACGTGCTGCCCGACCTCATCAGTAATACCCTTGAGGTGATCAAACTGACAACGCTGGCAAGCGTGGTCGCCATGCCCGAGCTGCTCAACAATGCGCGCCAGGCGCAGGCGCTCACCTACAACCCGACACCGGTCGTGCTTGCTGCGCTGATGTACCTCGTCCTGTTGTGGCCGCTGGTGCGCTGGATGTCGCGACTCGAGCACAAGAGCATCGCGCTGCGCTGACCGGCAAGGGCGCGTGCAATAAAAAACGCCCGCGTTCGCGGGCGTTTTTTCACCGATATTTGCGTTCAGCGGCGACCTGAACCACCGCGACCGGCGGATGCGCCCATCTGCCGGCCCCCGCTTGCGCCGGTATTCGCCATGGCAATCCGTTGCGGTTGCGCCGATCCGAGTTGCCGCCCGGAATTGCCGCCGGCGCCCGCCTGCGTGCCGCCCGATGCCGGCGCCGCGCCGTGGTTCCATCCGGAGTTTGTACCGGCGTTCGTGGCCGGTGCCGGCGTCGCGACCGTACTCGGGCCGCTTTCGTTGCCGCGGCCCTGGTTCCAGCCAAGATGACGCCCTTGTTCGGTGTTGCCCTGGTTGCGTCCAAAGTCGCTGTTGCCCCGGTTCTGCCCGTATTCGCGGTGCTCACCCTGGTTCCAGCCGCGACGCTCGCCGAAATTCCGGCCGTCGCGTTGGCCATATTGCTGGCCGCGGAACTGCCCGTCATGCCGCTCGCTGTAGATGTTGCGGCTGCCGCGATCCTCACCGCGCTGTATGCCGCGCTGCTCGTAGCGGTCGATATGGCCGTCAGCACCGGCACGCGCCTCACTGTTGTGGATCTGCGCCTGGTTGCGTTCCAGTTGCGATACCTCGCGATTGCTTAACTGGCCCGATTGCACGCCCTGGGCGATGCGCCGGTCCTGGTTGATATTGCGCTGCACGTCCGCCTGCATGCGTTCGGACGAGCGCGAATTGGGATTGCCACGCTGAGCATCGGTCGATTCGCGTTGAATGTCCTGGCTGACGCGGTCCTGGGCGCGGCTGATACGGGCGGCGTCCTCCGGGCTCAGCCTGCCATCGGACAATGCACGCGCCTGCAGGCGGTCGACGCGCGCGGTCTCGCGCTCAAGGCCGGCGGCTTCCTGCACCGTAAGCTGACCCGAGCGCAGGCCTTGCTCGATGCGTTGCTGCTGGTCGATGTCGCGCTGCAGGAATTGTTCGGTGCTTTGTGCGAGCGCGGCGGTGGCGAAAAATGTCCCGAGCGCTGCGGCGACTGCGGTTTTTGCAAGATTCATGATGCGGCTCCTTTGGTTGAACAGTCATGGGACATCCCCATATGCCTATTTAACGCGGCCGCGCAGCGCGAAACTACACCGAAAATTGTAAGAGCTGTAACAAAGTGTTGTGAACGAGAACTACTGCCGCAGTTTGCCGTACAGCCACCAGCCGCACAGCGTGATGGCGGCCATCCATATCAGTATGATCAGCGCGGCGGCGAACCAGTTGCGCGGCTTTTCAAGCAGTTGCTCGGCCAGTGTGCGCGACTCGGCCAGCACCACGGGCGGAATCATGCGCAGCGCAAGGACGATGCCAAGGGGCAGCAGGATCAGATCGTCAAGATAGCCGAGCACCGGGATGAAATCGGGGATGAGGTCTATCGGGCTGAGCGCATAGGCCACGATCAGCGCGACGAACAGCTTGGCCGGCAGCGGCGTGCGCGGGTCGCGCGCGGCGAAATAAAGCGTAACGCTGTCGCGCTTGAGCAGGCGGGCTTTTTCGCGCAGCCACTGCAGCATGGTCTGGCGCCTAGAACGGGCCTTCGTGGCCCTCGGGCGGGGGCGTCGCCCCGGTCTGCGATGTGATGATGCCGTAATGCTCCGGCCGGCGGTGTTCGTGGAAGGCAAAGATGGTGCTCTTGTTGAACTGACATTCGTCGAGGTCCGCATCGGCGACGATGAGTTCATCGCCCAGGGTGTGCGCCTGGGCGACGATTTCCCCCGAAGGGGCGACGATCACCGAGGAACCGCACAGGTCAAAGCCGTCTTCCTTGCCCGCCTTGGCCACCGCCACCACCCAGGTGCCGTTCTGGTAGGCGCCGGCGCAGATCACCAGGTTGGAGTGATAGACACGCAGGTAATGGGCCTCGACGCCGTTGCGGTTCATCGCCGGCGTGTTGTAGCCGAGCATGATCAACTCGACCCCCTTCATGCCCATCACGCGATAGGTCTCGGGCCAGCGCCGGTCGTTGCAGATGCACATGCCCATGATGCCGCCCATGGTGCGCCACACCGGAAAGCCCAGGTCACCGGGTTCGAAATAGCGTTTTTCCAGGTGCTGCCAGGGCAGCGAAGGGTTGTACTCGGCGTGGCCTGGCAGATGCACCTTGCGGTATTTGCCGATGATGGCGCCCACCTGATCGACCAGGATGGCGGTGTTGTAGCGGTGTTTTTTGCCCGCCTCCATGGCGATCTCGGCGTAGCCGAGGTAAAAGCCGATACCGAGTTTTTTCGCCGCGTCAAACAGCGGTTGCACCGCCGGGTTGGGCATGGCGGTTTCGTAGAAGGAATCGAGCTCGGCCTCGTCCTCGATGTACCAGCGCGGAAAAAACGTCGTCAACGCGAGTTCGGGGAACACCACCACACCGGCGCCGCGCGCCTTGGCACGGTGCATCAGCTCGAGCAGGCGTTTCACCACGCTCTGGCGCGATTCGCTGCGTGCGATGGGGCCCAGCTGCGCGCCGGCGAGGGTGATGATACGTGGCATGCGAGGGTTCTCCTGATGGTGTGAAGGGCGTTGTTGGCGGGCGGCTCAGACTCAGGCGCGGCCCAATTTGCGCATTGCCTCGAGGTATTGCGTGTCCTCAATCGCGAAACGATCGCGCGTGCGGCAATACTGGTTGGCGAACAGCCGGCCCACCGGGAAATAGCTGTCCATATTGACGCGCAGCGTGGCCGGATCAACCAGGCCTTCGCGCGCATGCAGCCACAGCACTTCGCCGATATAGAGCTGGCGCTTGGGCAGCGTGACGGTCTGGTACAGCCGGCACTCGAGCGCTGCGGGCGCCTCGATGATACGCGGCGGCTTGATCGCGTGCGAGGGCGCCAGCGTAAAGCCGACGGAGTCGACCTCGCTTTGCTCCGGCGGCAGCGCGTAGGAGCAGGCGTGCATGCGCTCGGCGATGGACTCATCGACGAGGTTGACGACGAATTCGCCGTTTTGTTCGATGTTGCGGCCCGAATCCTTGGGCGTATCTTTGTCGCGCGGTTCGATGCTGACAATCACGATGGGCGGATCGTCGCCCAGCACATTGAAAAACGAGAAGGGCGCGGCATTGACCAGGCCCGTGGCACCCAGGCTGGTGATCAGCGCGATGGGCCGCGGCACCACCAGACTGACCAGCAGCTTGTAGCGCTGCGCCGCACTGAGGGTTTCAAAATTCCAGTCCATATCGCCTTTATCGTCTTATCGCTTTACTGTTAAGCGGGCCCGGGCTCAGACCACCAGTATGGCCTTGCCCTGCACCTTGCGCGCCAGCAGGTCGGCCAACGCATCGGCGGCACGGGCGAGCGGGTAGGTGGCCGAAACCAGGGGCTTTAACCTGCCGGAAATGACCCAGCCGTAAATCTCGGTCATGTTGTTGCGATGCGCCTGTGGCTCGCGCTTGGCAAATTCGCCCCAGAACACACCGACGATCGCGCAGCCCTTTAGCAGCGTCAGGTTGAGCGCAATACGCGGGATTTCGCCGGCAGCGAATCCGACCACAAGATAACGCCCGCCCCAGGCCATGCCGCGCACCGCCGCTTCGCTGTAGTGGCCGCCCACCGGGTCATAGACGACATCCACGCCCTTGCCGCCGGTGAGGGTCTTGATGGCCTCGCGCAGGTCGTCCTTGTTGTAATTGATCAGCGCATCCGCGCCAAAACGTTGGCAGGTGGCGAGCTTGTCGTCGGTGGAGGCGGCGGCAATGACCCGGGCGCCCATCAATTTGCCCAGTTCCACCGCCGCGAGCCCGACGCCGCCCGCGGCGCCCAGCACCAGCAGGGTCTCGCCCGGCTTCAGATGCGCGCGGTCTTTCAGCGCGTAATAAGTCGTGCCGTAAGTCACCGTTATACCGGCGGCGACATTGAAGTCCATGCCCTCGGGCAGCGGCGCGAGGCGGTCGGCGTTGACCACCACCTCCTCGGCGTAGGCGCCCCAGAGCGTTCCGGCCGACACGGCGTCGCCGGGCTTGACGCCGCTCACGCCCTCGCCCACCTGCTTTACGAGGCCGGCCATTTCGCTGCCCGGCGAGAAAGGCAGGTCGGGTTTGTACTGGTACTTGCCCGCGATGATCAAGGTGTCGGGGAAGTTCACGCCGCAGGCGCGCACGCTCACCACGACCTGGCCCTTGCCCGGTTGCGGCGAGGGAACGCTCTCCACCACCAGCGACCCGGGCGGCCCGTACTGCTTGCACAACACTGCTTTCACATGCACTCCTGAATTTGCGTCTAATATGCGGCGGTGATCATAGCGCAGCTTGCCCGGCCATCGTGCAGCCGCTACCATCTTCCGGGGCCGGCGCTGCGGCCAGCGCGCAAACCACCAACCACCAACCACCAACCACGAAGACAAACCACGGCAGATATGGACCTGAACTTTACCACCGGCGAGCTGGCATTTCGCGACGAAGTGCGCAGCTTCGTACGCACCAGCGTGCCCGCGGACATCGCGCACAAGGTGCTCGACCACCGCCATCTCACCAAGCAAGAGCAGATGCGCTGGCAGGACATCCTCGCCCAAAAGGGCTGGTTGTGCGGACATTGGCCGAAGGAGTTCGGCGGTTGCGCCTGGACAGCCGTGCAAGTGCATATCTTTGACGAGGAAGCCGCAGCGGCCGGTGCGCCGCGCCTGATCCCCTTCGGCCTCAACATGGTCGCGCCTGTGATCATGGCCTTTGGCAGCCCCTGGCAAAAAGAGCATTACCTCACGCGCATCCGCGAAAATACCGACTGGTGGTGCCAGGGTTACTCCGAGCCGGGCTCCGGTTCCGATCTGGCCAGCCTCAAGACGCGCGCAGAGCGGCAGGGTGATGAATATGTCGTCAACGGCCAGAAAGCCTGGACAACGCTGGCGCAGCACGCCGACATGATTTTTTGCCTGGTGCGCACCTCCACCGAAGGGCGCAAGCAGGAGGGCATTTCCTTTTTGCTCATCGACATGCATTCACCGGGCATCAGCGTGCGGCCCATCATCATGCTCGACGAGGGGCATGAAGTGAACGAGGTGTTCTTTGACAAGGTCAGGGTGCCGGCGAAGAACCTCGTCGGCGAGGAAGGCAAGGGCTGGACTTACGCCAAATTCCTGCTCGGCCACGAGCGCACCAATATCGCCGGCGTGGGCGCTTCCAAGCGCGAGCTGGCAACGCTCAAGTCGATTGCCCGCGACCAGATGAAGAGCGGACGGCCGCTGATAGAGGATGCGGGCTTTGGCGCAAAAATAGCGCTGCTCGAGATCGAGCTGATGGCCCTTGAGGTGACCGTAATGCGGGTGCTCGCGGCGCGCGGCAGGGCGCCGGGCGCCGAATCGTCGATACTCAAGATCAAGGGCACGGAAATCCAGCAGACCCTGACAGTGCTGATGATGGAGGCCTTGGGCCCCTACGCGCTGCCCTTCCTGCCCGAGGGTGGGCAGGGTGAGGGCGCGGCGCCGGTGGGCCCCGCGTATGCCGCGCCGCTCGCGGCGCGCTATTTCAATATGCGCAAGACCACCATTTACGGCGGTTCCAACGAAGTGCAGCGCAATATCATTGCGCAAATGGTGCTGGGGCTATGAAGGCGGTGAAGGGAGAACGGGAAATGGGAAATGGTGTGAAACATAAGCAGTACGTGGGCATTGGAGTCGCCTTTCCGATTTCCCATTGCCCATTTTCTATTGACTGAATTCAAATGGATTTCGCATTCACCGAAGAGCAAAGCATGCTGGCCGATTCGCTGGCCAAATTTCTCGCGCACGAATACGGCTTTGAACAGCGCGGCGCCATCCGCGCCTCGGGCGAGGGCTTCAGCCGTGAGGTGTGGCGGGGCTTTGCCGAAATGGGCTTGCTCGGCCTGCCCTTTGCAGAGGAGCACGGCGGCTTTGGCGGCACGCCGGTCGATACGCTGCTGGTGATGCAGGCGCTGGGCAAGGCGCTGGCGCTCGAGCCCTACTGGTCGACGGTGGTGATGGCGGGCAACGCCATTCACCTTGGCGGCAGCGCCGCACAAAAAAACGCACTGCTGCCGGCCATTGCCGGCGGTGAGCGTATTTTCGCCTGGGCGCACGGCGAGCCCGGCTCGCGCTACGACCTGGCGCATGTCGAGACGGTGGCCAGGGCCGAGGGTGACGCGCATGTGCTCGACGGCAAGAAATCAGTCGTGCTGTTTGGCGCGCAGGCGGACAGCCTGATTGTTTCAGCGCGCTCTGAAGGCGGCGTGCGTGATGCGGCGGGCATCAGCCTGTTCATCATCCATCGCGGCCAACCGGGCGTCAGCGTGCGCGATTACCGCACCATAGACGGACTGCGCGCCGCGGAAATCACCTTCAAGGGCGTACGCGCCGGCGCCGAGGCGCTGCTTGGCGCCCGCGGCGCCGGACACGCGCTGATCGAACACGTTAGCGACCTTGGCCTTGCGGCGCTGTGCGCCGAGGGTGTCGGCCTGATGGAGGCGCTCAACGCCGCAACGCTCGAATATCTCAAGACGCGGCAGCAGTTCGGCCAGCCCATCGGCCGCTTCCAGGCGCTGCAGCACCGCGCCGTGGACATGATGATCCATGCCGAGCAGTCCAAGTCCATGGCCTATCTGGCGGCGATGCGCGCCGGCGGCGCCGATGCGCACGAACGCCGGCGCGCCGTCGCCGCAGCCAAGGCGTATGTCGGCCGCGCGGCGCGCCGCGTCGCCGAAGAGGCCATCCAGTTGCATGGCGGAATGGGCGTGACGAATGAACTCGCCGCCAGCCACTATGCCAAGCGTCTGGTCATGCTCGATTTCATGCAGGGCGATGCAGACCATCACCTCGCGCGCTTTGCCGCCACGGCGCTCGTTTGAGTGTCTCGCCACGCCCTTAGCCAAACCGATAAGCAAACCGTTAACCGATCAACAGTGACGAAAGAAACATGATGAGCGCCAATCAGCAGGTCCTGCTGGCCAGCCGGCCTGTCGGGGCGGTCAGGGAAGACAATTTCAGCGTGGTTGACTCGGCTATGCCCACCCCGGTCGCCGGACAAATGCTGGTGCGCAACGACTGGCTGTCGCTCGATCCCTATATGCGCGGTCGTATGAGTGACGCCAAATCCTATGCCCGGTCCGTCGCTATCGGCGAGGTGATGGTGGGCGGCACCGCCGGTGAGGTTATTGAATCGCAGCACCCCGGCTTCAAGGCCGGCGACAAGGTGGTCGGTTCCCTGGGCTGGCAGCGTTACGCCGTGTCTAATGGCGCCGGCCTGATCAAGCTCGACAATCCCTTGGCGCCGATGTCGGCCTATCTTGGCGTGCTGGGCATGCCGGGTGTTACCGCATGGATGGGGCTGCTCGACATCGGCCAGCCCAAGCCGGGCGAGACGGTCGTGGTGTCGGCCGCAGCGGGTGCCGTGGGTTCGGTGGTGGGGCAGCTTGCGAAAATAAAGGGTTGCCGCGCCGTGGGCATCGCCGGTGGCGCGGCCAAGTGCAAGCATGTGGTCGAGGACCTTGGCTTTGACGCCTGCGTCGATTACAAGGCGGGCAATCTTGCCGCCGACCTCAGGGCGGCGCTGACAAACGGCAAAAATAAGGGCATTGACGTCTACTTTGATAACGTCGGCGGCGAAGTGCTCGACGCCGTTCTGCCGCACATGAATGCGTTTTCGCGCATTCCCTTATGCGGCCTGATTTCGCAGTACAGCGCCACCGAGGCCTACGGCGTGAAGCAGTTCCGCTCTTTTCTGGTGAACCGCATCCGGCTGCAGGGTTTTATCTGTTTTGACCGGCTCGACCTGTGGCCGCAAGCCATGCGTGAGTTGGGCGGCTGGCTGGGCGAGGGCAAACTGCAGTACCGCGAATCCGTGGCGCAGGGTCTTGCTGCCGCACCGCGCGCGTTTATCGGCCTGCTCAGTGGCCAGAACCTCGGCAAGTAACTGGTCAGGCTTGGTTAAATTCATTTATTTTTCTAAAAAGGAAGCGCAATGATCGATCTTTATTCCTGGGCGACACCCAACGGCCACAAAGTCCACATCATGCTCGAGGAGTGCGGCCTGTCTTACAAGGTGCACCCAATCGACATCGGCGTCGGTGACCAGTTCAAGCCGGAATTTCTCAAGATCAGCCCCAACAACAAGATGCCGGCCATGGTCGACCAGGACGGCCCCGGCGGCAAGCCGATGTCACTATTCGAGTCGGGCGCGATTCTGCTCTATCTCGCCTCCAAGACCGGAAAATTCCTGCCCGTGGACATCCGCGATCGCTGGAGCACGCTGCAATGGTTGATGTTCCAGATGGGCGGCGTCGGACCGATGCTCGGCCAGGCCCACCACTTTCGCAATTACGCCCAGGTAAAGATCCCCTACGCCATTGACCGTTATGTCAACGAGGCCAACCGCATTTACCGCGTCATCGACAAGCGTCTGTCGGAAAGCCGTTTTATCGCGAGCGACGAGTACAGCATCGCCGACATGGCGATCTGGCCGTGGACGCGTACGCCGGACAAGCAGGGTGTCGACAAGGCCGGGCTGCCGCATTTTTCACGCTGGTTCGACGAGATTGCGTCGCGCCCCGCGGTGCAGCGCGGTGTGCTGGTGCTCGCTGACCTGCGCAAGCCGGTTCACGACGCCAAGGCGCGGGAGATCCTTTTCGGTGCCGGTCAGTACCAGAAACGCTAGCGGGACATAAGCTGGAAAGCCTCGCCAGTCGCGGCTTTCCAGCCGATATGACCGGTGCTGTCAGTGCAGTTCACCAAGGAGGCGTCATGAATCTCAAAGGCAGGATAGCCTGGGTCACGGGAGCCGGTACCGGCATCGGTAATGCAACGGCCAGCGAGCTGGCCAAATCTGGCGCCACGGTGGTGATCAGCGGCCGGCGCAAGGACGTGCTTGAAACAGCCGCCATGGACATCAGCGCCGCCGGCGGCAAGTGCGAGGCCGAGCCGCTCGACGTATCCGACAAGGCGGCGGTGGCGAGGAGCGCCGCCGCCATCCTTGCGCGCCACGGCCGCATCGACATCCTGGTCAATTGCGCCGGCACCAACGTCGCCAAGCGCTTTTACAAGGATCTGGTGCCCGATGACTGGGACAAGGTCATCGCCATCAACCTCAACGGCTCGCTCTATTGCATGAGCGCGGTGTTGCCGGGCATGCGCGCCAACCAGGACGGCCTCATCATCAACATCTCGTCCTGGCTGGGTCGCTGGCCGGGCTACCTTGGCGGCGCCGCCTACAACGCCAGCAAGCACGCCATGGCCTCGATGACCAACCAGCTCAACCTCGAAGAAGGCCTCAACGGCATACGCGGCTGCTGCATCTACCCGGGCGAAGTGGCCACGCCCATACTCAAGTCGCGCCCGGTGCCGCCCTCGCAGCAAGCCATCGAGCGCATGCTCAAGGCCGAAGACCTCGGTCGCGCCGTGCGCTTTGTCGCCGAATCACCGGCGCACGTGTGCATCAACGAGCTGGTGATTACGCCAACCTGGAATCGGCTGATACTCGGGGACACCGACATCAAACTGGCGCCGGATAGGGCGTAGGGGGTTTAACAATCACACTGACCAGATTTATTCAAATTAAAAACCGTACAACAACATGAAATTAAACGGCCTCTCATGGCGGCGCCAGGTCAAGTGTTTAATTTACTTAAATTAGCATAAGGCTTGGGGTTGGAGCTCCGGCTTTATCTTGGCCTCGACCTCAGATCAAACCACCCGCATATCCAGATGCTTGCCCAGTGCCTGCAGTGCCGCCGCAATGCCGTCGATGCGCGTTGTATGCCGGACGTCGGTCAGGCGGTTGACTTCCTGCGGTGTGGTGTTGAGGCGGCGCGCCAGTTCAGCGGGGCGCACGTCCTGAGTGATCATTTCGTTGAGTAGCAGTATTTTGGCCGACAGGCTGGCCGGCAGCTCGACCAGCTTTTGCCCGCGCTTGGGTTTGGACGGCGCGGGCACGGCACGTTTGTTCTCAAAATAAAAATCCAGCGCAGTCTCCAGCGCGTCTTTTGCGGCGGCGAGGGCTTCGGCCTCCGTATCGCCCTGGGTGATGGCTTCGGGAATGTCGGAGAAGGTCACGACGAAGCCACCGTCTGTTTTGTCGGGGGTGAGGGTAACGGGGTACATAAACATTGCGTGCTCCTTATTTCAATCCGAGTTGTTTCTTGATGCCCTCCAGCGTGCCTTTTTTCAGGTCGGTGTTGTGCATGGGCAGAACAGACTGTCGGCCGTTCAGGTACACCTTCAAGTGAGAGCCCTTGCCGGGTAGGAAAGTTGCGCCCTGTTGCGTCAGCCAGCGCTTGAACTCTTTGCTGTTCACGGATTGAATTTATAAACAGTATTGTTTATTAAGTCAAGGCGCAAGCATTCGGATGTCTGCGCTTCGATCTCTTTTGCGACTCTCGGCGATTCACTTATAGAAAGATGCGAATGACTGGAAATCCGCGCCGTTATTGGCTTTCCAGCCGACGTGCGAATTAGCCACTGACCCTGTACTCTGCCCGCGCCTGCTCGACACGCAGCAATGCCTTGCCAATCCCGCCCCTTGCCAGTTCCAGGTCGTAATCGGCCTGCAAGCCCAGCCAGAAGCCCTCCGACGTTCCGAAAAAAGCCGCCAACCGCAAAGCCGTGTCTGCCGTGATGCTGCGTTTGCCCGGTACGATTTCATTGACGCGGCGCGGCGGCACCTCGAGGGCGCGGGCGAGCGCGTTCTGGCTGATCGCCATCGGCTTGAGGAACTCCTCGAGCAGGACTTCGCCAGGATGGATGTTGGATAGCTTTTTCATGATCGTTATTCAGGGATAACTATAAGCTTACGCGTTATAGTGCATCAAGCTAGGCGAACCAAGAGAACGAGGCGGTGGATGCAAATAAAGGCGAACGACAGGGCGGGCATGATACCGGGCATCATCGTCGGCGCATCCGTTGCGGCGATGGCCCTCACCGCACGCTGGTTGCCGGCGCAAGTTGCATGGCACTTTGATTTTTCCGGTGCGCCGAACGCCTTTGTCAGCCGCGGCGTTTATTTGACGCTGATGATGGCGCTTGCCGTGGCTGCGGCCGTGTCGGTGCGCTTCGGCCTGCTCGCCTGGGTTCGTGGCAGGTTCGAGGTGCTGCCCATTCCCAATCGCAGCTACCAGCTTGCGCCCGAGCGACGCGACGCAACGCAGGCTTATCTGGTGCGCCAGACCGCCTGGATCGCGGCCACCTTTGCCCTGTTCGTTTTGCTCGTCCACCTGTTTTATATTCGCTGCAACCGCCTCACCCCGGCGCACCAGGCGCCCGATGAGCTCGTGTGCTTAATGGCCGGCATGCTGGTCGTGTGCCTGCTGTGGGTCGCGCGCATTGCCTGGCATTTCCGCCGGCCCGGACAGGCGTGACAGACCGAGACCTGAGGTGTTTTACCTATAAGCGGCGCACCTTGTAAGCGTGTTTTTCAACCGTGTTTTTCCCCATCCGCATCCGCTTCGCAGCTTCCACCCCGCCTTTTTGCTTCCAGGAGATACGTGCCATGCGCCGACATTTTCTTGTTCTGACCCTTGCCATCCTCGCGGCCGTTGCGCCGCCCGGCTTTGCCGCGCCCTATCCTGACAAGCCCATTCGCCTGATCGTCCCCTCGGCACCGGGCGGCGCGCCCGATGTGCTGATGCGCACGCTGGCGCAGCAGTTGTCGCTACAGATGGGCGTGCCCTTTGTCATCGACAACAAGCCCGGCGGCTCCTACCTCATCGGCACGATGGAGCTCGTTCGCGCGCCCGCAGACGGGTACACGCTCGCCTATGGCAACATCGTTTCGCTCGCCACCAACCGCGCGCTCATCGCCAAGATGCCCTATGAGGTCGACAAGGATCTGACGCTGATCTCCAATGCGCTGCGCCTGTCCAACCTGATGATTGTCAACAACGACCTGCCTGTGCGGAACGTCGCCGACCTGATTGCCTACGCCAAGAAAAATCCGGGCAAGATCAGCTTTGCCTCGGATGGCAACGGCACCACCGCCCACCTTGGCGTTGAGCTGTTCAAGTCGGTCACCGGCACCGACATGCTGCATGTCCCCTACAAGGCCGCCACGGCGGCTGTCACCGACCTGATCAACGGCAACATCCAGCTGATGATGGTGAACACGCCGGTGTCCGGTCCGCCGTCGCAGGCCGGGAGGGTGCGCGCCCTTGGCATTTCGTCGAGCAAACGCTCGTCGACGTATCCTGATGTGCCCACCATCACCGAGTCGGCCGTGCCCGGATTTGAAGTCGAGGCCTGGGGTGGCATCATCGGGCCGGCCAACATGCCCAAGGAGATCGTCACACGCCTCAGCGACGAAATTCGCGCCGCACTGGCCAACCCGCTGTTGCGCGAACGCTTCCGTTTGCTTGGCGCCGAAACCTCGCCCAGCACGCCCGAGGAATTTCGCGAATTGTCGCGGCGCGAAACGGCCAAGTGGGCGGACGTGGTGAAATTCTCCGGCGCGAAAATTGACTGAAGGCGGCATGATGAAAAAAAACTGCGATCTGCTGCTGCGTAACGCCACCATCATCGATGGCACCGGTGGACCGCGCTTTAGCGGCGACATTGGCATCCGCGGCGACCGCATCGCCCATATCGGCGATTTATCGGCGTTGCACGGCGATGTCGAAATCGATCTGGGCGGACGCATCGCCGCGCCCGGTTTCATCGACGCGCACACCCACGACGACCGCCTGATGCTGTCCGGTCCGGACATGGCGCCCAAAGTGAGCCAGGGCATCACCACGGTGATCGCCGGCAATTGCGGCATTTCGCTTGCGCCCATGCCGCGGCCCATTCCGCAGCCGGTGACCCCGCCGCTCAATCTGCTCGATGACCAGGGCGGCTGGTTTCATTTCAAGACATTCGCCCAATACATCGCCGCCTTGCGCGCACAACCGGCCGCCACCAATTGCGCGCTGCTGGTCGGGCACACCACCTTGCGCGTCGCGACCATGGACAACCTGGGCCTGCCGGCGAACGCGGCCCAGATCGCCAGCATGCGCGCACTGGTGCACGATTCCCTCGCCGCCGGCGCGATCGGGGTTTCCACCGGCCTGTTCTACGAACCGGCGATTGCCGCGCCTACCGAAGAGGTGATCGAAACCTGCCGGCCGCTGAAGGAATTTGGCGGCCTTTATTGCACCCACATGCGCGATGAAGCGGATGGTGTGATGGACTCGCTCGAGGAGACCTTTCGCATCGGTCGCGAAGTGGGCGTGCCGGTGGTGATCTCGCACCACAAGGTGATCGGGCAGGCCAACTACGGTCGTTCCGCCGAAACACTCGCCTTCATCAAACAGAGCATGGCGAAGCAAGCGGTGTGCCTTGACTGTTACCCCTACACCGCCGGTTCCACCATCTTGTCGGCGGATCGCGCCGCCAGTTCCACCCGTGTCATTGTCACCTGGTCCAAATCGCTGCCCGAATACGCCGGGCAGGACCTCGCCGACATTGCCAAAAAAATGGGCGTGTCCGAGGAACAGGCGGTCGACCGCCTGAATCCGGCCGGCGCGATTTATTTCCGCATGGACGAGGCCGACGTGCAGCGCATCCTGCAGTTTGACGAAACCATGATCGGCTCCGACGGCCTGCCGCACGATGCGGCGCCCCATCCGCGCCTGTGGGGCAGTTTTCCGCGCGTACTGGGTCACTACGGCCGCACGCTCGGTTTGTTTCCGCTGGAAAAAGCCGTCTACAAGATGACCGGGCTGACGGCGAAGAACTTTGGCCTCAAGGACAGGGGCGTGTTGAAGGAGGGCGCCTACGCCGACCTGACCCTGTTTGACGCCGACACCGTCGCCGAGGCGGCCACCTACGAGGCGCCCATTGCCAATGCGCACGGTATCGATACGGTCATCGTCAACGGCGCCATCGTCTGGCGCGATGGCCGCTCCACCGGCGCACGGCCGGGGCGGGTACTGACGCACTAATAGCGCGGCAATAAGGTGGCAAAAAGTTAGTAACACGCACTAGTAATACGCCCACTGATCCTGCGGACTCTACGGACTCTACGGACCCCACGGACCCCACGGACCCCACCGACAGACCAATCTGCCCTCGGCGGAGTGCATTGCATCGCAGGGCTTTGTGGCGCGCCGGGGATGGGGCGAATGCACGGACACCCGCGGCGACCGTGCTTCTTCGCCGCTTTCGCCCTGCTTTTCCCTGATGCTTTCCTCAGGCCCCTCTCAGGCTCCCCTCAGGTTTTAGCGCATCTTGCCGATAAGTCTTTTGTGGCATTACGCCTTGCCTTGCGCGGCAGGGTAAGACGGCCGGCTGCGTGAGCTCGCACTATGAGCAGGCGCGCGCAGCGTATTTGCATGCAAACAATGTGTGTGCATAAGCGGTGTAAAAAGCGCGCGAAAGCGCGGAAGAAACGTCCAAAAATTGTGGATAAAAAATATTTTTTAATCCTGTTGCGATACCGGCGCGCTGCGCCGCCATCAAAACGACAGCGCAAGAAACGGAGTTAGACTTGGATCTGGCCAAGGTGTGCCTGAGCGAGCAGTTACCGGCAAAGCCGGCAACGCTGCTGCTGGTTGACGACACACCCGGCGTGATCACGCTGATGTCGAAGATGCTGCGTTCGCACGGCTTCGAGGTGCTGACGGCGGACAGCGGCGGGAAGGGGCTTGAAGTGCTCGCGGCGCAGGAAGTGGACCTGGTGATTTCAGACCTGACCATGCCGCACATGGATGGCGCGGAGTTTCTGGCCGCTGTGCGCGAGCGCTGGCCTGCGACCATACGCATCCTGCTTACCGGCGTGCAAGATATCAAGGGCACCATTGCCGCCATTAATCGCGGCGAAATCTACCGCTATATTGCCAAGCCCTGGCGCGACGGCGATGTGCTGCTGCTGGTGCGCCAGGCCCTGCAGGTGCGCGGACTCGCGCGCGACAAGGCCAGACTCGAGGCGCTGACTAAAGAGCAAAACCTTGAACTCAAGGCGCTTAACGCCGGGCTCGAGGATGTGGTGGCGCAACGCACGGCCTCGCTGCAAAAGGCCATGAATTCGCTGACGCTCGCGCACAACAAGCTGAAGAGAAATTTCACCGCGTCCATCGCCGTTTTCTCCAACCTGATAGAACTGCGCCAGGGCGATACCAGCGGGCAGTCGCGCCGCATCGCCGATATGGCGCGGCGTATCGCGCTGGGGCTCAATCTGTCCGAATCCGAACAGCAAGATGTCGTGGTCGCGGCGCTGTTGCGCGACATCGGCAAACTGTCGCTGCCCGACCGCCTGCTCAACCGGCCGTTTGCGCACCTCAGCCAGGAAGACCAGACGGCGTTTTGCAAGCACCCGGTGAAAGGCGAGGCGGCGTTGATGGCGCTCGACCAGCTCGATGCCGCGGCGCACCTGATACGCAGCCAGTTCGAGCGCTGTGACGGCATGGGTTATCCGGACCGGCTCGCCGGCGCACAAATTCCGATCGGCTCGCGCATCATCGCGCTGGCTCGTGACTTTGAGGGCTTGCAGCGCGGCACCGTGACCAACGTGACGCTGAGCAAACCCGAGGCGCTGCAGTTTATTCTGACCGACCGCGGGCGACGTTACGACCCGCAGGTGGTCGATGCGCTGGTTGCCCTTGTCGGCGTCGAACCCGACCGGGCCGCACCCCGGGCCGAAAAACACCTCTCTGTCGCGGCGCTGCAGTGCGGCATGGTGCTCGCACGCGACCTGACCACGCGCGAGGGCCTGTTGTTGCTGTCACGCGACCATGTGCTGGACGCATCGCTGATCCAGAAAATCCGCAACTACGAACACAACGATGCCAATCCGCTGGAGGTGAGGGTACGGGTGCAGGCTGAGATGGTTTGACACGGGTATCGCGATTGAGGGCTGGCCTATTGCGGTCGCGGGGGCGTAACCGCCACAACGGGAAGCCGGATCGCGAAACTCGCGCCGCCCAGGTCGCCATCGCCGTCGGCAAGGCTGGCGGTGCCGCCCGATGCCATGGCGAACTCGCGCACAAACCACAGGCCAAGTCCGGGATGCGTATTGGCTTTGCTTGTATAAGCGCCATTGAAGACGCGGTTCTTGAGCTTGTCCGGAATACCGGGCCCCGAATCGGTGACGACAAACGCGACCGATTGCGGACTTTCGTTATCGTAAATGACCGCGCAACGCACCCGGCGCACCGGCATGTGTTCCATGGCTTCGCTGGCGTTCAGCAGCAAGGCGTTGAGCGCCATTTCAAGGTAATGCGGGTCGGTGAGAATATAGCCGCCGTCGTTTGCGATCTGCGCCTCGAGCTGAAGTTCGCCGGACAAGCCGCCTAGCGTTTCAAGCTGTTGTTGCATGAACGCGACCGGATTGACGGGGCGTGCGGTGAATTCAGCCGGGGCGGAGAGTGCGCAAAAACTTCCCGCGAGGCGCTCGGCGCTGATCAAGCCTGAAAGCGCTTCGCCGGCCAGTTCAAGCGATTCGGCGTCATCGAGCCGCTCGCGCAGCAGCTCGATATTGCCCTTTGAGACGGAGAGAAAATTGTTGATGACATGCGCGGTGCTGCTCGCCAGCCTGGCGAGGCTGGAAACCGTTGCGCGGTGCAGGGCCACGCCGCCCGACGGGGTTTCATCGGTGCGTTGCGTGTCGCTGATTTTCCGGCGCCTGTTCCTTATCACCATATTTTTATATTAATCGGTGTTGCCCGAAGATAGGTTAAGATTTACAAAGAATTGCTACTTAAGGGCGTAGTCTGGATGCTGCCCCCGCCTAAGTTAAACTGCGTCGGCAGTCCGGCACAGGCGCAGCGGAATCTTTCTTCAGGCAAGACCGGTTCAAATTAATCCCGTTAAACCATGACCACTTCCACCGATAGCAGCAAGCCGCGTGTTGCCGTTCTCGAGGACGACGCGGCGATGCGCACGCTGTTGGCTCGCGTGTTGGATGCCGAGTTCACCGTGATCTTTTTTGAGTCCGGGAAGACGCTCAAAAAAGCGATCCGACTGGATGAGCTTGATGTGGTGCTGCTCGATATCGTGCTGCCGGGCGAGGATGGCATCAGCATCGCCATGGGCATCCGCGCGCGCTCGCGCATCCCGCTGGTCTTGCTGTCGGGGCTCACTTCCGCTGCAACGGTTGCGGCCGGCCTGAATATCGGCGCCGATGATTACGTGACCAAGCCTTTCCAGGCCGAAGTCCTGCGGGCGAGGCTGAGAAATGCGCTGCGCCGCTCCACGTCCGCGTCCGTTTCCGGGCCCGTGGCGGCGGGCGCTTCGCGCGAGCCGCGCCACATCCGTTTTGACGGCTGCACGGTGGATATCTGGGAGCGGACCATCGGCGGCAAGAGTGACAGGGTTGCCGCGTTGACGGAAAGGGAGCTGCTGTTGCTCCTTGCCTTGTGTCAGAGCAGCCCCGATCCCATTTCGCACGAGTCGCTGTCGCGTCTTACCTCGGGGCAGGAATGGGATCCGGACAAACGCGCCGTCGCCGTGCATATCAGCCATCTGCGATCCAAGCTGGCTGCCGTGGGCTGCCGCAAGGGGATGCTGGCCAGCAAGCGCGGGGTTGGCTATTCGCTGCACAGCAAATTGCCGGTGGAGATAATCGATTGAGTGGCGCGGAAAAAAGCCCGGGTGTGGAGGCTGTCGCCGAGGTTCGAGCGGTCGGCGCATTCGTTCTTTGGCTCAAGGCGGCTGCCACGCTGATCGCCATTGCGGCGGTGGTGGCGAGTTATTTTGCACTGTTGGACAATGCGCGCGTGCAGGCGCGGGCGCGCGCCGAGGAAAACATGCACTCGGTGTCGGTTGCGCTGGCCCAGCATATCGAGCGCACCATCGAGCAGGCCGACCAGATCGGACGGGTGATGCGCCTGCAGTACGTCAGGGGCGAAAAGTTCGCATCGTTCGCGCGGCTGTACAAGGACATTGATCCGGATTTGTACACCCAGTTCGCCCTCATCGACCAGACCGGCGTTTCGGTTTTCAGCACGGTGCCCGGTTCCAAGCCGGTGGACTTGTCCGACCGCAAGCACTTTCGCGTGCACGCCGACGGCGACGGCAGGGATTTTCTCTATATCAGCGAGCCGCTGGTCGGGCGTGTGTCGAAAAAACTGACGCTGCAACTGTCGCGCCGCGTTGATTCGCTTGCGGGGAAATTTCTGGGTGTGACGGTGATTTCCATCAACCCAGAGGAATTCACCTCCGTGTACCGGCGCCTGGTCGGTGATGCTGGCGTGGTGGGAGTCAGCGGCTTTGACGGCATAGTCCGTATCCGCGTCGACAAGAACGGATTCACCTTCGGGCAGGACGTCAGCAAATTTTCGTGGTTTGGCTCGATACTGGCAAGCGACCATGGTTTTGTCGAGATCCAAAGCCCTATCGACGGCGTGCGCCGCCTGCTGGCTTTTCAACAAATTCCCAAGCTGTCGATGTATGTCACGGTGCAACTGTCGTTTGCCGAGATAGAGTCCAAATACATTAGCGCTTATGTGTCTTATATGCCTGCGACGGCCGCACTGATCGTCCTGATCTTGCTGCTGCTGTTTTTTCTTTCTGTGCGCACACAGGTGCTGAACCGGCGTCTGGCACGCTCCAATATCGATCTGACCAGGAGCATTGCGCTGGCAAAGCAGGCGGAAGAATCAAAATCGCAGTTTTTCGCCAACATATCGCATGAACTGCGCACCCCTTTGCACGGCATTCTTGGCCACTCCCAGTTGCTGACGCTGGAGACGCTGCCTGAAGAGGCGATGGAAAGCGCCGAGTCGATACATCAGAACGCCAAGCATCTGCTGGAAATTGTCAATGATGTGCTGGATCTTTCCAAGGCTGAGCTGGGCGTGCAACTGGCTGAAATGAGCCAGGTGACTGTGCGGGCCCTGTTCGATGAGATTGTCAAGTTGCACGCGGCAGACGCGGCGCAGAGGGGGCTGGCGCTGAACCTGCATGTTGATCCGGAGGTGCCCGAACTGGTTGTTACGGATGCCACCTTGCTCAAGCAGATTTTGCATAACCTTGTGAGCAATGCACTGAAGTTCACCGACAAGGGCTCGGTCAGTGTCAGGGTTGTTGTGAATGCCGCGCATCTTCTTGTCGAGGTAAAGGACACCGGCCGGGGTATTTCGGTCGAGGATCAGGGGCGGGTGTTCAACAGCTACACCCAGGTGCAGCAGATCGAGATACGCACTATCCGCGGGACGGGGCTGGGACTTTCGCTTGCGCGGCAACTGGCGTCCTTGCTGGGCGGCGAAATCGGTCTTTCGTCGCGTCTTGGGGAGGGCAGCGTTTTTTGGCTTACGCTGCCATTGAGGTCCATGGAAGCGGCAATTTCGGAAGGCAAGCAATGACACAGCCCGCCTCGATTCTGGTGGTTGACGATAATACGGACAATCGCAGGCTGGTCGAGCGCATGCTCAAGCGGCGCGGTATCGCCCTGATCGCGCATGCGGAGAACGCCGCCGAGTGCCTGCGCGCGCTCGAGGTGCGCTCATTTGATGTGATCTTGATGGATATCAGCATGCCCGAGGTCAGTGGCGTCGAGTTGTGCCAGATCGTGCGCCGACACCCGCATGGCAAAGATGTTCGAATCGTGGCGTGCACCGCGCATGCTTCAAAAAGGGATGCCGAGAATTTTCTCCAGACTGGATTTGACAGCGTGCTTACCAAGCCTTTTCTGATGGACGAGCTGTACAAGGCGATAGGCGCGGATCCGACCGCAACGCCATAAGCCGAGCGGCCCGCAGCCCTTGCTGCGGCATGCGACGGCCTGGTTCTGGCGTTGTCGGTTGTGGTGTTTCCTCAGCCGGGTGCCTGGCGTTCTCTTGAAGTTTCAGGCGCAAGTGCGATCAGTCCCTGCGCGGCGCAGGGCGCCGACGCGGCTTATCCCAGGCTGGATTTGGCAGAACCCGGGGGTGAGGCCGAAGCGGCGTGATCAAGGTCGGGTCTGCGCCATGGATCGATGTGCGTCATCACGCTGAGCACACGGTGGCTTGCCAGGACGCGGCGCTGCGCCTCGACGGCGATGTCGTGACCGGCCTCGACGCTGATCGAGGCGTCCACCTCAAGGTGGGCGTCGACAATAATCATGTCGCCCATCTTGCGCGTATGCACATCGTGCACATTGTGTATGCCGGGCGTCTGTTGCAGTGTGTGGCGGATGGCCGCCACCTCTTTTTCGTCCGCGGCGCGATCCATCAGGTCGTGCAGCGCATCCCAGCCGAAGGTCCAGCCCATTCGGGTCACCATGAAGCCGACTATCAGCGCGGCAATCGGGTCGAGGATAGGATAGCCGGCAAGATTGCCGACGATGCCCACACTCACCACCAGCGAAGAGGCGGCATCCGAGCGCGCGTGCCAGGCGTTGGCCACCAGCATGCCCGACTTGACCCGCTTGGCCACCGCCAGCATGTAGCGGAATAAGGCTTCCTTGGCGGCGAGCGCGCCTATGGCCACCCACAACGCGGCGATATGCACAGTGGGCACTGTTTCCGGCGCCTCCAGTTTGTGAAAGGCCGACCACAACATGCCGGCACCAACAGCAAGGAGCAATCCCCCCAGCGCCAGCGAGGCGGCGGTTTCGAAGCGCTGGTGGCCGTAAGGGTGGTCCGTGTCGGCGTCTTTTTTGCTGTGGTGGCTGGCGAACAGAACAACAAAATCGGCGACCAGGTCGGACAGCGAATGAATACCGTCGGCCACCAGGCCCTGGGACTTCGATAGCAGGCCAACGGAGATCTGCGTAAAGGTCAGCACCACATTCACACCCACGCTGACCCAGGTGCTGCGCGAGGCCGCCGCGGCGCGCTCCTGCGGCGTGTGCTCGGTGTCTTCGGGATCGTCGGTGAATTCGGTGTATTTCATGGTTTCGGCACAGATTCCTCAGTTTCCCCGGATAGTGTAGCCGGACTGGCTTAGCGGCGAGGCAGCATCAGTTTGAGTGTGTTGTCACGTTTCACATAATGGTGGAACAGCGCCGCTGCCGCGTGCAGGCCGATGAGAACATAGCCTGCCGTTGCGACAGTTTCATGAATGTTCTTGAGCCATTTTGCCTGCGCCTTGTTCTCGCCGATCAGCGCCGGCAGTTCAATGCCGAAGAAGGGGGTGGCGACCCCCTTGGCACTCAGTGTCAGCCAACCGAGAATTGGCAGGCCTAGCAGCAGCGCGTACAAGGCCCAGTGTGCGCTGCCGGCAGCCCATGCCTGCCAGGCGGGCATGGGGGGCGCGACCACGGGTTTGTGGCCAGGAAGGCGCGCCAGCAGGCGCAGCCACGCCAGGCCGAACACCGAAAGCCCGAGCATGTAGTGCCACAAGGCCATAGCCTCGCGTCCGCTGCTGCCCTTGGGGAAAACCGACTTCAACTCCATGCTCGCGTACACCATGGCGAGCAGCGCCAGCATCAGCCAGTGCAGTGCGATGGCCGGCCAGCCATAGCTGTGGCGTGTGTTGATCCAGCGTGTCTTTGTGTCAAACAACATCATCAGGCGGTGAAAACCGTGTCGGGAGTAGTGAGGCTATTATCGCCCGCCGGCGCCGCGCCCGCCTTGATGCAGCGCAAATCGCCGGGGGTATAACAAGGCCATGTCATTGCGAGGAGGCGAAGCCGACGCGGCAACCTTGTGGTATTGCGACGACGCTCGCAAGGACAACGGGATTGCCGTCTCGGCTCATTCCGACTTGATGCCGGTTTCCTTGATGATCTGGCGGTATTTTTCGCTCTCGGTGTTGACGAACTCGGTGACCTGCTCGACGCTGAGTGTTGCCACTTCCGCGCCTTCTCCGGCAAGCCGGTCGCGCAACTCCGGTTGCGCCAGCGCCTGGTTGATTTCGCGGTTGAGCTTGAGCACCACATCGCGCGGCGTGCCGCGCGGCGCGAATATGCCCACCCATAGCGTGAAATCAAAGCCCTTGATATCGGCCGCCTCGGCCACCGGTGGTACGCCCGGCGCCGCCTGTGAGCGCTTGGCCGATGACAGCGCCAACACCTTCAGCTTGCCCGACTTGATGTGCGGCGCCGCCGCGGGATAGCCGGAAAAATAAAAGTCGATGTGGCCGCCGAGGATGTCGTTGAGCGCGGGGCCGGCACCCTTGTAGGAAACATGCACGAAGTTGCTTTGCGTGCGGCGCTTGAGCACCTCGCCGGCAAAGTGCCCCGGCGTGCCGGTACCGGCCGAAGCGAAGGACAGGCCTTGCGGGCGGGAACGCGCAAACTGGATCATGTCCTTGACCGTCGAGTAGGGTGCGTTGCCCGGCACCACCAGCGCGAGCGGCACCACGGCGGCGAGCGCCACCGGCAGCAAATCTTTGTCCGGGTCGTAGGCGAGTCCCTTTACCAGGCTCTGGTTGATGGCAATTTCGGCGGTCTGTCCGGCCAGCAGGGTGTGGCCGTCCGGCTTGGCTTTGACCACGCTTTGCGCGCCTATCGCGCCGCTCGCGCCGGAGCGGTTTTCCACCACGACGGATTGACCGAGTGCGGCCGACAGTTTTACCGCAAGCAGGCGCGCCACCACGTCGCCTGTGCCGCCCGGCGCATAGGCCACAACCAGTTCGATGTTGCGGCTGGGAAAGGCTTGCGCCAGCGCGTTTGCCGCATTGAGCAGGGCGATGCCAGATAGCATGAGGCAGGCTAGTCGGTGCAAGAATGCGGTCATGGTGATCTCCTTGGTTCTATCTATTCTAGAAGGGGATGGCTGGAAAGCCGTATATGGACCCCTCCTCGTTTGCAAGCTGACCGTTCTTTGGCTTTTTAGGTACGACTGCGCACGTATATTCGGTCTCTAACTGCAGCATCGAGCGATCGATGCGAGGACCATGATGGGCTATTCGCGC
>JANXRV010000005.1:0-40832 GCA_025356665.1 Pseudomonadota bacterium
CAGTAGTGTCCCAACGTTTTTCAGAGGAGGATGCCCTGAATGGGCTTACTTGGCGGCTCTGAATTGGTCGAGGGGTTTGGAAGCAATTGATTTATTGGTGTTGTTTCGAACATGGTCAGACTCAGGATTTGTAGGATTTCATAGAGACTATGCGACAGCTTGAGCCGTTTCTTCACGATAGCGATCAGCACGTAGGTGCAGACCGCGATCCAGATTTGCGTCTTCACGGCGTTCTCGCTGGTGCCCAGGAATGCCTTGATGCGCAGGTGCTGCTTTATCCACTTGAAGAACAGTTCGACCTGCCAGCGCTGCCGATACAACTGCGCGATCAGGTCCGGTTTGAGGCCAAAGTTGTTGGTCAGGAATGTGATGCGCTTGCCCGATTCCTCGTCCCGCACGACGATCCGGCGCAAGGTGGTCGGGTAATCTTTGCTCGAATAGAACACCGTGAGCACTCCGGTCTGGTCGCACAAGATGTTGGAGTTGGATCGATCGACCGGGTGCGAGTAGCGCCGCTTGAACTTGGTATTGCTCTTGGTTCGGGTGAGGAAGAAGGCCTGCGCTTGATGGATGGCGAACAACCGGCTGAAGTCCAGATATCCACGATCGAGCAAGTAATACGCTCCGGGCTCGATGATCAGCTCGTCCAGAATGTTGACCTCGTGGGTCTTGCCATCGGTGATGTGGATGAAGCTCGGGATTGCACCGCGCAAGTCGAGCAAGGTATGCAGCTTGATAGCGGCTTTGGCCGAACGAAACGGTGCCCAAGGATAGACCGACAGGCACAGGTCGATGGTGGTGGCATCGAACGCATAGACCGTTGCGTCCAGATCCATCGCCAAGGGCTCGTTGGCGTACAACGGCCGGGCAATGCCAATCAGGTGCTGCGCGAAGTCGGCGTATATCTGCCAGGGGCGCACCGCGTTTGCGTTGGAAAGCGTGTTGCGCGAAATCGTCTTGCAGCGAAAGCCCATGTGGTACAGCCGTGCCGATTGCGCCCGCAAGTTCACTTCGATGTCGCGCAGCGACTCGCGTGCCGTCAACTGCGCAAAGGCCATCGCGAAGAATTGATCGAGACAAGAGAATTCCTGCACCTTGTGATCGCCCCGATGGGTGGCGACACAGCGGCGAAACGTGGAGAGCGGCAAATGGGCCATGACTTGCGCAAACACGAGCATGCCTTGATGCATGGGAGCCTTCGGCGGATATCCGCAAAAGGCCCAAAGTCTGCGCCTCGACGTTCAAATCGAGACCAGAAAATATTACTCGTTTCCGCATGTCAATCATCAACTTATAACCGTCTCTCGTGAAAACGTTGGGACACTACTGCATACAAAGTCTTAATCAGACAATAGACTCGATAGTAGTTGGCTGTCTCTCCAAAACCTCGGTTATGCGCCACAACGCACCCTCGAGCAAACCTATATCCGGAGCGGCCCCAAGGCTGATGCGTACCGCAGACGGCGGGTCCATATCTCCGACAAGAAAGTGCTTGGCCGGCGAAACTAAGATACCTTCTTGCCGCAACACTGCGGCCGCGTCGTGATCCCTCCATGCTGGTGGCAATTGCAACCAGCCATGGTAGGTCGCTGAAGGTCCCACCACCAACGCATCTCCCAAAATTCCGTAAGCCAGATCCATACGCTTGCGCGCCTCGTCATGATGCAAGCGGGCACACGCTTCAGCAATACCCGAATTGATCAACTCGGTTGCGACCGCTGCATGTAGCGATGGGGCTGTCCAGGACAACAATCCGAGCGCATCGCCAATACGATTAATGAACCGTTCTGGCGCAAGCAAGTAACCGAGACGCAGGCCCGGCGCCACGCTTTTCGATAGACCGCAGACGTAAATTACGCCTTCAGGCCATAGCGCCGCTAGCGGTGGGGTGCCGTCACCGGCGAGATACCCGTAAATGTCATCTTCAATGACCGTCACCGCGTGCTTTTTAGCAAGGCCAATGATGGCTCGGCGCACATCAATGTCCTGACTCGCGGTAGTCGGGTTCAGCGTCACCGGCGTACAAACGATCGCTGCTGGCGAATGTTTCACCAGCGCTTCAGCCAGTGCCTTGGGCTGCATACCAGCGCCATCGGTAGTTACACCTACTAGATTAATCTGACACAGCTGACTGAGGCGCCGGATGCCTGTGTAATTTAAGTCCTCACACAACACCACGTCACCCGGCTTTGCTGCCGCAGACAGAGCAGCAAAGAGTCCCTCGTGCGCGCCCTGCGTAACGAGCAGTTGGCCAACAACGGCCTGTAGACCCCGCGTAGCCACCCAACTGACCCCGGCATTACGATCGCGCTCGCTGCCCCCCAGCAATGCGTAGTCGAACATGTCTCCACCACGGCGGCGCCGCGCTAGCGTGACGAGTACGTCATCAAGCAACGGCCTGACCAACGCCATAGGCGGAATGTTGATCGAAAGGTCAATGATGCCAGCGTTGTTGGCGACCGCCACCGACGGAGCCTTTCGTGTGGCGACGACATGGGTGCCACCGCCAACGCGTGTCACGACGAGACCAAGGCGGCCCGCTTCCGCTATCGCCTTGGTCACGGTGGCAACATTGATGCCTAGGCGCGCTGCCAACACACGCTGCGTAGGCAGGCGCTCATCGTCGACAAGGTCACCGCTTAGGATGGCCGACCGTATCGAATCGACCAATGAGCGATATTTGACGCGGCCGTCATCGCCAATGGCTGGGTTCCAGCGTGGCGCGTCTAGACCCGCTGCGGCATGCTCACTTATGCATTCCTTAGGTTTGTCCTTGGCGCTTGTTTTAATTTTAATAGTCATTGAGGTTGTGTGCAGTCCCAGACAACCCTGATCGAGTCCAGATGAAACTAGCCTAGTGGTACTACGACTCCGCACGCCGCAGCCAGCATGGTTCGAATCGAGGCAGCTGTATTGATATTCGTCTTGTCATCGGCGCGAAGTCGGACTATCGAAGGCACGGCCACGCCCATTTCCCCAAATGCGGCTTTCAGATGATTAAGCCAGAGGCCACCCTGCGGCAATTGATCCACAGCTAGGATCAACACGGTATAGTCGTGGCGCAGGTAATCAACGGCATCTCCAGCCAGCGTGGTAGCGGCAGACTTGCCGACCTCATCCCCGAGCACATGCGGCGGCAATTTCAGCATGCCCCAGCCATCCTCGATGAGCACATCCAATACCGGCCCAAACCGATCTGATACGTCCGCATAAAACGCCGACTCAGGATTAATCAGTAAATCAGCAACAATTATTAGCCGACGCCCACGCGCATCTTCTCGGATCATGCCCGTTCCTCGGCCACGGCAAGAAATTCGTCCATCTCTACCATAGACGCCTCCATGTTGAAGGTCTGCGCGTCCATCGCAATGCCAGTCGCTCTTGGAAATAGCATGCTGCGAGACTCGAATTCGCTCTTAAGTTCGGACATCCATACGCCCATACCCTCTTTGCGATCGCTCCCTCCGGACACCGCCCCCTCGGGCCGCCCCCCCCAGGAAGCCTTGGTACTGGTGAGCCGCACACCGCTCGAGGGGCTACCATCAAGTCCAATGATAACTATGTCGTACTCGTGCTTCAAATAGGCACCAGCGATGTCCACCACGGTACGCGCGAGCGCACGACAATGCCGCTTATAACCAGGAGTATCGTACTGTTCTCGAGACTGCCACCAACGCACCACGCCAAGATAGCTCATCTCCGGGCAGGGCAGTTGCTGGATTTCGTAACCATTGACACGAAGGCGCTCGACCAGTGGAGCCACCACTCCAGGACACTTGGCAAACTCACTGACTTTGGCGTTCTGGTTGACCAAGCAGTGCGCGACAAATGCAACACGACGAGTGTTTTCAGACATGGCTATTTCCTTTGAAGCAACACACAGGGGGACAGTCGCGCCCAACTCATAGAGAAGAAAGACGTTCAAACATACGAATATTAGGATAACACGCAAAACTAAGCCGGAGCCTGTGGGTGGCGAATTGCTAGCGAGCGAGTTCCGATTTTACGCGAAGAGCAGGATCGCTTTTTTCTAGCGCGGCTAAAATATCAGGTAAGCGGCGTAAATTGCGTTACTTCTGTTAGTCTAGCCTCCCACCCTTCGATATAGAAAAGTCCCCCTTCGTTTTTCAAATTGCCTGCCCCGGGGGTATATAAAATCGAGGGTAATACGCAGAAATTAGGTGCGATGGGTGCGCCGCCTAGTTTGACGGATAACGATGAAATTCACGATTGCACTGCTTGTCGGGTTGCTGATGATCGATTCCGCATTCGCTCAGCAAAAAGAGCAGTGGGTGGTTTTGATCTTTGACAAAAACGACTATCTATACCCGAAGAAACTGGGCAATGCCGTGGCCAACTCGCAGGCGTTCCGGCGTGAACTGGAGGTGCGCGGTTTTCAGGTGGTTTATCGCGAGAATGCAAATCGCCGCCCGACGAACGGGGCGACGGAGGACTTCATCGGCAAGCGTGGCACTGACGCAATATATTTTGTCTATTACTCGGGGCACGGCGTGCAGCTTAATATTGCGAACTATCTTGCGCCGACGGATCTTTCGGCGAAGATGCCGTCGGACTTTGCTTACGATGAGACTGATCTGGCGAAATTGGTTAGCCGTGTGTCCCAGCCGCAGGCGAAATTTTCGCTGGATGTGATCCCCGCCATCTATTTTTACGATAGCCGGGTCGGCCACAAGCTGGTCTGGTGGTAACGGCGGAGGCACCGTGAGAACACTTTTGCAGGGCGGCTGGGTCATCGGCTACCGCGACGGCCATCACTGCATGGACCGGAATCATCAGGTCGTGTTCGAGGACGATCGCATCCTCTACGTCGGCCCGAAGTTCGAAGGCCGCGTCGACGCGACGATGGACGCCACCGGCAAGCTCGTCTGTCCCGGCTTCATCGACACCCACGTGCACAGCGGCCACCGCGCTTCACACCGCCTGATCACCGACACCGGACGACCCGACTATTTCGGCCAGCCCTTTCTCGAGGTAAGCGTGCCGCGCGAGGGCACCCGGATCGAGGGCGACCTGCGCTACATGCGCCCCGATGAACAGGGGCTGGAAGAAGAGCTGGCGCACCACGCCGTGTACACCGTGGCCGAAATGCTGCGCAACGGCATCACGACCTTCGTCGAGTACGGCAGCCAGCTGCGCGTACAGGAAGCGCTGGCACAGCAGTGCGCACGCCTTGGCATGCGCGCCTACCTCGGCCCCGGATTCTGCAGCGGCCACTGGGTCGGCGACGCGAACGGGCGGCTGAAACTTGCGCTCGACGAGGCCGCGGGAACGCGCGGGCTGCAGGACTCGATCGCGTTCGCCGAAAGGATGCAGGCTGCGGGCGGCGGACTCGTTCGCGGCATTCTCGTCGCCCGCGAACTCGAAGCGATGAGCGTCGACCTTTTGCTCCGCACGCGCGAGACGGCCGACGCGATGCAATTGCCGATGGCCACGCACGCCGCCTACAACGTACTGGAATTCCACCACGTCGTGCGCGAGCACCGCATGACGCCGATCGAACTGCTCGACAGCGTCGGCATGCTGCGCCCGACGCTCAACATCGGCCACGGCAATTTCATCGCCGACAATCCGCTGCTCAACTATTCCGGCGCGCGGGACCTGAAGCTCATGGGAGCAGCGGGCGTGTCGATCTCCCACTGCCCGATCAACCTGGCTCGCCGCGGCCGCGCCCTGGATTCGTGGCAGAAGTACCGCGATGCAGGCGTGAACATCGCACTCGGGACCGACACGTATCCCCGCGACATGATCCTCAACATGCGCACCGCTTCGTATCACGGCAAAGTGATGAGCCACAACTACCGTGCGGCGACGGCGGCGGAGATGCTCTCGGCCGCGACACTGGCGGGCGCACGATCCGTCGGGCGCGACGACCTCGGTCGGCTGGCGCCAGGCGCCCGCGCCGACATCATCATCATCGACCTGTCGGGCGGGGATACGCTGCGCTACGGACCGGTGCGCGACCCGGTGAAGTCGCTGATCGAATGCGGCATCGGCGACGACGTCGACACCACCATCGTCGCCGGCCAGGTACGCATGCAGGGTGGCAGCATCCCCGGCGTGAACTTTGCGCAGTTACGCGCGCGGGCACAGTCCGCCGCAGAGCGCATCTGGGCAGGCTGGCAGCAGTCCGATCCTCTCGGGCGCGACGCAGAGACGGTCAGCCCCTGGTCTTTTTGCCCCGCCTGCCGGAACGACGAGGATCGGCAATAGCGCCAAGATTCGAACGGAGATCGCCATGACGAAATGCAAACTGATTGCAACGCTCTTCACCGCAGCCCTGTCCCTGACTGTGCTTGGCAGCGCATCGGCGCAGTCCTATCCAAACCGTCCGGTGCGCATGGTCGTGCCCTATCCTGCTGGCGGGCCGCTGGATGCGCTGGCGCGCATTTTCGCGGAGAAGCTAGCGGGTGCATTCGCTCAGCCGTTCGTGATCGAGAATCGCGCCGGTGCAAACGGCAACATCGGCGCCGAGTCCGTCGCGCGCTCTGCGCCCGACGGCTACACACTACTGTGGGCGATCGACACGCAGATCACGGTCAACCCCGCCCTATACCCGAACATGGCGTACGACCCACAGAAAGACCTCGCACCAATATCCCTGATCAGCACCTCCGACGGCGTGCTGGTGCTGCATCCGTCGATCCAAGCGTCTAACGTGAAGGAATTCGTCGCACTAGCAAAGAAACAGCCGTTAAACTATTCGTCCGGAGGCAACGGCAGCCCCGCGCACATGGCGGCCGAACTGCTAATGGCGGAGACCGGCATATCGTTGGTGCACGTTCCGTACAAGGGCAGCGGCCCGGTCGTGGCGAGCCTGCTTGCGGGCGAAACGCAGGTTTCGATCACCTCAATCCCCGGCGTGATCGCGCATATCCAGTCCGGAAGGCTGAAAGCGCTCGCGGTGACCGGATCGAAGCGGACTACTTTTCTCGACCAACTCCCAACATTTGCCGAAGCCGGCTTTTCCGGCGTCGTCATAGACGGATGGCGCGCACTGTATGCCCCCGCGGGCACGCCGCGCGTGATAATCGGTCAAATCAACCGCGAGCTTGTCCGCATTGCGACGCTTCCCGACGTACAGGAACGGCTGGCCGGAATCGGCACGGTAGCGGTAGTCAGCACGCCGGAGCAGCTGGCGGCGTTGATGCAGGCCGAGACGCGCAAGTGGACAAAAGTCGTCAAGGACGCCAATATCAAAGTGCAATGAGCGCCTTGAACCTGTGGGTGGCGAATTTGCAATTTAAGCTGCAACCGGAATCTGGAAAAGCCCCCTACAATGGCCCCACCAGCCGTAACCCTCCAATTGCGCACATGATGCGATGACTACCTCGTCGCAAACACCGCCCGTTGCTCCTGCCAATCCAGCGCCTTAAACCCCATCGGAGAAAACACCCCGGCTTCAAAACACCCCACGAAGCTTTTGGGACGAAGCTACACTCGGGTCATAATACTGTTGCCCTTCTGAGTTGAATCCGCCCGTCGTTTGAAAAATTAACCAATGAGGTGAACAAAAAGCCTCGGCGAGTGGTCAACGGTCCGTGGTTTATTTTTTCTTTTCGGCTGATATGTTCCCGATTGGGGCTATCTCGTTTCACGGTTTAATTCGGATGTTTTCCCACGTACAAAACGCACGCAATTGATGTGCACACGTGGCGCATTGATCTGACAAGGAGAAGCTCCATATGATCCAATCGAAGACAGCGCTTGTCATCAACGGCAAGCGTCATTCCGTTTCGGCGCAGTCCGATGCACCCGTGTTGTGGGTTTTTCTCGAGCACCTGAAATTAACCGGTACTAAATATGGCTGTGGCGCAGGCCTTTGCGAGGCCTGCACTATCCATGTGAATGGCAAAGCGGGACGTTCATGCCAGCTCCAACTTTCGGAGGTGAAAGGGCGGCGAATAACGAATATTGAGGGACTTTCACGGGACGGAACGCATCCTTTGCAAAAGGCCTGTGTTGCAGAGCAGGTGCCGCAATGCGGCTATCATCAGTCCGGGCGGGTCAGAGCCTTGGCGGTCACCACACCGAAGCGCTCCGCGCTGCAGCCTTAAACAAGTGCCGCGCAGGGGCGAACAAGCCCCCCTGCGACCTCATCATCAAAGAGACAAGGCCACACATTCATGGAGCATTTTTCTATCGTCATCGCAGGCGGCGGCCCGGTTGGGCTGGTCACTGCAGTAGCACTTGCACGGCACGGCATCAAGGTACTGGTAATGGAGGCCGCGCCCGACATTCCGCAAGACCTGCGTGCCGGCACCTTTCACCCGCCAACGGTTGAAATGCTGGACTCCATCGGCCTGGGCGATGCCTTGCTGGCCAAAGGTGTGAAGATCCCCAAGTGGCAGATGCGTGACCGTAAAAAAGGCCTTGTGGCCGAGTTTGACCTCGGCATGCTGGCGGATGAAACGCGCTTTCCGTTTCGCCTGCATTGCGAGCAGCACAAGCTGTCGCATATCGCTCACCAGGCACTGCTGAAACTGCCCAGTGCGACGATTGAGTTCTCAACCAGCTGCACCGGCTACGAGCAGGATGACGATGGCGTCACCGTCTCGTTTGAAGGGCCGAAAGGCGCGGGCACAGTGCGCTGCGACTATCTGGTCGGTTGCGACGGCATACGCAGCGTGGTGCGCAAAACCATGGGAACCGAATTTGAAGGCTTCACCTGGCCCGAACGCTTTCTGGTGTTTGCCACGCCCTACGACATGCGTGAACAGGGCTTCACCGGAAACGCCTATGTGGCCGACCCGATTGAGTGGTGCGGCATTTTTTACCAGCCGCATGACGGCCCTCCCGGCATCTGGCGCATCGCCTTTCCCGTTGGGCCGGAGCTGACGGACGAGCAGGCCCTGACCGACGACTATGTGCAGGCCCGCATCAAGGGCTTTTTATCGCCCGACATGGACTACGAGATCAGCTACCGCAGCGTGTACCGCGTGCACCAGCGTGTGGCAAATGAGTTTCGCGACCGTCGCGTGATGCTTGCCGGCGACGCCGCACACGTCAACAACCCGATTGGTGGCATGGGCCTGAACAGTGGCATACAGGACGGCATCACCCTGGCGGAGAAGCTGGTGGAAATATTGCTGCACGGCGCATCGGATGAACTGCTTGCCCGATATGCCCGCCAGCGCCGCACGGCCAATGTCGAATACGTGCAGGCCCAGTCGATACGCAATAAACGGCTACTGGAAGAAAAAGACCCCGCTGTGCGGCAGGAGCGGCTTGATGAAATGCGCGCCATCGGAAAAGACCCGGCCAGGGCCAGGGCGCACATGCTTAACACCTCGATGATTGCCAGCGTGCGCAGGGCAGCAGAGATAGCGTAGAACCGCGGACCGCACAGGGCATTAATAAATAACGGAGACAGGTATGCAGACAAAATTTTCCAGGAAAATCCACAGGCGCGACCTGCTGAAGCTGGCCATGGCCAGTGCGGCTTCAAGCCTTTTTACCGCAGCCCCGCATGCTTGGGCGCAGGGCGGCCTGCCGCCCGGCCCGATTCGTTTCATCATTCCGTACAGCCCCGGCACCGGCGCCGACACCACCGCACGCAGTGTGGGCGTTGCACTCGGTGAAAAGCTGGGCCGGCCCGTAGTGGTCGACAACCGCCCGGGCGCGTCGACCATGCTCGGCACCGAAGCCGTGGTGCGGGCGCCGGCCAATGGCTCGACCCTGCTCATCACCACCAACACCATGGTGATCAACCGTGCGCTTTACCCCAAGGCCACGTTTGACCCGTTGAAAGACCTGACGCCCATCACCCTGTCGGGCTGGACGCCCATGCTGCTGGTCGCGAGCATGCAATCGGGCTTCAAGTCCACGAACGATCTGTTGCAGGCTGCACGCAAGTCGCCCGGCCGCATCAACTACGGCTCGCCGGGTGTCGGCACGCTACATCATTTGGCAATGGAAATGCTGAAGATCAAAACAACGACCAATATCGTCCACATCCCTTACAGCGGCTCCGCCCCGGCGGTGACCGGCTTGCTGAGCGGCCAGATCGACGTGATGTTTTTACCGGTGAATTCTTCGTTGACTCACATCAAGAGTGGCCGCATCGTGCCGCTGGCGATTGGCAGCGACAAGCGCTCGCCCTTGCTGCCCGACCTGCGCACCCTGGACGAAGAAGGCTACAAGGACATGAACGTGCCGGCGTGGTTTGCCATTTACGGGCCGCCAAATATGGCGACCGAGCTGGTGGCAAGCTTGAACAATGACCTGCGCGAGATCCTGGCATCAGACGACACACGTCAAAAGTTTGCGGCACAGGGCATTGACCCGGCCAACAGCACCGCTGCTGAACTGAAAACCCTGACTGAGAAAGATGCCATTCGCTGGGCCGAGGTAATCAAGCAGCAGCGCATTACGGCGGAATGACAGCGCTGATATGTTGCAGAGGGAAGAAATGCCAGATATGGCGTAGTCGCGGACGCATTTGCTAAACCGTACCGCTAACCGTACCGCAAAATAAAAAAGCCAGCTTGCGCTGGCTCTCTATTATCGCTAACTCGTTGTTACTGTTGGTCGGGGCGAGAGGATTCGAACCTCCGACCCCTTGCACCCCATGCAAGTGCGCTACCAGGCTGCGCCACGCCCCGACTTAAGAATCGGATTATACCAGAGGACTCCGCGCAACCCTAGATGCGAAGCGTATCAATTAGTAATTTAAGTTCCTGTCGCAACCACTTCGCGTCAAACGCCGTTGAAGCGGATGTCGTCGCCGCAGCGGCCTTGGCTGAACCGTTTCCCGGCACAGACGGCAGCGAGAGATTGTCATCCAGACGGTTGCGCGCGCCGCTGATGGTAAAGCCTTGCTCATAGAGTAGCTCGCGGATACGGCGGATAAGCAGCACCTCATGATGCTGGTAATAGCGACGGTTGCCACGGCGCTTGACCGGCTTGAGTTGCGTGAACTCCTGCTCCCAGTAACGGAGCACGTGCGGCTTTACACCGCACAACTCGCTTACCTCGCCAATGGTGAAGTAGCGCTTGGCGGGAATCGGCGGCAGATTACTGCTGCTGGATTTGCTGTTTTCCATTTTCCTGGGCTTCTTCCACCAACGCCTTGAGCTTCTGGCTGGCGTGGAAAGTCACAACTCGGCGCGCGGTGATAGGAATCTCCTCGCCGGTTTTAGGATTGCGACCAGGGCGCTGCGGTTTATCCCGCAACTGAAAATTACCGAAACCGGACAACTTTACGCTGTCGCCGGCCTCGAGCGCGATGCGAACCTCCTCGAAGAAGGTTTCGACCATGTCTTTTGCCTCACGCTTGTTCAACCCGACTTTCTCGAACAGCATGTCCGCCAACTCGGCTTTGGTGAGTGTCATTATGGCTCCCCTGGGGAAGAAGATAGCTTCTTCCACGTCTTTACCTGAAGGGACATAAACTCCCCCCGTTCCTTGTTAACTACGAAGCTTAGCGCCAGAGCGGGAGGCAAGAATTTCCATCAGCCGGGCCATAACAGAATCGGCCTCTTCATCCGTCAGCGTTTTGGAAGTATCTTGCATAACTACCCGAAACGCAAGGCTTTTTTGTCCAGGTTCAATGCCTTTTCCCTGATAGACATCGAACAATTGCACATCGCGCAACTGCTCCAGATCGCAACTTTTCATCGCGTCAACCAGAGACTGCGAACTGACGTTTTCCGCGACAACGACCGCCAAGTCACGGATGACCGCGGGAAACCGCGACAATTCCGAATAAACCGGCATTGACCTGTCCGAGATGGCGTCAACATCAAGCTCAAACGCCACCGGCGCAGACGGCAATTCGTACTTCGCCAGCCATGCCGGATGCAGTTCACCTATCCATCCAATGACCTTCCCAGCGCGCAGTATCTGAGCTGAGCGCCCCGGATGCAGCGCAGGATGGCTCACCGCAGTAAAGCTGACTTCACCGGCGAGTGCGCCGAGCAAGACCTCAACATCGCCCTTGACGTCGTAATAATCCACTTTCCGAGCGACAACACCCCATTGCTCTTCAAACGCCGTGCCATAAGCGATGGCACCAAGACGCATGGGCTGGCGTAATCCGGATACGCTGGATTCACCATCCACAGCCTGCGCATCACGGAAAAAAACACGCCCGACTTCAAACACGCGCACGCGATCGCGCTTGCGATTCAGGTTATAGCGGACATTCGCGACAAGACTTCCCAATAGACTGGAGCGCATAACGGCAAGCTGGCTCGCAATCGGATTGAGAAGGCGGATGGGTGCGGTGTTTGCCGCAAAGTCCCACTCCCATTCTGCGTCGACAAAGCTAAAGTTGATGACCTCGCGATATCCGCTGGCGGCAAGCTGCCGGCGCAAGTCGTGCGCGCTGCGCGAAACCTCTGACTGCGAGCACATGACGGCGGCGGCCTGTGGCGGGTTCGCCGGGATGCGTTCGAAACCGTATACCCGTGCCACCTCTTCGATCAGGTCTTCTTCGATGACAATGTCAAAACGGTGTGCCGGCGGCATGACAACAAATACTTCCGCACCGTCCGAACCTTCCGCGTGCTTGCGCTCAAAGGCAAAGCCCAGTCGAGAGAAAATTTGTTCCATCTCATCAGCGGCGATCGCCACACCAATTATTTTTTGTGCCCGCGCCACCCGCATGCTCACGGCGCTGCGCACCGGCAAAGTGGCGATCTGGTCATGCACCGGTGCAGGCTCGCCCCCGCATATGTCCAGGATAAGCCCTGTCGCACGCTCGAGCCCGGAAACATTATTTTCGAAATCGACGCCGCGCTCAAAGCGGTGGGCTGCATCGCTGGTGAAATTGAAACGCCGCGTACGGCCGGCTATCGCATCGGGAAAAAAGAAGGCCGATTCAAGAAAAATATTCACAGTCTCCAGATCGGCCTTGGTGCTTTCTCCACCCATAATGCCGGCCAAGCCTATCGGTCCCGACGCATCAGTGATACAGAGCAGAGTTTCATCAAGCTCCACCGTCTGCTCATTGAGCAGGACGAGCCGCTCTCCCTTGCGGCCAAAACGCACGTCTATGCATCCGGACAGTTTGTCGAGGTTATACACATGCAATGGCCGACCGAGTTCGAGCATCACGTAATTGGTGACATCGACGAGGGCGGAAATGGACCGTTGCCCCGCGCGCTCAAGCCGCTGCCTCATCCAGTCGGGGGTCGGCGCCTTGGCGTTTACATTGGAGATGACCCGCCCGGAGAAGCGGCCGCAAGCTTTGCCGTCACTTATCTTGAACGGGAAGTGCGCGTCACCAACCGGGAGCACCGGCTTGATTTCAGGAGGCGTCAGGGGCGCGCCGGTCAGCGCTGACACTTCCCGGGCGACGCCAAGCACGGATAGACAATCGGCCCGGTTCGGCGTGAGCTTGATCGTAATCAGCGCATCATCAAGCGCATAGTAGTCGCGGAAATCTTTGCCGATGGGAGCATCGTCCGGCAGGCTCATTAACCCGCTGTGATCCTGGGAAAGCCCGAGCTCCCGCGCCGAGCAAAGCATGCCCTGGCTTTCAACCCCGCGCATTTTGGCGAGTTTTATTTCGAACGGCTTATCGGCCGTTTCGCCCGGCAGTTTGGCGCCTATGAGCGCAACCGGCACCTTCATTCCGACCGCTACGTTCGGAGCGCCACAAACAATCGACAAGGGCTCGGCCAAACCGGCGTCGATACGGCACAAGGACAGGCGATCCGCGTTGGGATGTTTGCCGGTTTCAAGTACCCGGCCGACAACGACACCGGAGAACGCCGGTGCAACCGCGTGGCACTCCTCCACCTCAAGGCCGGACATCGTCAACAAGTGGACGAGTTCTTCTGTCGACAAATCCGGATCAACCAGCGTCCGCAACCATTTTTCTGAAATCTGCATGGGGTAGTCGCCGTGTGCTCAGGCAAACTGCTCGAGGAAGCGCAAGTCGCCCTCGAAAAACAGTCGCAGGTCATTGATGCCATACCGCAGCATGGTCAGTCGCTCCAGTCCTGAACCAAAAGCAAAGCCGATATAGCGCTCCGGATCGAGGCCGAAGTTGCGCACCACGTTGGGATGTACCTGCCCGGATCCGGAAATCTCCAGCCACCTGCCCTTGTTCGGACCGGAGGCGAACATCATGTCGATTTCCGCGGAAGGTTCGGTGAACGGAAAATACGAAGGACGGAAACGCACCTGCACGTCATCGGACTCGAAATAACGGCGAATGAAATCGAGGTAAACGCCCTTCAGGTCGGCGAAACTGATGTTGTCGGCGATCCACAAACCTTCGAACTGGTGGAACATCGGTGAGTGCGTGGCATCGCTGTCCACCCGATAGGTTCGTCCCGGCGCGATAACTTTTATCGGCGGCATGCGATCCAGATGGCGGTAACGCTCAACGTGCTGCCTGGCATAACGAACCTGAATCGGGCTGGTATGCGTGCGTAACAACAACTGCAATCCCGAAGCGTCCTTGTCCTCCACATAAAACGTGTCCTGCATCGAGCGCGCAGGATGGCTTTCCGGATTGTTTAGGGCGGTAAAGTTGTACCAGTCAGTCTCGATCTCCGGACCGTCGGCGACATCAAAGCCGATGGAACGGAATATTTCTTCCACACGCAACCAGGTGCGCACCACGGGATGAAGGCTCCCCACGCCCTGACGTCGCCCGGGCAGCGTCACGTCAAGGGATTCGGCGGCAAGGCGTGATTCGAGCTGCTTGCGGGCGAAAAAATCGCGTCGCAATGCAAGCGACGCTTCAATCTTGTCTTTTGCCGCGTTGATCAGGGAACCGGCTTCCCGCCGCTCATCCTGGGGCATTTTGCCCAGCCCCTTTAGCAACTCCGTCAGTACCCCGGCCTTGCCGAGAAAGCGCGCCTTGGCTTGATCGAGTTCGGCCGCTTCGGTGATGCCACCAAACAGATCCGCGGCTTCGCGAACGATGTCTTCGAGATTGTTCATGGATTGGGGGATGTGAGTTCAGCCAAAAAAGACGGCGCCAAATACTGCTTTGGCGCCGCCTCTTTGTTCCGGCCACGAAGACCGGAATAGTCTGATGGCTTAGCCCAGATTCGCCTTGACCTGATTGGCGATATGCGCAAACGCGGCTTTGTCGGCAACCGCGAGGTCGGCCAGCACCTTGCGATCAACTTCAATCATGGCCTTCTTGAGACCGTTCATGAATACCGAGTAGGAAAGGCCACACTCGCGCGCTGCGGCGTTGATACGCGCGATCCACAATGCGCGGAACACGCGCTTGCGGGTACGGCGGTCACGATAGGCGTACTGCCCTGCCTTCATCACCGCCTCTTTGGCGATACGGAATACGTTACCGCGGCGACCGCGGTAACCCTTGGCTGCGTCTATTACTTTTTTATGCTTGGCGTGTGCAGTTACGCCGCGTTTAACTCTAGGCATGGCGGCTCCTTAAGCGTAGGGCAACATTGCGCGTATTGAGCGCTTGTTTGTCTCATGCACCTCTGCAGTACCACGCAGTTGGCGCTTGTTCTTGGTCGTTTTTTTGGTGAGGATGTGGCGCTTGAACGCCTGCGAGCGCTTGATGCTGCCGCCTGCGCGCACCTTGAAGCGCTTGGCGGCGCCACTCTTGGTCTTCATCTTGGGCATGACTTGTCCTTCATTTGTTGCGACACCGGGTGGCTCCTGCGGAGCACTTTGTTCCGGACTGCCCGTCCGGGACCTCGGTAACGCTTGTTTTAAAAACGCGCCCTGCTCTCGCTCAGGCTGCGGCCTTGCTGGTACTTGCAACTTCACCCTTCTTGGCGGGAATCACGACCTTTTTCGGCCCTAAAACCATGATGAGTTGACGCCCTTCCATCTTGGGGTACTGCTCTACTACGGCATACGCCTCGAGGTCTGCCTTGACCCTCTCGATGAGACGATGTCCGAATTCTTGGTGGGCCATCTCGCGCCCACGGTAACGCAAAGTCACCTTTGCCTTGTCGCCTTCTTCGAGAAACTTGATCAGGTTACGCAGCTTGATTTGATAGTCGCCTTCGTCAGTTCCCGGTCGGAATTTGACTTCCTTGACCTGAATCTGCTTTTGCTTGAGCTTGGTCTCGTGCGCCTTTTTGGCTTCGCGATACTTGAATTTACCGAAGTCCATCATCTTGCAGACCGGGGGTTTCGCCGTGGGGGCGATTTCCACCAGATCGACTTCAGCTTCTTCTGCCATGCGCAATGCATCTGCGATCAGCACAATGCCCAACTGCTCACCTTCAACACCAACTAACCGGACTTCGGGAACATTGATGTCACTATTCAAGCGCTGCGGTTTTTCCTGAGCGATGTTGATTCTCCTGAAGATCAATAATTAGGCCGCGCCGACTGCAATCGCCTCTTTTTGAAGGCGTTCGATAAAGTCCTCAAGTGCTATCTGCCCAAGGTCTTCACCGCTGCGCGTCCGCACGGCCACCTGTTGCGCTGCCTTCTCTTTTTCACCAACGATCAGTTGGTAAGGCAGCTTTTGCAAGCTATGTTCCCGTATTTTATAGGTTATTTTCTCATTCCGCAAATCACTCTCGACCCGGATGCCGGCCGACTCCAGGCGCGCGGTGACGGCGCGGGCGTAATCGGCCTGCCCCTCCGAGATATTAAGAACAACGACTTGCACCGGCGACAGCCACAATGGCAAGGCGCCGGAGAAATTTTCGATCAAAATGCCGAGGAAACGCTCCATGGATCCAACAATTGCGCGATGCAACATGACCGGAACTCTGCGACTATTGTCCTCTGCCACATACTCCGCCCCAAGACGCTCGGGCATGTTGAAGTCCACCTGCATGGTGCCGCATTGCCAGACGCGTCCAATCGCGTCTTTCAGCGAATATTCGATTTTCGGGCCATAAAACGCGCCTTCACCCGGGGAAATCTGGAAATCGCAGCCCGATTGCTTCAAGGACTCGATCACCGCCGACTCGGCTTTGTCCCACAAAACATCAGATCCCACCCGTTTTTCAGGCCGGGTCGCTACCTTGTATATAATTTCCTTGAAGCCGAAATCCCTATAGACGCGCTGTAACAGTGCCGTGAATGCAACGCACTCGCCGAGTATCTGTTCATCGGTACAGAAAATATGGCCGTCGTCCTGTGTGAATGCGCGAATACGCATGATTCCATGCAAGGAGCCTGAGGGCTCATTGCGGTGGCAGGCGCCAAACTCACCGTAACGCAAAGGCAAGTCACGATAGCTGCGCAGGCCTTTGTTGAAAATTTGGATGTGGCCGGGACAATTCATCGGTTTCACCGCGTAGTCGCGCTTTTCCGACTCGGTGGTGAACATATTTTCCTTGTAATTCTCCCAATGTCCTGATTTCTCCCACAGACTACGGTCCAGAATCTGCGGGCAGCGCACTTCTTTGTAGCCATTACGCTGGTAGACACGACGCATGTATTGCTCCACCTGCTGCCACAGAGCCCATCCCTTGGGATGCCAGAACACCATCCCGGGAGCCTCCTCCTGCATGTGAAAAAGGTCCAGTTGCGTTGCCAGTTTTCGATGATCGCGCTTGTCCGCCTCCTCCAACATCAATAGATAGGCGTCCTGGTCTTCTTTCTTGGCCCAGGCCGTGCCGTAAACCCTTTGCAGCATCTCGTTTTTGGAGTCGCCGCGCCAATAAGCGCCGGCAAGCCGCATCAGCTTGAACGCCTTGAGTTTGCCGGTCGAGGGCACGTGCGGGCCGCGGCAAAGATCGACAAAATCGCCTTCGCGATATAGCGACACATCATCGGCAGCCGGTATGGACGCAATGATCTCCGCTTTGTAATGCTCGCCAATGGACTTGAAAAACTCGACCGCCTGGTCTCGCGGCAAAACCTCTCTTGTTAGCGGAAAATCCTTTTTGGCAAGTTCCGTCATTTTTTTCTCGATGGCAGCGAGATCATCCGGAGTGAACGGCCGTTTGTAGGAAAAATCGTAGTAAAAGCCGTTCTCGATAACCGGACCGATCGTCACCTGCGCATCCGGGAACAAGGACTTGACCGCGTAGGCCAGAAGATGGGCCGTTGAATGGCGGATTATCTCGAGTCCGTCCGCGTCCTTGTCGGTGACAATCGAAAGATGGATATCTCGCTCAATGCGGTGCGAAGTGTCGACAAGCTTGCCATCGACACGACCGGCAAGCGCCGCCCGGGCCAGGCCCGCGCCGATGGAAGCGGCGACCTCGGCAACGGTCACGGCGTTGTCATACTGACGGATAGATCCATCGGGCAGGGTAATGTTGGGCATGTTGTGATCCTCCAGAATCAGAAATAAAAAAGTGCGGGCCAGCCGCACTTTTTCCAAGCACTCTTTGAAGCCGCGACGGCTAATGCCTCATCAAAAAAGCGATATCAGTTCGCGGCGTCATAACGCTTGCCTTTGGGGTACTGCTGATTCAAAGCAGATGAAATTCCCTTAAGCCTATGCTCCGGATATGTGCCGCATTGCGGACAATGCCGGACTGCCCCAAGCAATATTGCTACAAAGCGAAAAAACCTTGGTAACTAAAATTGCTTGGTAGGCGCGATTGGACTCGAACCAACGACCCCCACCATGTCAAGGTGGTGCTCTAACCAGCTGAGCTACGCGCCTAATAAGCCTGCTATTTTAACGTAGCGGAACAGTCTGGGCAAATAAGTCTGAAACTCCGCCAAGAATCAACCGACCCAGGACCTTGTACGCGAGTTGTAAGTATAAGGATTCAACTTGAAAACCACTTTCTGGCAGGTGAGCGTAAATTCGGTTCCGGAAACCTGAAACATGAAAGCCTCCCCGTTCGGGCACTTTGGCACGGACGAAAGGTACTTGGGCGCAAGCTTGTCGAGCGCATCGGGATAGCCGCCGACCTCCAGCTTGTGCTTGGTCAGACCATTGATCAGGTTTGCCCCGCGCGACTCAGCGATGGCAATGTTCTTTTGCCCCTCGCTGTAGAAATCGAGCGCAATGTACGCGCCTGCCAGCACAGCCGCCACCGCCACCAGCGCGATTACCTGCGCCGAACCCTGTTCTCTCTGATTGCGCGCCTGCATACATTTCCTCCCGTGTGCGATGTTTCACTCGAATATCCGAACTCTATCAAACCGCCGGACAACGCGCAGCCCCAAAGCGCATCCGCTAGAACAAAAAGCATGCCCCGCATCATCCGACACCGCCGGAAAATGCCGTTACGACAAACGCCATCCGCCTGTCAAGACAGGCCCAGCATCTCGGCGGCGTGCTTTCGCGTGGTAGCGGTGATCGACATCCCTCCGAGCATGCGCGCAATCTCATCGATACGGCCGGCACGGTCCAAGGGTGTGACCGCACTTTTGACAGCGCCCTTTTCCCCCTGCTTTGCCACCGACCATTGGTGATCAGCCTGCGCCGCAACCTGCGCCAAGTGCGTCACACACAACACCTGCCTGCTCGCTCCCAACTCCTTCAATTTCCGGCCGACGACCTCGGCGACTGCGCCGCCAATACCGGCATCGACTTCGTCGAAAATCAGGCTCGGTACTGCGGCAGCCTTGCTGGCCACAACCTGGATAGCCAGGCTGATGCGCGAAAGCTCGCCTCCCGACGCCACCTTGGCCAGCGGCCGGGGTTCGACCCCCGGATTTGCCGCGACCTGAAATTCCACCTGTTCGTTGCCGTGAAGGCTTCCCCTGGAAGCCAGGGAATTAAATGCAACCGCAAACACCCCGCCCCCCATTGCCAGCGAGTGCATCGCCGCACTGACATCCTTGGACAGTTTGGCGCCGGCTTTTTTGCGCCCCGCCGTCAACTTCGCAGCGTGCAACTGATAGCCCGACATTGCCACCGTTTCCTGTTGGAGAATAGCGTCAAGATCCGAGGCCAACTCAAGCTCTGCCAGACGCTCTTTGAGCGCCACCAGCCTGGTTGGTAACTCCTCGGCGTCACAGCGGTACTTGCGTGCAGTGCCGTGAATGGATTCCAGACGTTCGCTAACGCCTGCCAAGCGCGCCGGATCCAGATCAAGGCGATCTGCGTAATGACGCAGGGCATAAACGGCCTCCTGCAATTGTGCCTGAGCCGAATCAAGCAGGCTGACTGTTTCGGCAAGACCTGAATCAAGCTGCGAAAGCTGCTTGATTCGCGCGGCAACGCCCGACAGCGTTCCAAGGCAGGCGCCCTCGCCCTCAGACAGGCTGTCCAGCGCCGACCGCGTACCCTCGATCAGGCCTGCGGAGTGCGACAGCCGGCCATGCTCGGACTGGATTGCCTCCCACTCGCCCGGCTTGACGGCAAGACGCTCCAGCTCCTCAACCTGCCAGGCGACTTGCTCCCTCTCCGCCCCCCTGGCGGCGGCGTTGGTTTCATATTCGGCACGTGCCTGGGCCAAGCGCTGCCAATGCCGGAAGGCGACGGCAACCTCACGCGCAATGTCGACCAGGCCGGCATGACCATCGAGCAACTCCCGCTGGGAGTCGGGTTTCATCAAAGACTGGTGCTCGTGCTGGCCGTGAATGTCCAGCAACCATTCGCCCGCGGTGCGCATTTGCGCCAGCGTGGCCTGACTGCCGTTGATGAAACCACGTGAACGGCCGCCACGGTCTATAACGCGGCGGAGTATGACCTGGTTTGCATCACCCTCAAATGCCATCTCGCGCAGCCAATCGGCGAGGGCGGAAACAGTCTCCACGCTGAATTCGGCAACGATTTCAGCGCGTTCCGCGCCAACCCGAACAACGGAGGGATCGGTGCGATCGCCAAGCGCCAAAGCCAAAGCATCGATCAGAATGGACTTCCCGGCCCCGGTCTCTCCTGTCAACGCGGTGAACCCCGCGCTGAACTCCAACTCAAGGCGCTCGACAATGACAAAGTCCTTGATGTCCAGCTGCACTAGCATGTCAGGTGCCGCCTCTCATGCAAGGAGAAATGCAGAATCGGCTGACAAGCCTTGCCAGTCGGGCGTTTCCAGCTGATACCAGACCCATTTTCCGCCCTTTTACGAACATAGCAGCCACCTAAAGGTTCTCACTCCAGTGCAGTTTCTCTCGCAACATGGCGTAGTAACTGTAACCCGGCGGGTGCACAAACCGTACGGTCTGGTCGGCGCGCGCCACCAGCACCCGATCGTTTTCCTCTAGGTCGAATTGCGGCTGTCCGTCAAAATGCAGGCGGGCGTCCAGCGCGCGCTTGAGCGTTATATCGATGACACATGTGTCGCTGACCGTGATCGGCCTGTTGGAGAGGGTATGCGGGCAGATCGGCACCAGCACCATACCGGGCACGTTGGGCTGCAGAATCGGCCCGTTGGAGGACAGGGCATAAGCGGTGGAACCGGTTGGCGTCGCCACAATCAGTCCGTCTGAACGTAGATCGTAAACAAACTGGCCGTCAATCTGCACCATGAACTCGATCAACCGGCCGATCGCGCCCTTGTTGACCACGATATCGTTGAGCGCGAGCGTCTGAAAAACCCGTTTGCCGGCGCGCACAACCTCCGCGCTCAGCAATGTCCGATCTTCGGTGGTGAAGCGACCCTCCATCAGGCCGGCGATGGTTTCAATCATCGCCCCTTGGGCAATGTCGGTCATGAAGCCCAAACGTCCTTGATTGACACCGACCAGCGGCACTTTGAACTGCGCAAGCCCGCGCGCGGCGGTCAGCATGCTGCCATCTCCACCCAGCACGATGGCAAGATCCGCCCTCTTCCCTATCAGCGGGAAGTCAGCGTGCGGAAAATTGCTTATTTCGCTGGTCCTTGCAGTCTCGGCCTCGATCAGGATCACGCACCCGCGCTCCTGCAGGAAAGCACCAAGCTTCTGCAGCGATGCGGCGACGCCGGGGGTGTTATATCGACCAATTAGGGCGACAGTTTTGAAGGCAGGCATAGAGGCGGCATTAAATCACAACCGGACTCGGCCTGTCAGCGGTAGTAGCGCAAATTCCGCAAGTCATATTTACCGTTGCTTTTTCTGCTTGTGTAGAATGCGTCTTATGCTAGATCGCCGCGCCCAGATACTTCTCAAAACGCTTATAGAGCGCTACATTTCCGATGGGGAACCTCTCGGCTCGCGCGCACTGTCGCGTTATTCGGGACTGGATTTATCGCCGGCGACAATACGCAATGTGATGGCCGACTTGGAAGAAATGGGCTTCATCGCCAGTCCCCACACCTCCGCCGGACGCATACCGACCTCACGCGGCTATCGCTTTTTTGTCGATACCCTTTTGACGACCAAGCCCCTGGAACGCGGGGAAATCAGCCAGGTTGAGGACAACCTCAACCCGGACCTGCCGCAGCGGCTGATCAGTTCCGCATCCCAGGTTCTGTCGCAACTGACACACTTCGCCGGCGTAGTGGTTGCGCCAAGGCGCCGCAGCCCGGCATTCAAACATATCGAGTTCCTCAGCCTTTCCGAGCGACGGATTTTACTCATCATCGTCACAGCGGAGGGCGATGTGCAAAACCGCATCCTGTCCACCGAAAAGGGCTACAGCCCGGCCGACCTCACAACGGCAGCCAATTTTCTCAATCAAAACTACGCCGGCCTCACCTTTGAGGATATTGGGCGCCGCGTTCAGGACGAGCTGAAACAACTACGGCAGGACATGATTCTGCTCATGACCGCTGCACTGGAAGCCGGCAACCAAGCGCTGTCAGAAAGCACCGAAAACTACGTCATTTCCGGTGAAAAAAATCTTCTCGACTCGCATGACCTCTCATCCAACATGGGACGCCTGCGCGAACTGTTCGAACTATTCGAGAAAAAAACCCTTCTGATGCAGATTCTCGATGTCAGCAAACGCGCCCAGGGTGTGCAGCTTTTTATCGGCGGCGAATCAGGCCTTTCACCCTTGGACGAATGCAGCATTGTTACAGCGCCCTATGAGGTGGATGGGCAGATCGTCGGATCAGTCGGCGTGATCGGGCCGACACGCATGGCCTACGAACGGGTGATTCCCATCGTCGACATTACGGCAAAACTGCTTTCAAGCGCCCTTTCCGATCACCCGTCGCACTGACTGCAACTGCGCCTCATGCCACAATTTTTGCCCGAACCGACCTACCAGCACACTAACACTTCGAAAACAGCGGTACTGCTGGTCAACCTCGGCACCCCCGATGCGCCCACACCTGGGGCAGTGCGGCGTTATCTCAAGCAATTTCTGTCTGACCCACGGGTGGTTGAAATTCCCAAGGTGCTGTGGTGGTTGATTCTCAACCTGGTCATCCTCAACGTAAGGCCGGCAAAATCAGCCAAAAAATATGCATCGATCTGGCAGGCTGAAGGTTCACCACTACGCTTTCACACCGAGCGCCAGGCCAGTATGCTGGGCGAACACCTCGCCAACAAGATCGCCTCCCCGTTGGTCGTGGACTATGCGATGCGTTATGGCAACCCCGGCATCACCGACGCGCTCAACCGCCTCAAGGCGCAAGGATGCGACCGCATCCTTTTTCTACCGCTGTATCCGCAATACGCCGCCAGCACCACCGCCACCGCGATCGATGAACTGGCACGCTGGCTGTGTGCCACTCGCAATGTGCCTGAGGTCCGGACGGTCCGGCATTTTCACGACCATCCGGCCTATATCGGCGCGCTAGCGGCCTCCGTAAAAGAACATTGGTCCCGAGAGGGCCGCCCGGATAAATTACTAATGAGCTTTCACGGCCTGCCGCGCTATACGCTGTCGCGCGGCGACCCTTATCACTGCGAATGCCACAAATCGGCCCGCATGCTGGCCGAGGCGCTCGAGCTTGACGATCATTCCTGGAAAATCAGCTTCCAGTCCCGCTTCGGCAAAACCGAATGGCTCAAGCCATACACGTCGGCAACGCTGACAGAATTCGCCCAGCAAGGCGTCGGGCGAGTTGACGTCGTATGCCCCGGTTTCGCCTCAGACTGCCTGGAAACACTGGAAGAAATCGCCATTGAGGCAAAAGCGGACTTCCTCAAGGCCGGAGGCAAAGCATTTCACGCCATCGCCTGCTTGAATGAACGCCCGGACTGGATCGAAGCCTTGGGCAAGATCGCAATCGAACATCTCTCGGGCTGGGTCAGTGACGACTGGGACGCGAGCATGAACACAAGTCAATCTGTGATAACCCAAAAACGTGCCAAATCATTGGGCGCAATCGCCTAAAACAGGGGGCACCGGAACAGCTTGAAACCCGCCAAAATGCCCCCACCTAAACTATCATTTTCGCCATCGAGTCCTTGAAATGTCAGAACAAACAACAAACACCCAGCAAACGCCACCCCCTGCAGATCCAACTGCCACGGCTGCCAGCACCGAAGACAAACAAAATCCGGAAGCCTTGCTATTGATCGCGGAAGCGAAAATTCAAGAATTGAGTGACGCCTGGCTGCGCGCCAAGGCGGAGACTGAAAATGTGCGCAAACGCGCGCAAGCGGATATTGCAGGGGCACATAAATTTGCCACTGAAACCTTTGCCGAGTCCCTTTTACCCGTTCGGGACAGTCTTGAGGCAGCCCTGGCCAGTGATAGCACGCAACTGGACAGCCTCAGAAGCGGCGTCGAGCTTACCTTGCGACAACTGGATGCCGCCTTCGACAAGGCGAATCTCAAAGAGGTCGCGCCGGCAGGGGAGAAATTCGACCCAAACCGCCACCAGGCTATCAGCATGATTGACGCGGATGCCGAAGCCAATACGGTGGTCGGTGTCCTGCAAAAAGGCTACGTGCTGCACGAACGCGTGCTGCGTCCGGCGCTGGTCACGGTGGCCAAACCAAAGGCTTAATCTGCCCTGCCCGCAAAGGCAGGCAATTTCGTATTAAAAATCCGTATCAAACCGTATTAAACCTTAGGTAATCCTGCGAAAGCCCTATTGAAGTCGGGGGAATGAACCCAATATCGGGCATAGGGTTATTTTTTACCGCGAAATTTAAGGAAAAGTGTAATGGGCAAAATTATCGGAATTGATCTTGGAACCACAAACTCCTGCGTTGCCGTCATGGAAGGCGGGAAACCCAAGGTCATCGAAAACTCGGAAGGTTCACGCACAACCCCTTCAATCGTTGCCTACATGGAGGACGGTGAAATTGTATGCGGCGCCCCGGCTAAACGTCAGGCCGTCACCAACCCGCAAAATACCCTTTCCTCGGTAAAACGCCTTATCGGCCGCCGTTTCGAGGAAAAAGAAGTGCAAAAGGACATCAAGTTGATGCCCTACAAAATTGTCAAAGCGGACAACGGCGACGCTTGGGTTAGCGCGCGCGGCAAGAGCATGGCCCCGCCCCAGATTTCGGCCGAGGTTCTGCGCAAAATGAAAAAAACCGCCGAGGACTACCTCGGCGAAGAAGTAACCGAAGCGGTCATAACCGTGCCCGCCTATTTCAATGACAGTCAGCGCCAGGCAACCAAGGACGCGGGCCGCATTGCGGGACTTGAAGTCAAGCGCATCATCAACGAGCCTACCGCTGCGGCTTTGGCTTTCGGGTTGGACAAACAGGAGGGCGACCGCAAGATTGCGGTTTATGACTTGGGCGGTGGTACCTTCGATATTTCGATCATCGAAATTGCCGAGGTCGAGGGCGAGCACCAGTTTGAAGTGCTTTCAACCAACGGCGACACCTTTCTTGGCGGCGAGGACTTTGACCAACGCATCATAGATTTTCTGGCCGAGGAGTTCAAAAAAGAACAGGGTATCGACCTTCGGGGCGACGTCCTCGCACTGCAGCGCCTTAAGGAAGCTGCGGAAAAGGCGAAGATCGAGCTTTCTTCGTCGCAGCAAACCGAAGTCAATCTACCCTACATTACTGCCGACAAATCAGGTCCCAAACACTTGGCGGTCAAGATCACCCGCGCAAAGTTCGAGAGCCTGGTCGAAGAGTTGATCGCCCGCACCATGGAGCCTTGCAAGCTGGCGATCAAGGATGCCGGCGTGAAAATCACCGACATTGAGGACGTAATCCTCGTTGGCGGCATGACACGCATGCCCAAAGTGCAGGAAATGGTCAAGGAGCTCTTCGGCAAGGAACCACGGCGCGATGTGAACCCGGACGAGGCTGTTGCCGTAGGCGCATCCATTCAGGGCGGTGTGCTGCAAGGTGAGGTCAAGGATGTGCTCCTGCTCGACGTCACGCCGCTGTCTCTGGGTATCGAAACCCTGGGCAGCGTGATGACAAAGCTCATCCAGAAAAACACCACGATTCCGACCAAGGCCCAGCAGGTTTTTTCCACCGCGGACGACAACCAGTCTGCCGTAACGATTCACGTGCTGCAAGGCGAGCGCGAGGTCGCATCCGGCAACAAGAGCCTCGGCCAGTTCAATCTGGAGGGAATTCCACCCTCGCCTCGCGGCATGCCGCAAATCGAGGTCACCTTCGACATCGATGCAAACGGCATCCTGCACGTTTCGGCCAAGGACAAGGCCACCGGCAAGGAAAACAAGATCACTATCAAGGCAAACTCAGGCCTGAAGGAAGATGAGATCCAGCGCATGGTCAAGGATGCCGAAGCGCACGCTGACGATGACAAAAAGACCATTGAACTGGTGACCGTGCGCAATCAGGCTGATGCGCTCATTCACTCGGTGAAAAAATCCCTTGCCGACTACGGCGATAAGATTGACGCTGATGAAAAATCAAAGATTGAAGCAGCGCTCAAGGATGCCGAGGAGGCACTCAAGTCCGACAGCAAGGAAACAATCGAAGCAAAGTCGCAGGCTCTGGCACAGGTATCGCAAAAACTCGGTGAGAAAATGTATGCCGACGCACAAGAAAAAGCCGCACCAGAAGCAACCGGACAGGCTGAGGCCAAGAAGGACGACGGCAATGTGGTAGATGCCGAGTACACCGAGGTCAAGGACGCAAAAAAATAACAAATCAACGCAACGGCGCCGATGGCGCAAAGTGACACAAACGGGATTCTCCGAATTGTGCGCTTTGCGTCTTCGCGTTTTAAGGTTCCCTTCCAATGGCAAAACGCGATTACTACGAAGTTCTGGGCATCAACAAGGACGCTGATGAAGAGGCGATAAAAAAAGCTTATCGAAAGCTCGCCATGAAACATCACCCGGATCGGAATCCGGACAACCCGAAGTCGGAAGATCATTTCAAAGAGGCGAAAGAGGCCTACGAAATGCTCTCCGATGCAAACAAGCGGGCCGCCTATGACCGATACGGGCACGCAGGGGTAGATCCCTCGGCTGCCGGTGCGGGTGGGCAGGGGTTTTCAAATTTCTCAGATGCATTTGGCGACATATTCGGCGACATATTCGGTCAGACTTCTGGCGGCAGAGGCGGACGTTCAGGCGTTTCCCGTGGTGCCGACCTGCGCTACAACCTTGAAATTTCCCTGGAAAACGCGGCAAAAGGCACGGAAACAAAAATCCGCGTGCCAAGCATGGTTTCATGCGAACCGTGCAAAGGATCTGGCGCAAAGCCAGGCACCACCCCGAAAAACTGCCCGACCTGTGAAGGCCATGGACAGGTACGTATGCAGCAGGGATTTTTTTCGATTCAACAAACTTGTCCACGCTGCCATGGCACAGGAAAAATAATTCCCGAGCCATGCCCCACCTGCTCCGGTGCCGGGCGCACCAAGCAACACAAAACACTGTCGGTGAAGATTCCCGCAGGCGTTGACGAGGGCGACCGTATCCGTCTCGCCGGTGAGGGCGAAGCCGGACAAAGCGGAGGACCATCTGGCGACCTTTATGTGCAGCTACATCTAAAACCGCATGCCGTATTCCAGCGCGACCACGACGATCTGCATTGCGAAATGCCAATCAGTTTCACCACGGCCGCCCTTGGCGGGGAAATCGAAATTCCCACGCTGGATGGGGCGGCTAAAATGAAGATTCCGTCGGAGACACAAAGCGGCAAGGTCTTCCGCCTGCGCGGCAAGGGCATACGCGGGGTACGCAGCCAAAATTTGGGCGATCTGCTATGCCATGTCGTGGTGGAGACTCCGGTTAAACTCACAGAGCGCCAACAGGAATTGCTACGTGAATTGGAAACGCTCAACTTGTCAGATGGCGACCGGCACAACCCGCGCGCCAAGTCCTGGATGGATAAAGCCAAGGAATTTTTCGCCTCCTGAGCATATCCATGAGGGGCGCAGGTGACCCGCCGCACACGGGTCACCTCAGCGGCCAACTTTAGCCCCGCTCATTGCCGGTTCCGAACACCAATGCATATGGCGCATTCGCGCGTGAAGCCAATATGACTGCAGCAGGCAGACGGGCAAGAAACGGTACAATGGTTGCAGAGAAACAGTGCGCCGACCCAGCGCCGCCCGGTTCAATATTCCAGTACCGTGGGCTCGCTGGGTGAATTGCCAGAAAGGGAACTCGATATGGAAAAACACGGTTTGCAGCTTGCGCTAATTATTTTGGCGCTTGCACTGCCATTCACCGCCTGGTCTCAGGCCCCCATCGCCGGGGTGACCGCCAAAACCATACTCATCGGCCAGTCAACGCCGCTATCCGGCGCAAACAAGGAATTGGGTGAGGACATTCGGAACGGCGCCCTGGCCTATTTTAAAAAGATCAACGACGCCGGCGGTATCAACGGTCGCACCATCGAACTGCTGTCTCTGGACGATGCGAACGACACCACACGTTCCGGCGAGAATGGCAAGGAACTGCTTGCGAATAAAGGCGTCCTTGCTTTGTTTGGCTATGCCAGCGCAACACTGAGCCGCCCTGCACTCCCTTTCGTCGAACAGTACAAGGCGCCGTTTTTCGCCCCCTTCACGGGCGCAGACCTAATGCGAAAATTCAACCCCTATGTCTACAACGTCCGCGCGAGCTACGCCGACGAATTTGAGAAGATCGTTGAGTACTATTTCACCACCGGATCGAAGCGATTCGCTGTCGTGTACTACGACGATGTCGTCGGCAAAGAGAATTTTTCAGCAGTGGAACGTGCGCTTAAAAAGCGCGGCCTGAATGCAACCGCAGTCACAGCATTTAAGGATCGCGCCAAACCCGACATCGAGGGCGGCGTGCAAGAGGTCGCCAAAGGTACGCCGGAGGTCGTTATCCTGACAACTCTGTTCAAGGCATCTGCCGACTTCATCCGTTCCGGAAGAAAAAATGGCCTTAACGCGCAGTTTGTCAGCAATTCCTTTCCCGGCGCCAGCCCGCTAGCGAAAGAACTCGGAAAGGACGGTGTTGGGGTAGCCGTAGCGCAAGTGGTTCCCCCTCCCATGCGAAAATCCCTGCCGATCGTTCGGGAATACCAGGCTGCAATTGAAAAACTGACCAGAAAGAAAGAATATTCCTTTACCGCGCTTGAGGCTTATATTGCCGCTAAAACTCTGGGAGAGGGAATCCGTCGCGCCGGACCAAGACTATCACGGGGTTCTCTCGCCAAGGCGCTCGACACGATGCAAAAATGGGATGCTGGCGAGTATTTTGTCAATTTTTCCCCATCCGATCATAACGGCAGCACTTTTGTCGAGTTGACTATTATCGGCAAGGATCTGCAGTTCAGCTTCTAGGCGAATCTCGCGGTCCGCCAGTTAAGCGCTTGCCTGGAGACTCAGGCGCGTCGCCAGGACGTGCCTGCCGCACTGTCCTCCAGGACAATTCCCGACGCTGCGAGAGCGGCACGTATGCGGTCCGCCTCCGCAAAGTTCTTGGATTTCTTCGCCGCGCCCCGCTCAGCGATCATTCGACGGATGCCTGCCTCGTCAAAGGTCGACTCATCCGCAGCACCACGTCGGAAAAACACGGCAGAATCACGCTGCAGCAGGCCCAGATGCCCGGCCAGTGCGCGAAGCAAGGGCCCCGCTGCCGCATCGCCGCAATTAGCCTCTGTAGCGAGGTCAAACAGGGTCGCCACGGCTTCCGGTGTGTTGAAGTCGTCATCCATCGCCGCGCGAAAACGCTTCGAATGCGGCAAGGACCAGTCAATCGAGCCCCCCCCGAGCGGAACGTCCTTTAACGCGGTGTAAAGACGGGTAAGAGCGCTACGCGCATCGTCGAGGTGCTGATCAGAGTAATTAAGCGCGCTTCGATAATGAGCCCTGACAACAAAAAACCGGACAACCTCAGGATCATATTTCTTCAGCACCTCGCGAATAGTGAAAAAATTTCCCAGCGATTTGGACATTTTTTCATTGTCAACACGCACAAAACCAACATGCATCCAAGTATTCACGAATCGCGCGGACGATATGCCCCCCGCCATCGCTCCCTCCGACTGCGCAATCTCATTTTCGTGATGCGGGAATTGCAGGTCCTGGCCCCCACCGTGGATATCGAATTCAGCCCCCAACAATTCAGCTGACATCGCGGAGCATTCAATATGCCAACCCGGTCGTCCCTTGCCCCAGGGGGATTCCCAAAAGGGCTCCCCCTCCTTGGCGTGCTTCCATAGAACAAAATCGAGCGGATCTCGCTTGGTCGAATTGACATCGACACGCTCCCCCGCCCGCAAGTCATCTAGGGACTTACCGGATAAGGCGCCATATCCGGGAAAATCTCTTACGGAGTAGTTCACATCACCATCGACCGCGGCGTATGCAAGACCACGCGCCTCGAGAACGCCGATCAAATCAAGCATCTTCGGCACATAATTGGTCGCGCGCGGCTCCACGTCCGGGGCTTGCACTCCAAGCGCCACCGCATCCTCGTCCATGAAACGGGCGAAACGGTCCGTCAAAGCGCCTATGGATTCACCATTTTCTACGGCACGTCGAATAATTTTGTCGTCGATATCCGTGATGTTCCGAACATATCGGACCTGATAGCCGGATTCGCGCAACCAGCGTTGAACGATATCGAATCCGACCATGACCCGGGCGTGTCCCAAATGGCAGTAGTCGTACACCGTCATGCCGCAGACATACATACCCACCTGGCCGGGCACACGAGGAATAAAATCCTGTTTTCGACGACTAAGGGTATTGAAAATTTTGAGCATCAAAGGGCGGCCCCGGTCGGGCAGATTGGGAATTAACCCTAATTCCCCGAAATCAGCGGAAAATCTTGATTATTGTGAAGTTTGCGGAGATTTTTGATAAAATCCCCAGCTATCCAACGGCCCAAAAGTATACCACGATGCAAACAACGTTCAGGCTCAGCGCAATACTTCTAGGCTTCATTCTATGCGGCGCCTCTTGGGGACAAACCGAGGACCTTCAAGAAGCCACGCGTCTTCTTCGCCAGGGTCAATCCGCGCAAGCACTTGAGAAGGTGAACCATTTCCTTTCGGCCAAACCACGGGATGCGCAAGGCCGCTTCCTGCGGGGACTGATTCTCGTCGAACAAAATAAAACAGCGGAAGCTATTTCGGTTTTCACAAAACTAACCGAGGACTATCCAGAGCTACCCGAACCTTACAACAATCTTGCTGTGCTTTACGCTTCGCAGGGGCAGTATGACAAGGCAAAGACATCGCTTGAGATGTCTATCCGCACACACCCGAGCTATGCGACAGCCTATGAAAATCTCGGCGATGTGTATGCGAAGCTTGCCACGCAAGCGTACGACAAAGCCTTGCAACTCGACTCGAACAACCCCACCGCACAATCGAAACTCTCGCTAATCCGCGATCTGTTCACTGGATCGACGCGCCCAGGAAAGACCTCCGCCAAGTCCGAACCTGCGCGCGTTGTCGTACCCGAGCCCACTCGCCCTGTCGCAGCGGCACCGGCCACTGCCGCTGCAGTCGCTGCACCCAAAGTACCAGAGGCAAAAGTAGCTGAGGCAGCCAAACCCGCCCCCCCGCCAGCCACAACAAAACCCGCGCCCGATGAAATCATCAAGACGGTACGCGCTTGGGCAGCGGCTTGGTCGAAAAAAGACGTCAATGGATACCTTGGCTATTACGCCAAGAACTTCAAAACTCCGAACGGAGAACCGCGCGCAGAGTGGGAAAGTGCGCGAAGGCAGCGTATTAATGCACCCAAGAAAATTGATGTCGGGGTCGAGGCGCCTAAAGTCATACTCGCGGATGCAAACACAGCAACAATCAGCTTCCGTCAGCAATATCGTTCTGACGCACTGAAGGCAAGCAGCAGCAAAACCTTGGTGATGGTTAAGAGTGATGGCAAATGGCTGATCCAGCAGGAACGAGTCGGCAACTGATGCACGAGGTCAAATACGTCAGACAACTCGCTCTCGCCGCCGCTTTCTTTGCGATCTTCAGTGCATCCCCCCTACGTGCCGATACAGGGCCGGAAGCGCTGCTAAATCAGGTTTTCGACGCCATCAACCAGAACCGCCTGGACAATGCCTTCACCCAGGTCGAGGCGTTGCTGCGCAGCAACCCGAATTTCCGCCTGGCCAATCTGATCAAGGGCGATTTACTCATCGCTCGTGCCCGTCCCCTGCGCAGCCTAGGGGATGCACCGAATGCGCCTCATGACCGCTTGGAAGATTTGCGCGCAGAAGCCATCGCAAGGCTCAAAGCCTACCGGGAACGTCCGCCGGCCGACAAGGTACCTCGTTATATCCTGGCAATGCAGCCGGAACAACGCTACGCCGTTGTTGTGGATGCCCAACGCGCACGTCTGTTCCTGTACCAAAATGTCGATGGCATCCCGCGACTCGTAGCCGACTACTACATTAGCGCCGGGAAACGGGGCATGGACAAGATTCGCGAAGGTGACGAAAAAACACCCATCGGGGTCTACTATGTCACAGCAAATTTGCCACGATCCAAATTGACAGATTTTTACGGTAGCGGCGCCTTCCCGATCAGCTATCCCAATGAGTGGGACAAGCGGCAGGGGCGCAACGGACATGGAATTTGGTTGCACGGCACCCCGTCGGATACCTTCAGCCGCCCACCTCGGGCGAGTAATGGATGTGTTGTTTTATCAAACCGGGACCTCGACGCGTTGGCAAAAAGCCTGCAGGTCGGGCTGACACCCGTGATCATCAGCGAAAAAATAGAGTGGCAATCAATTGAAGAACTTGCAGCAGACCGCAAGGCGCTCAAAGATGCTATCGAGCATTGGCGTATCGACTGGGAAAGCCGGGACACCGGTCGTTACCTGAAACATTATTCGAAGAAATTTTCCTCGGGAAGCCAGGATTTCAGTGCCTGGGCAAAGCACAAGGAATCCGTTAACAGCGGAAAAGAATGGATCAAGGTAGGCGTTAGTGGCTTAAGCATGTTCCGTAGTCCGGGCCAGGAACTGGTCGTCGTAAGTTTCGAGCAGGATTACAAATCTAACAATCTGGCCAACGGCATGAAAAAGCGCCAGTACTGGATCAATGAGAGCGGCAATTGGCGCATCGTCTACGAGGGGGCCGCATAAGCCGGCCCTGCGAAAGGAAAAACATGAAAAGCAGATTTGCGCTCGCCTTTGCAATGTGCCTTACTTGGGGACAAGCATTTTCACAGCAGGTCCAAGTACAAACCAACCAGGGGTCGATCACCATTGAGTTATACGGGGACAAAGCACCCGCCACGGTGGCCAATTTTCTGCAATACGTTAAAGATGATTTTTACAGCGGAACAGTGTTTCATCGTGTCATTGACGGCTTCATGATCCAGGCTGGTGGATTGACGCGGGATATGCAGGAAAAACGCACCCGTGCGCCGGTGAAAAACGAAGCGGATATTGGTATCAAGGCCGGTCTGCGGAATACCACCGGTACATTAGCCATGGCACGAACCTCAAATCCGGATTCTGCCAGCGCACAGTTCTTCATCAATCTCAAGGACAACGACTTTCTGAACCACAGCTCAGCCACACCATCTGGTTGGGGATACGCTGTGTTCGGCAAAGTAACAAAAGGCATGGAGATTGTCCAAAAAATTGCCGCAGTCGAGACAACAACAGCCGGCCCCTATCAAAACGTGCCGCGCACGGCCGTAGTCATCGAATCGATGACGGTCGTCCCGGTAAAGTAAAAAGCTGCCTTGGAACTATTTTTAATCTTTTAAAATCGAAAACACTATGGTCAATCTACACACTAACCACGGCATCATCACACTTGAACTTGACGTAGAAAAAGCCCCTGAAACAGTCAAGAACTTCCTTGAGCACGTCGAAAGCGGCCATTACGACAATACGGTATTTCATCGCGTGATTGACGGTTTCATGATTCAGGGCGGCGGATTCGAACCGGGCATGAAGCAAAAACCGACCAAAGCCCCCATCAAGAATGAAGCAACCAACGGACTCAAGAATGATCACTATACGGTGGCGATGGCACGCACATCTGATCCGCATTCAGCGACAGCGCAGTTTTTCATCAATATCAAGGACAATACTTTCCTCAATCACACAGAGCCCAGCGGGCAGGGGTGGGGATATTGCGTCTTTGGCAAAGTTATCGCCGGACAGGATGTCGTCGACAAGATCAAGGATGTGGAAACCGGCTCAAGCGGATTTCATCAGGATGTGCCGGTCGAGGACGTTATCATTGCGCGGGCCGAAGTCACAGCTTGATCCATGAAACCGGCTATGTTCATCTCCGACCTGCACCTATCGGAGAGCAGGCCAGAGATAAACGACTTATTTTTTTACTTCCTTAATGGACGGGCATCGCACGCCTCAGCCCTTTACATACTTGGCGACCTGTTCGATTACTGGGCTGGCGATGACGATTGCGATGCCCCTTTAAACACGTCCGTAATTACTGCCCTCGCTGAACTTCGAGCTTCCGGTGTTCCGGTAAATTTCATGCATGGCAATCGCGATTTCCTGGCCGGCGACGAGTTTTCCCGACGCTCCGGCCTGACGATGCTTCCAGACCTGATCCACATCACCCTATTCGGCACACCGACCGTGCTGCTGCATGGTGATACGCTCTGTACCGATGATCACGAATACATGATTTTCCGCGAAAAAATTCGCTCTGCGTCTTGGGCTGCCGATTTTCTGTCAAAACCAATCAAGGAACGAAAGAGCATTATTAGTGGGCTGCGCCGTCAAAGCGAGGAAGAGAAACGATCTAAAACTGACTTGATCATGGATGTCAGCACAGACACCGTCGAGGCGCTATTACGCGGCCTGGGCTATCCACGCCTCATACACGGTCACACCCATCGTCCGGCCAGGCACGAACATGTTGTAGACGGGCTCCTCTGCGAGCGATGGGTACTCGCAGACTGGTGCCAACAGGGTTCAGTGCTCATTTGTGATGAACAGGGTTGCCGAGAGGAGGCGGTTTAACCCGTCCGGCTCGAACAAGGCGCAGGGAGCCTGGGAAGTGTCGTCTCTCGCGGCTTTCCAGCCATTTCGTCCCTACATTCCCACAGAATTGCCCCTAACCTAGGCCCTAGACGACTCTAGGCCAGGCCGCGTGCAAGATCCTCGCGTAAATCCTTTACCGACTCAAGACCCACGGCGACCCGTAACAACCCATCGCCAATTCCCGCCGCGACCCTTGCGGCTTGGTTGATCCGGCCATGGGTGGTTGTTGCCGGGTGCGTGATCGTGGTCTTTGTATCGCCCAGATTGGCCGTAATGGAAATCATGCGGGTCGAATCAACAACGCGCCAGGCACCCTCTTTGCCGCCCTTGACGTCAAATGCAACAACCGCACCTCCCAAACGTTGCTGCTTCATCGCAAGCGCGTGCTGTGGATGTGACGCAAGCCCTGGGTAATAAACCCGGTCAATGCCGGGATGCTGCTCCAACCATCGCGCCAACTCCAGGGCACTGAAGGACTGCGCCTCCATCCTGATATGCAGCGTTTCCATTCCCTTGAGCAGAATCCAGGCATTGAACGCGCTGAGTGCCGGTCCCGCGTTGCGCATAAAAGGCAGGACCTTCTCATCAATGTACTTGCGGTCGGCCACAATCGCGCCTCCCAATACCCTGCCCTGGCCATCCAGATATTTAGTGGCAGAGTGAATGATGATATCGGCGCCAAGCTCAATAGGGCGTTGCAACGCCGGGCTGCAAAAACAATTGTCCACCACCAATACAGCACTCGCGCGGTGGGCAATGCCGGCTAAGGCGGCGATATCGGCCACCTCTGTGAGCGGGTTGGACGGTGATTCAATAAAGAGCATGCGTGTCTCTGGCCGAACGGCAGCTTCCCATTGCTCTGGCTTGGTCAGATCAACAAACGTCGTTACCACACCGAACCGAGACATCTGGTTGGCGAACAATTGCACGGTTGAGCCAAACAGACTGTGCGACGCGATCACGTGATCTCCCGCCTTGAGAATGGTCATCGCGCAAACCAGTATCGCCGACATTCCGCTGGCAGTGGCCATGCAGGCCTCCGCCCCCTCAAGCGCCGCCAGCCTGTCCTGGAAAACAGTGACCGTTGGGTTTGTGAATCGCGAGTAAATATTCCCCTCCTCCACCCCGCTAAACCGGGCCGCCGCCTGTGCTGCATTTGCAAACACATAACTCGAGGTGAGGAACAGCGCCTCGGAGTGCTCGTTGAACTGGCTGCGTGCTATCCCAGCCCTTACCGCGAGCGTTTCCCGATCGAAGTTTTCAGACATGATGAGCCTTGAAATAATTAAACTCGTCGCGGCATCCAGCCAGGACGGGGCGCCCTCGCCTTAGCCGTATTTATTACGCGCCCGCAAGCTGTATTTCAAATCGGCGCGATCCAGAAAATACACAACCGTCATCTGGCAGCCAACTTTGCCCGCGGTCTTTGGTACGCTTGCTAGGCCAGGTTAAGGTCCAGTTGATTTGGCTCAGACTCGTCATTGCCATCTCCCCGTGCCCCGTTACGCTGCGACTCCACTGACCGGAGATACTCAGTCGTAATGTCGCCGGTGATGTACTTGCCGTCAAAGCACGATGTTTCAAATTGGGTCAAGTGTGGATTGGCCTCACGCACAGAAGCAATCAACGCATCGAGGTCCTGATAGATCACCGCATCCGCTCCGATCTCCCTCGCGATTTCTTCCTCTGAACGGTCGGTGGCGATCAACTCCTGGCGCGTAGGCATATCAATGCCATAGACATTGGGAAAGCGCACGGGTGGCGCCGCAGACGCGAAGTAAACCTTGCTCGCGCCCGCCTCGCGCGCCATCATCACAATCTCCCGGCTCGTCGTGCCGCGAACAATCGAATCATCGACGATAAGCACGTTTTTTCCCTTGAACTCCATATCGATGGCATTTAATTTTTGCCGAACAGATTTCCTACGAATGGTTTTTCCCGGCATGATGAAGGTACGGCCGATATAACGGTTTTTCACGAATCCTTCACGGTACGAAATGCCAAGCCCCTTGGCAAGTTGCAATGCGCTTGGTCGACTCGAATCGGGCACCGGGATCACTACGTCGATATCATGATCTGGCATTGTTCTGCGGATTTTTTCGGCAAGATGTTCCCCCATGTGCAAGCGGGACTCATAAACAGATACGCCGTCCATCAGTGAGTCAGGACGTGCTAGATAAACATATTCAAAAATACAAGGGCTAAGCACCTTGCTCTTGACGCACTGGAAACTGAATAGCCGCGATTGTTCGTCGATGAAAATTGCCTCGCCGGGCAGCACATCGCGCACTGTTTCAAATCCCAAGGCGTCCAGCGCGACGCTCTCGGATGCGAGTAAATATTCATCGCCGGACTCGGTGCGATTGCGTCCGATAATAAGCGGGCGGATCCCGTAGGGATCGCGGAAAGCAAGCAATCCATGTCCGGATATCATCGCCACCACCGCATAAGCACCGCGGCAACGAAGATATACATTGGTCACAGCATTGAAAATTGTCTCTGGGTCGAGGCGGAACCCTTTCGAACACATTTCCAATTCGTGCGCTAGAACATTGAGTAGCACCTCTGAGTCGGAATTGGTATTAATGTGCCGGAGGTCCTGCCTGAACATTTCCTGCTTTAGCGCATCCGCATTTGTGAGATTCCCGTTATGGGCAAGCACAATACCGAATGGCGAATTGACGTAGAAAGGCTGCGCCTCCGCCGCGTTAGAGGCAGAACCTGCCGTTGGATAGCGGCAATGGGCAATGCCCATATTTCCCGGAAGCGAGCGCATGTCCCGAGTACGAAACACGTCACGCACATAGCCTGACCCCTTGTGCATATGAAAGGTCTTTGATTCGCTGGTCACGATGCCTGCGGCGTCTTGACCGCGATGCTGCAAGAGTAGCAACCCGTCATACAAGAGCTGGTTTACCGGCGTCTTTGACACCACTCCCAGAATTCCGCACATGGACTACAGCCTCTCTACTGGTAAAAAGATACTGAAACCGGCTTACCCATGGGGCAAACTGCGTTTCCGGGAGCGTATGGCCGAACATCTCGGCTTACATTTGTTATTCCAAATACCCAACCGACCCAGTTCGCAACTCTATCAGCACGTGCACATAAATCAATCAATCGAATTTCACCCGCTGAGCCAGTTCTTTGGGCAACAGAGGCTTCGCTGCAACTACCGCCGTTTCAAGAGGGCCACTCAAAATTGCCTGCCGCCAGATGGGATCCTTGGGTAGCATCGTCAAGCCCCCTAACATCACAACGACAAGGACGACAATCGCCCCCCTCGCAAATCCAAACATAGCTCCCAAAACTCGGTCTGCGAAACCCAGCCCTGCTGCTTTGATTAACATTGAACAAATCCAGCCCGCCAAGGCGGAAAGCACCAGCACTGCGAGAAACACTACCACGAATGCCATTGCTACGCGCACTACGGGAGTACTCACAGCTTCTGGCACCCATTGTGCGACCTGTGATGCAAACATGGACGCGGCAATCGCAGCCAATATCCACCCGGCCAAAGCAATCATTTCTTTTATCAGACCGCGAAATATCCCGATCAACATCGAAAGCCCGACCACACCGAGCACAGCGTAATCAAACCATGTCATCGGACTGTCACTGCCCCCACATCAAGTCCGGCAGCCTTGAGAGTTTCACGCGCCTTTTCAGCATCCGACTTGGTTTTGAACGGACCGCCTAGCAGGCGGATTTTTTCACCGTCCTTAGTTTTAAGCACCTCAGTAGTTGACTTCACGCCGACAGCCTCCAGCTTGGATTGGAGTTGCTTGACATTGCCTGGATTGGAAAAGGTACCAAGGGGAACCCCCCAAACCTCATCATTGAGCAAGGCCTGCGCAGCTTGTGCATCAGCGCCGGGCTTGGCCATCGCGGGGGATACTTTGACATCGGCTTTTTGGGCCGGCTCAATCGCGGGCACCGTTTCTGCTATTTTGGGGGGGGCGAGCTTCTGCGTAGGCGACGCCGAAGTCTTCCCCGTTGTCTCCGACAACGGCAGGCGAGGCTCCATTTTGACGGGATCAGCCGAATCTACCTTTTCAGACGCTGCAGTTTGCGGCAGCACGCGTGTCTTGAAAGCTCCCGAGTCCTGTCGTGGAATCTGGACCGACAGCTCGTTTTGCAACGGCTTGGGCTCCTTGTCTAGCACCATAGGCAAGACAATGACGATGAACAATACCAACGCCACGACCCCGATTAAACGACGGCGTGCACGTTTTTTTAGCAAGAGCGCGTCTGGATTTTCGGACATGAGATCAGCTAGTTTGGGTCGCGCGAGCGGCCATTACATCAGAAACAGTAAGGAAAGATCCGAACACGACAATTCTATCATTTTCCCCTGCCACATCCAACGCAGCCAAATAAGCCTCGCGCGGCGATTCGAACTCAAGAATAGGCGCCCTGACCTCTGCCACTGTCAGTATTTTTGCAAGATCGCACGCCCTGCTGCCACGAGGCGAGCCGAGCGTCGCAAGATGCCAGCGGTCTATACGCGCCGCTACTTTACCCACAACACCCGCAATATCCTTGTCCTGCAACATGCCGAATACCGCGATTGTGTTGGGTGCAAAGCCCATGTTGGACAGATTTTCCGCAAGTACCGCGCCAGCGTGCGGGTTGTGAGCCACGTCCAGAACAATGACCGGCTTCCCGGGCAATACCTGAAACCGGCCCGGCAACTCCACAAGGGACAGGCCTTTGCGAACATCGTGCATTCCCACCGGAATGCGCTCACGCAACACCTCCAGCGCCGAAAGTACGGCACTCGCATTCAACAATTGGTTGGCTCCCCTTAACGCAGGGTATGCAAGCCCTGCCCGCTTGCCGCCACGCCCCCAGTAACCCCATTGCTGCCGGTCGCCCTGGTATCCAAAATCTTTCTCAATCAGCTGCAAATTTGCACCTATCCGGGAAGCATAGTCGAGAACACTTTGGGGAGGCCTTGGGTCTGCGCAAATTGCCGGCCGACCCGGACGGAAAATGTGCGCCTTCTCCCATCCAATTTTCTCGCGCGTATCGCCCAGCCAGTCCATATGATCAAGATCGACACTGGTAAGAATCGCGCAATCGGCGTCAAATAAATTAACGGCATCAAGCCGGCCGCCCAATCCGACCTCCAAGATCAGCACATCGAGCCTGCTTCGACAAAACAAATCCCATGCAGCCAGCGTGGAAAATTCAAAATATGTCAGAGCGACATTTCCCCTCACCGACTCCACATTCAAAAAAGCTTCCACCAAGAGCGCATCCTCGGCATCACGTCCGTTGATGCGCACCCGCTCGTTATATCGAAGTAGGTGGGGAGAGGTGAATACGCCTGTGCGGTAACCGGCGGCCGTCAAAATCGCCTCCAGCATTGCGCAAGTGGACCCCTTGCCATTGGTTCCGCCCACGACGATTACCGGGCAGTGTGCGCTGGCCGCAAGCCGGTTGCGTACCTCTGCAACACGTTCCAGGCCGAGATCGACCGCCTTAGGGTGAAGCCGCTCGATGTAACTGAGCCAGCCCTGGAGATTTAACTGCATTTTTAATCTTCCATTTCAGCTATAGGCAGCTACTGTCGGGCGGAGCATAGACGCGTGGGTGCCAATGATTGCAGGGTCGCAAAGAGCTTTGGCGACTCCACTCAACTACCGGCAGGCGGCTGGCACATCAGTAACGTAATCAGGCTGGCCAGCTTGCCGCGCAACTGGCGTCTGTCGACAATCATGTCAACAGCACCTTTTTCCAGAAGAAATTCCGCACGCTGAAAACCTTCGGGCAGTTTTTCGCGGACGGTCTG
>JANXRV010000007.1:0-27469 GCA_025356665.1 Pseudomonadota bacterium
CGATCAACGCGAACAACTCGACGACGGCGATCCAGGCGGGCAGCGGGCTGGTGACGTTGCTGGCGAGGACGGGGATAGCGGCCGGGACGACGATAGACAATGTGACGGCGACCAACAGTGCGAGCGGGAACATAGTGATTGCGGATGTTGACGGCGTGTCGGTGTCGGGTAGCAACACGGGTGGCGGTTCATTCAGCGTGACGGCTGGAGGAACGAACAAAATGCTGACGGTGAATGCGGGCAACATTGCGTCGAACGGTGGGGTGGTGACGCTGGCTGCGGACAACATGACACTGACGGGCACGATCAACTCTGGGGCGGGGCTGGTGACGATAAAGCCGACGAGCACTGGCACGGCGATTCAGTTGGGTGTGGGTGCGACGGACGGTTCGGGGACGCTGGGGCTGTCGAACACGGAGTTGGGTCAGATCACGAGCACGGGCGGCCTGACAATCGGGGTGGGAACGAACACGGGTGGGATTGACGTTGTGGGTGCGGTGACCCCGAGCGGTGTGACGAGTAGCACGGTAACGCTAACGACGGGTGCCGCGATCACCAATAGTGGTTCAGGCACGATCACGACTACAACGCTGGCGCTTAATACGGTGACGGGGATTGCGGCGACAACGGCGGTGAGCAATCTGACGGCGATCAACAGCACGAGCGGCAACATAGGAATCGTCAATACAGGGGCGCTGACGATTGCGACCGGTGGCGTGAGTCAGACGGGTAACGGGACGGTGGACATTACCGCGACGGGCGGGACGCTGGCGGTGAACAACTCGGTGAGCTCTGCGGGCAGTGGCACGATCACGCTGGCGGCCACGGGTGGGTCGAGTGACATCACGGTGGCGACGACCAAGACGGTGTCGAGCACGGGTGGCAACGTGGTGCTCAATGCGGACAACAGCGTCACGCTGACGGGCACGGGCAGTGTGGTGACCAGTGGGGCGGGGACGCTGACGCTCAATGCGGACAAGGATGGCAGTGGCACGGGTGCGATCAGCACCGGTGCGGGTGCGGTGCAGGCGGGCACGGGCCTGGTGACGTTGCTCGCCGGTAGCGGGATAGCTGCGGGCACGACGGTGACGAACCTGACGGCGACGAACTCGACGAGCGGGAACATTGCGATCACGGACACGGCGGGCGGTCTGACGATTGCGACCGGAGGTGTGAGTCAGACGGGTAACGGGACGGTGGACATCACGGCCACGGGCGGGACGCTGGCGGTGAACAACTCGGTGAGCTCTGCGGGCAACGGCACGATCACGCTGGCGGCGACCGGTGGTGGAAATATTACGTTGGGTGCGAATGTCGGTAGCGCGACTGGAAGCACGATCCTTTCCTCGGCAGGAAATATCACCAGGACGGCAGGTACGGTGAGTGGAGTGCAGGTGACGCTCGATAGCGTGCTGGGCGTGGGTACAGGGACTGCTGGACGGGTGAACACCGCGGCCGGGACTTTAGCGGCAAGGAGTACGACAAGCGGAGGTGTATTTGTGTCCGAGGCCGACGGGGTGACACTTAACCAGATCGGCACAGTGTCGAGTGGCACCAGCGGCGCTGGGAATTTTGATGTTACCGCCGGAGGTGCGCTCAACATTAACGAACTGATCTCGGCTAATGGTGCGGGCGATACCCGCCTGGCGTCTACCGGCGGATCTGGCGTGGTATTGAATGCCAACGTGGGCGCAGCAACAAATACCGTGACGCGCATCGATTCTGCCGGGACGATTACACGTTCCGGAAATTTCACTATTAGTGGTACAGGTGTCGCTCTGAATGCGGGCACGGGAATCGGTAGCTCGGGCGCAAGCAATGTGATCCAGACGGCGGCGGGTACGCTGGCTGCGACGACTGCGGCTGGAACTCTCTATATCAGCGAACTGGACGGCGTTACGCTTAATACCGTTGACACCATAGGGAATAGTGCGGTTACGCGTTATGAACTCGTCGCAGGAGGCGCCATTGGCGTCGCTGGTAATGTGGGAGGTGGTGCAACCAACGTGCGCTTGGTGTCTGGAACCGGAACGAACATTACGGGCGCTGGGACTGTAATCGGCGCCAACGTATTGCTCGACTCAGATACCGGTGTTGGCACCAACGCGGGTTCGAGGTTGAAAACCACGGCTGGAACGCTGGCTGCCCGTTCGCGGACCAGTGGCGGAGTTTTTGTCAACGAAACTGATGCGGTTTCACTTAATGCAGTTGATGGCGTGAGCAATGCAACCACGACGAATGGCAATTTCGACATTCTTGCTGGGGGGCAGATAACCGTGGGTCAGAATATTGTTACCAATGGCACCGGCGCCAATATTCTTAATGGGGCGAATATTCAGCTCGATGCAAATTTCGGTCAGAAATCGGCAGCAGCCAATACCACGCTTACCTCGAATGGCTTTGTTAGAGGAACGGGACTGTTGAGCGGAGATACGGTCAGCCTCACGACTACCAACGGCGTAGGCACCGCCTCGCCTCTGGCTGCGGTGAGTATCTCGGCGAACAACCTGTCCATCAGCAATTCCACGGCGGGCGACGTCGTGGTGAATATCCCCACCGGAAGTGTCAATCTTTCCGGAACGTTCAGCAACACGGCCGCGGGAGGCGGCATGGGGCTGACAACGACGAACGGCAGCATTACGCATAGCACGCAACTTTCCAGTGCGGGCGTTTTGGCTTTGCAGGCCAACGGCACTGGCTCAACCATAACGGTTGATTCAACCGGAATGCGGTCGACTGGGGGTAATATCACGCTGTCTGCCGCCAACGGCATTACCGTTAACAGTGGTAGCGGGGTAAAAGCGACAAGTGGCAATGTCACAATGGTTGCCGGTTCCGTCCCGACATTGAGTTCGCAGTTCTCCGGATTGCCATCTGGCCTTGAACCGACAGGCGGTGGCGCTAACGCACCTATCCTGATAAACGGACCGATTTGGTCGGGAAACGGTACCGGATATTCCGGCTACACGACTAACCTGTTCTCGACCGGCAACATTGTGCAAAGCCAGGTCAATGACGCCGGGATACAGGTGCTTGGAAACTCTTCCACCATCGGTGGCCTGCGCGCAGTAACGTTTAATGATACGTCCGGGGCTGGCGCCGGCACGTGGCTTGACCTGCAAAATAATAAGACGGCTGCAGGTGCCTTTAATTGCAGCGTCGCCGGTAGCGGCAACTGTGTGGGGCCCTTGTTGCTTGAGGCACGCTTGGCGGCCGGGGGTACAAGTTCGTATGCGCCAGGGAACATTTCGTACAGCAGTATCAACGGGACCACCATCTTCGGGGTCGGAACTGCTGCGGACATCGTGTTCAAGGGGCCGAGTCACAATATCGTCTCAGGGAATATAAAGGGCACTAACGTCTATTTTTACGGTTATGGATCCAGCGCGACGGTCCAGAACAATGACGGTTTCATCAATATGGGAATTCAGATGACGAATTCCGACATCAACTTGGGCAATGCCGGCGGCTCCCTCAACCTGATCGCGGATGGCCCGATCACGCTGAATGGCAATACGGTGACGGAAAACACGGTTATCGGTTCGCGTACGACCAACGCAACGACAGGTAGCATATCCATAACCAAATTTAACCACGCGCTCAAGCTGGTTTCATCGAGCGGGATAGATATAACCGGTTCGTTGTACCTACAGGGGGCCCTTGACCTGCGCGCCGGAGCCTCTTCGGCCGAGGTCGCATCACTCGCGCATTTGAATAGCCCCGCCGTTGGTGGCGGAGCCTACGCGAACCTCGCTGATGTCAAGGTTTCGGTTCCGGCCGGACGGCAGTTCCCTGTCGAGCTGGTCGCTACCAGCATCAACGTCGGGGCTGCCAATGCGCCGGTTCACGATTTTTCCCTTGATGCTTCACTCGCGACAGCGACGGCGACATCCGGAGGATTGGTTGCGGTAAAAGACGCGGGTGTTCTGATGGCGAGTGCCGGTGGGGTGAATATCTACTACACAGGTGCCATGCAGCTAAAGGGCGGCACTGCCACAGCTACAACGTCTAACGACGGTATCGCGTTTGCCGGTGCCAGCGCCAAGTTGGCGGGCGAAACGCTTAGCATTATTGGCAGCGGCGGTCTGGCCAACAGCATGAACCTTTTTGCCGGCACTGCGACATCCAACGCGTCGACTGGCAGCGCGTCGGCGGTGGCAGACGTCACGCTGTTTGGAAGAACCTCAGTCAATGCCAGCATCGGCGGTAGTTTGGTTCTGAAGAGCGGAACCAGCACGAGGACAGGCGGTTCCGCGTCTGCAGCGGGGCTATTTGATCCGACTGTGCCGCTCACTATTTCCACGGGCGGTAACCTCGTTGTCCAGGCCGGAGTGGGCGCTGGCAGTGCGGCACAGATACTAAATCAGGGGGATATTGTGCTTAGGGTGGGTGGCGCCGGTTCGCAGTACTCCTATACCCGAACGACTGGAGGCGCACCGGTGTTGCTGTCCGGACTTGTGCTTATTGGTGGGGCTGGGAGCGGCTTGTTTGGCGCAAACCACCTGGCTATTGTTCCAGGGGATGAAATTAAACTGACAGGCTCCGGTTACAGCTTGTTATTCGACGGCGGTCTTGCCTCCGCCAGTATTAATGCAAATTCGCCGCGAAGCTTATTTGTCAGTGGTGATTTGTTGAACTTCCTTGTCTACGCAACCAATGAACAGACCTTGGCAACACGCCTGAAAGTAGGTCGCTCCCTCCTCGATGATTCGGATTCGCCCTCCTGCAACTAGGCGGGGTTAATGTTGGATGGAGCGCGGTATTTTCAGGCACATCTGGTAACATTACTGTGAGAAGGGTTATCCCGTTTGGGTGATCCGATGCGACATTAATCCGAGGGGATGTGCCATGGCGGGTCCCGCAAGCGTATCGACACTGTTGCTGCGCAACGTACCATTGTTTGCAGTGCTGCCCGAGAGCCAGTTAAACCTGCTTACGAGCATGGTTACGCGCAAGACGTTCTCGCGCGGCACGACCATCATCACCGCCGGCGGCCCGACAGATTCGCTCTACATCATTATTTCGGGCCGGCTCAAAGTGATGATGAGTGATGACGAAGGACGCGAAGTCATACTCGCCATCCTCGGTTCGAACGAATTTTTTGGCGAAATGAGCCTGGTGGACGACAGTCCGCGTTCGGCCAGTGTCGTTGCGATTGAGGCTTGCGAACTGCTGTCCCTGGCCAAGCGGGACTTCAATAAATGTCTCGAAGATAATTTTGAAATGGCCATGACGGTCATGCGCGGCCTCGTCAAGAGGTTGCGGGAAGCCGACCAGAAAATCGGCAGCCTCGCCCTCATGGACGTGTACGGCCGTGTTGCACGCTTGCTGATGGAAATGTCGGAAGACGTGAATGGCGAGCGTATTGTCGTAAAGAAACTCGCCAAACAGGATATAGCCAAGATGATCGGCGCCTCCCGGGAAATGGTCAGCAGGGTGATGAAGGATCTGCAAAGCGGCGGCTACATTGAGGTCCGACCGGAGGGGATCGTCCTGCGGGACAATATTCTCGCCGTTGACTGAGGGTAAGTACGTTTTTTTGTAAAGCGGGGGCGCAATAATCGGCCTAGTGTGGATTAGTTCCTGATTTTGTGGCGGTGCGCAGGCTAGAATTGAAGCCTGAAATGAGTAAAAAGGGGCTCTAGGCGCTCCCGATCCGCGAGTCGCAATTCGCACAGGAGTAGAGCATGAAGATGGTGCATTCCCCGATCGTGACGGCATTTGTGACGGTATTTGTGACGGCATTGTTCGCCTCGTTGGGCATGGGCTCCAATGCTGTCCTGGCTAACACCGTTTCGGTGAGTCAACTGGCCGGTGTGCTGTCGGTGCAAAAACCCGATGGTTCGATCCGCGTGCTTTCACCCAAGTCCGAAATTTCAAGCGGTGATGTCCTCAGTACGCAAAGAGATAGTTTTGCCGAAATTAAATTTTCTGATGGCGCCAAAGTGACGCTCAAGCCCAATACGTCGGTAAAAATTGAGACCTTTATCTTTCAGGAGGCTGAACCGGCGAAGGATAGTTTTGTTTATGGCCTTCTGAAGGGAGGCTTACGCGCCGTAACAGGGTTGGTGGGGAAGCGTAACCCGGATGCCTATCGACTGGGCACGGCCACCGCGACTATCGGTATCAGGGGCACCACTTTTACGGCCGACGACTGTATCAGCAGCGATTGCCTGACTCCGGATGGCGGCAGGGTGGAGCAGGGCGTCATTGTTGGAGTTCAAGATGGCGAAATCGTCGCATCCAATCAGGCGGGCAGCCAGAATTTTCTGGCCGGACAGTTTGGAATGATGGACAGCGCCGAACGTCGCCCGAGGTTCTTGTCGACCGACCCAGGATTGCAGTTTGCCCCTCCGGCGTCGTTCATTCAAAGCCTCAACACAGGTAGTGCCGTCAATGCGGGGCGCTCGCTCGAGTGCGTAGTTCGGCGCTAGGCTGCGTGCACATTCAGGTCAAAAACCCCGCTTCGGCGGGGTTTTTCTTTTAAAATGCCGATATTCTCCGATTTGAAAGGCTTGCCCGGCACCAATTGGTGTGCCGCCCCACGATGAGCCTAGCCAGCGATACACCGACGCCACTTCCAGGAAAGATTGCCGCGCTTTTGCGCGAATCGAAGTGGTTTGCCCTTGTTGCAGTGGCGCTTTATCTCGCGCTCATTCTGATCACCTTCAACAAGGTCGATCCGGGCTGGTCGCACAGTACTACGGGGGCCGGGATCGCCAATTCAGGCGGACGTGTCGGGGCCTGGCTTGCCGACGTCCTGCTCTATCTTTTCGGGCTGTCTGCCTGGTGGTGGGTGGTCTTGCTGCTTTACGCCGTTGTCTGGGGTTATCGCCGCCTCGATGGATCTTCCATTTCAGACCGACGCCCTTTCGTCGTGGCGCTCGCCGGTTTTTGCGTTCTTATCGCCTCGAGTAGCGCGCTCGAAGCGCTACGCCTGTATTCGCTTAAGGCCGCCCTCCCACTTGCGCCTGGAGGCATGTTTGGCGCGGTGGCGGCGATGGTGCTTGAAAAAACTATCGGTTTCACCGGCGGCACCCTGTTTCTGCTCACGTCCTTTGGCATCGGCCTTTCGCTCTTTAGCGGGGTGTCCTGGTTGAACGCGATCGAAGGCATTGGCACGGGTTTGGAGTGGGCCTACGTTGCGGTACGCAGCGCATGGTTGCGCCGGCAGGATCGCAAAGCCGGTGAAATTGCGAAGGTGGAGCGCGATGCAGTAGTTGATGTCGAACTGAAAAAATTCGAACAACACGAGCCCATTCGCATCGGGGCGCCGGTAGTCGAGATCAAGAGATCGGCGCGCGTCCAGAAAGAAAAGCAAAAACCGCTATTTCAGGAATTGCCCGACACCCCGCTGCCACCAATCGGCCTGCTCGATGAACCCAGTGCCGACATCGAGACGGTGTCTGCCGAAACCCTGGAATTCACTTCGCGTCTTATTGAGAAAAAGCTCAGGGATTTTGGCGTGGAAGTCAGGGTGCTCGCGGCCTACCCGGGGCCTGTGATCACCCGCTACGAGATTGAGCCGGCCATAGGCGTAAAGGGCAGCCAGATCGTCAATCTTGTGAAGGACCTCGCGCGCGCGCTGTCGGTTGTATCGATCCGCGTCGTGGAAACCATTCCAGGAAAATCGTGCATGGGCCTGGAGTTACCCAATCCGCATCGTCAAATTGTGCGCTTGTCCGAAATTCTCGGCTCGGAGGTATATCAGAACCTTGCCTCGCCGCTGACTTTGGCGCTGGGCAAGGACATTGGCGGCAATCCGATTGTGGCGGACTTGGCACGCATGCCGCACCTGTTGGTGGCGGGCACCACAGGATCGGGCAAATCCGTGGCAATCAACGCCATGATTCTTTCGCTGCTCTACAAGGCGGAGGCGCGCGATGTGCGTCTGATCATGGTCGATCCGAAAATGCTCGAACTGTCGATCTATCAGGACATCCCGCATTTATTGGCGCCGGTGGTTGTTGACATGAAGCAGGCGGCGCATGCCTTGTCGTGGTGTGTTGGCGAGATGGAGCGGCGCTACAAGCTCATGTCCTGGGTCGGGGTGAGAAACCTCTCCGGGTACAACGCCAAAATTGCCGACGCGGACAAGACCGGCAACCCCATTCACGACCCAACCACGCTCGATACCGGCAACCCGGTTTCGCTGACCAAGTTGCCGCATATCGTCGTGGTGATCGACGAGCTTGCAGACATGATGATGGTCGTCGGCAAGAAAGTGGAGGAACTGATCGCCCGTCTGGCGCAAAAGGCACGCGCCGCCGGCATTCACCTTATTCTTGCCACACAGCGGCCATCGGTGGACGTCATCACCGGACTCATAAAGGCCAATATTCCGACGCGAATCGCCTTCCAGGTTTCTTCCAAAATTGATTCACGAACCATTCTTGATCAACAGGGCGCGGAGGCTTTGCTCGGCCAGGGCGACATGCTCTACCTGCCCCCAGGCACCGGTCTGCCGCAACGCATTCACGGCGCCTACGTGGCCGACGACGAGGTGCACAAGGTCGTCGATTACCTGAAGTCGCTTGGACAGCCAGACTATGTCATTGGGTTGCTCGATACGCCCGAGGAGCTGGCCGGCGAATCGGGTGCTGCAGAAGGCGGCAACGCTGAATCCGACCCTCTTTATGACCAAGCGGTCGAACTCGTTCTTAAAACACGGCGCGCTTCCATTTCGTTGGTGCAGCGCCATTTGCGCATCGGTTACAACCGCGCAGCCCGCCTGATCGAAGCCATGGAGCAGGCCGGGCTGGTGTCGTCGATGGAGTCAAACGGCAACCGGGAAGTGCTTGCACCCGCCAAGGCGGAGTAGCGGCGACTTCTGCGCTGACGTCTGCGCTGTCGTTTGCGCTGGCTGAAGTGCTGCGGCGGCGGATAGGCTGATGGCGTCACGCCGCGTTCCGGCGCTGCCTGAGCGATGCCGCGCCAGCGCTATAATCCGTGCATGAAGATTCGCCACCTTGTTCTGCTCCTGCCCTGCGTCCTCGCAGTCATTGCGTTTTCATCGGCCGCGGGTGCATCCAGCCTCGAGCGCTTCAACACCTTTCTTTCGGCGACAAAGTCGGCATCGGGCAGCTTTGAGCAGACCATTTACGACCGCAACAAAAAGGTCGTGCAGGAGTCGCGTGGCACGCTGGCGTTTCTGCGGCCGGGTAAATTTCGCTGGACTTACGTCAAGCCTTACCCGCAGCTCATCGTCGGTGACGGCGTAAAGGTGTGGATCTACGACGAGGATCTTAACCAGGTTACCGTCAAGCGCCTGGATCAAGCCCTGGGTTCGACCCCGGCTGCGCTGCTGGCGGGCAACAACGAGGTGGTGAAGGCGTTTCGCATCACCGACCTGGGCGTACGCGATGGACTCGAGTGGCTGGAGGCAACGCCGCGCGGCAAGGACGGCAGCTTTGACAAGCTGCGCATGGGCTTTGGTTTTTCCGGGCTCGAGCGGATGGAACTTGAAGACAGCTTTGGCCAGACCACGGTGATGCGCTTTACCACGTTTGACCATAACCCCAAGCTCGATGCCAGTACATTCCGGTTCAGCGCGCCCAAAGGCGCGGACTTGCTTGGCGACACCAACTAGGCATGCGGGCGCGCTTGCTGTGACCGATTTGTTTGCCACGCCCGCCCCGGCCGCACCACTCGCCGAATTGCTGCGCCCCAAGGCGCTGGATGAGGTGGTGGGGCAGTCGCATCTGCTCGGACCGGGCAAGGCCTTGCGCCTCGCATTCGAGTCGGGCAAGCCGCATTCGATGATTCTCTGGGGGCCGCCCGGGGTCGGCAAGACCACGCTGGCGCGCCTGATGGCCACCTCCTTCAGCGCCGAATTTATCGCGCTCTCGGCGGTGTTTTCCGGCGTCAAGGACATCCGCGAGGCGGTGCAACAGGCCGAACAGTCGCTGGCGAGAACCGGCCGGCACACCATCTTGTTTGTCGACGAAGTGCATCGTTTCAACAAAGGGCAGCAAGACGCGTTTCTCCCCTTTGTTGAACAAGGCCTGCTCACCTTTATCGGCGCGACGACGGAGAACCCTTCGTTCGAGGTCAACGGCGCGCTGTTGTCACGCGCTGCAGTCTATGTGCTGCAGCCCCTTAGCCCGGCAGAGTTGGGCAGCCTGATCGACCGCGCGCTCGCCGGGGCGCTAACCGGGTTGACGCTGGACGCGGCTGCGCGCGAGCGCATTGTCGGGCACGCCGACGGCGACGCCAGGCGCCTGCTTAACCTGCTTGAAATCATCCAGACCGCGGCTGGTGGAGCGGGGCGGACGGACCTGGATGGCGCGTTCATTGAAAACGCCGTCTCGCATAATCTGCAGCGTTTTGATAAAGGCGGAGAGGCGTTTTACGACCAGATATCGGCGCTGCACAAGTCGGTGCGCGGCTCCAATCCGGATGCGGCCCTCTACTGGATGACGCGCATGCTGGTGGGCGGTGCCGAGCCCTTATACATCGGTCGCCGCCTGGTGCGCATGGCGGTTGAGGACGTCGGGCTGGCCGATCCGCGCGCCCTTACACTGAGCCTCGAAGCCTGCCAGATCTACGAGCGGCTGGGCAGCCCGGAAGGGGAGCTGGCGCTGGCGCAGGCGGTCATTTACCTTGCCTGTGCGGCCAAATCTAACGCCGTTTACGTCGCGTATAATCAGGTTCGTAAATTTGTCAGTAACGACGCATCCAGGCCGGTGCCGCTGCACCTTCGTAACGCGCCGACCAAGCTGATGAAAAATCTTGGTTACGGGCAGCAATACCGCTACGCCCACAACGAAGACGAGGGCTACGCAGCGGGCGAAAGTTACCTGCCCGATGGCATGACCGAGCAAGCTTGGTATCAGCCAACCGATCGCGGACTGGAGCAGAAAATTTCCGAGAAGCTCGCCTATCTGCGCAGCCTTGATCGCCGCGCGGACAAGAAATAGCCGGGTGCAGTGATAAAAATGTCACCAATAATGACTGGAAACCGGCTTCTGGCGCCAGTTTTGTAAAACAAAAGTTAAAGAATACAGGACATCATGCTCGATCCCCAACTGTTCAGAAACGATATCGATGCGGTTGCCAAACGGCTCGCCGACCGCCCCTTTGTGCTGGACGTGGCCGCCTTCCAGGCGATCGAGGCGGAGCGCAGGACGGTGCAAATGCGCACCCAGGAGCTGCAGGCAGGCCGCAATGCTTTCGCCAAGCGCATCGGGCAGGCCAAGGGCAAGGGCGAGGACACCACCGCGCTGATGGCAGAGGCGGGGGCGGCCAATGCGGAGCTGGAGTCGCTGGAGAAAAAACTTTCCGAACTGCAGGCGAGGCAGTACGACTTTCTGTCGGTGATTCCCAATCTGCCCCACTCGAGTGTTCCGGTGGGCAGGTCTGCGGAAGATAATGCGGAGGCGCGCCGTGTGGGTACGATCCGCACTTTTGGCTTTGCGCCCAAGGACCATATCGAGCTTGGCGAGGCGAAGGGCTTGCTTGATTTCGAGACCGCGACGAAGATTGCCGGCTCGCGCTTTATGCTGCTCAAGGGGCCGCTGGCGAGGCTGCACCGCGCCATCGCACAGTTCATGCTCGACGTGCACACCGGCGAGCATGGTTACACCGAGGTCTACGTTCCCTACCTCGTCAACGCGGCCAGTATGTTTGGCACCGGACAGCTGCCAAAGTTTGAAGAAGACCTCTTTGCCGTGCCGCGCAGCGACAGTGAAAAACTCTACCTTATTCCCACCGCCGAGGTCCCGGTCACCAATATCGTTCGAGACCAGATTGTTGCGCTCGATGCCCTGCCGCTTAAATTTGTCTGCCACTCCCCGTGCTTCAGGAGCGAGGCCGGCTCCTACGGCAAAGACACGCGCGGCATGATCCGCCAGCACCAGTTCGACAAGGTCGAGCTCGTGCAGATCGTTCATCCGGAGCAGTCATACGAAGGCCTTGAGGCGCTCACAGGCCACGCCGAGAACATACTAAAGCGCCTTGAACTGCCTTACCGGGTGATGACCTTGTGCACCGGCGATATGGGCTTTGGTTCGGCCAAGACCTACGATATTGAAGTCTGGTTGCCAGGGCAGAACGCCTATCGCGAAATTTCTTCCTGTTCTAATTTCGAGACCTTCCAGGCGCGGCGCATGCAGGCGCGCTTTCGCAATGACAAAAACAAGCCGGAGCTGGTTCACACCCTGAACGGCTCGGCGCTCGCGGTGGGTCGTACCTTGATTGCAGTGGTGGAGAACTACCAGAATGCCGACGGCAGCATCAGCGTTCCCGCAGCCTTGCTCCCATACATGGGTGGAATCGACAAAATTAATCTTTAGTTCGCCGCGAGGGCCGCGAGGGTCGGTTGGAGGAAAAGAGGGCAGTCTGCTACAATCGCGCCTCTTTTCGACGCCAGCAAAAGCCCACACAAATTGGAGAGGTGGCAGAGTGGTCGAATGCGCCAGACTCGAAATCTGGTTTAGGGAAACCTAACGTGGGTTCGAATCCCACCCTCTCCGCCAACAAGTCAAGAAATTAAAAGTAATTATTAAAATTACTTAGCCTGACCCACAACGCTACCCCCAACGAGTTCTGGGTCTAATTGTCGGCTAGTCCAGCGTTGGCAGCGACACCCTCGGCATCGCGCACTCCTGAACGTCTAGGCTGTTTAGTTTCGCCTCAAGGTGAGCCATTTGTGGCACTGGTTTCCATCGGAATGTGAGCCAGTTTCGGCTGGGAAATACCATCGGTTCCCGCAGCGTTAGACAGAGTTTTTCGCGCAGGGTGGTTCAAAATTCAATGAAAAACTCGACTCACAATTCAGTGGAAATCAACACGACCCCCCACCCTAGGGGAGGACGTCACTCGCCTTGACCTGTAGGCTTGTGAAGTGGACAGTGCGTGGTATTACACATGCACGGGGGTGTTACGCCATGACAGCCAGAACCATCAACGTACGCCTGCCTGAGGCGCTTTATAACCAGATCGAGGAGTTGGCCAAGGCGACCGCACGGACCAAGAGCTTTTTGGCCATCGATGCGCTGACCAACTATGTGCAGAGTGAATCCTGGCAAATTCGTGACATTCACGAAGGCATCAAGGAAGCCGATGCAGGCGAATTCGCAACCGACAAGCAGGTCAAAGCGGTGTTCGCCAAATACGGCGCTTGATTCATGTTGATTAAGTGGACCAAGACAGCGCGTCGGTCTGTTGATGAAATCGCAGGGTATATCGCTAAAGACAACCCGGCGCGTGCGACCAGCTTTGTGCTGGAGTTGCAAGAAGCGGTGACCAAACTTCAGGCCACCCTGGCATGGGCCGGGCTGGCCGCGTCCCCGGCACGCGTGAACTGGTTCTGCACCAGAACTACATCGCCATTTACCGCGTGCGTGGCGATGACGTTGAAATTTTGAGATTGCATCACGCAGCCCGAAATCTATGACGAATCGGGGCAGCCACTGAAGCTGACCTTTGACCGCAAACCAACCCGCCCCTGGCTAAAACCTCGGCGGGTTTTTTCATTTCTGGAGTACCTATGACTCTAATTTCCAAAACCGCCATCCTCGCCGCCCAAGACCTGCAAACCGAAGACGTCGAGGTCCCCGAATGGGGTGGTGCTGTGCGCGTGCGCGTGGTCGCTATAACTAAAGTTGGGAGGCACCTACACGGACTCACCCAGTATATTGGCCATGCGAGTCTGCCAACCAGGACCCGTGGCTTTCCAACGCGCAAGCGTGGCTGGTGACAACCTCAGGCTGATAGCAACTTTTGACTCTGGCGATTTCGGTCGGCCACGTGGTTTGAGCATTGCAGCAGCAGTGCGCGCACCGAAGATTTTGGGTAGAACTTCTTTCGCCGGACGAGCCTTGGCGATCATTTCCACGGTCCATTCCGGATTATCGCGGCTAATCTTTTCGGGCTTAGAGTGCTTTTTCATATCGTTTCACCTCGCGTTTGTTTGCCTTACGTAAGCTGATGACTCGCGGTTTTCCATCGCGCGGTGTGAATACCACGCTGTGCAGACGATCCTCGATAAGGCCAAGCACGCAGTAGCGACTTTCTTCATAGTCTTTGCGGGTGTCTTCCCAGATCAAGGCTGTCGCCCAGTCGAGATTTTCAGCAAGGTCTAATGACAGACCGCGTTCGGCGATATTGCGTTTTTCCTTGTCGAGGTCTTTGTCCACCTGTTAATTGTATATACGTATATACAAAAATTCAAGACTCCCCAATGCAGCGAGCCTCACTATTTGTGCTACTGGATTGGCAAGCGCAGGGGGCGGTGTTCGCGGGGCGGTAGTCAGCGCATCGCGTGCGCAATTCGGCAGTAACGGCTGGCGGGGCCATTGTCGCGGGCTGTTTCAGATCCGGCGGCTGCTTAAACTACGATTTGCCATCATGTGCCATCCCCCCGGCCCCTTACATGCTCCCCAAGGTTGCGGCGCTAGTTGCGCGGAGGGTATTAGGTGGATGCAGCCTCGGGCAGTACGCAGTCAGCTACTTCCCCTACACCAAACGCACAAACCCAGATGGTTCGTCCCTACCCCGCCTGTTCGGCGTAAGCCAACACGGCCAATATTCCACTGGATGGCCAATCACGGATGGTGACTGGACTGCATATTGATAGCAGAGCCACCACCCACCTTACACCCATCGTGAGCCCCCCAACAGGCTAACGAAGCATTCATCACCCAGGGTATGGGCCCCACAACGTGTACGGAAGCAGGGGAAACGAATACGGGACTGGGTGTAATCCCGTCGTGCGACCAGTGTTTCACGCCTCGCCTCAGCCAGATAGTTTGTAATTTACCGTGTTCCATATCTGGCTGAACTGGTTCTGTTTGACCGCGCCCAGGAGTAGTGCTCAGATCGCCCCGAGCAACGTTGCTAGCGGGGCGCCTCACACGCGATTTGAGAAAAAAAGCAGCGGGAAGTTGCTTAGGCGCCTGCCAGTTGTTTTGTCTGTTTCGCCGCAAGCCAGGCGAAGATCATGCCCTTGCCCAGGGTCAGGCCGGCCTGGTAGCCCACACCGTACTCGATGCCGGCGCTGCAGTTGGCCAGGGCGTACAGGCCACCGATAGGCTGGCCGCGCTGGTTCATGACCTGTCCGGTGGCATTGGTCAAAAGGCCCGCTGAAGAAATGCCGCAAGGATGCAGCTGGATGCCGTAGAAAGGGCCTTTCTCGAGGCTGCCTAGGTTGGCGTTTTTGTTGGTCAGGTCGCCGCTGTAGTTTTTGCTCCAGCTTTCGTTGCCGCGGCCAAAATCCTCGTCCTTGCCGTTGGCCACAAACTGGTTGAAGCGCTGCACTTCGCTGCGCAGGCCGGCGCCGTTGATGGACAGTTTTTTACTGAGTTCCTCCAGCGTGTTGCCGCTCGCCACAAAGTCGGGGATCTCGCCGATGGGTAATCCGCTGAATGAATACTTGCTGGCGTACTGGCTGTCGAAGATCCAGTAGCAGGGCAGGTTCGGATAGGTGTGCGACGGTGCGTCGAAGCCGCGAAGCCCAGCCTGCAGCTTCTGGAAAAACGCCTCGTCGCCAAAGCGCTTGCCGTGACTGTTGACGATGATCGAATGCGGCTGCGGAATCTCGCTGGTGCCTGCGTTTCGGAACATCGCCGGCTGGCCGTTGCGTGCGGGAACGTCGTAACCCAGAAAGAGCATCAGCGACCTCGGTATCAAGCGCACCCGGGCGCCCACTTCCGCGCCCATGGTGAGGCCATCACCGGTCAGGGTTTCGGGGAACATGTTTCTGAGGCCGGGGATGTCTTCATAACTTTTGAGCAGCTCCTGGTTCGCCTCATAACCGCCGGTGGCCAGCACCACAGTTTGACGCACCTTGATGTGCCTGCTCACGCCCTTGATGGTCGCTACCAGCCCGGTCACCTTGTTACCCTCAACCACCAGCCGCTCGGCCGGAGACTCGATATAGATCGGGATTTTGCGGTTAAGCAGCTGCTTCACGAAAGCGGCCACCAGTCCGGCGCCCAGCGCGCGCATGTCGTCTTTCTGCCGCTGCGCCTGCACAGCCGGGTCCCAGCCTTTGTAGCTGCCGCGCCCGCCCCAGCGGACGGCTTCGTCAAAGGTGGCGCGGGTCAAGGTGAAGGGCGATGTCAAAACCTTCTCGCGCCACTCGCCGAGCTCATAGCCGGGGAAGAGGTCGATCTCTATCATGCGGCCTTCTTTTTTGGCGCCCGGCGCCATGCCCATGTAGATGTCCGGCACATTGCGGACGACATGAAACTTCAGCCCGAGGCCGGCAAAATACGCCAGCGCCGGTGGTCCGTTGTCTATGTAGCTGCGAAGGTTCGCTTCATCGGCATAACCTGCCGCCAGGAAGCGCAGATACTCGGCCCCTTCTTGCGTCGAGTCCTCAATGCCGGCCTCGCGCTGCAGATGGTTGTCAGGAATCCATATGCCGCCGCTTGAGTACGTCGTGCCACCGCCCAGAACTGCCCCCTTCTCCAGGAGGATGGTTTTAAAGCCGTGTTCATGAAAGGCCAGCGCCGCGGCGCAGCCGCTGGACCCTGAGCCGACAACAACAACATCCACCTCGTCTTCGAATTCCGGCTGCATCTGCTTCTCCAAAATCTTCGTTTGTAAATGTCTTGAGTTTCACGCGTGCAGCGGGAACGCCTGGGCTTATTCTGCTGTGATGTGCGCCTTGTTGACAAGATCCTTCCAGCGCACGACATCTGCCCTGATCAATTCCGTCAGCGCTTCAGGCGTGCTGCGTTCAGCGACAAGTCCTGTGGCCAGCATTTGCCCCTTCACCTCATTGAGGGTGCGCGCGATCTCGGCATTGAGTTGCGCAGTGATCTCGGGCGGTATTTTCGCCGGGCCGGAGAGGAAGTAGTACACGTCTATGTCGAGGTTCTTCAGCCCGAGCTCGTCGAAACTTGGCGCATCGGGCGCAAGCAGGGAGCGGCCCCTTCCCGACACGGCGAGCACGGTCAGCCTGCCGTCTTTCACGTAGGGCAAGATGACGTTGACGGGAAACATCGCCATGGGAATCTGCCCGGCCAGCAGGTCGTTGAGCGCGCCGGGCGCGCCCTTGTAGGGCACGTGCACTATATCCAGCGCGAGCTGGTTCTTGAACATTTCCATGCCGAGGTGATGCGGCGTGGCGTTTCCGGCCGAACCGTAGTTGAGCTTGCCGGGTTGCGCCTTGGCCATGGCCACCAGCTCGTTGAGGGTTTTTACCGGCAACACCTTCTGGTTCACCACCAAGGCCATGCTGCCGGTGGCGATCTTGGAGACGTGGGTGAAATCTTTTATAGGATCGAAGGGCAGGTTTTTGTAAAGTGCCGGCAGCACCGGCAGCGCACCGGTGGTGAGCATCAGCGTGTAGCCGTTGGGCTGCGCCCTGGCGGCAAGGTCCGAGCCGATGGCGCTGCCCGCACCAGGCCTGAATTCAACTACAAGGGGCTGCCCCAGCCGCGGCGCAAGATTGGCGGCCAGCGTGCGCGCCAATGGATCCAGGCCGCTGCCGGCGGCATAGGGCACCAAAAGGGTGATGGGGCGGGAGGGGTAGGCCTGCGAAAACGCCGAGGTGGACGACAGTAGCGCCATGGATACGGCTATCCATGGCAACAAGGTATGTGAAATGAAATTTCTTGCAATGATCATGGCTTGTCTCCAATGTTTTGATGATCGGTGTTGCCCTGCATCTAAATGCGGGCATGGAAAAAGGGGTAAAGGCGCGGGCCTTTAGATCACACCTTCTTCTTTGGCTTTCTTCTTTGGCTTTCATGTTGTAGAAGGTCCACATCTTATCGACGACCTTGGGTTGCCACATCTGACGCACGGCATCCACAAGCTCTTCGCCGTCGAGCACCTGCGGCGTACCGATCTGCATGGCACGGAACTGTCGCAGTTAGCGCTAACAGCACCTGAACAAAGTCTGAAAAAGTGCGGCCTGAAGAATCACTATCCCTCGCTTTAAAAGTTAAGGAAATTAATCCTAATAACAAAGATATTTATTTTGCCCTGACATTATATGGTCGTTACAACGACAACTTGATTGGATCACTGTTTGTCTCGCGTGTCTGAAATGCGTGGGAAGCAGTGTCAATTGCTGTACTTCTGTTAGTCTGCCCCCATCCCGATATAGAAAAGGCCTCCCTTGGTTTTTCAAATCGCCTAGCCGGGGGGGCTATATAAAAATCGCAGGTAATATGCGGCAACAGGGCGCGATGTGCGCGCTCCCAGCTTGACGCGCCGATAGCGCATCCTTCCCGATAGGGAGAAAAATGGAAATAACCGTGTACCTCCCCCCCCGCGCTTTCCACGCTGCAACACAGTTTCAGATCGCGTCCATGGCTGAACGGCCTGCGCTGCTTATTCGTTACCGTTACCTTGGGTGTTTCGCTCACCCAGCCGAGTTTTGCCGCTGAGGGCCGGCATGCGCTTTTGATTGGGATCAGTCGCTATGCGCCGGCGGCCGGCGCCGACAATCTTGCCGGGGTACCTTTTGATTTGAAAAATGCCCGGCGCATGGCCAATGCCATGGGTGTGGACGACAAGGCGATGGTGGAATTGAGGGACGATCAGGCGACCAAAGCCAACATCGAGGCCCGTCTTGAGCAGATGAGCCGGAAGGTGCTCCAGGGGGATAGGGTGTTCGTGTATTTTTCCGGGCATGGCACGCGTAGGGCAACCGCCGAAGGGTGCGAAGAGGGTTTATTCACCTATGACGGTGAGATGATTAATGAGCAGGAGTTAGCCCGATTCACCGGACCGATGAGCCAACGTGCGGAAAAAATAATCACGATGGTGGACGCGTGTTTTTCCGGTGGGGTGGTGAGCGCGACACGGGCGCTCTCAACCACCAATGGCTTGGTGGCAAAATTTAGCTCGAAAAACACGCAGGGCGCCTGCTCCCTGCAGGGGGCCAACAATCGTACTACGCGCAGCTTGCTGAGCGAGTTGGGCCGATTTGGAATCAAGAGCGAGAACTTCGTGCAGATTGCCGCCGCAAAGCGCGATGAAGTGAGCTGGGATGAGCCCACTCAAGGCGGTTTGGCGACCCAGGCGATCAGCCGTTGCCTTTTGGGTGAGGCGCAGGATTTGAACCGTAGCGGCGCGATTTCGCTGGAAGAAGTGCGCGCCTGCGCCCAGAAAATTATGGACGCCAGGATGGAACCGCTTCGGGTGCGCGGGCAGCTTCCAAGCACCCTGCAAGTTTCAGGCAACCGCAACCTCGTTGTGGCACCGGTAGTGCTTAACAAGCCCCCGGTGGAGCAAGTGGTGCAAGTGGTGCAATTGGTGATCGATGCGCCCAAGCCCCTGGTCGCCCCGGAGGTCGTGATCGCGGTGCCTGTTATCAGCATAGCGCCAGTTCCAGTTATAGCGCCACCGGTCAATGTGACGCAACCGCAACCGCAACCGCAACCGCAACCGCAACCGCAACCGCAACCTAACGCTCCGCCTATCCAGCCCTTGCCCATCGTGGCTGTGCCGCCCGTCATTGCAACGCCACCGCTTCGCCCTGAGCCCGTCTTACGCGAGCCGCTTGATGCCTTGGCCACTTTGCACGAAATCTACCAACAGCGTGACCCACGGCGTGAATTGCTCGTTTCGGCTCCGGTGAAGCCCCTTCGCATAGGGCAGGACAAGCTGACACTGGAGATCAAATCCTCTGTGGCAGGCTATGTCTATGCAGTCATGCTTGGCAGCGATGAGAAGAGTTTTTACCTGCTGTTTCCCAACAAAATCGACAAGGACAACCGCATTAAGGCTAAGCAGCCCATGCAGTTGCCGCGCCCGGGATGGGATGTCACAGCCGGGGGGCCGGAGGGAACCAATAAGTTGTTGGTTGTCGTGAGCCAATCGCCGCGGGATGCGAAGCATTTTGTGCCCGTCGACGGTAGCGGTGGCGGTGCTTTTACCTTTGCGGTGGCAGACTTGCCCGGCCGGGGGCGCCTGATTGATTTTTTCCTGGGTAAAGGGGTAAAGGGACGCTCTGCCGCAATGAGTGCCGCATTACTTGATATAAAGGAAATCCCATGAGGCGAATCGTTGTTTTGTGGGCGCTGAGCGTTGGCTTGTGTGGGCCGCTGTTTGCACAGGCGCCAGCCCAAGACCTTTCGGTGGATGACCTGGCGAAAGCACTGACTCCGCAACGGGCCACAACGCGTAGTTTGCGCAACATGACCGTGGCCCCCGCCCCGGCCAAGGTCGATCTGGTGATTAATTTTGAGTTTAATTCGGCCCGCATCCAGGAATCGAGCAACCCGCAGCTCGAGCGCCTGGCCAGTGCAATGAAACTCGAGCAGTTGCAGGCCCTGCGTTTTCAGGTTGAGGGGCATACCGATGCCAAAGGGACGGCCCAGTATAACCAGGCGCTTTCCGAAAGAAGGGCGCAATCTGTGACCGGTTTTCTGGCGAAGCAAGGTGTTGCAGCGGAACGGTTGACGCCCCTGGGCAAGGGCTTTTCTGAGCTGCTTAACAAGAACGACCCGTTATCGCCTGACAACCGGCGGGTACGAATTACCACGATCGACTAACTGGATGGCTGTGACTATGCGATTACTTTTTTTACTCATATTGGCGGTCTCCACTTCAGCGTTCGGACAGCTTCAACTGGTCACCGAACAAGAGGCGCGTGCCTCGGCCGCCGTGCCGATGCTTGCTCCGCGTGCAGTCAAGGTTCCCGATGCCCCTCAGATCGAAATTGTATTTCCCGACATAAGCGGGGCAGTCAGCTCTCCAACAAAAGTTCAGTTGCGGTTTCGGCCAGTGTCCCCGTCGGCCGCGAAGCCAGAATCGTTCAGGGCCTTATATGGGGCCTTTAGGGTGGACATCACCAGCAGGCTGCTGCAGGTTGCGAAGCTAAGCGCCGAGGGCCTCACCGTCGATGCGGCGTCCCTACCCGTAGGCTCACACCGCATATTTCTAGAAATCGAAGATAGCGTCGGCCGCACCGGTACGCAGCTGCTTTCGGTTACGGTGCAATGAAGCCGCAGCGCCTGGCGAGGGTCGCCCGAAATGGTCACCTGCTATGCCTTTTACTCATGGCGGCTTGCACCACCCCGGTTTTGGTGAATGTGCCCGAAGGGCCGCTGCAATTTGTTGACTTGCCGTTGTTTGATGCACAGCTTCGTCAGGTCCTGGACGTCAAGCCCGACACGGTCAAAATCGCATTTATCGACAAGGTCAAGCCAAGCCAGTTGCCTGACCGACTCAAGCCTTGGATGACCACCCTTCAGCATGAAGGCGGTGAGGTGAAAGTTGTCCTTCCGCCGGGCGATCTGCAACCGCGGGGCCTACCCCTGCTTTCCTTGTTGCCAGCCTTGTGGAATGCGCTCAGAGGACAAAAAGCGGAGCAGATTTTGCAAGAGTCGGTGCGGGGCTACGATGCGCAGATCATCTTAAAGAATGACCCCTCAGGCGACAGGCTGGTCGAGTCTATCGTTCTCCATCGAAAATAGTTCGCGGCATGGGGCTTGTCGCCTTGATCGCACTAAAGGAGCAAGCGGTGCAAAAAATTAGACGCCTGGCGCTTGTTATGGGTTTGGTCCTGTCGTTTTCGGGCTTCGGACAGGAGGCGGACTTGGTTTCCGGCTTGAAGCTCGATCCTGAAGAGATCGTTCGGCTGGGGGCGATATTGAGTGTGCCCGCTTCGCCAGTAAATTCTCCGAGACAGATGCGAGAACACTTTCAAGCCCAAGATGCAGCGGCATATCGCTTGGGCGACGTACAGGCGCGCGAAAAAGTGCTTCGAGAATGGTATCGGGTCCAGCCAGAAATCGATTCGCGCTGGACGCTAGGCGCTTTTTTACTCAACACCGAAAAAGTATCAGAGGGATTCGCACTCCTTGAGTTGCTAATCAAGGATTTGAAAATTCCCAATCAGGTAGTGCGCGCGAGGGCTCGCCTGGCATTCGTATATATGGAGCAGAACAATCTCAAACGTGCCGAGGAACTGCTTGCGGGCGCTGATGCGGTCATCAAAAAGGATTTTAGCCGCAGCTTGGGGGGCGAGGCCGGTTACTGGCAGAAACGCGCCGAGATGGAGTACAACAATGTTCGGGGGCGGTTTTTTTCGCGCATGGGGCGATTTGATGAGGCACTGGAGGCCGCCCGTCTGGCTATAGCCAACGGCAATGAGTTGAGGCAATTCGAGTCATTCGCCGACCAGCGGCAGCGCACGTTTTCCAGGAGCACGCATGCCTGGGCCGCGACAGAGTTGGCAGCAATTCAGACCGCGGTAGGCCGCCTGCTTGACGCCGATGAGTCGCTCAGAGCTGCCTATGCCCTTTTTCGTCTCTACGACCTGAGTGAGGACAAAATGGATGGGTTTTTCCGCCGTGTGGCGGATCTGCGCTTCAGTGAAGGCAATTATGCCGAGACCCTGAAAATTGGTTTGATGGTCCGGCAAGCACAGAAAAAACAAGGTTACGCCGAGAATGCGGCGCAGTCGCTGTGGACACGGATGCGCATCAATAGTGCCCTGGCAGGCCAGGGGAAATGGACAGAGGCCGTCGCGCAGTTTGATGAAATAGATGCCGTTGTCGGAACTGATACGCGACTGACTTCGATAGCCAGGCAGATCCCAATTCGCGCATTGGCCTACATGAATGCCGGCAGGATTACCGAAGCGCAAGGCTTGTATCAGCGCTCGCTCGATTGGCATGTGAATAATTTTGGCGCTAATCACTATTTTACGTCGCTGGTCCGGGGGCTTTACGCCGTCTCCCTGTCGCGCGGCACGTCACCCGGGGATGCGCCTAAAGCACGCGCGGAATTTGAAATTGCGATCAGGGACATGACCAATCCGGGCACCTTGGCCGCCGACTATCAGGAAAATGCGTTCCGACGCTCGATGAAGGACTTGATTGTGAAGTCCTACCTGAAACTGCTCTCGATGGAGGCGTTACAGACCGAAAAAGTGGCTGCCGAGGCATTTGTCGCCGCGAACCATTTAATCGCCTCCTCAGTCCAGCAGGCCATTGCCGAGGCCGCCGCCCGAGTTGGTATAAAACAGCCCGGGCTTGCCGCAATCGTGCGCAAAGATCAGGACACGAAAAATGAACTGGCCAGCCTTTACCGCTACGTGACAGAACAAGGCAGCGAGGGATCTGAGCGCAGAAATTCAAATGTAGTCAGGGCTATGCGCACGCGCATCGCCGAACTTGAGTTTCTGCGGCGTGGCTTCAAAGATCAAATAAAAAAAGAATTTCCAGATTATTTCCAGCTATTACAGCCCAAGGTTCCCAATCCGGATGAAGTGGCGGGTCAATTAGCGAAGGGGGAACTTTTCGTCTCTCTTTTGCCCCTGGAAGAGGAAACCTATGTCTTTAGCGTGAGCGCGGAGGGGCGCGTGCACTTTCACAGAAGCCCGATCGGCGCGGTCGCGGTGTCAAGGTTGGTAAGGCAGGTGCGCGAAACACTTGATGTCGCGGGCCAGGGCTCTGCCATGCCGGTGTTTAATTTTGACGCGGCCTATGAGCTCTATCGGCATTTTTTCCTGCCGATGGAGTCTGTTTTGAAGGGGAAGACACATCTTGTGATTGCGACATCCGGTGCGTTGGGGCAGTTGCCATTTTCTGTAATTCCCACCAAACCATGGTCATCCGGCCGCAGCGTTGGGGCGCCTTGGATGATTCGCGATTATGCGATCAGCCACATACCGTCGGCGAATGCGTGGATGTCACTCAAGCGCTTGGCGCAAACGCCCTCCGGAACGCAGGCATTGCTCGCCTGGGGGGATCCGCTCTTTGCCGCCTTGCGTCCCGAGGGGAGGGATAGTGTCGCGGCGCTTGGCACGACGGCCAGATCGGTAATACGCAGCCGTCCCGAGCAGGTGTTGGATATCGAAAAAAACAGAGTAGACGTTTTGCGCTACGCTGAAATTCCTCCTCTTCCCGACACAAGGGTCGAGGTGATCGCTTTGGCCCGGACACTCAAAGCCAACCTCGAACGAGACGTGATTCTGGGCGCAGCCGCGACCCGTGCATCTGTTCTGGCAGCCAGCCAAGACGGCAGTCTTGTGCAAAAACGCGTCATCGTATTTGCCACGCACGGTCTTTTACCCGGCGATCTGCCTAATCTAGACCAGCCGGCGCTGGCGATGGCCTCGTCCGATTTGCCCGGGGCTACCCCCTTACTGACGCTTGAAGACGTGCTCGGCCTGAAGCTGAACGCCGAGTGGGTGGTGCTGAGCGCCTGCAATACGGCAGGTGCCGATGGTCGCGTGGAGGAGGCGATGTCTGGCCTCGCACGTGGATTTTTTTATGCCGGCAGTCGCAGTCTTTTGGTGACGCACTGGGCGGTGGACAGCGCGAGCGCAACGCTGCTCACGACAAAAACATTTGAAGCCTATCAGGCGGGGGTCACCCGTGCCATGGCGCTGCGCAGCGCGATGATGGCCGTTATGTTGGAAAAGCGGTACGAGCATCCGGCATTCTGGGCGCCTTACGCTCTGGTCGGTGAGGGCGGCGGCTGAACGCGTGCGGCCCCCTGCTCAAAGCAACAATCTATTTGAAAAGACAAGACTGTCACTGGCATCTGAATAGGGGGGCTTTCACGCGGAAGGCCGGATCACTGCTTGCCTCGCGTAATTGCAAAACTGAAAAACGGCACTCCGGATAAGAAAGGGGGAGTTTAATTTTTGTAAAATTGTGGGATTCAAGGCAGAAAACAGTAATGCTTAAACCTTGCGCTAGGCTGGTTCTTGTCGCCAATCGTGGAAAATAAAACAACGAAGCCGCATAGAGGTATGCGAATAGAGGGTAGGCGAATAGAGGGTAGCCACGCCGTACGGGGGCCTGTGACAAAGAAGGGAACTTACGTTGCGCCAACCCGTGCCACGAACCCGAACAGAACGCAGCGGGACCACTACAGCGCGCAGCCGAATATGAACCCAGCCAATGGTAAGCAAGGAACACGGACACCGACGAGGTGATTGATGAGACGACTAGTCCTAATCGCACTACTTCTTCTCACCAGCCCCGCTTGGGCTGCGCCAATTGACGATGCTGCTGCCAATGCGTTTGTAAAGATTCGGATTCCCTTTCATTACGGCGCGAATCGTGACGCGGAAGTGCCGACGGTCTTTTGGGCCAAACCCGATTCAAAGGCGGTGTTGATCTTTCTCCCCGGTGGCAATGGCAGTTTTGGTCTAAGCGCGCAGCCTGCCCCCAGGCCGCTGTGGCTGCTTGCAGACTTGTACCAGTCCGGCAAGCCCGACCTCGACCTCGTGTACATGGACAGTGAAATTTCCCTGCAAGGTGAGTCAGGGGATACCTATCAACGCTGGGCCCCAAGAAGAGAGGCACGCCATATTGAGGGCATACAGGCCACAATCAATTACTACCGGCAAAAAACCGGGAAACCTGTTTTTCTGTTGGGCCACAGCAATGGGAGTTTTAGCATTGCGGAATTCTTGAGCAGGGCGCCCGAAAACCAGACACTACTGGCCGGCGTGATTTTCAGTGGCAGCCGGAACGAAACAGAAGTAAAGCAGAAGCTCTCCATACCTGTCCTAGTGCTCCATCACCGGAGCGACCCCAACCGGTGGACTACCCCCGGCAATGCCGAGAAATTTTTTTCCACTTTGAAACAAAATAACGCGTCGGTGACCAAGTTGGCGTGGGTTGAAGGTGGCAAAGACGTACCGGGGGGAGACCCGACGCATTCAGGTCGGCACATGTATTTTGAGGCGACCCCGGAAGCGGCGATAACGGTGCGCAGTTTCATTGGGCAATCAATGGCTAATTGAGGCGTGCTTGTTGCCGCTAATTTAAAATTGACCCGCGCTGCCGGTAGGTAAAAAAAGCCTCACGCCTGACTACGCCTGCCTGACCGAACGATTTCAGTTTAAAACCGGTCGGTAATCAGGTCAAACGACAAACCCCAAGTTTGTCGCTGAGTTGAATTTACGCGCATAGCGCGTTCCATGTTCGCCTTGTTTAAGCGCAAAAACGCCGATCCGCGCGCCTGCGCTGGCGGAGCGACGGGAAAGAAAAGTTTTGTAAGGTTTTGGGGTTCGGCGCGGTACTCGGTAAAAATCGATGTCGTGGGTGGAGGGCACACTCAGTATGTGGACACAGGGTGTCTTGTTTAGTAGTGAAGCCCGTCCGGTCTTACCGGCGTTACTGGCCTTACCGATCTTATTTATGCCGAATGACACAGAGGTGAAGATGAAGCGATGCGCGCAATGCAACAGCCTGATGCCCGATGACGCAGTGCGCTGCATAGCTTGTGGCGCAGGGGGGGTGGCCCTCTCCGCCGTAGCGAAGATGAAGCGATGCGCGCAATGCCAAAGCCTGATGCCTGGTGACGAAATGCGCTGCATACGCTGCGGTGCAGGAGCGGTGGAAAAATCGCTTATTCAGACGCAAAAAAGTGTGCCCCCCCCAAAGCCATGCCCGAAATGCGGTCACATTCGAATGGCGACGGAAAGCGGACCCGACTGGCAATGTACCAAGTGCGGCGTGGCGCCCACCAAGGCGCAAGCGACCCGGGGAGCCGCAGTCGAGGCAGATATGTCGCTGTCAGATCGCAACTACCTTAGGCGGCAATCGCTTGCTTTAAATACACAGGAAGACGCTGATGCCGACAAACCGTCGCTTAAAACAGTTCTTTTCTTAATGTCCGGAAGAGTGCCGCGGTTCGTATTTTGGATTTATCCAATTGTTTTTGTTTTTTGTGTTGCCTTGCTGGTGATGCTGGCCGGGTTACTGGCTGGGTTATTAGGGGGTGGCGCCAACAAGCTCGAGACGGTGGGGGAAGGCGCGATCACATTCTTTTCTTTTGCCCTTAGCCTGCCAGTGGCTTGGTCTACGTTTGTTATTCATGTGAAGCGCTGTCACGACCTGGACAAGTCGGGTTGGTTTTTGTTGTGGAACCTGGTGCCGATAATCGGCGGGCTGTGGGTAATTTTTAATTTGGGCTTCTTACGCGGCACTGAAGGTCACAATGAATTTGGGCCGGACGTAACGGATTTATTCTGACGGCGTAATGGTATTTATCTTCGGACTTTTAGAAAATAGGAAATAGGAAATAGAAAATAGGGAATAGGAAATAGGGAATAGGAAATAGGGAATAGAAATTCGTTTCGGAAAATTTTGTTTCCGGGTGCGTTTAGGATCAGGCGGGAGCTTGCGGCCGTGGGCGGAGCGGTGCCCTGTCTTTTTTTTGGCAGGGCAGTTGTCGGTTGTCGGGCCTCGAAGCGCTCTATTCATAGCGCCGCAAGGCCGTATCCGAATTTGTGGCCTGGCACTCGCCAGGGCGCAGCCAGCCCCGTTGCTGACGGCCACATTTGCGTTCGATAGCGCTCGTTCGAGAAGCCCAAGCTACGCAGTTGGCAGGGGGGTGGTTTGAGAGATTTTCGAATGCGGCAGGTTCAAATTTACGCCAAACCCCGATGGTTTCAATAGAAGTGGCTCCGTTTGTTTGAACAGATTTCCCCGATTTATAAGTGGAACTCGGGCCGGTTGGTGACGGTGCAGAGTTGTCCACGGCGGCGTGCGTCGCTTGCGACGAACGCAACGCCGCGGTGGGCAACTCGGGGCGC
>JANXRV010000017.1:0-17275 GCA_025356665.1 Pseudomonadota bacterium
CACATTGCTGCAGATTCTTTCGGTCTCGGTGTTCGAGAAAATACAGATCTCTTCCGCCTTCCAGCCCCACGAATACCCAGAAAATCAATCAAATATCGCCAACCAATTGAACTTGTTTGATATTTAACCGGACACTACTGACCCCCGATGAATATCAATGATAATTTTTCGCTTCGTGTTGTAAGCCATTCCGCCGATGCGGGCTGGTCCGCCGCGCCGCTGGCGGGGGTTGAGCGACGCATGCTTGACCGGATTGGCGACGAAGTCGCCCGTGCGACCAGCATCGTGCGCTATGCCGCCGGCGCCCGCTTCGATCGCCACGATCATGCTCACGGCGAGGAGATATTCGTGCTCGAGGGTATTTTCTCCGACGAAGGCGGGGATCACCCCAGTGGCACTTATCTAAGAAACCCGCCGGGCAGCAGCCACACGCCGTTTTCACGCGACGGCTGCCTGATTTTCGTAAAACTCCGTCAGTTCGCCGATGCGGACAGATCGGCGGTGCGCATCGACACCAATACCACACCTTGGCTGCCGGGGCTTGTTCCCGGCTTGTCGGTGATGCCGCTGCACTCGCATGACGGGATAGACACCGCCTTGGTGCGCTGGGCGCCAGACACTCGGTTCAACCGGCACATGCATCCGGGCGGGGAAGAAATTCTTGTCCTCGAGGGCATCTTCCGTGACGAAGGTGGCGCGTATGCCGCCGGCACATGGCTGCGCAGCCCCCGGATGAGCCAGCACACGCCCTTCACCGGCCCCGAAGGGGCGCTCATCTATGTCAAGGTTGGGCATCTCGGCGCAGATTTTTCGCCGCACTGATGGCGCAAAATCCGGCCCGCGCAAGCGGTGCAAAAGCGGCGCATAAACAGTAACAACAGTAATTACAATCATGCCCGGCCAACCCGGGAATACGGCCCCTCACTATCCCGTCGTCGCCGGCCCAGCCTCGATGAGGGGCACGCTAAAGATTGCGCAGTGGCCCCGCCGGTGCAAGCGCCTATCCGCAGGTGGCGCGGACTTGATGCATGTCCGTGAACCCGCATAACACGCGCTCGATGCCATCCAGATGTCGCTACACCCCGAACGCAAAGATCATCCGGCTGGATCTGCCACGCACACGCAGTACGCCGAAAGCAGCGCAGCAGCACCCCAGAAGCACTCCCAACAGGCCTATCAGACCGATCCCAGGCGCCAACCTTTCAGGCCGTCAACTCGAAACGGAGCGGTTTGCTGCGGAAATCGCAACCCGCGCGCGGATGCTATGCGGCGACACGCTCAAAATTCTGCAAAAAATCCCCGGGGGGCGGTGCCGATGCCCACTGGTACAGATTCTTGTGCAATTCATCCCCCGAGGCATCGGCGACCTCGACCTGCCAGGCCGCATTCTCCGGGATGAAGTCGATGTCCCAGTAGAACTCGCACAAACCCATCCAGGGATCACGGACGTAATGGAAGTAATTCGAACCGTAGATATGCCGTCCAACGCCCCAGCAATCCTTATAGCCCGCGTTAATCATGCGCTCGGCGCAAAGCTGCAACTGGTCGAGGTTGCCCATTTCCCAGGACAGGTGATGCAGCCCGGATGACGCGCTCAAAGCGATGGCCAAGCTGTGGTGATCGCTGTCCCCGCCACAGCGCAGGAACGCCACCTCCTTGTCGCCGATACGGTCCGATACCTTCATGCCGAGAACTTCGGTATAAAACCGCACATCCCGGTTCACATCGGTGGAGAATTTGAGCAAGTGGCCAAGCTTGCGCGGTCGCGCATCGACATCACGATTGGGCGCTCCGCGCCGTCCGAGGCGCACATACTGCTGCCCGGGATTGTTGATCTCAACCGCAGGCCGGGTCTGCGGCGCCGCTTCGGCCGCACGCAGGTTAAGCAGCACGCCATCGGGGTCGCGAAACCAGATGCCTTCGGCCGGCGCGTTAAGCGGGGCGGCCAACAGGCTTACGCCGCCCTGGCGCAGTTTTGCCTCGGTCTGGTTCAGCTCATGGGCACCGGTTCCCCAAGACACCCAGGCAATGCCTTTTTTTTCGCCCGGAACGAGATACAACTGATCCTGGTCGCGTCCGGCGCAGCGGAACACTACGCTGCGGCCCCTGGCTTGCAGCTCAAGGCCCATGGTTTTGTAAAAAGCCGCACCCTGCTCAAGGTTTGGAACCGTCAGCGCGACACATTGCAATGACCGGATCATGGTTGTCTCCCTCTGGTGGTGGCTTCGGAAAGAGTCCGCGCGCCTTCCAATGTCACCAGTTTTGAGCCGCCGACCAAGCCTTGTTTTGACCCAGGTCAAACGCAGTCCACGCAGAGGCCAAGAAATACCGCCCACACGCATCCGGATCAGACCGATCGCCACCGTCTCAGGCCATGGGCCGAACCGCCGTCGACGATCATGGTCTGCCTAGTCATGAAAGCGGCGTCATCACTACTGGAAAGCTCACCGCGCCGAACAGATCATCCGGGGGGGCGTCGCGTGGAACAGCCCAGTCTTCCGCAGTTTTTTGACTTTACGCTGGCCGCTGCGAATCGAGCTTGGCTGATCCCATTTTTTTAGCCTTGATACTGGCGTATTTTGCCGCTCAGTTCGCGGCCGGGGCTGCAGCTGCGGCTGCCGGCTCCGCTGCGGGTGCCGCTGCAGGTGCCGGTGCCGCTGCCGGTGCCGGTGTCGGTGTCGGTGTCGGTGTCGCTGCGGTCGTAGCCGCGGCAGCGGGAGAAGATATCATCGACCCAGGGCGGCCATAAATGCTGCGCAGCGCATCCGAAATCTGCGCATCCGTCTTCGCCTTAACCTCGATCAGGCGATCGAGGCCGGTCATGATTGCCGTCGTGTCGGCAGGCCCCAACCAGAGTGCGCGATTATTTCTAATCAAGGTCAGCTTCTCTATCGAACACTCAGGGCCGATTTTCTCCACCCACTCAAGCGCAGCGATTGCACGCCCCGGGGCGTCGTGCCGACTGAGCGCGAGATGCCTGAAATCGGCAACATGACATTCCGCCGCTTTGGCTTTGACCTTGGCGCCGCCCTTGGACTTTTCTGCCTTGGGGGCCTGGGCGCTGGCCATGTTCGTTGCCAAAACGAGGGCCGCAATGAAAACCACAAGCCGGCAAGCAATATTTTTTGCATGACACATCGGCACAACCCCTAGATCACAACATAAACGCCGCAACCCCAGTTGATTTGCAGCACGAGAGTCCGCCAAACTTACAGCACGAGAGTCCGCCCAAAAAGACAGATTAAAGAATGCAGACTGCAAGAGTCGGGGTCGGCCGCAGCCCCACCTGGTTTCCAAAACATGGATCCAACAGCGACGGAAGTCGCGGACGCCCCCCCCAAGGCTTGCTCCACTTTATATTTTAACAACTTGCCCCAACTAATCCTAATAAGCTCCGGCAGCGCAAAAACCACGCGATTGTCCTTCTCAGTTCACGCAGAGGCCACGAAATACCACACGCGGGCGGCCGAATCAGACTGATTACCACCGTCGCAATCGCCCGCAAACCCGCGCCAGACGGGCGTTTCCAGCCAGTGCCAGGAGGATCAGACCATGGCCGAGCCGCCGTCGACGACCATGGTCTGCCCGGTCATGAAAGCGGCGTCATCACTGGCGAGAAAACTCACCGCGCCAACCAGATCGTCCGGGGTTTCATCGCGCGGAATGGCCCGCGTCTTGATGGCCATTTCGCGTCCGACCGCAACGTGATTGGAGGTCCCCAGCACGCCCTCCGACAAAGTGAAGCCCGGAGCGAGCGCGTTGACCGTCACCCCGTCCTTGCCCAGTTCCCGCGCCAGGCCGCGCGTCATGGCGATGACCGCGCCCTTGCTGGCGATGTAATGCAAAAAAAGTGGCACGCCCTTGAGCGGCGCACCCGAGGCGAGGTTGATGATACGTCCGCGCTGCTGCTTGCGCATCGCCGGCGAAACGGCGCGACAACACAGGCCCACGCCCATGATGTTGATGGACATCAGTTTTTGCCATTCTTCGACCGGAATCTGCTCGAACGGTCGCATCACCAGCGTGGAGAACATCGCCGCATTGTTGATAAGCACGTCAATCGAACCGAAGGCCTTGAGTGTCTCGGCGGCCATGCGCTCGGTATCGGCCTGCGATGACACATCAATGTGAAGGGCCAGGGTTTTCGCGCCCGTCGCCCTGGCAATGTCGGCGGCGGAAGCCTCTTCGTTTTTTATGTCCGCGACGACGATGTTGGCACCATCTTGTGCCAGGCGCATGGCCATGGCTTTGCCTATGCCCCAACCGGCACCGGTGACAATCGCTGTTCTGCCTGTTTGCTTCAAAGCCTGCTCCCGCTGATGTTTGGAATCGTGATGATACGGTGATTTAGTGCACCACTCCATCGCGCGGGTTTCAGGTATCGTTACGCCCTTGCATTGCGGCCCCCGCACATTTGACACCAACGGCAATCACAAGCCGGCGTAAGTCACCAAGGAGAGAACTTTGATTACGCGCCTTATTCGAGGACAAGGACGAGGACGAGGACGACGGTCCCTGTCGTTCGCATCGCTCACATTCGCATCACTATCGCTGGGCTGTGCGGTGTTTCTGGCTGCCCCGGCGCAGGCGCAAAGCAGTTTTCCCAACCGTCCAATCAAACTGGTGGTCGATAGCGCGCCCGGGGGTACCACCGACATTCTCGCGCGCATCGCCGCCGAAGGTCTCTCGCAGCAATTGGGCCGGCAAGTGGTCGTCGACAACAAGCCCGGCGCCACGGGCAATGTCGCCACCGACTATGTGGTCAAATCCCCCGCAGACGGCTATACCTTGCTCATTTGCGCCGGCGGCAACCTGGTGATCAAGCCGTTTCTTGAACGCGCACTGCCGTTTGATCCGCTCAATGACATTCTGCCGGTCATCAACGTCGCCGACGTACCGCACATTCTTCTGGTGCCAAGCTCTTTGCCGGCCCGGGATCTGGGCGAATTTATCGCCTACGGCAAGGCCAATGCCGGCAAGGTCTTCTACGGCTCGGCCGGCACCGGCAGCCAGCCGCATATCGCCGTCGACCAGTTCGGCCGCCTCGCCGGCATGCAAGTGCAGCATGTTCCCTACAAGGGCGTGGCGGCGGCCATTCCCGATCTGATCGGTGGACGCCTGCAAGTCATGTCCATGGGACTGGGCTCCGCCCGTCCCTACCTCAAGGGCGGGGAACTGCGCCCACTCGCGGTCGGCGCGAAAAAACGCATTAGCGGACTGCCCGATGTGCCCACCTCGGCCGAAGCCGGCCTGCCGGGCTGGGAAATGAGCGCCTGGTTTGGTATTTTCGCGCCCAAGGGCACCAGCCCGGAAATCGTACGCCTGCTCAACGAAAAACTGCAGGCCGTGCTGGACGACCCGAAAACACGACAGCGCCTGACCGAGATCGGATCGGAACCGGTCGGCGGCAGCGTGGCGTCGTTTGCGGAACGCATACGCTACGACTATCGCATGTACGGTCAGATGATCAAGGACTCGGGCATCAAGCTCGACTAGCTTCCCACCAGGCATGCACCGCAAATTTCACACTACAATTTAACAATCTGGAACAGAAAGCAGATATGACAGCCATCGCCCCCGCGCCAATCAAGCCGGCGCTCAAAACCACGTTTCTATCGCACGGCACCCTGGGATCAAAAGACCTTGATGCCACGCGCAAGTTCTACGAAGAATTCCTCGGCCTGCAAGTCATACGCACCAGCACCGTGTCGCTGATGATCCGGCTCGGCGGCAATCATGTTTATGCGGTGGTGCAAACGGGAAAGAAAGAACGCATGCCGCGTATCAATCACAACGGCCTTGACGTGGTCACCGATGCCGATGTGGACGAGGCCTACCGGCTTTGTGTTGAACAGGCCGCGATGTGGGAGCTGCACGACATTTCAAAACCCACGGAGCGCCACGGCACCTACAGCTTCATGTTCTGGGACCTCGACGACAACGCCTGGGAAATACTATCCAATCCCAAGGGCGGCTACACCTGGATATTCGAACAGGGCGACCTCGAGGGCAAGGGCCATTTCGAAAGCGGCTTTCGCCATAAGCGTCCGGACGTGCAGGCCTAAGCTGCAGGACTAAGCTACAGCACTAAGCTACAGGCGAGAAGCTACCGCCCCTTCCACATAAAAAAGGAAGGGGTGCGCGTCAACAGTCTGAACGACCGTCACCTGGCCGCCGTCACCTCGCTCATGACCGACTGAAACGATGGCGCCGCCTGTACAATCTGCGCCTGATGAAATTTGATGTCATTGTGATTGGCGCCGGTGCTGCCGGCATGATGTGCGCGTCGACAGCCGCAGAACGCGGTCGTCGCGTGCTGCTGATAGATCACGTGGCGAAATTGGGCGAACGCATACGCATATCCGGCGGCGGACGCTGCAACTTCACCAACCTGCATGTAGTACCGGAAAATTTTCTCTCCCGGAATCCGCATTTCTGCCGCTCGGCATTGTCGCGCTTCTCTTCGCGCGATTTCATTACGATGGTTGAAAAGCGGCGCATTCCCTATCATGAAAAAACCCTGGGGCAATTGTTCTGTGACAACGCCGCACAGGACATCATCAACATGCTCAAGGATGCTTGCGATGCGGCGGGCGTGCACTGGGCCATGCCCTGCTCGGTGCAAGGCATCAAGCGCGTTGATGGCGGATTCGATCTGCAGACCGACCAGGGTAGCCGGCAATGCACCTCGCTGGTGATCGCCTGCGGCGGACTGGCGCTGCCGCAAATTGGAGCGACCCCGTTCGGCTACAAAGTGGCGGAGCAGTTTGGCCTCGCCATCGTGCCACCGCGACCCGCGCTGGTGCCGCTCGCGCTTGCACCGGAAACACTGGAACCGCTCAAAGCGCTTTCAGGACTCGCCATCGATACCGCCACACACTGCAATGGCGCGCACTTTCGGGAGAACACACTGGTCACGCATCGCGGTCTGTCGGGCCCGGCCATCCTGCAGATTTCCAGTTACTGGCAAATGGCCAACGGCGGCGACAGCCAGGTCAAAAAGCTGCCCATCGAAATCGACTTGCTGCCCGATATCGATGCCGCCGCCTGGTTGGCCGAACAGCGTCACGGCAAGATGCTCTTGAGTACGCTGCTGGCCGAACGCCTGCCCAAGCGCTTTGCGCAGGAGTGGTGTGCTTTACACGCTTGGGACAAGCCGCTGAACGAGTTGTCCAAGCGCGACAGGGAAGCGATCCCGCGCGCCCTCAAACGCTGGGCGCTGATGCCATCGGGCACGCTAGGCTACGCCAAGGCGGAGGTCACGCTGGGCGGCGTCGATACGGATGGGCTGTCCTCCAAGACCATGGAGGCCAGGGCGGTTCCCGGACTGTACTTTGTCGGCGAAGTGGTCGACGTCACGGGCTGGTTGGGCGGCTACAATTTTCAGTGGGCGTGGTCATCAGGCTGGGTGGCCGGACAATTCGCCTGAGCAGCCAATGCACCTGGTGCATCTGGGGCACCTGATGCCCCTGATTCCCCTGGGGCCTAGCGTAGTCTCCCCTACCGCGTAAAAACAAAAAAGCCACCCGAAGGTGGCTTTTTTGGGCTGGCCTGAACTGCTTAGGCTGCCTGAATTTTGCTCGCTTGCTTGCCCTTCTTGCCATCGACGATATCGAATGACACCTTCTGACCCTCTTTCAGGGTTTTGAAGCCGGCCATGCTGATTTCGGAGAAATGAGCGAAGAGGTCTTCACCGCCGCCGTCCGGGGTGATGAAGCCGAAGCCTTTGGAATCATTGAACCACTTAACGGTACCTGTTGCCATGTTGCGTTCCTTTCACTATCACTTGAGAAATTGCGGGACCATCCCGCGTCATGTTTGAATCTCAAGGCGCTAAAGAACGAACATTTTAGAATGCAGGCTTTATAGACTTGAAACTAAACACCTAGGGCGCGTTATACGCGTTTCCTCGGCATCGGTCAAATTGCCTGTTTTTGCAGCTGACCGGCGCGGATACCGGCTCCAAGCATCTGTCCTGACACGATTTTTCCGGATTTTCCAGACTTACGCGCAAACCCGCGTGTGCCACCACAGGGCAAAAAAGCAAAAAAGCGGCGCCCAAAGGCGCCGCTTTTAGGTAAAAACCGCTGTTCCAGACCGGCTGGAACCGGGCATCAGCCCTTTACACGGTTGCGATATTCGCCTGTGCGCGTGTCAATTTCAATCTTGTCGCCAGTGGCGCAAAACAGCGGCACCTGAAACTCAAAGCCGGTTTTGAGCTTGGCCGGCTTGAGCACCTTGCCCGAAGTATTCCCCTGCACGGCCGGTTCGGTGTAAACAATCTCACGCACCACAGTGTTGGGTAGTGCCACTGAAATCGCTTTGCCATCGTAGAACACCACTTCACAAGGCAGCCCCTCCTCGAGGTAGGGCAGCGCATCTTCCATGTTTTCTTTTTCGATTTCGTACTGGTTGTAATCGCCATCCATAAACACATAGAGCGGATCGGCAAAATAGGAGTAGGTCACGTCCTTGCGCTCGAGTTCGACCATGTCAAACTTGTCGTCGGCACGATAAACGCTCTCTGCCGGTGCGCCGGTGAGCAGGTTGCGCATTTTCATCTTCACCACAGATGCGTTGCGCCCGGATTTGCTGAATTCCGCTTTCTGGACGACCATCGGTTCGGTGCCCAGCATGATGACGTTGCCGGCGCGGAGTTCCTGTGCGATTTTCATAAGACTGGCCTGGGGAAAAGTTAAGGTTTAAGAGCCTGAAAAGCCTGCTATTTTAACTTATTTTGGCAAAACAGCGCCAGATTATCAGCCAGAGTCGGAGCGCCGCCCAGGACACCCGCCCAGGCTAGCGCCGAATCGCCCCAAGCCGGGCGAACCGCCAAAACCGATGCCCAGAGCCCCGCCCAAGCAACGTCGCCCGCGCAGGGGCCATTCCAAGCCGCCCAAAATCCGCGCACCGATGCGGCCTGCGCGGCGTCCATACCGAGGCAATAGCGGCTGAGAAAGGCCTGCATTTTCACCAGATGGCTGCCCTCTTCCTGCCGATAAGGCTGCCAGACCATAGGGCGGGCGGCCAGTTGCGCGCGCACAAACGAATCTTCACCGCGAACAAAGTTCAGGTCGCTCGCCCAGAGCAGGCGGTCATAGCCGTCCTGGTCGAGAAAAGGCACGGCCTGCAATCGAAGCCGCCCCTGTCGCCACGCTTCGCCCGGCCGCAGCGCGGCGCCGGTAAGCGACCTGATGCGCTCCAGCCCCGCCCCAGCCGGCATCAGGCAATCTACGCCAATGGCACCGTTGCCCCAGGTGTCGAGCAGTTCGGCAAGGGGCGCATGCGCGTAACAAAACAACGAGGCGTTCAACACCCCCGACTCCGCCGGCGCCGCGCCGATCGCTACCCGGAATGCAGCGATCGCCGTCGCATCGGCCTGAAAAGCGTCACGCCGGGGTGCCAGATCGCGCTCGATCGGCAAGCCACCGGAGCGCGCGGTGAATCCGGGGAAAAAGAAATATTTCACCAGCGGCAGGCGCGGATGGGGTGACGCGAGCGCGTGATGCGACTCTACCCAGTCCTCGGCGCTGAGGTATTCAAGATTGATCCAGACCGGACGCGGCGTGCGCAAGGCCATCGCTGCAACAAAGGCTTCAGGCAGAGGGCAGCCAAAGGCCTCAAGCACAACATCACCCGGTTCCACTGCGGCAAACTCCGGCGTCCAATGCCGGATCTCGATGCCGTGCAGCGTTTGCACCGGCGCCAGCACATCAAGCTGCGGGCACAAGGCCTGAAAGCTGTGCAGATTGTCGACCCACAAGCGGACCCGCGCACCCTGCTCGGATGCGAGCTGCCGCGCAAGCCGCCAGCTCACGCCAATGTCGCCAAAATTATCAACAACAGCGCAAAAAATATCCCATGACATGGGTATAGCCTATCCTATTGAGGCAGGCGCCAAAGCGCATGGGATGTTACGCGGACGCTTCATCGCCCAAACAGATAAAAAATCGGGCGCCGAAGCGCAGGCGATTTTACCCGGACGCTTCATCGCCCAAACAGATAAAAAATCGGGCGCTGAAGCGCAGGCGATTTTACGCGGACGCTTCGTCGCCCAAACAAAACGGGCGCCGAAACGCAGGGATTTTACGCGGACGCTTCGTCGCCCAAACAAAACGGGCGCCGAAGCGCAGGCGATTTTACGCGGACGCTTCGTCGCCCAAACAAAACGGGCGCCGAAGCGCCCGTTAAACCCACCTTGATTTGCCGCTAAAAACGCTGCTGCTGCAATATGCTAAGCACGGTATTAATTTTGCGTACGGCTTTTCACCCACGCGGCGAGTTCCTGCACCTCGGTGCTATTGGGCTGGCGTTTGCTCATTTCGTCGACAACCGGCCGCATATCATCGTAAAGCAGGTAATCCTGCAGCACGCTGTACAGGTATAGCTCGGGCGTGATGTCGTCCGCACCAAGCTGCGAGCGCAGCTTGCCATAGGTGTCCTTGGCGGACTTGACCTCGGCCTGCTGCTCGGCGCTCAGGCGCGGCGCCTTGGCTGCGCCGCGTACCGCCACGCCGCCTGAGCGGCCCAGCTTGGCGATCTGGATCAGTTCGGGAACCTGGGCGATTTTTTGCGGCACGCTGGCGGGAAGCACCGTCACTTCCGTCGGCGTACCGCCCTCGCCCTGCCGGGCGCCGGCCTTGAAGCTTGCCGGCCCTTTCCAGGTTTCCTGCCGTCCGCCCTGAAAATAGACCACGCGCACCGCCCCCCCTGCGGGAACTGTAAAACGGTCTCCCTCACGCACCTTCATGAACGCTTGCACCTTGGCGGCAGCCGCCCCCTCGCTGGCGTAGGACACCTCGCCCGCGAGCATATTCACAAGCCCGACATCGGGCGATTGCGCCTGTGCGCCACCGACCATGATCGCCGCCCCGAAAAGAGCCGCACTAAAAGCTGTCTTCATCGTCTTCATATTCCCACTCCCTCATACGCCATGAATGTGATTCAAGCATAGGCACGGAAGCCCCCTCTGCACAGTGAATTTATCACGCAAGCGTACTTTTCCGCCGTCAGACTGCCAATTAGTGCACGCAAAGCAGGCCTTTGAGTGACTAAGGTGACTAGCGCGCCTTAACGCCCGCGTTTAAGTCGTTCCTCCGCCCACAGGCCCAGAGACTGCACATCGGCATTTTGCGGTTGCAAAGCCTGCATCTCGTCGGCCACGCGCTTCAGCTCGTCGAATTGCAGGTGATCGCTCAGCACCAAGGCAAAATACAATTGCGCCGTGATGTCGTCGCCCGACTGCCTTGTGCGCAACTGCTGGTAGAGGTCGCGGGCTGCGATGAGCTCGGCCTGATCCTCGGCCGAGAGCACATGCGGCCGCAGCGGAGCGCCGCGCACGCTGATGCCACCCAGCCGCGCCATGTGTGCCTGCTGGAACATATCCGGGGTGCGCACAATGCGCTGGGGCACGGTCGGCGGCAATTGCGCCACCTCCGGCGCCTTGCCCGAAATCATCTCGCCCGCGCTGGCGCCAAGTCGCATGCTGGCCGGCCCGCTCCATGTTTCCTGCCGTCCGCTTTGTAAAAATATCACCCGCAGGGTGGCGCCCGCCGGCAACACGAAGCGGTCGGCCTCGCGCACCCGCATGTACTCCCGGGCCTTGCCGGCACCGCCGCCCTCTGCGGAGTAACTCACCTCCCCCTTCACCTGGCTGACCAAACCAACATCGGCCCCCTGTGCCGCAGCCGCCGACGCGCTCAGCCAAAGCACCGCCCCCAAAACCCACCCGGCATGTTTCAAAAAATCAAACATCGGCTTGAACTCCGTTTTTCAGTTGATCGGTTGATCCCCCGCCGCAAGCGGCGGCCCCTTGTCTATGCCGGTGATTTCGAACACCAGCAGGGGCTCGGCGCGTCCTTTTACCGTAACGGTTTCGCACTTGCCGGTGTTGACCCCGGGTCCGGCCGCCTTGAGCGTCGCGGCGCTCGCCGCAATGACGCATTGCAGCTCCTTGGTTACCCCTTCAAGGCGCGATGCCGCATTGACCGTGTCACCGATGGCGGTGAACTCGGTGCGCTTGACCGAGCCGATATCGCCGATAACCGCCAGGCCGGTGTGAATGCCGATGCCGATGCCGAACTCGGGCAGGCCGCGATCGGGAAAGCGCTGTTTCATCCAGTCGCGAAACCCTTCCGCCTCTTTGGCCATGCCGATAGACGCAATCAGCGCGCGGCGCGCGTGGTCGGGATGGCGCACGGGCGAGCCGAAAATTGCCATCACCGCGTCGCCGATGTACTTGTTCACCATGCCCCCCTGCTGCAGGATGGGCTCGCAAGTCAGGCTGAAATAGGCGTTCAGCATCTCCACCACTTCGTGCGGGGACAGTTTTTCCGAGATGGTGGTGAAGTTGCGGATATCCGAGAACAGCACCGTGACCTCCAGCTCCTCGCCCGACAGGTCCGGCCGCTCGCCCTCGGTCAGCAGCTTGACGACATCATCCGACACATAGCGTCCGAACATCTGCCGCAGTTGCGCCTTTTGCCGCTCTTCGCCGGTAAGGCGCAGGCCCAGGGTGATCAAAAACGCCACCGCCAGCCCGACCTGTGGCTCAGCCACCGGCAGCACCACATCCTTGAGGAAAAACAGAAAAGCCGGTATGGGCAAATTAAAGGCGATGATCACGCCGGCGAGCGCCGCGCGCTCGGGCGTCAAACGCAAAAACAGGACGGTCGCCAGCACCAGCAAGACATAGATGCAGGCCATGCGCCACCACAAGGGGGGCACATTGGGGTAATGCCCCGACAGAATGGTCTCGACAATATTGGCGTGGATCTCGCCCCCGGCCATCTGGTCGGCATGGGCGCCGCGTGAATAAGGCGTGAAATGCCGGTCCGACGTCCCGGCGTTGTTGGCCGCCAGGATCACCACCTTGCCCTTCAAGGCCTGGACCAGGGGATTTCCCAGCGCATCGGGCTGCAACAACAGGTTCATCGACACGGTCGGAATGGTGCCCGGCGGGCCGGTATAGCCTATCCAGCGCTTGCCCAGCTCACGACTGAGCTTCACTCCGGCGACCGTCCACTCAGGCAGCGTCGGATCCTGGCCTGCGGCGCGCAGCGCCAGCTGGGTGCCAAAGCCGATACCGGGAAACGCCGGGTCGGCGATCATCACCGGATAAAAGCGCCGCACATGCTTGTCATCGTCAGGATGCAGGTTGGCGATGCCAAGGTCGTTGATGCCGCGCGGCAGCAAAATAAGATGATCCTGCGGCGGCAGCAGCAAGGACAACTCGCCGTTACGCAACTCGACCATATGGGTGATCAGTATCTTGTCGCCGCTTGCCAGCGCAGCACGCAGCGGAGAGTCGTAGTTGCGACTGATTTCGCTGTCCGGGAGCTTGAGTTTTTTCAGCCAGTTCTCGGCACTGATTTGGTAAATGAAATCGAGCCCCACGGCCTTGACGCCGACCTTGCCCAGTACATCCATGGCCTTGCCAAAATGCGGCGCCCAGAACGCCAGCGGGTCGTCTTTTAACGCATCGAGGGTGTCGTCGTCTATCGAGACCACCGCCGCGTGCTGCGGCGCGTAGCGCACACCGGCGAACACATGCCAATAATCGTAGTAAACGTTCTCCAGCGACTGCAGCCAGCTGGTCTGTGCAATCGCCCCGGCGATGAGACAGGCGAGCAGCGGCACGCCAAAGTGGCGCAGCAACCTGCGCCATAACGCCATGCCAAACAACGCGCGATTTTCTGTCATCCCCAAACAACCCCGTTACCAGACCAGAATTTAATAGAATTACTTTCACAAAACCCGCGCCAATCGGACTTTCCAAGCTTATTTTGATGACATTTTTGTCACATCATCCGCACTGTATCGACGGTTACGCCAGCCCGGCCGGACAGCCGCCCAGCCGCCCACCCCGGCCGTCAGATCGTATTATCCCGCAGCCGGCCTTCTGTGCGCGCCCTTGTCAGTCAGCGTCATACCGGTCGGCTGCGGCTCAGTCGCCCACGTAGACAAACGGCGCCCAAAAAAACGGATTGCTGCGCGAGAAGTGATAGGGACCGTTGTTGAAGCGTCCGCCAAGAAGCCCGCGCTCTGCATCACTGACCGCCTGCATGGCACCGCTACCGGCGCGAATATTGCGAAATGCCGCCGTCATCAGCGCCTGCGTCGACAGGCTGTCCACACTCCAGTGCGACACCAGCAGGCTGCGCGCGCCGGCATACATGAAGGCACGGGTAAGCCCGGCGAACCCCTCGCCATTATTCGCCTGCGCCGTTTCACCGGCAGTGTTGCAGGCCGACAAGGCGACCAGGTCGGCATCCAGCTCGACGTCCTCGATCACCTCTTTCATCGTCAACATGCCGTCCTCACCCTGAAGATCGCCCACCAGCGACAAGGCCAGCGCCGGTTGCGCCGTGCTTTTGGGCCGCGGCGCGGAGGCTTCCGCCCCATCGGCCACCTGCAGGAAATCACCGCCAAGAAAGCCGTGGGTGGCAAACAACACGTATTGGGCATTTTTCAACTCGGCACCCTTGGCACTTTTTTCCTGCGCATTTTCACCGATAAACAGTTTCGATTCGCCGCCGAGGATGGTGGCGATCTCCCGCGCCTCGTCGGCGGTTTCCTGCAGGCGCGGCACGTCCGGGCTGCCGTCACTCTTACGCGGGAAATTACTGCCCAAGGCCTCAAACAAAGCACGCGTCAAAGGCGGGTAAGTCTTGCTTGACCCGGCCGGCGCGGAAAATTCCGGGTCGGCAAAGGCAAGGAAGGTGCGCTGGGCCTTGCCTGCCGGCTTGGGATACAAGCGCTGCGAGGTCAGCGCGGAGAGGCTGGGCAGGTAGGCAAACCGCGCCTGCTTGCCGAGGTATTCGAGCGATCCATACTCGGCCAGGAACGGCCTCGCTTCGCTGCCATCGGCGGCGGCGCGCGCCGTACGGAAGGCCTGCTGGTCGTTGCCGTTCCAACGCGTCACCAGCATTTCCATGGGCAGGGTCAGCAGCGGGCCGTCGCCGACAAACAACACCTTGTCCTGGCCGGCCATCATGTCGGCCACCGGCGCGATCAGATCCCGATACAGCGTGTTAAGCGCGGCCGGATCTATGTCACGCAGGAACAGTACCGACTCACCGGCGGACACTTTCTCCATGGCGCGGCGCAATCCCAGGACACGCCTGGCCACATCGTCGCGCTTGACCGGCAGATTGGCCAGCTTGAAGCGCTCGCGCGTCACCGCAAATATCGCCACCTCGTTTGGCAGCAGCACATAAGAGAGCAAGACCTCGCCGGGCTTGAGCAGCTTTTGCTGCAGATCAGCGAGCGTCACCGGACGCGGATTGGTCAGCTCCTGAAAACGCGGGTAGCGCTGCCACAACTGGTCTTCGACGACCTTGAGCTCCTTCTCCGAGCCCTCCAGTTGGCCGGCCAGTTCCGCACGACGCGCTTCGGCATTGGCAAGCGAGGGCGGCACCGTGACCAGGGTCTGGCGCTGGCTGTCGATGCGCTCACGCAACTGGTTGCGCCGGTCGCGCAACAACAAGAATCCGGGCGCGCTGGAAAAACGCGCCACATCCGCCTGGCGCATCATTTCGGTAAATACGCGGCTCTGGTTGCGCGAGGCAATTTCGAGCACCTGGCTGTCAAAGCCACCCTGCGGCGCGCCGCGATGCAATTCGAGCAACAGCCGTATGGTCTCGCGGTAAATGTTACTAAACTGCCCGATGAAGGCCTGGCGCGTCTCATCGGACAGGCCGCGCGTGCGCGCATACAGCGCGTCCAGCGTTTCCACCGACTCGCGATAAAACGGCAGCGCCTCGCGGTAACGCCCGCGCTTGGCCAGAGAGAAGCCAAGGCGGCTGGCGTTGAGCAGCAGAATGCGCGGGTTGCCGGCGCGGCGTGCCGTTTCCACCGCCTTGATGTAGATCGCCTCGGCATCGACCAGCTTGCCCTGCCGATCGAGCGACAAGGCCAGCGTGGTAAGGGACGCCGCCGTGTCCGGATGCAAGGGCCCGAGCGCGCGTTCGAAAATATCCACGGCGCGGCGCTGCATCGGCTCCGATTCGCCGTAGCGGCCGCGCTGGTCGAGCAAGCTGCCAAGGTTGGCCAGGGTGTTGGCAAGAGCCGGATGGTCCGGCCCGAGCACCGTCTCCTGGATGTTCAAGGCGCGCCGATACAAATTCTCCACCTCGGATGCGATGGCGCCGGGCGCGCTCGCCGCGCGCTGCGCCGAGGGGAGCATTTGCGTGTCCTTGTCCTGCTGCTGCAGGGTGTTGGCGAGGTTGTTGAGGCTGGTCGCGGTATCGGGGTGCGACGGGCCCAGCACTTTTCCGCGCGACGCCAAAACCCTGCGATGCAGCACCTCGGCATCGGCGGCCCGGCCTTGCAAGAACAGCACGTTGGCCAGGTTGGAGCGACTGGTCAGGGTCTGCGGATGCTCCGCGCCGAGCGTGCGTTCAAGAATAAGCACCACGCGCGCCTGTAGTGCCTCGGCCTCCTGGTACTGGCCCTGGCTCATCAATTCATTCGCACGCGCCGCCAACTGCAGGTGATTGTCGGCGCCAGTCGTGGCCGGCGCAGCACCGGCTTTGCCCGCCCCCGCCGGCAGGGCAGCGGCGCCAAGCCCCGCTTGGGCGCCGAATTTGCCCTGGCTGTCCAGCACGCGACCCAGGTTGGACAAGGTTACCGCGGTGTCCGGGTTATTCGCACCCAGCGCTTTTTCCAGGATGCGATGCGAGCGCCGCAGCAGCAACTCGGCACCGGCAAAATCGCCGCTACGCTCGAGCGCCAGCGCCAGGTTGTTCAAGGCTGAGGCCGCATTGGTGCTATCGGGCCCGGAACGCTGTTCATAAACCGCCAGCGCGCGGCGCAATTCCGTTTCCGCGGCGCCGTACTTGCCCTGGCGCAACAGCGAGGTGCCAAGGCTGGTGTAACTCACCGCAGTGTTGGCATGCGTGTCACCGAATAGGCGCAATCCCTCGGCCACCAGCTCGCGCGACACACTCTCTGCCTGCGAAAAATCCCCCTTGCCCAGCAATGCATCCGCCTGGTCGGCAAGCTCATTCCAGCGCCTGTCATCGATACGCTGCTGCTGTTTCGTGTCAGGTTGCGTCTGCGGTTTCGTCTGCGGTTTCGCCTGGCTTGCAGGCGTCGCCGGGGTTTGTGCCAGCGCCGGCAGCGCCACGCCAAACAAAAATACCGCTGCCAGGGCCTTGTGACTGACGAAAGTATGAATCTTCATAGGCTCGCGCAGATAAGCACTACGATTGAGATCAAGACCCAAGACCCAAGACCCAAGACCCAAGACCCAAGACCCAAGACCCAAGACCCA
>JANXRV010000042.1:0-9559 GCA_025356665.1 Pseudomonadota bacterium
GCACCTGAAACACGTCCTTTGCCAAATCAACCCCGATTCGAATAAGCTTCATGTGGACCTCTCCTCTCTATCGACTGGTGGATACCACTTCCAGTCTGGCACTTTGATGCCGATTAGGTGAGGAGGGGTCCATCCCATTGCACCAGTAGCGTCTTTCCAGCCACTGTCGTGTATTCAGGCCACTTCACGGAACAGCCGGCCCCAGCCTTTGACGAGCTTGGGGTCGACGCCGCATAGGCGCAGTTCTTTCCAGACCACCGTGGAAATGGTGTCGTAGATCGGGATGCCGGTTTCTTTTTCGAGTTCTTCGACCAGCGGCGCGCCGCGCAGGTTGGTGCAAAAAATGGTGATCGCCTGCGGTTTGGCCTTGGCCACGTCGCGCACCATGGTGCGTATCTGATCGTCCGTGACTTCGGAGAAGCTGAAGTTGTCGCGGCGCAGCAGGTGGCGCTCGGCGACACATTCGAATCCTGATTTGGCGTAATTGCCTATGATCGCCGCCTGCACGTCGTCGGTGTAAGGGGTGACCAGGCCGAATTTGGTCACGCCGGTCAGGGTGAAAATTTCATTCAGCGCCAGTACCGAGGTGCAGGCGGGGATGCCGGTGGCGGCGGTGATATCGGCGCACAGCTTTTCGTCGGCCTCAAAGCCCAGCCAGCCCGAGGAGGTGCCGTTCCAGCCTATGGCGCCGACCTTGGCGTGGGACAGCAGTTCCGCGGCGCGCAGGATTTCGCTGTTGTCGAATTGCGCCAGCGCCTGTTTGGACAGTGCGATCTCGGTGACGCGAAAGCGGCCGAAGTGGGCGCTGGTGCCCGGTACGCCAGAGACCATGGCGGTGGTGACCGGTTCGAGCACGGTATTGGAAGAAGGCGTCAGCATGCCCAGCAGGGTTCTGTTCATCGGTCGGTTCTTTTCAGTCGGGTTTGAGTACGGCGTGATTCTAGTCGTTTTGCGGCAGCCAGCGGTTAAAGCCGACATCGCGCGCGGCGGCGCGCAGCACCATGGTGCGGTAGTAAGGTTCCAGTCGCGCCGCCTGCGCGCGCGCGCGGTCGGTTTGCGGCTTGCAGCGGGCGACGAGTTCGCGCGCCTCGGCGCGCAGGGCCTTGGCGTCGACCGTCGTGATGCGCCCGTTTTCGCACACCACGCGCCCGTTGACGATCACCGTGCGCACCGAGCTGCCGTCCTCGCAAAACACCAGCTGGCGGGTGAGGTCGTTGAGCGGCGTGAAGGCGGCGGTGTCGAGGTCGAGCAGGATCACGTCGGCGGCGCAGCCCGCGGCGATACGGCCCAGCGTTTCGGGCTGGCGCAAGGCGCGCGCGCCACCGGCGAACAGCATGTGCAGGATTTCGTTTGCGCCGGGCCAGTCGCGGTATTCGGGCGTGCCCAGTGTGTGCAGCAGCGCCGCGGTCTTGGCCGCCAGCCACAGGTTGGTACTGTCGTCCACCGTGGCCTCGTCGGTGCCCAGGCACAGCGGCACGCCGGCGGCACGCATCTTGTAAAAAGGCATTACGCCGCTGCCAAGGCGCAGGTTGCAAACCGGGTTGTGCGCCACGGTGCAACCGGAGGCGGCGAGCAGCGCGATATCAGCGTCATCGACCCAGATGGCGTGGATGACCATCATGTTTTCGTCCAGCAGCCCCAGTTCGTGCACATAACGCACCAGTGACTTGCCGAACTTGTCCTCGCCCAACACGCGTTGCAACTTGGTCTCGAGGATGTGGATGTTGAAGGGCAGCTTGTGCTGTTTGCTCAGGGACGACAGGCTGCGAAAATACTGCTCTGTCACGCGCTGCGGGGCAGAGCAGGACACGGCGGCCGACAGGCGCCCGTTTTCCGCACCGTGCCAGCGCGCGATGAGGTGTTGGTAGAGCGCGAGCAGTTCCCCGGCGCTTTGCCGCGGCGCGCTTTCCATGGCGCGGCGCTCGGCTGCGGGCAGCAAATCCTTGAGGAAGGGATATTTTTCGTACTCGATGATATTGGGCTGGTCTATGGCCACGGTGGCACGCATGCCGCAATCGGCGTAGGCCTGCATGATGGCGTCCACTGTTTCGCGTGTGGCAAGCGGAACATGAAAGGCATCGTCGTGCACGCTGGTGATGCCGCGCTCGAGCATTTCGATGGCCCCGAGCATGGTGCGCACATAGGCCACGCGCGCGGCATCGCCGGCTTCGGCGAGGGGCGGCACCTCGTAGAGCATGAACAGTTCCAGCGGCAGGCCGTCCAGCGTGCCTTTCATCAGGTTGCCGGGTGAATGGAAGTGCGCGTTGATGAGCCCCGGCAGGGCGAGCATGCCCTTCGCGTCAATCACCCGTGCATCGCCGGTCGCGGTGCCCGTGCCCGCGTCGACACTGGGTCCGACGGCGCGGATGCGCCCGTTTTCAATGACGATGTCCGCATCCGGCCAGTCGTGACCAGCCTCGTCCATGGCGAGTACGCGGGCGTTGCGGATGATCAGGCGTTCAGTCATGGGGGCGCGAAGATGGAAGCGGTGTTTGCGTTACGGCGTCTAGAGTTCGAAAAGCCGGCCCCAGGCACGGCCGCGGCGGGTATCGATGACGGTCATTTTCAGGGCTTTCCAGACCGGCAGCACGGTCGAGTCGTAAATCGGGATGCCCAGCTCGGCCTCCATGTCGGCCACGACGATGCCGGCGGGGAAGTTGGTGCAAAAGGTGACGATGGCCTGTGGTTTGGCGGCGGCCACGGTACGCAACATCGTTGCGATGTCCGCGGCGGCAACACGCGCAAAGGACAGGTTGTCGCGCAGGTCCGCATACGCGCTGGCGACGCATTCGTAGCCCTCGCGGGAAAAGGTCTTGATGATCTTGTTCTGGTAAAGGGCGTCATAGGGGGAGACCAGCGCGTAACGTGTCACGCCGGTTTTTTTCAGCGCCTCATCGAGTGCCAGTGTGGAAGTGGTACAGGCGATGCCGGTCTCGGCCTTGACCGCGGCGACAAAATCGCGGTCCAGCTCGAAGTCGATACTGCCGCCTTTGCTGCCGTTCCAGACCAACACATCGGGCGCGGCGTGCGCCAGCAAGCGGGCAGCGGCGAGCATGCCTTCGGTGTCGTAGCCATCGGGAAAGGGATCGACCGAGCCGAACACCGGGGTGCGCGAAAAATGCGCCGAGACCTCTGGAAAACAGCGCAGCACGGCCAGCGTGATGCGCTCGACCACGGTGTTGCCCGATGGCGTGATCACGCCGAGGAAACGCGTGTGGCTGTCGAAGTATTCGCGGGGATTCATGGCCGTGGATTGTATCGCCGGAGGGCGTCGGGGTACCGCGCGCCGGTTGCGCCGGCGGGTTCGCTCAGTAGCCGAGGACCTTTGGCAGCCAGGTCACGATAGGGGGGTAGAACATGCATAGCAGCAGCACCGCGTACATCGACAGTACAAAAGGCAGCACGTGCTTGAACAACTCGCCCATTTTTACGCCGGTCATGCCGCATACGACGAACAGCACCACGCCCACCGGCGGATGGATCATGCCGATGACCAGGTTGAGGATAAACAGGAAGGCGAAGTGCGTTGAATCGAGGCCATAGGAGAGGGCGATGGGGTGCAGCAGCGGCACCAGCATGATGTAGGCGGCGTTGGATTCAAGGAATGTGCCCACCACAACCAGCACCGCGGCGACCAGCAGGTTGAAGACGATGGGGTTGGTGGTAACTGAGCGCATCCATTCGGACAGATGCAGCGGGAGCATGTCGATGGTGAGCAGGTAGGTGACGATGGAGGCAAACGCGATCATCGCGCCGACTACGCCCGACATCAGGGCCGAGCGCAGCAGCACCATCGGCAGATCCGATACCTTGAGCGTCCTCGTTACCAGGAAACCGACGATCAGCGCCAGCACCACGCCAATGGCCGCACCCTCCGTGGCGGTAAACGCGCCCCCGACAATGCCGCCTATGCAAACCACCGGCATCATCAGCGTCCAGAACGAGCGCTTTGTCTGTATCACAATGTTCTTGATCGTGACGGGTTCACCCTCGACCGGGTAGTTGTTCTTTTTCGCTATCCACCAGCACTGGAACATGAAAATGACGGTGATGAGGATGCCCGGAATCATGCCGGCCATGAACAGTGCGCCTATGGAAACCGAAGGGCCGGCCATGAATGCATAAACGATCATCGCGCCCGAGGGCGGGATGATGGGGCCGAGGTTGGCCGAGGCTGAAATCACCGCGGCGGAAAAACCCGCGCCGTATTTTTTTTTGAGGGACGGATGCAGCGTCGAGGCGAGGGCGCTGGCGTCCGAGACCGCGCTACCGGAAACTGCGGAGAGAATGGCGCCGGCGATCATGGCCACTTGCGCCAGGCCGCCGCGCACGCGGCCGATAAAGGCGTTGGAGAAGCTGATCAGCTGCTCCATGATGCCGGCCTTGATCATCAGTTCGCCTGCAGCCATGAACAGCGGGATGGAAAGCAGGGGAAATGAATCGAGCGCGTTGACCATGCGCGTTGGCAACAGGTTGAAGGGCACGCTCGATGCGGCAAGGCCGGCCACCGCAGCGGCGCCTAGCGAAAAAGCCAGGGGCATGCCCAGCAGGGCGATGACCACGAAGGTTCCCATTACGAGCAGGCTCATGCCAGTGTCCTCACTCGACGCCCACCAGGCCGGTGGAATAGGATTTCCCGGTCAGCGCGATGCAGGCCAGCCACAGCGCCGAGTAGGTGCAGCCGACCGTTACCGCAACGACAAACATTGCGGCGCTCATGTTGACGGAGGACATTTTTTCATCCCACTGGTCCCAGGCGATGATCACCGACTGGTAGGCAACCATCAGCATCAGCACCACGCCAGCCGCAGCCGTAGCGCGGGCGAGGGTTTCGCGGACCAGTTCGGGCAGACGCACGGTCACGATTTGTATGCCGATGTGCAGCCCCTCGCGTACCCCTAGCGGGATAGCAATGAATATCGACCAGACAAAGGCAAGGCGCGACACTTCGTCCGCCCAGCCGATCGAACTGTTAAAGAGGTAGCGCAGGAATACCTGGGCGGAGACGACGGTGATGATCACGGTCATCAGCGCCATCAGGAACACCTGCGCCACGCGGTCGATCTGTTCGAGGGCGGCGACCAGCGGGTGGAGTTTGCCGCGCACGTGCGGCAACACCGGCGACCCTTGCAGTGCGACCAGGTCTTCCTCGGGTGTCGTCATCGTGCCGCCCCTTTCCAGCAGTTTCCGGAAGTTACTTGGACGCTTTGGCCACTTCGGCCAGTGCGCGGTCGACGATGTCGGCACCGATGCGCTTGCGCACATCGTTGACCACCCCCTCGGTTGCCTTGCGCATCAGTTCACGCTCAGAGGCGGGCATGGCGTCGTACTGCATGCCTTTTTTCTTCAATTCCTCGAGCGCGTCGATATCGGATTTTGCTGCGATCGAACGCTGCCATGCCACGGCATTGTTCATCGCCGTGCGCAGAATTTTCTGGTGCTCTGGTTTCAGGCCATCGATGATTTTCTTGTTGCCCACCACGGCGATGAAGTCAAAAAAGTGGCCGGTGTTGGAAAGGTACTTCTGTACTTCAAAGAAACGGCTGGCGAGGTTCAGGTTGTAGGGGTTCTCGGCGCCGTCGATCACCTTTTGCTGCAGGGCCGAATAAACCTCCCGGATGTCCATGGCCTGCGGGTTGGCGCCAAGGGCACGAAATGTGGCGAGGTGTGTTTCGTTCGGCTGCAGGCGGATTTTCATGCCCTTGAGGTCGGCCATGGCCTTGATCGGGCGCAGGCTGTTGGTGACCTGACGCGAGCCGAGCTCCATGTAGCCAAGGGAAACAAAGCCCTTGTCAGCGAGTTTTTGCGAGAGCACATCGTTCATCGGGCCGTCCATGACCTTGTAGGCGACTTCGCGCGATGGAAACATGAAGGGCAGGCTGACCGCCTCCAGTTCGGGCACCGTGCGCGACAGGAAGGCCATGCCGACCCAGGTCATGGCGATGGTGCCGGCGCGCGTCTGTGTGACGTTTTCCTGAGCGCCACCCAATTGCATATTGGGAAAGGTCTCGATGATCAGGGTGCCCTTGCTCGCCGTCTCCACTTCCTTTTTGAACTGCTCTATGGCCAGCGTGGAAGAATGATCCAGCGTGAAATTGCCGGCGATGCGCAGGCGTTCCTGGGCCGCGGCGGGAGTGGCTAGCGCGGTGAGGCCGGCCGCAAGCATTGCGGCAAGCAGGGACAGGGTGAGACGCTTCATGACAAAACCTCCTCGTTGTGGATGTCGCCCGACCCGGGCCGGGAATGAAACCTTTTCAGCATGAGCCTCAGCATGAACCGTTCCAAGTGCCTAGTCACTAGCTTAAATTGGATGCAAAGAATACAATAAATTGGATCCAAAATGGCAAATGCGTGTCTGGGTATCGATTTCGGAATGGCCCCGGCAGCCATGGTGGATGCCTGTACAAAGCGGTAAAAATTGTGTCCAAACAAGACGCTTACGTAAATTGCACAAATCATCCATGAAGCCAGCTCCGGTACGGCGTGTCGCCTTGAAGCCGGCTAAATCCGACGCCGACGCCGCGTTTGGCGCGGCGCGGCGCGGCGGTCACGCGCCCACGACCGAGGAAATTTTCGAACGCGTCCTGCGCGCCATTCTGGAGCATCGTTTGCCGCCAGGCACCAAATTGGGCGAGGAGCGGCTCGCCGCCATTTTCGGCGTCAGCCGCACCCAGATCCGCATGGTCTTGTCGCGCCTGGCGCATGACCGCATTGTCACGCCGGTGGCCAACCGCGGCGCCTTTGTCAGCAGTCCCACCGTGGCCGATGCGCGCGAGGTGTTTGAAGCGCGGCGCCTGATCGAACCGGCGCTGGTAGCGCGCCTTGCGGGGCAGGTCACCGCCGAGCAGGCGGCGAGGCTGCGGCGCCACGTGGCGCAGGAGGAGGCGGCGCGTATCGCGCAGGACCGTCGCGCCATGGTGCGCCTTACCGGCGAATTCCACCTTATGCTGGCCGAGATGGCCGGCAACGCGGTGCTGGCGCGCACCCTGCTCGAACTCGAATCGTTGACCAGCCTGATTCTTATTCTTTACGATTCGCCGCAGGCGGCGGCGTGCCCGCGCGGCGAACACCTCGAGCTGATCGAGGCGGTCGAGGCGGGCGATGGCGAGCGCGCGGCGCGGCGCATGCGCGCACACCTCAAGCACGTTGAGGCCGCGCTCGATTACCGTGCGCCGCCGGGCGAAGCCTTCGACCTAGAGCAGGCCTTGTCGCGCGGACTTTGAGCGCGAATAACCGGGGGAGAACGGTCATGAAAATACTGTTGATTAATTCCAACACTTCGCAGGTGGTGACCGACAAGGTGGCGGCCGGCGCGCGCGCCGTCGCCTCGCCCGGCACCGAAATTCTCGCCGTCTGCGGCGAGTTCGGCGCCCGCGTCATGGGCACGCGCAGCGAGGAGGCCATGGGCCATCATTCGACTATTGCCTTGGCGGCAAAGCACGCCACCGGCTGCGATGCCGTGGTCATCGCTGTGTCCTACGACACCGGCTTGCGCGGTGTGCGCGAACTGCTGGATATTCCTGTGGTGGGCATGACCGAGGCGGCGCTGCTGACGGCCTGCATGCTGGGCGGCAAAATCGGCCTGGTGACTTTTGGCGCACGCGTCCGTCCGCTTTACGAAGAACTGGTCGCCTCCTATGGCCTGTCTACGCGTATCGCCGGCTGGCGCACGGTGGAGAGTGTCGCCGCCTACAGGCCGGGCAGCGATGACGAACTCGAAACCTTGCTGGTGCGTCAGGCCAATGAGCTGGTGGAACGCGACTTCGCCGAGACGGTGATCCTCATAGGGGCGGTGATGGCGGGCGTTGCGGCGCGCATCCAGTCGCGCGTGGCGGTGCCGGTTCTCGACGGCATTGCCGCCGGCGTGCCGCAGGCCGAATTGCTGGCGCGGGCGCGCTGGCCCAAGCCGACGCGCGGCAGTTACGCCGCGCCGGGGAAACGCGAGCTAGTGAATGTCGATGCGGCCATAGCGAAGCGATTCACATGATAGCTCTGTCATTGCGAAAGCTGTCATCGGGAAAGCTGTCATTGCGAGGAGCGCAGCGACGAAGCAATCTCGTGGTGTTGCGAGTTCCTTCGCCGGTGCGACGAGATTGCTTCGCTGCGCTCGCAATGACAGGAAGCGCTGCGCTCGCAATGAGGGCGCGTTTGAAATGACTCTCCCCATACTCCCCATACTCCCCAGTCACGGCCGTTACGCCTATTCGGCCATCACCCGCCGGCCCGATTACAGCTGGCCCGGCGGCAAACGCCTCGCCGTCTACATCGCGCTCAACCTTGAGCACTACGCCTTTGGCGAAGGCCTGCGCGAGGAGCTGGTGCCCGGCGGCGCCGAGCCCGACGTGCTTAATTATTCCTGGCGTGATTATGGCAACCGTGTCGGCGCCTGGCGGCTGCTCGCCTTGTTCGACGAGCTGAAGCTGCCGGTGACTTTGCTGCTCAACAGCACCATCTACGATCACTGCCCGGAACTAGTGGCGGCGTTTCGCGCCCGCGGTGACGAGGTCGCCAGTCACGGCCGCACCAACTCTGAACGCCAGGACACGCTGGGCGAGGCGGCTGAGCGCGCGCTGATCGAGGCGGTGACGCAGCGCATCGCAGAACACGAGGGCAAGCGTCCGCTGGGCTGGCTCGGCCCGTGGATAGCCGAAAGCCTGCGCACACCCGACTTGTTGCAAGAGGCCGGCTACGACTATGTGCTTGACTGGTGCGCGGATGACCAGCCGATCTGGCTGCAGACGCGAGCGGGCCGGCTGTTGGCCCTGCCCTACCCGCAGGAACTCAATGACAGTTCCACCATTATCGGCCGGCGCGCCTCGGCGCCGGAATTCGCCGACATGATCATCGCGCAGTTTGATGAAATGCACGCCCAGTCGCACGCCCAGCCGCTGGCCATGGGCATCGCGCTTCACCCCTACATCATCGGCCAGCCCTTTCGCCTGCGCGAGTTGCGGCGCGCGCTGGCGCATATTGCGGCGGCGCGCGAGGCGGTGTGGATTACGACGGCCGGGGCGATAGCGGAGGTGGCGGCGAAGGCGATCGGCTGATGCCATCGCCTGAAAACGCCGGGCTGGCGCGGGTTTCCGGGCGATTACTGTCGCAATGACTGGCTCTTGTAATGAGGTGATTCTTCGCTGCGCTAGCGTAGTCGCTATTCTTTGGTTGGGTGGTTTCGCCCCCTAGCGGGGGGCGACTTACTTTCTTTGCTTGTGCATCCCCTCCGGGGACTTCCTTCGGTCGAAGACCGTAAGCAAAGAAAGCACACCCCCGACACCGCCCCTTCGGGGTGCCCTCGGCTGCTCGGGCAAGCGGGCCGGTCCCTGAACTCGCCCCTGCGGGGCTCAGACAACGGGACCGGACAACTCCCGCTTCCCCTGCGCACCTCGGCGGCGTCGCAGGGGCCCCGAGGTCAAGATCAAAAACAAGATCAAAAACAAGATCAAAAACAAGATCAAAAACAATATCAAAAACAAGATCAAAAACAAGATCAAAAACAAGATCAAAAACCAGATCAAAAACAAGATCAAAAACAAGATCAAAAACAAGACCAAAGACAAGG
>JANXRV010000061.1:0-61950 GCA_025356665.1 Pseudomonadota bacterium
AGGATCGATTCGCGCAGCACGATCGACGAACCGCGCATCTCGATAAATCCTCCGAGTTGCAGGTCCTTCATGACCCGGCTGACCATTTTGCGCGAGGCGCCGATCATTTTCGCGATGTCCTGCTTGGGCAGCCGCTTGGTCACGATCCTCTCCCCGTCGACATCCTCGGCCATGTCGATCAGGAGGCGCGCCACGCGCCCGTACACGTCAAGCAGCGCCAGGCTGTTGATCTTGCGATCGGCCTCGCGCAGGCGCCTGACCAGGCCGCGCATCACGGCCATGGCCATGTCGAAATTCTCGGCCAGGCAGCGGTTGAAGTCCCGCTTGTTGACGCAGAGCAGCTCGCAGGTTTCCATGGCGACGACGCTGGCCGAGCGGGGACTGTCGTCTATCAGCCCCATCTCGCCGAAAAATTCGCCCGAGCCCAGGATGCTGAGGATGACTTCCTTGCCGTCGGCATCGCTCATCATGACCTTGAGCCGGCCTGTAATGACGATATAGAGCGAATCGATGGGGTCGCCGGCCGCCATGATGGTGGTGCCGCGTGTCGCGCTTCGACGGGACACTACTTGCCAGGTCGCGGTGCCGCGCGATCGTGGTTCGCGCGTTTGTGTCCGGATGGGACTGGAGCGCAAAGCCGTGTTGCGCGCCACCCCGGCGCGCACGGTCCATTATTCAAGACAAGAGCGGCCGCTGAACAGCGGGGCTGACGATCCGGCGTGGCCTCTCGCTCGCGTATCGCGCTCAGGGGGGGCGTCCAAATCAGCCTCGACGGGCCGACGCAGGGGCTGATAAACCAGCAACAGAGGGAGATGTTCACCAAATACTTTGTTCACCAAACACCGCGCGATTCACCGCTTTGGGCCCCGGCGATTCAGTCGCGCGTGAGGAAAAAAGTGGTTTGAATTTCCTATACTCCGTCAGTCCGAAAGGGTGGAAAGCTTTGGCGGGCCTTGATGTCCTTCATCAAAAGGAACAAGTGAAATGGGTCGGAGGCGCTGGATTCAAACTCCCATTTGAGATACCACTGTCTGGCCGAGTCATCCTTGGCATGAACCAGTAGCGCGCGAATCCCGGCAATGTCTGCAGCCTGCGCGGTGCGCATCAGCGCATCCTTGAGCAGCGCTTTGCCAAGTCCTGCTCCTTGGTGCTGCAAATCCACGGCAAGCCGGGCCAGAATCATCACCGGCACTGGGTGCTGCGCAATACCTTTGATCATGCGTGGGGCCGCTGCTGCAGGTTCGACACTGCCAACGGCCAGGCTATAGAACCCAACGACGGACCCTGAATGGCAGCTCACATAGGTCTGTGCGCTGTTGGATTTTTGGTTGACCAGCGCAAAGCGCTGCAAAAACTGATTCAGTGCGGGCTGACCACAATCAAAGGACTCAACAGCGTCAGAACCGGCCAGCTTGCGAACGGGCTCGTAAGCCTGCGAACTCAACCAAGCAACCCCGGCTCGGACAGAAGCTTCTTGAGCTTAGGCTTAGACTTGGCGCTCACGGGCTTATCCAGAGCAGTCTGAAACGCCAGCCACTTCTCGGCGCTGAGCTCAAAGCGGGTGCGATCGGCCAGGGTTTGATTGGCGGCGATGATGCCTGCATCGAGCAAAAACTCGCTCACATTCTTGTGCGCCACACGCGCCGCCTCCTGCAGTAGTTGCTTCACAGGCGCGCTGGCGCGTACATCAATGCGCACGGATTTGGAATGAATAACTGCGGTCATGGTGGACTCTTTTCTGAAAAGAGCCTCCATCATAGCGTCCGGACGATGTACTGACAAATTTTTCCCCAAGATGTTTTTACTGGCTGTACCCGTACAACACCCGCGCGCGGAATTAGGCACCAAGTCGGCTGCGTTGTTGGCGCCGACACATTGTCGGGTGGAAAAGGGCAATCCGCACGGTTTCCTGCGCGTGTGCTGTGCCGACCGCGCACACGAGAAAGCGGTCGCCGCCGCGCACCAGATGTGGCTTCCGGCGCGAAAGATCCAGCACGCCCGTCTCGCGCACTTGTTGCGCCGAGAGGGTGCGATCGAAGCAGAAAGGGGCCGGCATGTAGCTGAACACCATGCCCGCGCGCCGCCTCAGGGAAGGTTTTCGCGCATCACGATGCTCATGCGCACAGGCTCGACGCCGACGAGCGCCGCGCGGCCGGCGCGCAGGTTGTCGAAGATGCGCACGCAATTGGTGATCACGGTCCCCGGGCTTTGCGTCAGCACGGCGTCGAGTGTGCCATCGATCAGGTAGGCGCGCGTGTCTGGCGTCAGGCCATGGGCGATGAACACGATCTGCCCGCTTCGTCCGGCTTCCTTGAGCGCGCGCGCAACGCCTTCGGATGCGCCGCCGATGTTGTAGATGCCGACCAGTTCGCCGTGCCGCCTGAGCAGCGATCGTGTCTGCCGATAGTTGGTCTCGACATCGTCCTGACCTTCCCGCAAGCCCACCACTTCGAGGCCGGGAAACATCTCCTCCATCAGGTGAAGGAAGCCGGCTTCGCGCTCCTCGTGCGCGCGATAGCTGCGACTGCCCGCAATCAGTGCCACCTTGCCGTGCGACGGACCGGCCAGGCGTCCCAGCAGCAAGCCTGCAGTACGTCCGGCGGAACGGTTGTCGAGCCCCACGTACGCCGCGCGTGGTGCATGTGACAGATCGGAGATCAGCGTCACCAGGCGCACACCCGCCCGGTCCAGCTTGCGCACGGCCTCGTGGACGACAGGGTGTTCCAGCGCCATGAAGGCGATGCCGTCGGCATTGTGGCCCCAGCGCAACAGGCTTTCAGCCAGCACGTTCGGGTTGAATCCCTCGATGAACGCGTGCCTGCATCTGACGTTGAACGGCGCAAGCTCATCCTCTGAAAAGTCGATGAAATCGCCGAGCATGCGGATGAAGCGGTTGGTGCCGGCGGGTAGCAGGAACACCAGGCGCAGTGCACGCGGCCTGGCGCTTGCCTTAAGTGCGGCCGCCGGCAGGTAGTCGAGCGCTGCAGCGGCCTTGAGCACGCGCTGCGCGGTGCCCGCGCGGACCCCAGGGCGCTGATGAAGCACGCGGTCGACGGTGGCCGTGGACACGCCCGCCAGGCGTGCGATATCCGGCACCCTCACGCGGCGGCCTTGCGACTTGCGGGCGGGCGGGTCCGGGGCGCGGCGTGATTCCATTAAATTCCATCAGAAATACGGTTTGACTGAAGCTCCTGCGAACGCCTAAATTGGTGCCACATCAACGCGTTCCCGAGGAGTCTGACCGGGGACCACACAATATGACATTACAACAAGGAGACATCATGCTGACAACATCTTTCGGGCGCCGCGTTCTGCTCGCGACGGCCGTCGCCTGCATTAGTGCCGTGCTATCGCCTTCGGTTCATGGGCAAAAGGCGGTGGAATTTCGCTATGGCCACATGAATCCGCCCAACTCGGCGGCTGGCATGCAGGCGCAGTGGCTGGCCGACGCCATTACGAAAAACACCGCCGGGCAGGTCAAGGTGACGGTCTATCCTTCCTCGCAACTGGGCAAGCTGCAGGAACTGGCCGAGGCCGTGTCGACCGGCACGATCGCGCTGTCGCATAACACCGCAGGCGGCATCGGTTCGCTTTACGAGCCCTTCGGCGCCCTTGACACCCCGTATCTTTACCGCGATGTCGAGCATCTGATGAAGGTGATGGACGTCAATGGGCCGGTGATGAAGAAACTCAACGAGGGTCTCATCAAGGCTGCCGGCGTGCGCGTGCTCTACGCCTATTATTTCGGCACCCGGCAACTGACATCGAACAAGGCGATCACGCAACCGTCCGACCTTGCGGGGCTGAAAATCCGCGCCATCCCGTTTCCGATCTACATGAGCGCCGTGCAAGGCATGGGCGCCGTGCCGGTTCCGGTCGACTGGTCGGAGGTGCCGACCGCGCTAGCCACCGGCCAGGTGGCGGGGCAGGAGAACCCGGTCAATGTGGTGCTCTCGTCGAAGCTCTATGAAAAGCAGTCGCACATGATGCTGACCTCGCACATCATGAACGCGCAACTGATCGTGATCAATGAAAAGGCCTGGCAAGCCTTGTCGCCGGCGCAGCGCGAGCAGATCGGCAAGGCAGCGGACGAGGTGCGCCGCAAGGCAACCGACATGGTGCAAAGCGACGAGGGTGCGGAACTAGAGAAACTCAAGGCGCTCAAGATGACCGTCATCGGCCCGGCCAACGGCCTCAAGCTCGATGCCTTCAAGACCTCCGTGAACAAGGTGGTGCAGGAGAAGTTTGGCGCCAAGTTTGGCGATCTGTATCGTGAAGTCGCCGCCGTCAAGTAAGTCTTCGGCCGCCATGCAGGAACCATTCACCGCAGCCGGCCCGGTGAGACGGGCGCTGTTTGCCGTCTGCCGGCTTGCCGAAAGTATTGCCGTGGCCCTGCTGTTCGCGGTAACCACCCTGATCATGATACAGGTGCTGGCGCGCGAACTCTTTAACGACGGCGCGCCCTGGGCCGACGAACTGGCGCGCTGGTGCGGGCTGGGGCTGATCTTCCTCACCGTGCCGCTGCTCCTGCTCAGGGACGGCCACGTGCGGGTCGACATGTTCATCAACCTGCTGCCGCGCGCGCCGCGCCGCGTGGTCGATGTCCTCAACGAGGGCCTGGTGGTCCTGTTCTGCGTGCTGTACCTGGCCTCGGGATGGTTCTTCATGCAACGCGCCGGCAAGTTCTCGAGCCCCGCGCTGTCCATCCCCAACCTGGTGTTCTACCTGCCAGCGGCCATCGGCATGTGCCTGACGCTGCTGGCGGCGCTCGACCGCGTGCTGGCCGCGTTGCGCGGTGAACTCGCCCGCAGCGCCGATTCCGGAGGGCATGGCGCATGATGAGCATCGTGGCCATCGCGCTGTTCCTGCTGCTGGTGGTGCTGGGGTTGCCGATCGCCATGTCGATGGGGCTGGCCGCCGGCGCGGTGATCTGGTGGTTCGACATGCCGCTGGCGGTGGTGGCACAGCGCACTTTCAATTCGCTCGATTCCACGCCGCTCCTGGCGGTGCCGATGTTCATCTTCGCCGCCGCGGTATTCAATTGCGCCGGCATCACGTCACAGCTATTCGACTTCATCCGTATGGTGGTGGGGCGCATCCGCGGCGGCCTCGGACATGTCACGGTGCTGACCCACCTGGTGTTCTCCGGGGTTTCGGGCGCGGCGCTGGCCGATATCGGTGCCCTCGGAAAAATCCAGATCGAGGCGATGCGCGCGCAGGGCTACAAGGATGAATTTTCCGCCGGCATCTGCATGGCGGCGTCCACCCTGGGACCGATCTTCCCGCCCTCGATTCCGCTGGTGATCTTCGCCATGGCCGCGGAGATCTCCCCGGTTAAGCTGCTGATCGCGGGCATCATTCCATCGCTCATCATCGCGGCTTTCCTGATGGTGCAGATCGCGATCACTGCGAAGCGGCAGAACCTGCCGCGCGACACCATCGTCGTCACGCGCGCGCTGTTCATGCGCCAGCTGTGGCTTTCGCTTCCCGCCCTGTTTGCGCCTGTAGTGCTGATCGGCGGCCTGGTAGGTGGATTTTTCGGCGCAACCGAGGCAGCGGCCGTGACGGTGGTCTATGCCATTGTGGTTGGCCTGGTGTTCTACAGGAAGCTCACCTGGGCGGGCTTTGTCGCCGCCGCAAGGGAAACCGTGCAGTCGACAGCCAGCGTGATGCTGATCGTTGGCTGCGCTGCGCTGTTCGCCTGGGTGCTGACCATCGATCGTGTGCCGACCCGCGCCGCCGAGTTCCTGCTGTCGCTGTCGCGGGATCCGCATGTGCTGCTCCTGATCGTCAACATCCTGTTGCTACTGATTGGCATGATCATGGAATCACTCGCGGCGATCCTGATCATCGCACCCATCATCACACCAGCGCTGGTGGCGGCGGGTGTCGATCCGGTGCATCTGGGTATCGTCGTGGTGTTGAACCTGATGATTGGCCTGTTGACCCCGCCGGTGGGCATGAGCCTTTACATGGTGGCGAACATAGCGAAGATGCCCCTTGAGCGGGTGGTGGCAGGCGGCTGGCCGTTCATCGTCTGCCTGGTGCTTTCGCTCCTGGCGGTAACTTACTTTCCGGCGGCCTCGACCTGGTTGCCGGGCGTTTTGATGAAATAGGAAAACCATGAGCAGATTTTGCGGCACGATCCGCCAGGCCGGGTACGTGGTGCCCGATATCGAGGCGGCGATGGACCACTGGAGCCGCGTGCTGGGTGTGGGGCCCTGGTTCTACAACCCGAAGGTGCCGATCGTGAATTACCGCTACCGCGGCGAATCCCATGAGCCCCACAACTCGGTGGCCCTGGCCAATTCGGGCACGCTGCAGGTGGAGTTGATCCAGACCCGCAATGACGTGCCTTCGATGTACCGCGATTTCCTGCGCGCCGGGCATAGCGGCCTGCAGCACGTGGCCTACTGGACCGAAGACTACGACGCCGACCTCGCGCGCCTGCTGGCGCAGGGGTTCAAGCCGGTGATGTCGGGCGAGGTGGGCGAGCGCGGACGCTTCATCTACTTCGATACCGAATTCCATCCCGGTACCGTGATCGAACTCTCCGAGGTCGCCGGCCCCAAGGGAAAGATGTTCCGCATGATCCGCGAGGCATCCGAGGGCTGGGATGGCAGCGATCCGGTGCGCCCCTTCCCCGACCTGTCAAAACTTTAGCCATGGGCGCGCGCCTCACCGCCGTCTACCTGATCGAAACGCCGCTCGACCCGGCCATCGCAGCCGACGTGGTGGCTGGCGAGCAAAGTTGCGGTACCTTCGTGCGCGTGGCCGGAGAATCCGGGGCATTGCGCGAACGCGCGCGCGCGACCGTCGACCATATCGAGGAACTCGAGCCGCTGGAAACGCCCAGCCTGCCCAATGCCTGGCTTGCGCGCAAGGGCGCCCGCGGGCCGTATCGCCGCGCCCGCGTTTCCGTGTCGTTTCCGATCGACAACATCGGGACCAACCTGGCGACCCTGGCGGCGACTGTGGCCGGCAACCTGTTTGACATTGGCGAGGCGACCGGCCTGCGCCTCGAGTCGCTCGCATTGCCAGCCGGGTATCGCGAACGCTTCCAGCACCCCAGCCATGGGGTGGCCGGCACGCGCGCCGTGCTGGGCTTGACCGGCCGCCCCGTGCTCGGCACCATCGTCAAGCCTAATGTCGGTCTTTCCGCCGAAGCCACCGGCGAACTGGCCGGGCAGTTGTGCGAGGCGGGTCTGGACTTCATCAAGGACGACGAGGTGTGCGCCGATCCGGTGCACGCGCCGCTAGCGGAGCGCGTGCGTGCCGTGATGGCGCGCGTGAGGAATTACCGCGAGCGTACCGGACGCAATGTGATGTATGCATTCAACATCACCGATGAGACCGACGCGATGCGCCGTCACGCCGACCTGATCGAGCGCGAGGGCGGCTGCTGCGTGATGGCCGCGCTCAACTGGTGCGGCTTTTCAGCCCTGCAGACCCTGCGCCGCAGCAGCGGCCTGGCGATTCACGGTCACCGCGCCGGTTATGGCGCGTTTTCACGTCACCCGGCACTCGGCATCGGCTTCGAGGCATACCAGACCCTGTGGCGTCTCACCGGCATCGACCATCTTCATGTGCATGGCATCGATGGCAAGTTTTCACAGGCCAACGACGAAGTCGTGGAATCCGCGCACGCTTGTCTGGCGCCACTGGACGGTGGCGGTGCCGCGGGCAGTGGTGATGCCGTGATGCCGGTGTTCTCCTCCGGCCAGTGGGCCGGCACCATGCCGGCTACCTTCGAACAGGTGAAAAGCGATGACCTGATCTTTCTGGCCGGCGGCGGCATCCTCGCGCATCCGGACGGTCCGGCCGCCGGCGTGACCAGCCTCAGGCAGGGCTGGGAGGCAGTGCGATCAGGGCATTCGCTGACGGAATTTGCGCGCAGCGCGCCGGAGCTGGCGCGCGCACTGGAATTTTTCGGCCCAAAAGCATGACCGGCGGGGTGCCATCGGGATTGAAGCTTGCCTACTATGGCGACGACTTCACCGGCGCATCCGACACACTTGCGACCGCTGCGCAAGCCGGCTTGCGCGCGCTGCTCTTCACCGGTGTGCCGACGCCTGCGCACTTGGCGTCTGCCGGACCGCTCGATGTGCTGGGCATTGCCGGCATCACGCGTTCGCTGGCGCCGCAAGCGATGGCGGCGCCACTCAGCGAAGCGGGGCGGTTCTTCGCGTCCCTTGACGTGCCGGTGGTGCACTACAAGACCTGTTCCACCTTTGACAGCGCAGCGCAGCTTGGCAGCATAGGCGCAGCCGCGCGCGCCCTGCTGCCCCATGTGCGGAGCCGCTGGGTGCCGATCGTCGGGGGGCAACCCAACCTCGGGCGCTATTGCCTGTTCGGGAACCTGTTCGCTTCGGCCGGGCTGGGCGGCCCGGTGCACCGCATCGACCGCCACCCGACCATGGCGCGCCATCCGGTCACGCCGATGGACGAAGCCGACCTGCGACTGCATCTTGTGCGGCAGGGTCTCCCGGAAGCTGCGCTCGTGCCTTTTCCGGATTACGCCTTGCCGGCGGACGTCCTGGAGGCGCGCATCGCTGCCGCGTCGCCTCCAGGCGACGCGCCGCATTGCACCCTGTTCGACATCGCCTCGCCTGCAGACCTGGCGGTGGCGGGAAAACTCATCTGGTCACGCGCAGTGAAGCGAGGGTTGCTGGCCGTCGGCCCGAGCAGCGTGGTTCAGGCGCTTGCCAGCCATTGGGGCCGTTCACTGCTCGCGCTGCCAGGCGCCTGCAGGGTTGCACCCGCGGCTGCGCCGGTATTCCTGCTTTCCGGCAGCCTGTCGCCGGTGACGACAACGCAGAGTGCAAATGCGCACTCGTATGTGCGTCTTGGACTCGACGCCACCCGTCTGGTGCGCGAACCAGCCGGGTATGTCGACATGATGCGCGCGAAGATCGCCGCGCATCTGGCCGAGGGGCGGCACGTGCTCGCGTCTACAGCGCCGGAAAACACTGCCGGGCCGACTGCGGGGGTGCAATCGGCAGCGCTGGCGCAAGCCTGCGGGATGCTGCTGCGCGCAGTGCTCGATGCCGTCCCGCTCAAGCGCGTGGGCGTGGCTGGAGGCGATACCTCGAGCTACGCATTGGGCGCGCTCGACACATGGGGCATGGTGTACGAGGGCGCGTTGTCCCACGGTGTGCCGTTGTGCCGCATCCGGTCCGATGCGCCGCGCATGAACGGCCTGGAAATCATGCTCAAGGGCGGCCAAATGGGCCCGCCCGACCTGTTCGAAACGCTGGTGCGCGGCAGCACCTAGCAGGGCCGCCGCAGAAAGTACGGGCAGCGCGCCGAAAACTTCAATTGCCCTGCGTTGGCCGGCCGCCATCGCCGGGCGCTTGCCGCGCGTCCATGAACCGGCGGAGAATACTCACCGCATCGCCATCCGTGACGCCAGCCGGTGGCTGGTTGTAGGTGCGCGCGCAGGCGAACAAGGGGCCGTGGCCCTGCAACGCGAAATCCCCCAGCGCCTCGAGTTGGGACTCGTCGGTGACCCAGGTGCTGCGTGCTGCGGGTCAGCCCGGCGTCTCTGGTCATCGCCACCAGGTCCACGCCCTTCGCCGTGAGGGTAGGCTGCCCGCCGGTGATCTGGTGGGCGCCGTTGTCCCAGACGAAGATCGCAAGATTGCGCGGGTTCACGGCAGCGATTGCGCCCAGCGCCCCCAGTTGCATCAGCAGGGAGCCGTCGCCCTCGAGCCCAGGGCGATGGGGATGGCTAGCCCCATGGTGCCCAGCATGTAGAAATTCTGTGGGCGCTGCCCGCTGGCCCAGAGGTCGAAATGCGTGTTGCCGATGCCACCGACCACCGCTTCGTCGTTGTGCAGCCTGGCGACCAGCCGGCGCGTCAGGTCCGCTCGGTTCATGTCCTTGACCGCATCGCGGCTGGCGGTACGCAGGATTGGGTCTACCATGTTCGTCACCGCTCCGTGCGCGTTGCGCGATGGGTCAGCAGCGGCGACAGGATCATGGCTGCGGCGGCTCGCGTGGCATAGGCCTGCTGGATCATCCGGTTGACGATGAACTCAACGTCCTCGCGCCGCTCGATCGCGTAGTTCTCGATGTTCATCGTGTTCAATATCGGTCGCATGGTCCTGCACATCATCACCTGCCCGAGCTGGAAATCGCCCAGGGTGCCGCGCTCCGAAATCATCATCAGGAGCGGGATCTGGTAGGGCATCACCAGCGATGCCAGGGCGTCGGGCACCGTCGCACAGGCCATGGCCTATTCGCGCGAGATGTACCACATCACCTGGACGCGCAATCCCTCGTTGTCGCTGCCCACGCTCGAGTTTGAAGCGGCGCCCTCGGGCATAGACGTGCGCAAGGTGGTCGACACCGGCATCCGCCCGGTGGTCACCACCGGCATCGCGCACAAACAGGCGGGCATAGGCCAGATCGGCGCGGGCATCGTGCGCGTGCCCATGGACTGCTGCGTCAAGGCGGTGCTCGCCTTGTCGGAGCAACTCGCCGGCCAATAGCGGGTCGCGAACTGTGCGGTAAATACCGGCCTCTTTGCGCGATGGCCTTGCGCCGCGCCATCGTATCTTCAACCCCTACCCGATACGGTCGCCATGCGGCAACGCATGTACCTGGGCCATCCCCTTACCCAACGATAGGGCATGCACGCCATGAGTCCCGTCACGCTGTCCGCAATCGAGAGCATTGACCGCGGAGACTGGCAGGAGTTTGTCGCCATACTGGATGAACGAGCGCCGAAAATAGAACGCGGCCTGGTCAACCTGCGGGCCGAACCGGACAACCAGGCGTTGATCGCCGGCGTGTTCCGTGAAATCCATACCATCAAGAGCGACGCCGCGATGTGCCACTTCGATCTGGGCGTGTCAATCACCGGACCGATCGAGACGCTGCTCGCCCGCATGCGCGATCGCGAATTGGCATTTTCCGAGAAGCTTGCGCAGGTCATGCTGCTTGGCATGGACCGCCTCGCCCTCGCGGCCGAAGCGCAATGGGCAAACCGCTCCGTCGCACACCTGCATCTTGACGACCTGGTGCGCGGCCTGGAGATGCTCGCCGCCGAAAAAACCGGCGCGATCGAGCGGCGTGCGACCGCGCTGATCGAGGCCTTTACCGGGGCGAAGCCGTCCCCGCAAGCGTCCGGTGCAAGCCCGGCGGGACGCATCGGCGAGGACCTGGCATTTTTCCGTTCGCTGGCGCTGCAATTCGAATCGCGCTCAGCGCGATTCACCGGCCGCACCGGGCGCCAGTTGCGCCTCGCGCTGGACACCAACCTTGCCGCCGGCGAACAGGTCGATCCGGTGCAACTCGAGGCGGCCGTGTATTTTCACGACATCGGCATGATGTTCCTGCCCGAACAGGTATGGCTGGGGACGGGAAAACTCTCCGACGACGAACGGCAAATCATGCAGACGCACGCCGCCCAGGCGGCGCGCCTGCTCGGGGCAATGCCCGGCTGGCAGGACGCCGCACAAATGGTCGCCCAGCACCATGAGATGCCCTACGGCGGCGGCTATCCAAACCAGCTCAAGGCCGAAGAGATCTGCGCGGGCGCGAAAATCCTCGCCATCGTCGATGCCTTCGAGGCGGTTAGCTTCCGGCACGGCGACCCCAGCCAGCCGCGGACAATCCTGCGCGCGGTGAGCGAGGTCAACGCCTGCGAAAACCAGTTCGCGCCAAAATGGATCACGCCGTTCAACGCCGTCATCCGGCACCTTCTGGGACGTTGAATCCGGCGCGCGCGGGGCGACAACCCCGGGGCGCAACCACTCGCCGATTGCGTCTTAGATTGCGTCGCAGATTGCGTCGCCGATTGTGTCGCGTAATATTGTGTCGCGGCAAATAAAAGACCCGCCGAAGCGGGTCTGTGGCGGCACTGCGAAGCAGGCGTCTAGAGCGACTTGACCTGCACGTTGCGCCACTTGATCGGTCCGCCGGGGGCATTGTTGACGCCGTTACCGAACTGCAGCGCGAACGGTCCGGCAGGGAACTTGTCGTTGGTCATGCTGACAGTGACCTCGCCATTGAGCTTGACCGTAACATTCGGACCCTTGGCGTAGATCTCGAAGGTGTTCCACTTGCCGCCAGCCTTGAATACGACGGGCACCGGCACCCGCGCGAAGTTGACGATCCCGCCCGTGCCATAGGTCGGATCGGGGCGGATGTCCCAGATGTTCACTTCATAGGAAGAATCGGCGCCGATCTTGTTGGCGTCGGTGGCGCGGATGAAAATGCCGCTGTTGGTGTCGGTTGCGGCCCAGAATTCGGCATAGATCGCGAAATCCTTGTACGCGTTCTTGGTCACGAGGTAACCGCCCTTGCCCTTGTCGGCGACGATGGCGCCGCCCTCGGGGCGCCAGTTGGCATCGCCCTGCTGGTTGAAGTTCTCCAGGCCCTTGTCGCCATCGATCAAGGTGACCCAATCGGTTCCCGAAGGCCGCGTGGCGCAGCCCAAAACAGTCGTTGCAAGCACCAGCGCCATGGCAACGGCATAGAAGCGTTTGATCATGATTTCCCCTCCAGAGTTTGATTTGATCGAATTATTCTTGTTGCCGCAGACGCCAGACTACACCACGCAAGCGGAATCCGCCGACCCCCCGCTTTTCTGGCGCGACCTGCAAAACGGTGCGAGAGGACAAGTCGGGTCAGGGGTAACTTTACCACCGCCCAAACTTGTTTCCCCGATGAGAGATGGCATCGCGCAGCTGGACAGTATTTATGGATGTATAAGTGGCTTCTCAATCGTAGCCAAGACCCTCTACGACCGCTTTTGGCGGTCAGGCGACATCGGAGCGCAGGTACAAATACAAACGCCACCCGAAGGTGGCGTTTGTATTTGTATTTGTATTTGTTAGTGGCGGCGGAAAGTGCGACGGCCGGACTAGCGGTAGGGCGGCAATGGCGAGGACAATGCGCTGGTTTTCGGCGGGCAGGACTGCGGCGGGCAGGGCAGCTTGTAATACAAGTCGTTGAGGTAGACGCTGATGTCATCCACGTCGCCCGGATCCCAACTGGTGCCCAGTTGTCCGCTCCACCGCGCCACCTGCGCGCGCACGCCGGAAAAACTCGTCGCCTTGCGCGAGGTGGATTGATGCACGCTGGTATTGTGGCAGACAACGCAGCGCGTCTCGTACAGGGTTTTTCCGCGCACCGGGTCGGCGGCGATAGCGGACAGGCTGGACACGAGTAATCCGAAGACGGCAAGCAAAGAAGCGGCACGGGACATGATGGCTCTCCTAGAGGCTTCATTATTTGCCAGCTTGCGTATGCCGGCTTGACGCAGATCAAACGCCGCTTGCGCGTCGCGCGGCTCGTCTGAAACGGCTGGAAATGCGCCCCGGACAAGGCTTTCCATTCGGGGGGCGGTTCTGTGCCGGGGCCCCCAGGGGTTGTCCGGAAGGGGTTGTCCGAAAGGGGTTGTCCGAAAGTGCGGCGCGCGCGGTGCAGGCGCGGAAACTTGTATGCGATACTTCCCGCAACAATAAAGCACCGGTCCCGTCGCCAGGCGCCGGCAACCGGTGAAGCCGGGCCACATCAGCAACGCCGGTCATGGCGAGACGTCCGCGCCGGGCACTTTCAAAAGCACAAGCCTGGCCAAAAAAGAAAGGTTTGAAATGAAGCTGCACGTTTTCGCCGCGGGAATCGTCGCATTGGCGGCAATGCTGGTCGGCACGGCGCACGCGCAGACGTTTCCATCCAAGCCGCTTCGCATCGTTGTGCCCTTCCCGCCCGGCGGTGCGGCGGACCTGACCGGCCGCATACTGGCCGAGCAAATGAGCAAGGGTCTGGGCCAGCCTGTTGTGGTCGAGAACAAGCCCGGCGGCAGCACCATGATCGGCTCCGAGTTGGTGGCCAGGGCGCCGGCGGACGGCCACACCCTGTTGGTGGTGTTCCCCAGCTTCATTGTCAATCCGGCCTTGCGCGCGCAAATGCCCTTTGATCCGCTGAAGGACTTCAAGGCCGTGGGCCAGACCATCGCCGTGCCCATGGCCATCGCCGTCAATCCATCGGTGCCGGCAAAGTCGCTGGAGGAATTGATCGCACTTGCGCGCGCCAAACCGGGTGAAATGTCTTATGGCACGCCCGGCATCGGCACCACCCACCACATCATGGGCGAGATGCTCAAGCTCGCCGCCAAAATAAATCTGTCCCATACGCCCTTCCAGGGGGCGGGGCCGGCGATCACGGCGGTGGCCGGCAACCATGTCACCATGATTTACGGCAACGCCACCGAGATCGCACCTTCGGTCAAAGGCGGTAAGATGCGCGCCGTCGTCACCACCGGCGCGGAGCGCGTGGATGTGCTGCCCGATGTGCCCACCATGCGCGAGTCGGGCTTCCCCGAACTGGAGGCGACCAACTGGGCCGGCATTGTCGTCGCAGCGGCGACGCCGCCCGCGATCATCGCGCGGCTCAACGCCGAACTGGTGCGTGCACTGCGCAGCGCCGAGGTGCAGGAAAAATTCAAGGGCTACGGGATTGCACCCATGCCAAGTACCGCGGCGCAATTCGATGCCTTCCTGCAGTCGGAGTCGGTGCGTTACAGCAAGGTTGTCAAAGAGGCCGGCATCAAAGCCGAGTAAGCATTGTCATCCGGGAAAATACGTCGGCGCACAGCGCCAGGGCGAATCCGGTCATATTGTTTTGGGGGAGGGAAGGAATGCGCAAACACGGTTGTTTTTTCAAAAGTGCAGTCGGGTTGGCTTTGCTTGCGGTAGCGGCCTTCGCCGCGTCGGTTGCGTCTGCGCAGTCATATCCATCCAAGCCGCTGAAAGTGATTGTGCAATACCCCGCAGGCGGCGCGCTCGACGGTTTGGCGCGCAACATCCTGCAGCGCGGCACCGCTGCATTCGGCCAGCCGGTGGTCGTAGAAAACCGGCCGGGTGCGAGCGGCCTGATCGCCTTTGAAGCCTGCGCCAAGGCGCCGCCCGACGGCTACACCATTTGCCTTGGCACCGGTGAGGCGATGTCGTTTAACCCCAGCCTGTTTCCGAAATTACCCTACGACGCGGAGCGCGATTTCATCCCGGTGGTGAACCTGGTGCGCATCTCCGGGGTGATCGTTGCCGCGGCGCAGGCACCTTTTGACACGGTGCCGGCGATGATCGCGCATGCGCGTAACAAACCGGGCAGCATCAACTGGGCGTCTTTTGGCGCGGCCAGTAATCCGCATATTTACCTCGAATGGATCAAGCGCCAGGCTAAAGTGGATATCGTGCATATTCCCTACAAAGGATCGGCGCAAACTATTCCCGCGCTGCTCTCCGGAGAGGCGCACGTGACCTATGTGGCCCTGGGCTTCGTGTTGCAGCAAATTCGCGCCGGCAAGCTCAAGGCCCTTGCCGTTACTACGGCCAAACGCGTACCGCAGTTGCCCGATGTGCCGACGCTGGCCGAATTGGGCCTCGATCCGGGCTTTGACAACTGGGTCGGCTTTTTTGCGCCGGCCGCGACGCCGCGCGCTGCCATTGACCGGCTGAACGCCGTGTTCTCTGCGGTGGTGAAAGACGCGGCCTTCGCTGAAAAAGTGCTCGCGCTGCAGGCCTTTGAGCCTGTCGGCGATACGCCCGAGGCGTTTGCTGCGTTTATTCAGGCCGACCGCAACATCGCCAGGCGCGTGGTGCAGACCACCGGCATCAAGATGGATGAGGGCATGACGAAGTGACGGGTGTGGCGGCGAAGCAATCGCACACCATGCAGCAGGACAAGGATGTCGCCGTCACGATGCGCGACGGCGCAGTGCTGCGCGCCAACGTTTTTCGTCCCCTCGAGCCGGGACAGTATCCGGTGTTGATGACGCTGGGGCCTTACGGCAAGGACGTGCATTTATCCGAGTTCATGCCCGAGGCCTGGACGGCGCTGCGCGAGAGGCACCCGGAAATTCTCGCCGCTTCATCGTGCAAATATCTGGTCTTTGAGACGCCCGATCCCGAGGTCTGGGTTGGTCACGGCTACATTGTCGTCAAAGTTGATTCGCGCGGCGCGGGCAAATCGCCCGGGCGGCTGGATCCGAATTCGCCCGCCGAATTCCAGGATTTCTACGATGCGGTCGGCTGGGCCGGCGTGCAGCCGTGGTCCAGCGGCAAGGTCGGGTTGCTCGGCATTTCGTATTACGCCGCCGGGCAGTGGATGATCGCCTCGATGCGTCCGCCGCATCTTGCCGCCATCCTGCCCTGGCAGGGTGCCTCGGATTTTTACCGCGACCGCGTGCGCCAGGGCGGCATGTTCTCCAGCGGCTTCATTCGGCGCTGGTGGCCGCGCAGCGTGCTGCGCAACCAGCACGGCAATACGGAGTGTCCGTTCAAGGACATCGACACCGGCGAGCGCACCACCGCGCCGGCGTCGCTCACGCCCCGGCAACTCGCCGCCAACCGCGTTGATTATCCGGGCGACATCCTCGCCCATCCGCTTGATGACGACTGGTACCGCGCACGCAGCCCTAAGTTCGAGGACATCACACTGCCGGCGTTGGTGGTGGCCAATTACGGCGGCCTTGGCCTGCATTTGCGCGGCACCATCGAGGGTTATCAGCGCATCGGCTCGCGCGACAAATGGCTCAAGGTGCAAAGCGGCTCCTATTTCCTGACTTTCTTGTCGCCCGACAGCGTTGCGCTGCAGCGGCGTTTTTTCGACCGCTACCTCAAGGGCATTGATAACGGCTGGGAAAACGAGCCGCGTGTCGAGGTCGGCCTGCGTACCGTCGATGATCGCATCGCGCGCAATATGACCGGCACGCAGTGGCCGCTCGCCGAGACGCGCTGGCAATCAATTTACCTGGATGCGGCATCGTGCGCACTCGTCAATGGCGCGCCGCTGGCGGAGGCGTCGCTGTCCTATGAGGTGTCGGCAGAGGGCGCGGTGTTTCGCACATCACCGCTGGAACACGATGTCGAACTCGCCGGCCCCGCGGTGGCAAGCTTGTGGGTGTCATCGGCCACGACGGACATGGACTTGTTCGCCACGCTGCGCGCCTACGGCCCCGACGGCAAAGAGGCGGTGTTCGTCACCGCCATCGAACCGCGTGCGCCGCTGTCCCAGGGCTGGTTGCGCGTCTCGCAGCGCAAGCTCGATCCGGCTTTGTCCACACCCTGGCGGCCCTTTCATGCGCACGACGAAGCGCAAGCGCTGGTGCCCGGTGAGGTCTATGAAGTGCAACTGGAGATCTGGCCGCTCAGCATCGTGCTGCCGCGCGGCTCGGTCATCGAACTGGTGCTGGCCGGGCGTGATTTCGAGCGCGCGGAGGCGACCGGTCCGTACAAGGGCTCGGGCTTTTTCCTGCATGATGATCCGCTCGACCGCCCGCTCGCGCGCTTTGGCGGCGCGCACACCATCCATAGCGGTGGCGCACATGCCAGTTCGCTGTTGCTGCCATTTTTGGAGTGCGTGTCATGAGAAGACTGTTTGGCATCGCGGCATGGCTGGTCTGCACGGGGGCGCTCGCCCAGGCGTTTCCGGCCAAGCCGGTGCGCATCGTCAGCGGTCCGGGACCGGATGCGGCGGCCCGCATGCTTGCCGCTGCGCTGGGGACGGCATGGGGCCAGCAGGTTGTCACCGAGGTTCTGCCGGCCGCCAGCGGCAAACTTGCGGCCGAAACCGTGGCCAAGAGTAACGCGGATGGCTACACCTTGCTCAATGCCACTTCAAGCTTCCAGATCGCCCGTGCACTCGGGGTCAACAGCATTGATGTGGCGACCGACATGGTGCCGGTGGTGAACGGCGACAAGGGTGTGCAAACCGTGGCCGAACTGGTGGGGCGTGCACGCGCTGCTCGACAAGGCCGAAGTGCTGCTGCGGCAGGGTGACTGCATCGTGCAGCATGGCACCCGCCATGCCTGGAGCAACCGCAGCGCCGAGCCGTGTCTGATTGCTTTTGTGCTGGTGTCGGCGGCGCCAGTCGGCTAGCCTGCGGAATGTCTTTATAAAACCAAAAGACCGATTTATCAGAAAAATTCACGACAAGGAGGAAGTATGAATACCAATCTGAAACGCCGCCGTACCTGGCTCCTCGCAATTCTTTCACTGCAACTGGCCGCCTGCGGTTTCATGGGCAGCCGCCCGACCGGCGTTATTGTCCCGGGTGCGCAATGGGAGGAAGTCTCGCGCTCGGGCATGTTGTTCGCCGAAGGCGTGGTTGCCGACAAGAACGGAAAAATTTACGCCACCGACCTGACGCGCACTTTCCTGGTCAAGGAAAACAACCCCGGCGGCACGATCTATCGCTATGACCCGGTGAGCGGTGCGACGACCAAACTGATGGAGCCCAGCGGCATGGCCAACGGCCTGCATGTGGACAAGAACGGCGATTTGCTGATCGCACAGGGCGATGATACCGGCGGCCGTGCCGTCATGCGCCGCAACCTCGCCACCGGTCAGATGCGCATGCTCGCCAACACTTATCGTGGCAAGCGCCTTAACGGCCCCAACGATCTCACCAGCGATGCGCAGGGCCGTATTTACTTCACCGATGCGCGCTACGCGCCGGGCAAGGAGGCCTTTGAGCTGCCCAACTCGGTCTATCGGATCGATCCGGATGGCAGCATCACCGAACTGGAGACGGGCTTGTTCCGACCCAACGGCATTGAGGTGTCACCGGACGGCAAGCGCCTCTATGTCGCGACCACCAATTACACGCGGCTGCCGATCAACCCGCTCGGTCCCAAGACCGACCGTTTCAACCTGCCCGCAGGTGGCGTGGCGATGTTTGACCTGGATGCGGGCGGCAACATCGCCAACGGCAAGCTGGTGTTTCGTGATGACGAGCTTGCCGCCGATGGCATGACCATGGATACCGATGGCAATCTTTATATCGCCACTCACAACGCCAACCCGAAGGAGCCCAAGTCGGGCATCACGGTGCTCGATCCGGCGGGTAATGTCATCGAGCGCATCACCAATCCCGCGGGCGCACTCTCGACCAACGTTGGCTTCGGTCGGGGTGACGAGGCCGGCGTGCTGTACATGAGCTCGGCATTACCGTGGCGCCTGTATCGCATCCGCACCGTGCGCACCGGCCATTATTTCAACTAATATCCTGACTGATCCGAATGAATCCTTATTACGCCACCGGTTTCATCAGCGCACTGGTGTTGTGGGTGTGGCCGGTGTATTTTTTCAAGAACCTCGAGGCGAGCGCCGTGGTCGTGGCATTTTTTGCGACGCTGCTGTTCCTGGCCGCCGGCAGGATGACCTCGGATTTTCACATCCGCTTCATCGCGCCCATGGCCCCGCCGCGCGGGCCCGGATGGGCCATTGCGCTGGCCTGTGCCACCATCGTCGCCATCGGGCTGCTGACGCGCCTGGGGTATTACCTTTCGATGTCCGCGGCTTAGCGCGGGCGCGTTACTTCATCCGGTCGCGGATTAGCGCCAGTGCGGCGCGGGCGCAATCGTCATCGAGGTTGCCGCCCGGCGCACCACCCACACCGATGCCGCCTATGGCCTCGGCGCCGGTCATGATGGTCACCCCGCCCGGCGTGAAATTGATGAACGGCAGGCTGGAAAGCCCCGCTGTGCTGACGCCCGGTGTTTTGGCAATGCGCTCGGCGATCGCCTTGGTCGAATCGTCCTTGCGCACCGGTGCCAGCGACGCGGCGGTGTAGGCCTTGGCATAGGCGCTGTCCAGCGTGTGCACCGCGGCGCCGTCACCGCGCAGCATGGCCTGGCGCACGCCATCGCTGTTGACTATGACGGCGGTCACCGCGTAGCCGCTTTTTGCGCACGCGGCGACCGCGGCACCCACCGCTTCGTGCGCCAGTGCGCTTGAGATGTGCTTTGCACCGATCAGGCCTTGTGCCGGCGCAGCCGCGGCAAAGCCGCAGGCCGCGAGCAAGACCACACACTGTAATCCGACTGCGTTCATGCCCCGCTTGCTGTTGAATGCTTGCGCATGCTTACTGCGCGCCGGCTCTTTTCTTGGCTGCGGCGATTTCCGCTTCGCTGCGGACGGTTAGTACGCCCATCTGGTTGGTGCGGTAGACCGGCATCACCACCGATAGCTTGCCGGCTTTTTCGTTCAGTGCGATGTGGCGAATTTCGGTGCCGCGCACCGGCAGGTCGAAGGTGGTCCAGCTATTGGTTGCCGGATCGAGTCTGATGATGTGGTCCGAAGTCCACAGGTTGCCCCAGACTTTGTGCTTGCTGTCGATCACGACATGGTAGGGCTGCATGCTTTTGTCGGGCAGCGGTATTGTGGAAATTTCGTTGGTTCTGGTGTTGATTTTGGAGAACGATGAACCAAACGAATTGCCCACCCACAATAGATCGGCCCCCTTGTCGGTGCCCATGCGGCGTGGCCCTGGTGACCAGGGCAGCGGTGCGTTGAAGCCAAGGTCGTTGACCGACGCATAGAAGGCGCGGTCTTCCGCACTCATCGCGTAGGTCGGTACATCGGGCAGCTTGAGTTCAGTGGTTATGCCGGTCAGTGGATCGGCTTTGTAAATGAGGTCCATCGCCATTTGCGACCACCAGCCGTTGCCGTCGCGGTCGCCGGCGGCGCCGTAAGTGGCGCCCGAGCCCTTGGGGTGGTTGTTGCCGATGCGCGACTTGTACTCGATGAATGTCCAGTTCGACGGATTAAAGCGCACCGCGCCGTTGGGGGTGGAGGCCCACACCATGCCCTTGCCGTCGACATCGATGGTGACCGCACCGCCGACCGGCGACATTTCCGGCGGGGTCTGGTAAATCAGGATCTTGTCGGTGACTGTGTCGTATTTTCCGATGGCGCGGCGACCCGGGTTGATGTCGAACCAGAAGTTACCGTTGCCGTCGCGCACCAGGCCGTGCGCCGTGGCCGCTTCGCCGTTGGCGGTGTTGGCCTTTACAAACTTGACCGCGCCGGTTGTCGGATTGACCTTGCCTATGGTTACGCCGGGGTTGGGGTTGTTGACGGTGAAGTAAATCGTTCCGTCTACACCGAGCGCGCCGTCGTGCGGCAACTGGCCCAGCTTGGAGGTGGTGCCCATGGCCCAGTCCGTTCCGTCGTTGACCGCATACTCGGTGCCTATGCCGGCGACGCGGTTGAGCGGCAGGTCATAGAGCTTCCAGACGGCACGTGCCGCTTCGCCGGTGGGGCGCGGGCGCGGGCCGAAAGTCATCGAGGTTTCGCCGGGGCCGCGCGCGCGTGCGAGATAGGCGGCCAGTTCCTTCTGGTGGCGTTCGATGATCATGTTGGGTTTGCCCGTGGGTCCCGGGTAGACGCCTGTCACCGGCACCACTTTCATCAGGTCGATGATCTTGTTCCAGCCGGCCTCATCGAACTTGAACTGCAGCATGTAGCTGGTCGAATGGCAGCCGGTGCAGTTGTTCATCAGCACTTTTTTCATGCGCGCGTCGGCGGGGGTGGCTTCGGGCAGCGCCGCGACCATCATGTCGCCGGGCATCTGGCGGAAGCGCCGTTCGGCGTCGGTGATGTCTTGTAGCGTGAAATTCTGGCGTTTCGCCACGTTCAGGTCGACCGCGTTTTTTGCGACTTCGAAGCCCAGGGCCTGCGCCCAGACGCGGTACTTGCCGGCGGGCATCGGCGGGAAGTAATAATTGCCGGCGGTGTCGGTGTAGACGCTGGTGGCGATGCTCGAGCCTTCCATTCTGGCCGAGACGGTGACGCCTTCGAGCTTCTGGCCGGACGGTGCGCTGATCGCGCCGCTCAAAATCTGGTCTGCGGCATGGACGGCGTTTGCGGCGAAAACGGCCGCGGTGAAAGCGATGAGGGTCTTGATGGTGGTCATCGTGATCTCCTTATTTCTGTGCGTTCTGCGCGGGTGCGGCCGGGGCCGGGACGGTTCTGATGTAGGCGATGATTGCGTCCATCTCCACCGGCTTGAGGTAGTATTTGAAAGCGGGCATGCGGTCGGTGCCGTTGAGCATGAAGGCGCGCATCACCTCGTCGTTGCCGGCGGCGGCGGCCTTGGTCAGCACCGGCCCGTAGGTCTGGGTGCCGCGCACCGCCTGCAGATGGCAGATGCCGCAGGACTGCGCAAACAACTGGCGGCCCAGCACTTGTGTTTCGTTGAGATTGCCGGCGGCTTGCTGAGCCTGCGCGGCTGGTGCGGATGCGGCGAGCGCGAATAGCAGCGCCGCCTGTGCTCTTAGGTTTAGGTGGTAGTTCATTGATTGGCCTCCCTGATTGATATTGTTTTATTTTTTTGTAAGGTAGCACGCACAGCAGGGCAATACCAATACTTACTGCGCTTACTGCGGACCTGCCTCAGGTTTGCAGCTTGCCGATGGTGTTCCTATGCTGCGCCGCAAAATAGCTGGAGACCCCTTCAGGGAAAGGAGCTTCAGCCTGCGGGTTGCCGTGCAGGCGGCGATTTCGCCGCAGCGGTTCCGTTCGGTGTCTTGGCGTTTATAATGCGATCGATTTTTTTACTTTACGAATTTTGCGGTGATATTCCATTGGCTACCGAAATTTCCAATCTCAAGATACAGATCGACGCGCTGCTGCTCAAGCTTCCCGGCGTTGACGCAAGGAAGATCAACAAGCTCGACGCTTATTTTGTCAGCGACAAGATGTTCGCCTGCATTAGCGGCGAGGGCGTTGGTCTGCGCCTGTCGGCGGCGACGGCAACGGAGTTGCATTTTTCGCGCGCCGACATCGTGCCATTTCAGCCAGGTGGCGTGGCCGCCACGCGCGAATGGATACAAATCAACCGCGCCGACGCAGCCGACTATGCCAAGGACCTTGAGTTGTTCAAGACCGCGCTTGAATTCGTGAAAACTTCGCGCAGCCGCTAGCGCGCGGGTTGCTGCTGCGCACATGAGCTTGCAGGCAGTCTGGGTTTGTCGAGCGTGCTGACCGTGTTGACTTTGCCGAACTTACGCACGCTCGCCGGTGCAATATACTTTGGCCGGCGCTTGTTGCTTGTTCTATGCGGCAAAAATATGACCGCCAGTGGCCCAGACGCTTGCCCCCGTCCCGCTTTTTTCCAACCCATGAATTCATGCCGGCCGAAAAAATAAACTCATGAGAAAAATTTTCTTCCATATCGCCCACACCGCTCACGCCGTGTACCTCCGCGACACCCTTTGTCTCCGCCGCATCCTTCGCAGCTTGGGCGTCTTGCTGACGGCGTGCGGGATGCTGAGCATGGCTGAAATGGCGCAAGCGCAAGCCTATCCGGTAAAACCCATACGCGTCATTGTGCCGTATCCGCCTGCCGAGACCGGCGACACCATCGCGCGCCTGATCGGGCAGAAGCTAGCCGAACGACTGGGCCAGGACGTGGTCATCGACAACCGCGCCGGCGCGAGCGGACAGATCGGACTCGAACTTGCGGCGCGCGCGGCGCCGGACGGATACACGCTTGCCATCGGGCAGGCCGGTAATGTGTCGGTCGCGCCGCATACCTACAAATCACTGCCTTATGATCCGCTCAAGGACTTCGCGCCGGTGGCGATGGTGGCTTGGAATTACCTCGCTCTTGTGGTCAATCCGTCCCTGCCATACAAGAGCGTGACTGAAATGATCGCCTGGGCGAAAGCCAATCCGGGCAAGCTCACGTTCGCATCCAATGGCGAAGGGGGTTTTCCGCACCTGTCCTTCGAATTGCTGCGGGTGCAGGCGGGGTTCACTTACCTGCATATTCCGTACAAGGGCGCGGGGCAGATTGTGACCGATTTAATCGGCGGGCAAATCAACGGGGCGATGGCCAGTTACGCCTCGCTCGCGCCTATGGTGCGCGCCGACAAGTTGCGTCTGCTTGGCATCACCAACCCGACGCGCATGGCCGCAGATGCGGGCGTGCCCACGGTCGGCGAATCGCTGCCCGGCTACAGTTCGCGCGGGTGGTTTGGCTTTCTGGCGCCGCGCGGCACGCCGCGCACGGTTGTGGCGCGCCTCAACGAAGAGATCAACCGCATCATGAAGCTGCCCGACGTGGCCGAAAAACTCGCAGCCGCCGGACTTGTGGTGGTGACCGAGTCGCCGGAGTATTTTGCCGAGATGATGAAAGCCGAGAACACGAAATACGCCAACCTCACGCGCGAAATCGGACTCAAGCCGCAGTAGCCGCGGCGACAAGGGCGGGCCGGTGTGCGTTGGTGCGTGATGGTGCGCAGATGCCCGATGCCGCGCGGGTAGGTAACAAGCAACATATAACAAGCAACATATGAACAAGGAGAACAGTGTCATGACGACTTCGCAGGTTCCAATGCGCGTATTGCGCCTTGATCATGTCGTGCTCAAGGTGGCCGACCTTGCGCGGGCGGAGGCATTTTATTGCGCCATGCTTGGCGCGCGGGTCGAGCGCAGAATCCAGGAGCCGGTGGTGCTGGTGCAATTGCGCATTGGCGATTCGCAGCTAGACCTGGTGCCAGGGCGTGGTGCCGAGACCGGGCAGAACATGGAGCACTTTTGCCTGCGCGTCGAGCCGTTTGAGGTCGAGGCCATTAATGCCCATATCCGTAAATTTGGCGCCGAGCCCGAACCGGCGAGCGAGCGCTATGGCGCCGATGGATTCGGGCTGTCGATCTATTTTCGCGACCCGGACGGTAACCACGTCGAGTTCAAGGGACCGCCGACACGCCAGCTTGGCGACCCCAAGCCGGCCTGACGCTGGCGCGGGCTTTCTGTTTTTCGCCCGGCCGAATAGTTTCCGACCCCATGAAAGCCTCCCCCGACGTGCTGCCCCTGCCCTATCCCCCTGCGCATGCGCAGCGTGAATCCTTCGTGCGCCATCGCGAGGCCTTTGTCTCCGGCAGCGATAATCCGCGCGACTACCTCGAGCGCTGTCTCGGGCAAATTGCGCGCATTGAGCCGCAGTTGCACGCCTTCACCCATCTTGACGCCGAAAGCGCACGACGTGCCGCCGACGAGTCGGTCCTGCGTTATCGCGCCGGCGCGCCGCTGTCTGCGCTGGACGGCATGCCCTTGGGTATCAAGGACATCATTGAAACGCGCGACATGCCGACGCAAATGGGCAGCCCGATTTATGCCGGCTTCCAGCCGCGACGCAACGCCGCTTGTGTGGTTGCGCTCAAGCAGGCCGGCGCGGTGATCGTCGGCAAGACCGTGACCACCGAGTTCGCCACCGGGCGCGCCGGGCCGACTTGCAACCCGTTCGATCCGCGACGTACTCCGGGCGGTTCGTCTAGTGGTTCGGCGGCGGCAGTCGGCGCCGGGCTGCTCCCGGCCGCGCTGGGAACGCAGACGCTGGCCTCGATAATCCGCCCGGCTTCCTATTGCGGCGTCTTTGGCTGGAAGCCGACGCACGGCGCGCTCAGCCTCGACGGGGTGCAGCCCTTGTCGGCAACACTCGATCATCTGGGGGTGCTGGCGCAACATATTGACGATGCCTGGGCCGTCGCCACGGTCATCGCTGCGGCGTCCGGCGCAATGGGTGCATTGGGTGCACTTGGCTCATTGGGTGAAGCGGTGCCCGCAGCCGGCACCGCGTTGTCCGAACCAAGGCCGCCACGGCGCCTGGCGATCCTGAAAACGGCCGGATGGCCGGAAGCGGACGCTGAATCAATCGCCGCGTTTGCCAATGCGCTGGACGGCCTGCGCGCCAAAGGTGTGGAGGTGCTCGATGCCAGCGACGGTCGCGTCGCATCGCTCGAACGCCTTGTGCTTGAGGCGGTCGAGGTTGCCTGGCACATATTTGCCTGGGAATCACGCTGGCCCTTGCGCGCTTACTTCGACTGCGGTGAGCACCTTGTTGGCGAACGCATGCGCGAACTGCTTGACGCGGCGTCGCGCACCAACGCGGCAGAGCATGCGCAACGGCTTGCGTGGCGGGAGGGCTTTCGGTCCTCGGTTCTGGCGTTGTCGCGCGAGGTCGACGGGTTTGTCTCCCTCGCATCGGCCGGGCCGGCCATTTTGGGCCTGACGCAAACCGGCAGTCGCCTGTTTGCCTCGGCCTGGACGCTGCTGGGCGGACCAAGTTTTTCACTGCCCTTGCTGCAGTCGGCCCGCCTGCCGCTTGGATTGCAATTGATGGGGGCCCCGGGAAGCGATGTGAAAATGATAGGCATAGCGCGTTGGCTGATGCAAGCCGCGTAATGCGGTGTGAAGCCGAACCACAGGGGGATGGGCGCGCCGCATTGGCTATTGCTGCCGCAGATGAGGGTGGGTGTGTCGCGGTTGTGAATGCCACATAAAGGGGGTGCGAATGGCTTCAGGCAGGCAAGGCTTCATCAACAAGAAAGCAGTTTTCGATTTCTGGCTCCGCATCGACACCGGCGCCTTTCTGTTCAACCGCATCAACCGGCTGACGCCGCGCATGGCCTATCTGCTGGCGACCCTGGCGCTGATGGTGATCGGTGCGGCCGACTACCTCACCGGCGTCGAGTTGATGTTGTCACCGTTCTACGCGATCCCGTGCCTGCTGATGGATTGGCGCATCGGCCGTGTTCCCGCGCTGGCTTACGGCGCATGGGCGTCCTGTGTCCAGTGGCTGGTGGGTACAATCGGTGGCCATCCCTATTCACAAGAGATCTATTTCTACTGGGACATCATCCTCAACCTGCTGTTCTACGGCGCGCTGATCTGGATTGTCGCCAAGCTGCGGTTCGCGCTTGAAATGGAGCGCATTCTTTCACGCGCGGATTTCCTGACCCGGCTTGGCAACCGGAATTTGCTGCAGCAATCATTGAAAGCCGAGGTGCAGCGCTGCCGCCGCTACGGCCACGGCCTGACCCTGATCAGCTTTGATTTCGATAACTTCAAGGCCTTCAATGAACGTCACGGCCATAGCGTCGGCGATCTTTTGCTGCAGGCGACGGCTGACACCTTGCGGCGGAATTTTCGCGGCACCGATTTCATCGCCCGATCCGGCGACGACGAATTCACCGTGCTATTGCCCGAGACGCTGGCGGAACACGCCGAACCCGTGCTCGGTAAAGTTCGCAAGCAGCTTGAAACCTTGCTGCTGTTGCGCGGCTGGCAGGTGAACTTCAGTATCGCCAGCTCGGGCTTTGTCCGGCCCGCTGAAAACCCGGACGGGGTGCTGGAGAAACACAGTCAATTGATGCGCCAGGTCAAGGGCGCGGGAAAAAACGGCTTGTTGCACCGGCTCTGGGAAGAAGCGGACGATGCCGTGACGGATGCGTCGGCGAGGGCTTGAAAAAACGGACCATGGCATGGGCTGCAAAGCCGCGCCGGACGGGCGTTTCCAGTCGGTATGCCTGTCCGTGCCTGGCGCCGGCTGCACTAGCTTATGGCCGCCACGCTGACATGCGCCGCCACCACGCGCCAGCCGGCGGCGGTTTTCATCCAGGTCTGCGACTGCCGGCCGACCTTGCCGTTCATGCTGTCGCGCAGGAACTCGGTGTTGGCGGTGGCGAAATCGCGGCCGTAGCTGGTGATAAGGGTATTGCGGGTCGTGCGCGGCAGGTCTGACGCAGGGCGCGCGCCGCGAAACGCCTTGATCGCCGCATAGCCGTAGAGATTTTCGGTGGCGCCGAAGCGCAGTGTCAGCGGTGAATCCCAGAACAATTCGTCGAGCACCTCGACATCATTGCTAATGAGCGCTTTTTCATAGCGGGCGAAGGCGGCCGTGACTTCGGCCAGAACCTCGGGCAGGTTGATTTCAGGCATGGCAACTCCTTGGGACGTTGTTTCGAAGGTGCGGCGATTATAGGTTTGCGACCGGCGCCGCGCACAGACCCTCGCGCTCAAGGTGGGCGGCAATGCGCAAGGCCAGGTCTTCGCGCCAGGGTGCGGCGATAATTTGCACGCCCATGGGCAGTTTGCCCGGGCGCAGCACCGGCACCGCCACCACCGGCAGGCCGATGAAGGAGATAGGCTGGGTTAGCAGGCCCATGCTCGGACGCAGCAGCATGCTCTCGCCGGCCAGCGTGAAAGTCTCGGTACCGATGAGTCCGGCGCAGATCGGCGTTGAGGCGGTGATGAGTATGTCGTTGTCGCGAAACACCTCCAGCGCACGCGTCGCAAACCAGCTGCGAAAGCGCTGGGCCTGCAGGTACCAAGCGGCGGGGATCAGTGCGCCGGCGAGCAGGCGGTCGCGGATCAGCGGCTCGAAATCATGCGGGCGGGTTTTCAGGTCGGCGAGGTGAAGCTGGCTGCCCTCCTGGGCGGTGATGATAAAGGCCGACGAGCGCGCCCGTTCCACTTCCGGCAGTTCGGCGACCCGGGTGATATTGAGTGCGCGGCTGACCAGCGTCACCGCTTCGGCCGCGTCCTCCGACATGTGCTTGTCAAAGTATCCACCGAGTCTGGCAATGCGCAGGCTGGCTGATGGTTGGTCTAGCATGCCCGCGGTGGGACTCACGTCCTGCTGCGCGCAGGCCGGATCGAGCCTGTCCGGGCCTTGCAGCGCGTCGTAGCAGGCAGCAAGGTCGGCGACGGAGCGCGCGAAGGGCCCGACATGGTCGAGGCTCGCCACAAAAGGATAGGTGCCACGCCGGGTCAGCCGGCCGTAGGTCGGTTTGATACCGAATAGGCCGCATAGCGAAGCGGGCACGCGTATCGATCCGTTGGTATCGGTGCCAAGCGCCAGCGGCACCAGGCCCGCGGCCACCGCAGCGGTCGAACCACCCGAGGAGCCGCCGGCGATGCGTGCCAGGTCGTGGGGGTTGCGTGTCGGTCCGTAGTGGGTGTTTTCGGTGGTAAAGCCATAGGCGTATTCGTCCATGTTGAGCGCGCCCATCAGCACTGCGCCGGCCGTCTGCATGCGCGCCACCAGTTGCGCGTCTTCGCCGGCGGGTGCGAGATCGCGGTTTATTTTTGATCCAGCGAGGGTGGTGACGCCTTTTATATCGAACAGATTCTTGACGGCATAGGGCACGCCGGCGAGCGGCGGCAGAGGCTGGCCGCTGGCGCGCTTTGCGTCCACGGCCGCGGCATCGGCGAGGGCCCGCTCGGCCGTGACTTCAGTGAAGGCATTGAGTTTTCCGTCAACGGACCGGATGCGTGCGAGTGTGTCCTGTACGACTTCGGTGGCGCTCATGGTGCCGCTGGCAACGGCGCTGGCGATAGCGATGGCGGATTGTTTAAAAAGCGCGCTCACAGGCGGCCACGCAGCGAGTGGCTATGGGGCATGAGGCTAGCGTTTGGCATGGCGGAACACCGGCGCGGGTTCGATCTCGGTGGGCAGCGCAAAGTCCGTCACGTTGGCCGCGAGTGCGGCGATACGCTGGAAGTTGGTGATCACGCCGGCGCGGCACTCGGCGGGAATGGACAGGCCGACCACCGTGGCTGCGGCATCGACGTAGTGCGCGGTAATTTCGTTTTTCATGTGTGGCCTCCTGAGCTGGATTGTCCTGGGCGCCGTCCGGGATAGTGTCCGGAATGGTCTCCGGGGAAATGGCAGGCGACTTCGTGCTGCGGCGCGCAGGCATGCAGCAGCGGCATTTCGGTGTTGCAACGACCGCCGCTTTTCGGACAGCGGCCGTAAAAGCGGCAGACGTTTGGATCCGGGTCGATGGGACTCATCGGCTCGCCGGCGAGTCGGCGTGGAAGCGCATGATCAGTGTTGGGCTGCGGCGGTTGGTTTTTTGCGCCATCTACATTCGGAATGGCCCCGATCAGCGCCTGGGTGTAGGGATGTTGCGGGTTGCGGAAGAGCGCATCCACCGGGCCGGATTCGACAACCTTGCCGAGGTACATCACGATCACGCGGTTGCACAGCAGGCGCACGATGTTGAGGTCATGCGAAACGAACAGGTAGGACATGCCGAGCTGTTGGCGCAGATCGGCGAGCAGATGCAGGATGATGGCCTGCACCGACACATCGAGCGCCGCGGTGGGTTCGTCGAGAATGAGCAGCCTGGGTTTGAGCGCGATGGCGCGGGCGATGCCGACGCGAGCCTTTTGCCCGCCCGAGAGCTGGTGGGGAAAGCGCGGCAACAGCACTTGCGGCAGGCCGGTCTGGTCGGCGAGCTCTTCGACGCGCGCCCTGATCTGCGCGGGGTCCAACATGCCGGCAAGCAGGCGCAGCGGCTCGGCGATGGTGTCAAACGCCGTGTAGCGCGGGTTGAGGCTGTCGGTCGGATCCTGGAACACCATCTGGATGTGCGCGCGCGCCGGCGAACGCGCGAACTGCCCGGCCGGGGTGGCGCCGATATCGGTGCCGTCAAAGCGGATGGCGCCGCCGGTGGGGTCGATCAGGCGCGTCACCAGGCGCACCAGCGTTGATTTGCCGCAACCCGATTCCCCGACCAGACCTATCGATTCGCCGGCCTCGATCTGGAAACTCACGTCATCGACCGCGTGCAGCTTGTGCGATTGCCTGTCACCGCGCAGTTTGGCCAGCGTTGCGCCCGGCGTGTTGACCGGATAGAGCTTTTCCAGGTGTTCGACCTGCAGCAAGGTGCTCATAGCGGATTCCAGCAGGCGATCTGGTGGCCCGGCGCAATGGTTGCAGATTGCAGCCTGTCCTTGCACGCCCCGATCGAACGTTCGCAGCGCTCGGAAAAGCGGCAGGCCGGCAGGTCGTCGCGGCGCAGGTCGGGCAGGTTGCCGCGTATCGAGGTCAATTCGCGCAGGTTGGCGGCGTGGTGTGGCGTCGCGGCGATGAGCTTTTGCGTATAAGGGTGGCGCGGATTGTCGAACAGCTCGGCGGTGGGCGCCGATTCAACGACGTGACCGGCGTGCATGACGACGATGCGGTCGCAGTACTCGGCGGCCAGCCCGAGGTCGTGGGTGATGAAGATTGTCGCCATGCGCCGCGACTGCGACAACTCCTTGATCAGATCCATGATCGCCGCCTGCGTGGTGACATCAAGCCCGGTGGTCGGTTCGTCGGCGATCAGCAGTTGCGGATTGCAGGCGAGCGCGAGGGCGATCATGATGCGCTGGCACTGGCCGCCCGAGAGCTCGAACGGATACGCGCTGTAGCGGCGCTCCGGGTCGGGGATGCGCACCTGACTGAGGCACTCGATGGCCTTTTTCTTCAATTCGCTTTGCAGTGTGGTGGTATGGCGGCGCAGCACATCCTCGATCTGCCGGCCGACGCGGCGTATCGGATTGAGCGCGGTGCGCGGGCTCTGGAAAATCATCGAGATTTCGCGGCCGCGTATGTCGAGCAGTTCGGACTCCCTGGCCCTGACCATGTCGAGGCCGCCGAAGTTGGCGCTGCCCGCGGTGATCTTGCCGGCGTCATCGAGAATGCCGAGGATGCCGTAGCACAACACCGATTTTCCCGAGCCCGATTCACCGACGATGCCGACCATTTCGCTGCGGCTGACGTCGAAGCTGATGTCCTCGAGCGCATGCACCTTGCCCGAGCGGGTGCGAAACTCAAGGGAAACGTTTTTCACCGACAGCAGCGGCAGTTCGATGCCGGCGTCGGTGTTGGTCGTGTTCAGGACGGCACTCACGATGGGATTCGCAGAATCGCTCACGTGCGCCGCCGCGGGTCAATCATGTCGCGCAGCCCGTCACCAAGCAGGTTGAAGCAGAACACGGCGATCATCAGGATTGCACCCGGGAAGAGGGCCACCCACCATTCGCCCGAAATAATGTAGGTCGCGCCCTCGGCCACCATGATGCCCCACTCGGGCATTGGTGGGCGCACGCCAAGGCCGATGAAGGACAGGCCTGCGGCATTGAGGATGGCCCAGCCCATGTTGAGCGAAATCTGCACCATCATCGGCGGCAACACGTTGGGGAAGAGGTGCAGTCCGAGGATGCGCGCATCCGAATTGCCCGACAGGCGCGCCGCCTCGACAAAGCCGGCGTTGCGCAGCACGTTGATTTCGGCGCGCGAAACGCGGATGTAAAAGGGCAGGTTGATGATGGCGGTGGCCAATACGATGTTGAACACCGTGTTGCCGAGGGCGGCGACGATGCCCATGGCCAGCACGAACAGCGGGAAGGCCATGATGGTGTCAGACACGCGCCCGATGATGCGATCCCACCAGCCGCCGTAATAGCCGGCGAGGCAGCCGAAAAAGCTGCCGATGGCGAAGGACAGCGCCACCGCCGAGATGGCGATGCCAAAATCCAGGCGCGTGGCGACGATGATGCGCGACAGGATGTCGCGTCCCAGATGGTCGGTGCCGAACCAGTGCGCCGTCGAGGGCGGCTGCATGGCGATGGCGGTGTTGCTGGCGAGCGGGTCGAAGGGCGCGATAGCCGGGCCGATGACGGCCATCAGCACAAAGGCGAAAAACAGCACGAAGGCGAAAGCCGTGACAAGGTTTTCGCCGAGTATGTACTTGACGTGTTTGAGCGTGCCCATGGTGGCGGCGGCGCTCATGCTTCCAATCCAACACGCGGGTCGATGATGCCGTAGAGAATATCTATCGACAGGTTGAGCAGCACATAGAGCAGCGCCATGGCGAGCACGAAGCCCTGCACCGGTGCGTAATCGGAGGAGATCAGCGCCTCTATCGCGTAAGAGCCTATGCCAGGCCAAGCGAAGACTTTTTCGACCAGCACATTGGAGCCGAGCAGGAAGGAGAACACCATGCCCATGGTGGTCACCACCGGCAGGAGCGCGTTGCGAAAGGCGTAGGTGAACAGCACAGTCATGCCCGACAGGCCGCTGGCGCGCGCGGTGCGCACGAAATCCGAGGACAGCACGCCCAGCATCGAGGCGCGCGTCATGCGCGCGAGCGGCGCCATGACGAAAAGGCCCAGTGTCACGGCCGGCAGGATGAGTTGTTTTGCGGCGCCGATAAACAGCTCAAGGTCCCGGACGAGCAGGCTGTCGATCAGGTAGAAGCCGGTGACCGTTGGCGGCGAAACGAAAGTCGGGTCGAGGCGTCCGATTGGCGAGGGGGAAATGCCCAGCTTGAAGTAAAAAATATAGGCGAGCAGCAGGCCGGTGAAAAAAGTCGGCAAGGATACGCCTGCGGTAGCGAGGACGCGGCACAGGTGGTCAATCCACGAGCTGGGACGCGTTGCGGCAAGAATGCCCAGGGGTATGGCAATGACGGTTGCGAACAACAGGCCGGCCAGGGTCAGCTCAAGCGATGCCGGCAGGCGCGTGACCAGTTCGGTCACCACCGGCTGGCCGGTGGACAGCGAATTGCCGAGTTTGCCCTGCCCAAGGTCGCGCACATAGCGCCCGAACTGTACGATCAGCGGGGCATCCAGGCCGAGCGACTTGCGCACTTCCTCGATCGCCTCCTTGGTTGCCGAGGGGCCGGCAAAAAACGCCGCCGGATCACCCGGCAGCGCCCGCGTCAGGATGAAGGTGACGATCACCACGCCGATGATGTTCGGAATGGCGCCGGCGAGACGGCTGAGGATGAGTTTTAACATTGGGAAATGGTGAATCGGGAATGGGAAATAGGGCGGTAAATGGGAAATGGTGAATGGGTAATGGTGATGTCAGAGGGCGGTGCGCCCCGCCACCGTTCACCATTTACCATTCCCTATTCCCGATTCACCGACCCATTCCCCTTTTCACCGCCTTTGTCAGGCCTTCGACAAATTCCGGTAGTCCGGCTGCAGGTGGAACCAGTAACGGTAGCCCTGGATGTTCTTTTGCATTGCCACGTCCATGTTGGGCTGTCCGAGCGGGACGCGCGGGATGTCGGCAAAGGACATGTCGATGAATCCCTTGACCTCGGCCTCGTATTTTTTCTTGTCGGTCTCGAAGCGCGCGGCCTCGATCAGCTTGTCCATATCCGGGTTCTTGTAGGACATGGTGTTGAATACCGCGTCCTGCGAGTGGTAGGACCAGAAGAAAAAATATTCCGGGTAGTTGAGCCAGCCGCCGAAGCGGTTGAAGATCATCGGCATGTCTTTTTTAAGCAGCGCGGCGCGCCAGTTGGCGCCGGGGATCTTGTTGATGCTGACCTTGATGCCGATTTGCGCCAGTGATTCCTGGATCAACAGGCAGGCCGGTTCGGACACCGTCGCGCCACCGAGGTCGAAGGACAGCGTGGTCTCGAAACCGGCCTCCATGCCGGCCTCTTTCATCAACGCCTTGGCCTTGTCGATGTTGACGTTGTAGCCATGGGGGATGGGCCACTCGGCCTTGGCCGCCTTGGCCGGGCCGCCCCACATCTTGGTCGAGCGCTTGTAAAAGGCGCTATCCATGATCTTGTCGTAGGGCACGGCATAGGCCACGGCCTGGCGTACCTTGGGATTGGCGAAGGGGCCGGTCGCCGCGTTCATGCCGAGGTACCACAGCGCGTTCTCGATCGGCGTGCTGACCACCTTGACGTTGCCCTTTTCCTGCGACATTTCGAGGAAGTCCTTGGGCGGCATCTCGTAAGTCATGTCGATGTCGCCTTTTTCCAGCAGCGCGCGGCGGTTGCCGGCCGAGGGAATTTCGCGTTGCACGATGCGCTTGATCTTGGGCAGCGGGCCGCTCTTCCAGTCGTCGTTTCGCGCGTAGATGATTTCCTGGCCCGGTTTCCAGGATTCGAGCTTGTAGGCGCCGCCGCCGGCGGTGTTGGTCTTGGTCCAGTCCAGTCCCCAGGGGTCTTTTTCGGTGACGTTCTTTTTTACCAGCTCGGAGTTATAGATGCAGGGCACCGGCACGGCAAGGTCAACGAGCGACAACTTGTCCTTGCGGATGAAGTTGACGGTGAAGGTGTGATCGTCAACGATGACAAACTGTTCCGGTTTTTCGATCGAGCCGGCCTTCATCTGGAAGGTCGGGAAGCCGCCCACGGTGACCATGCGATCGAAGGACCATTTGACGTCCTTGGCCGTAACCGGCGTACCGTCATGGAATTTGGCGTTCTTGCGCAGCTTGAAGGTTACCGACATGCCGTCCTTGGAGACGACCCATGATTCGGCGAGTTCCGGTTCGAGCTTGGTGTAGTCGTAGGTGAGCTGCCCGTTGGGCAGTTTTTTACTGCCGAAGGTCATCAGACGATCGTAGCAGATCCAGGACACGCCGTAGGCCGGGCGGTTGGCGCCGACGGTGTGGATGTCGAGAGAGTTGGGCCCGGTCTCGTTGGCGACGATCAGCAACTCCTTGCGCCGGTCACTTTGCGCCAGGGCGTCGAGCGGAATCATTGTGGTGCCGGCGAAAGACGCGGCTACGGCGGCGGTGGACTGCAAAAATTCGCGACGTTTCATGGTGTCTCCTGATTTTTTACGGAACGGTTACGGGGTTGTTGGGTGCTGATTGTCGGGTGGTTGTTGCTTGATAGTTGTTTGATGGTTAGGTTTTGGGTGTATTGCGCTTGCGTGAAATTTTCGCGCTGGGTTTTATGTCGGGTTTCATTTTTTGGTTTGCTCCGTCTTGGTCGCATCGGCGCGGCGCAGGCTCGCCAGGTAGTTGCGCCAGCCTCCGAATTCGGTGATGTCGCGCGCGCTGCTCAAGATGTGGTTTTCACAGATAAAGCCCTTCACTTCGCTGCCATCCTCGAGGGTGAGCGTGCCTATGCCCAGCGGCGCGGGGATACCGGCGACAAAACCGCCGAATTGCGAGGTGCCCATTTCCCATACTTCCACTTCGATCGCCGCACCATCGGATGTGCGCGCCATGCCCGGCTTGGGTGGTGTGCTGTCGGGCAGTGCGTAGAGGCGGTAGGCTGGCGCGGTGCGGCAGCTGCGCAGCAGCTTTGCGTTGCGGCTTGTGAGTTGGTGGTTGAGCGGCAGGCCGGAAAGATGGGCGCCGACCACCCCGACTTTGATGGTGCCGGTTGCCGCCGGTGCAGGTGCCGGTGCTGTGGCCGGTACGGCATGGGCACTTTTGCCCATATTGAGGCCGCCAGCCAGATGATAGCGATGGCCGAGTTCGAGCAGCGCGTTGTCGGTGTGGGCCGGGGCGATCAGCGTGATGCCAAAGGGCAGGCCGCCGGCGCGCATGCCCGAGGGTAGCGCCAGTGCCGCGAGGTCGAGCAGGTTGACGAAGTTAGTGTAAGTGCCAAGGCGCGCGTTGAGCCTGATCGGGTCGGCCTCAACCTCGGCGATGGTGTAAATAGTCGGGGCGCTGGGAACAGCGAGTACGTCAATATCGTGCCAGAGTGTCTCGGTCAGGCGGCGCAGTCGCGCCACTTCATAGCTTGCCTCGAAGCTGTCGGTGGCCGAAAAGGACGCCGCCTTGCCGATGATGGTGCGGATCACCGGTAGCAGGAATTGGGCTTGGGCGGCGAAAAAATCACGAATCGCGGCGTGTCGTTCGGCCACCCAGGGTCCCTCGTACAACAGCCGGGCCACGGCGTAAAAGGGCGTCATGTCAACAGGCACTGGCGTGCCGCCGAGGCTGCACAGGCGTGCACTGGCTTGTTCAAACAGCGTGGCGGCCCGGGTGTCGCCGAAAAACTCGATGCTGGCCGCATCTGGTACACCGAAACGAAAGGTTTTGACCGGGAGCGTCGCCGGTTCGCGGTCGTGGCGGGAAAACACATCAGTCGCATCATTGGCATTAGCGACATTGAACACGGCCGCTGCGTCGGCACAATTGAGGGCGAAGATCGACACGCAATCGAGTGAGCGGCACGCCGGCAGTACGCCTGTTGTCGACATCAGTCCGCGCGTCGGTTTGAGCCCGACGAGGTTATTGAAGGCGGCGGGCACGCGGCCGGAGCCGGCGGTGTCCGTGCCGAGGGAGAAGCTCACCTGCCCCAGTGCAACGGAAACGGCCGATCCGGAGCTCGAGCCTCCGGACACATAAACCGGATCGAAGGCGTTTTGTACCGCACCCCACGGCGAGCGGACGCCGACGAGGCCGGTGGCGAACTGGTCGAGGTTGGTCTTGCCGATGAGCATGGCGCCGGCGGCGAGCAGGTGTTGCACGACCGGTGCGGTGGCTTGCGCGATGCGGGTGAATTCACGGCAGCCGGCGCTGGTTGGCAGTCCGGTTACATCGATATTGTCCTTTACCGCGAAAGGCACGCCGTAAAGCGGGTAGTCGCGCATGCGTGCACTGTCTTTTGCGAGTGTTTCTGCGCGGGCCAGGGCCGACTCAATGGGCGGCAGATGTATCCACACCGGGTTGTCGGCATGTTGCGCGATGCGCGCATAGGCGGCGCGGACCACGTCCTGCGGTTGCAGCCTGCCCGACGTGTAGGCGTCATGCAAGGCCGCCAGATCAAAGCTCAAGTCTGTAGCGCTTGTTGCGCCTCGCGCTTGCTGTGATGGCTGCGTCATTGCATTTGGTGATACTTCCCGTTTTAGAGTTGCGTGTGATGCGGCATCTGGTATCCCAGTTGGCATACTCCATGCAGCAAGGGATATGCCACGCAGTAATAAATCGCTGTCTGGACGCGCCAAGCTGCTGATTAGGTTAGGAAGCTGCCGATGAAACGCGGCAAGGCGGTGGCTACACGGGGTGCACCCGTCCGGTGCGGTTGATGGGTGTTTGGCACAAGCAAAGTGCAAGAGGTGTTATGAAAAAAGAAAAAGCGCATCAACCGGTAAAAACGAATCTGTCCGAATCGGTGTTGCGCGCCATCAAGGATGATTTGTTCAACTTCCGGCTTATGCCCGGCCAGCGTTTTTCTGAAAACGAGATGGCGATACGTCTGGGTGTTTCGCGCACGCCCGTACGCGAGGCGCTCTACAAACTGGAGCGCGAGGGCTACATCCAAGTGCTGTCGCGCAGCGGCTGGACGGTGCGTCAGTTTAATTTCGAGTATTTTGAAAATCTTTACGATGTGCGTACGGTGCTCGAACTGGCGGCGCTTCGGCATCTGTGTGATATGGAAACCGTACCCTCACTCGAGGAGTTGCGCGAGGCTTGGCTGGTACCGGCCGAGGCGCGCCTGACCGACGCAGTCGAAGTGGGTAAGCTGGACGAGCGTTTCCATGAGCTGCTGGTCGCCGCCGCGGGCAATCCGGAAATGGCGCGCATCTTTCACGACGTGACCGAGCGCATCAGGATCATCCGGCGGCTGGAATTCACCATGCCAGAGCGCATCCGCCAGACCTATAACGAGCACGCGCAGATTCTGCGTGCGGTGCTGAAGCGAAAGAGCGACACGGCGACGCTGTTGATGCGCAGCCATATCGAGGTGGCCAAGGCCGAGGTGCGCAAGATCACACTGCACCGCCTGCACACCGTGCATAAGGTAGCCGTGGCGCCCTGATCGTGCCAATGGATGGAAAGCACCATCAGACGAGATGGTTCGCATGGAGGCGCCCCTGGCAAGGCCGGATTCCCCGTCCCTTTGCCGTCATTACGACATCAATGCGCCCGCGCTTGGATTAAGCGCGCATACTGCACCTGTGGTGCGAGGGTAAAAAGTCGCCGCCACCATTCTGTCCCCATCCCCGGCTTTGGTGCAGATCGCGCCAAGCGCCGCCATCCGTGTGCGCGTGAACCGTATTGGCAATGAGTATGTGAGCCATACCCAACGCGGAAGGGGCCTTTTCCGTTTTTGCGAGAGACATGAAAAATGAAGCTTCCAATCGAAACAAAGCCCGCTATTTGGGGTGCTGTTGCCGGGGCGATCGCGTTGGCGTTTGTCGGTTTCAAAGTCGGCGGCTGGCAAACCGCCGGCCAGAGCGCGGTCAAGGGCACACAGCAGGCCAAGCTTGCCGTCGCCACGGCGCTGGCGCCGGTTTGTGTGGATAAGTTCAAGAAAGATGGCAAACACGATGCCAACCTTGTCGAACTCAAGAAAACGGAAACGTGGTCACGGGGTAGCTTTATTGAAAAAGGTGGCTGGGCAACCATGCCGGGCGCCAGCGCACCGGATTCGGACGCGGCCACTGCGTGCGCGGTATTGCTTATCGGCGTCTGATCGTTGCGTGAACCAGCCCCCAAAAAAAGGGGATGGTGACTGGAAAGCCGCAGCAGAAGCGGCTTTCCAGCATATTTCAGGGCGGGAAAGGGAATCGTTCCAAGGTTCGCATCAGCGCGCTTCTCGGCGCCTTGTCTGCGGCGTCGAATTTTGGCGAAGTTGCAACTACCCCTCCGCCATACGCATGTGTTTTCCCAATGCAGCAAGGAAGGATTTCCTCACTTCATGCCTAGGCGAAAACAGGCGGTTTGATCGAGCGCTGCGTTTGGTGGCAGCGGGCTTGGCCTGCAGCGGGAAAACCCGCGCGCGATAGGGACAGGATGTCTTGACCGCGTGGCCAGTCGCGGTCCTCCGGGCTGTTTTTGCGTGCGTTCCTGTCAGAGCTTCATCGGCAGGATGATCATTTGCAGGCCCTGCAGGTGCAGGCGCCGTTGCAGTACCAGCGCCGCCTCGTTGTGCAGCAGGCGGGTGAACCAGTTGTCGTATTCGAAGATCAGCTTGCTGGTGAAGTAGATGGCGTTGGGAAAGTCCTCGTGGACTTTTTCGCATAGTTTGGTGAAATCATCGATCGGGTCGGTGCCGAAGGCGAGATAAGATTTGGCCGCCCAGCCCTTGCTGTTGCAGAAGTTGTCAAAGTAGCGCAAGGACGAATTGGCCTCCACCTTCATCATGCCCATTTCTTCGGAACCGCCGTAAGCCTGCGAATCGACGGTGCGGGCGTTGATGAAAACGAAATTGAAAAAATGGTCGGGGAACATGCGCTGCACCCACAGCAGCGCATGCAGGCCGCCGCCACGGCTGGAGCCGACAAGGAACACCGCAGTGGGCTTTCCCGGATCGGGTGTTGGCGGATTGGTCACACTGCCAAAGGCCACCGATTCGAATGTCGAATCTAGTGCCTTGAGCTGCCGCCGCGTCTTGCTGTAGTGGTTGCGTACGCTGACGCACACGGCGACGATGGCGGCGATGATGATGGCGGCGATCCAGCCGCCTTCGAGAAATTTTTCGAACAGCAGCATCGCCAGGATGCCGGCGCAAACAACAAAGCCGGTGGCCGAGAGCAGCATTCGGCCTAGCCATTTTTTCTGTTTGTCCCGGTTTGACCACCAGAAGGCGCATAGGCCGAACAGCGATATGGCGAAGGTGAGGAACACGCTGACGCTGTAGAGAATGACCAGCAGTGACACGCTGCCGCCGGTGATGAGCAGGATGCCGAGGCCGGACAAACCCATCATCAGGATGCCGTTTTCGGTGACCAGGCGCGTCGACAGGTAGCGGAACTTGTGCGGCACCCAGGAATCGGCCGCCATGTTGGAGAGCACCGCCGGGCCGCCGAGAAAGCCGGTGTTGGCGGCGACGAAGAGCAGGCCCGCCTCCAGCGCCAGCACGATGACAATGGCCGACTGGATCATGAATTCGCTCTCCCAGCCGAGGCTGCGGATGATCGATCCGAACACCACGGCGTTGAGCGTCTGACCTTCCACCGGCTTGGCGTCCCACAGCAGGTAGAGCAGGATGATGCCGCCGGCGGTGAAGGCGAGCGACAAGGCCATGTAGAGCATGGTGGCCTTGCCGGTTTTGACGCGCGGCTCGGCCAGCACGTTGACATTATTGGACACGGCCTCGAGGCCGGTATAGGTGCCGCCGCCCTGCGAGTAGGCGAGCAGCATCAGCGCCGCCACATGCGCCCAGCCCAGTTCGCTGGAGAGTCTGGAAGTTTCGGCGATGGTCGCGGGTATCAGGGCCGGGATCATGTCGATATGCGCCAGCGTACCGTAGACGATCAGCAGGGCGTGGGTGATGATAAAACCGAGGAAAATCGGCAGCAGGATGTTGATCACCTCTTTCATGCCGCGCAGGTTGAGCCCGGTAAGCAGAATGATCAGCACCACCTCGGTGCCCAGTTTGTAGGACTGAAAGCCAAGGGGCAGCAGGCTGAACATGGCGTCCACGCCGCTGGCGATGGAAATGGAAATGGTCAGCACGTAATCGAGAATCAGCGCGGCGCCGGAAATCACCCCGGCGTAAGGGCCCAGCAACTTGGTGGCGACGCGGTAGCCGCCGCCGCCGGTGGGGAAGAGTTCGATCACCTGGTTGTAGGCGAGGGCGATGATGAACACCGTGCCGGCGGTGGCGAGGGCGAGATAGAGGCCCAGATGGGTGTGCTCACCGAGGGCGCGGAAGGCCTCCTCGGGGCCGTAGCAGGACGAGGAGATGCCGTCGGCGCCCAGTCCCACCCAGGCAATGAACGCAACCAGAGCGATGCCGTGACGTGTGTCCTTGTTCATCGGATCGAGCGGTGCGCCAAACAGTTTGTTGCGTACAGTGGTCACTGACATGTCCAGACCTTTTCGCCGTTTTGTCCGTTTTGTTTTAATAGCCGCTGTGCGAACACGGTCATTTCCTTTGCCGCCTGTTTGTCGCCTTCTGCCGCCTTCGTGCCGTCTTTTTGCTTCGCGGCGTCGAGCCCGCTGCAATGGACCTCTAGCGCGGCGGGGATGCCGCCGCTTTGCGGCAGGGCGCGCCCGGGCCGTTTTTGGCGGGGCGAGCAGACCGGGTCTTTTGCCACTGCTGCGCGCCAATGCGCCGCAGCCTGGGCCGCGTCACCCGATTTGAGGTATTCGTTGCCGCTTGAAAAACGCAGCAGCGCCCCATCTCTGGCTGTGCCAATGAGCTTGGTGAGGTTTTGAACTATGGCGGGAGGGCGGGAGGTCATTTAAGATACGCGGGACACGCCCGCTGCACTTAGTTTGCCATTATAAGGCGCGGGTGCGTCTTACGTGCTGGTTTGCATGCGTGCGTGATGACGTGTGCTGTTGCACCGGCGCCTGCCCATTCATTTCAGGAAGTCCCGCCATGAGCAAGAACGCCATCCAGACACCCGAGGCGCCGGCCGCCATCGGCACCTATTCACAGGCGATACGATGCGGCCAAACCGTCTACCTGTCGGGCCAGATTGCGCTTGATCCGGCAAGCATGCAACTGCTCGGCGGCATTGAAGCGCAAATTCACCAGGTGTTTCGCAATCTCGCGGCTGTGGCGGCCGCGTCGGGCGGCTCGCTCGCCGATGCCGTCAAGCTGACCATTTATCTCACCGACCTCGCGCATTTCGCCATGGTTAACGAGGTCATGGCGCAGTACATGGCGCAGCCCTATCCGGCGCGCGCCGCGGTCGGTGTGGTCGCGTTGCCGCGCGGCGCGCTGGTTGAGGCGGATGCCATCCTTGTGCTGGACGCGAAGTGACGGCGGGCTAGTGACCGCAAAGACCACCAAGGCGGGCAAGGGCGCGAAACCGGCGGCTAAATCTGCCCGGGCAGCTTCAGCGGACGCGGTTGGTCGCAAACAGGCCGCCGCAGCCGCCATGGCGGTGGAAGTGGCGCAGCGCTTTCCCCGGCTCAGCCCGGCCATTGTGCAAAAGCTGCTCAAGCTCGGTCTCAGTCGCAGCCAGGATCTGGTCTTGCACCTGCCGCTGCGCTACGAGGATGAAACGCGACTGACGCCGATTTCCGAGCTTATCGACGGTGTGCCGACGCAGATCGAGGGCAATGTAATCGATTGCACCGTTGCTTTCCGGCCGCGCCGCCAGCTGGTGGTGAAGCTCGCCGATTCGAGCGGTGAAATGTGGCTGCGTTTTATGAATTTTTATCCCAACCAGCAAAAAGTACTTGCTCCGGGCGCGCGCGTGCGCGCCTTCGGCGAGGCGCGCGCCGGATTTTTCGGCGGCGAGATGATCCATCCGCGTTTTCGCATTGTGCGGCCCGGCGCCGCGCTGTCCGATGCGTTGACGCCGGTTTATCCGACCACCGCCGGCCTCGGCCAGCTCACGCTGCGCAAACTGATTGTGGAGGAGCTCGCGTGCGGCGACATGGCCGATTCACTGCCCGAGGAAATGATCGCGCCGCTGGACCTGCCTTCTTTTGCCGGGGCCCTCCGGCTGCTGCACCACCCCCCGCCGGGCATGGCGCCGGAGGGTTTGTCGGCGCGCAACCATCGCGCCTGGCGGCGCATGAAGTTCGACGAGTTGCTGGCGCAGCAGTTGTCGATGCGCCTGCATTATCGCGAGCGCCGCGCCCGTAACGCGCCGCGCCTGGCGCTGCCCGGCCAACTCACCGACGGGCTGCAAAAAAGCCTGCCCTTTGTGCTTACCGCGGCGCAAGCGCGCTGCTGGGGCGAGATTGAGCATGACCTGGCCGAGCCGCACCCGATGAACCGCCTGCTGCAAGGCGATGTGGGCAGCGGCAAGACCGTGGTGGCGGCGCTCGCGGCGCTGCGCGCGGTGGAGTCGGGCTGGCAGGCGGCGGTGATGGCGCCCACAGAAATACTTGCCGAGCAGCACTTTCGCAAATTCTCCCAATGGCTGGCACCGCTGGGTGTGCCCTTGACCTGGCTGACCGGCAGCCTGAAAAAAAAGGAACGCGAGGCGGCCGTCGAGGCGATCTCATCGGGCCAGGCGGCGGTGGCGGTGGGCACCCATGCGCTGTTCCAGGATCATGTCGAATTTGACCGGCTGGGACTGGCCATCGTTGATGAGCAGCACCGCTTCGGTGTGGCGCAGCGCCTGGCTTTGCGCAAAAAGGGCCGCGCGTCGGCGGGCGGTTTGTGGCCGCACCAGCTGATGATGAGCGCCACACCCATTCCGCGCACGCTGTCCATGAGCTACTACGCCGACCTTGATGTGTCGGTGATCGATGAACTGCCGCCGGGGCGCCAGCCGGTGATCACCAAGCTGATCGCCGAGGCGCGCCGCGACGAGGTGCTGGCGCGCGTGCGCGTGTCCTGCGAGGGCGGGCGCCAGGCCTACTGGGTGTGTCCGCTGATCGAGGAGTCCGAGACGCTGCAGTTGCAGACTGCCATCGACACGCATATCGCGTTGACCGCCGATTTGCCCGGCCTGCGTGTGGGTCTGGTACACGGGCGCATGCCGCCGGCGGAGAAGGCGGCGGTGATGGCCGGGTTTGTCGCCGGCGCGGTGAACCTCTTGGTGGCCACCACCGTGATCGAGGTCGGCGTTGATGTGCCCAACGCCTCGCTGATGGTGATCGAACACGCCGAGCGCTTCGGACTGTCGCAGTTGCACCAGTTACGCGGCCGTGTCGGCCGTGGCGCGCATGAGAGCGCCTGCATACTGCTGTACCAGAGTCCGTTGTCGGAGGGCGCGCGGGCGCGGCTCAAGGTGATATTCGAGAGCAGCGACGGCTTTGTCATCGCGCAACGCGACCTGGAGTTGCGCGGCCCGGGCGAAGTGCTCGGCTCGCGCCAGAGCGGCGTGCCGATGCTGCGCTTTGCCGATCTTGAGACCGACGGCGACCTGCTCGAAGCGGCCCGCGACGCAGCCGGTCACTTGCTGGACAAACATCCGCAGCAGGTGGAAAAACATCTTGAGCGCTGGCTTGGGGGGCGGCACGACTATCTCAAGGCGTGATGCGTATCAGGCTAAAATTGCCGGCGTTTTGGGGTTACCGGATCAAAAGCGTTTGCCACCGGGAGAGTAGGGCAGGCGCGAAAGGGCATAAACAGTTTTCGCGTCGCCCGCGTTCCCCGTGTTTCAGTCTTCTGGCTTGGGTTTAAATGAACATCGCGCAACGCCTGACCGAATACGAACGCCTGATGCGGCTGGACAAGCCCATCGGCACCTTGTTGCTGCTGTGGCCGACGCTGTGGGCTGTGTGGATCAGCTCGAGCGGCTGGCCGGACTGGTCGGTGGTGGTGATTTTTTGTGTCGGCACCCTGCTGATGCGTTCGGCCGGGTGTGTCTGGAACGACACCGTCGATGTCGAATTCGACCGCCATGTGCAGCGTACGCGTGCCCGTCCTCTGCCCGCAGGCACGGTCTCGCGCAAAGAGGCCTTGCTGTTGGCGCTGGCCCTGGCGCTGATGGCGTTTTCACTAGTGCTGTTTCTGAACTGGCAGACCATCGCGCTGTCGTTTTGCGCGCTGTTTGTGGCCATGACCTACCCCTATACCAAGCGCTTTTTCGCCATGCCGCAGGCTTATCTTGGCGTCGCGTTCGGGTTTGGCATACCGATGGCGTTCGCCGCGCACAATACGGTGGCGTTCTGGCTGGCCTGGGTGCTGCTCGCGGCCAACATCCTGTGGGCTGTCGCCTACGACACCGAATACGCCATGGTCGATCGCGATGATGATTTGAACATCGGTATTCGCACCTCGGCCATCACCTTCGGTCGTTGGGACGTGACGGCGGTAATGCTCTGTTACGCCGCTATGTTCGCGGTGCTGGGCTGGATCGGCTGGCGCCTGCTGTTCAACTGGTTTTATTACGCCGGGCTGGTGGTCGCCGCTGCGATGGCGGTTTATCACTACTTTCTCATCCGCAAGCGCGACCGGGAGGGCTGTTTCAAGGCGTTTTTGCACAACAACTGGCTGGGCGCGGCGGTGTTCGCAGGTATTGTTCTCAACTATGAAAGCAGAAAATGGATCTGAAACTAAAAGGCAAGGTGGTGCTGATCACCGGCGGCAGCAAGGGCATAGGTCTGGCGTGTGCGCGGGGCTTTGCGCAAGAGGGTGCGAAGGTTGCGATAGTCGGACGCAATGCTGAAACGCTGGCCGCCGCCAAGGCGGAACTCGCCGCCGAGGGGCACCAGGTGTTCACGCATGCGGCCGATCTGATTGATCCGGCTTCGGCCGGGCCCATGGTCGCGGCGGTGGAGGCGGCGATAGGGCCGGTCGATGTTCTTGTCAATTCTGCCGGTGCGGCGGTGCGCACCGCGCCGCAGGAACTCACCGCCGCCGCTTTTCACGCGGCGATGGATGCGAAATACTTCACCTATGTCCACGCCATGCAGGCGGTGCTCGCGGGCATGCTGGTGCGCGGGCGCGGCAACATCGTCAACATCGCCGGGACCGGTGGCAAGGTGCCCAACCCTATCCACCTTCCGGGCAGCGCGGCCAACGCGTCGCTGATGAACGTGTCGGCGGGGCTGGCGGCCACCTGGGGCAGCAAGGGTATTCGCGTCAACGCCATCAATCCGGGTTCGACTTTCACCGGGCGCGTGCAGGGTGCGCTGGAGGCGCAATCCAAAATGACCGGCAAGCCCACCGATGAGTTGCTCAAGGCGAGTGAGGCGCGTATTCCGCTCGGGCGCTACGCCAAACCCGAGGAGGTGGCCGATGTCACGTTGTTCCTCGCCTCGGAGCGCGCGAGCTATGTCACCGGCGTGATCCTGACCATGGATGGCGGCGTCAATCCGATGGTGGTCTGATTGTAGGTCTGTTTGCAGTCTAGGTGGTTTAAGACTGCCTGCCATCGCCGCGTAATATGGAACCGACTGGAAATCCGCGCCAGTATTGGATTTCCAGCCGATTGCCTGGAGGGGGAGCTGATTCGGGCTTGATGGTTCTTGCTGGCTAGCCTTACTTGACCAAGCCCATCAGCTTGGCCGTGCCCATGTAATCGCGAGTGCGCTCGGCCATGAAGGCGGGAATTTTTTCGTAGGAAATGTCTATGACCTCGAAGCCGCCTTCCTGCATCTTGGCGCGCATGTCCGGATCCTTGTTGATGGCTCCCATCATGTCCGAGACCTTGGTGCGCATTTCCTGTGACATCGACTTGGGCACCGCAATGCCGCGGTAGGCGCCGTCGACCCAGTTGAAACCGAGCTCCTTGAAGGTCGGCACGTCGGGAAACTGCGGCAGGCGCTTCTCGGTCGCCACGGCCAGCATGCGCAGCTTGCTCTTTTGCTGGATGGCGAAGGTCGAGTAGGACATTGCGCCGGTGACGTGGCCGCCGATCACCGCGCTGGTCAGGTCGCCGGTGCCCTTGAACGGGACGTAAGTGGTTTTGACGCCGGCCAGCTGGTTGAATTTTTCGTGCGCGACATGGTTGGCCGAGTTTGTGCCCGAACCGGCGAAGCTGAGTTCGCCGGGTTTGGCTTTGGCCGCGGCGACCAGATCCTGGAAGCTCTTGATCGGGCTGTCGTTGGGCACGACGATGGCGTCCGGCGTGTAGTGGAACCAGAACACCGGCGTCATGTCTTCGGTCTTGTATTGCACCTGTCCTTCGAGCGGCTGCAGCACGATGTGCGGCAGGTTGATACCCATCAGGTTGCTGCCATCGGCGGGCATCGCGTTGAGCGTCTGCCATGCCACGGCGCCGCCGGCGCCCAACTTGTATTGCACGACCATCTCCTGTTTGTATTTTTTTCGAAACACGTCCTGTTGGAAGCGCGCGGCGATATCCGATTCCCCGCCGGCGGGAAAGGGCAGGTAGTAATTGACGGGTTTGTCCGGGTATGACTGTGCGGTGGCGGTCAGTGGCGACAGGGCGAGGGTGGCGGCCAGTGCGAGAATGGGGCCGAACAACGCAGTCGTGGCGGTGCGGGAGCGTGTCATTGATTCCTCCGGTTTGTGTTTTGCATTCGCGAAAATAATCGCTGCAATCAGGGTCATCGCCCTGTTGCAATCCAGTGTAGGGCATTCCTTTGCGCCTTGGAAGCGGGTCTTCGCGGGTGCTACCATGCGTTTTCCCCGGTTGCGTGCCCGACGCGCCCGGTTGTGCTTTTACCTGCCCTGCACCGGACCTACTGACGTGACTTACCACGACCTGCGCGATTTTATTTCACAGCTGGAAGCACAAGGCGAATTGAAGCGTGTCGCTGTCCAGGTGTCCCCGCAACTGGAGATGACCGAGATTTGCGACCGCGTGCTCAAGGCGGGCGGACCGGCCATTTTGTTCGAGAACGTCAAAGGTCACACCATCCCTGTCTTGGGCAACCTGTTTGGCACGCCCAAACGCGTGGCCATGGGCATGGGCGCCGACTCGGTGGAGTCGCTGCGCGATATCGGCAAGCTGCTGGCCTTTTTGAAAGAGCCGGAACCGCCCAAGGGGTTTCGCGACGCCATCGAGCGCTGGATACCGATCGGCCGGAAGGTCATGCACATGGCGCCCAAGGTGCTGTCCTCGGCGCCCTGCCAGGAAGTCGTATGGGAGGGCAAGGACGTGGATTTGTCGCGCCTGCCGATACAGACTTGCTGGCCCGGCGATGCCGGCCCGCTCATTACCTGGGGGCTGACGGTCACGCGCGGGCCGCAGGGGCTGGCGCAGTCGAGGACGCGGCAAAACCTCGGCATTTACCGCCAGCAGGTGATCGCGCCGAACAAGGTGATCATGCGTTGGCTGGCGCATCGCGGCGGCGCGCTCGATTACCGCGATCACTGCCTGGCGCATCCGGGCAAAACGTTTCCGCTTGCGGTGGCCCTTGGCGCCGATCCGGCGACGATACTGGGCGCGGTGACGCCGGTACCCGACACCCTGTCCGAATACCAGTTCGCCGGCCTGTTGCGTGGCGCCAAGACCGAGCTGATCAAATGCATTGGCAACGACCTGCAGGTGCCGGCGACGGCGGAGATCGTGCTCGAGGGCCATATCCAGCCGGGTGAGGACGCGCTTGAGGGGCCGTTCGGCGACCACACCGGCTATTACAACGAGCAGGAGCGTTTCCCGGTGTTCACCATTGATCGCATCACCCTGCGCCGCGATCCGATTTATCACTCGACTTACACCGGCAAGCCGCCGGACGAACCGGCGGTGCTGGGTGTGGCCTTGAATGAGGTGTTTGTACCCTTGCTGCAAAAGCAGTTTCCGGAAATCACCGATTTTTATCTGCCGCCTGAGGGTTGCTCCTACCGGTTGGCGGTGGTGAGCATCAAGAAACAATATCCGGGGCACGCCAAGCGCGTGATGTTCGGCATCTGGAGTTTCTTGCGCCAGTTCATGTACACCAAGCTCATCATCGTGGTTGACGAGGACATCAATATCCGCGACTGGAAAGAAGTGGTGTGGGCGCTGACCACGCGCGTTGATGCGGCGCGCGACACACTTATCGCCGAGAACACGCCCATCGATTACCTCGATTTCGCCAGTCCGACGGCCGGTCTGGGCTCAAAGATGGGCCTAGACGCCACCAACAAGTGGCCGGGTGAAACCACGCGCGCCTGGGGCGCGCCGATTGCGGTGGACGATGCGGTTAAAAAACGCGTCGATGCGATGTGGCAGGATCTGGGCTTGTGAGTCGATTGGGTTGAGGAAACTTGAATGGACGACATGAATATAAGGGACCAGCCGGTACCGGGCAGCGAAGAGGGGCTTGTCGCATGGACCCACGTCATCTACGCCTTGCACGCGGTGTCGGTGCTGAGCGGCATGCTCACGCCGGTGACCATAGTGAGCGCCTTCGCCACCGGCTGGCCGTCTATCATTGCGGTGATCCTGAATTACATCAAGCGCGACGAGGCGCGCGGGACATTTCTGGAGTCGCATTTTCGCTGGCAGATCCGCACCTTTTGGTTCACGCTGATGTGGTTGTGCATCATCGTGCTGTTCTGGTTGACGCTGCTGGGCATTCCTATTTCCATAGGCATGAGCGCTGGCGTCGGTATCTGGGTGCTTTACCGCGTGCTGCGCGGCTGGCTGACCTTGCAAAAACGCAAGGGCATCGTCATAAATTCTTAGCAGGTTCCCTCCCCCCCTAGCGGGGGAGGGACAGGGAGAGGGGGATGTTCGCAAATTCACATAGCGTAAAACCTGCGCTATTTCACCCTCTCCCCAACCCTCCCCCGTCAAGGGGGAGGGGGTTGCGCGGTTTGGCGCCGCCGGTATCGAGCACAAGCCGCATCGGAATCATGGGTGAGCGGATAAAACCGAAGTGCGCGTAAAGCCCCTGCGCGGTGAGGTTGTCGTGGTCGGTAAGTAGCGACAGCCGCAGCAATCCTTCTTCGCGGGCGAAAGCGATCAGGTGTTGCAACAACTGCTTGCCGATGCCACGACCGCGTTGCGATGTAGTCACCACGACATCCTCGACCCGGGCGGCACGTCCGCCAAGCGCGGTGCTGATTTCGAATTCCAGGCTGGCCATGCCGATGATGCGGCCAAGCGCAAGGTCACGCGCAACGAACAATCTGCCCAGCGATGGCTCGTCAATGAACATGGCGAGGGCGCGCAACTGCTTGTCACGATCGGGGCTGAATTCTGTTTCCTGCGTGAACAGCTCGTGCAGCAGGCCGGCCAGGGCTTCGAGATCGGCAGCGGCCGCATCCTCGATGCAAAATTTCATTTCGGCGCAGCGCTTTCATAGACCCATTTGAGCAGCGCGTCCTGGGCCGCCTGGCCCTGACGGGCATTCGGGTGATTGATGAAGAACACGACTACGTGGCGGCGGCCGCTCTGGTCGAGCAGGTAGCCGGCCATGGTGTTCGCGTCCATCAGGGAGCCGGTCTTGATGTGCGCACGGCCGGCGACGCTTTCGGATTTGAGGCGTCTGCGCATGGTGCCGTCTAAGGCCACCAGCGGCAGCGAGGCGATGAATTCGGGCATTACCGCGCTCTGGAACGCGGCTTCGAGCAGGCGCGCCATGCCGCCGGCGCTGATGCGCTCGGCGCGCGACAGCCCGGAGCCGTTGTCCATCACCAGCCCTGGCAGGTCCAGTCCGCGTTGCTGCAGCCAGGAGCGCACCACGTCAAAGGAGCGGTCGTTGCGGCCCGGCTGCTTCAGCGTCTCGGCCGAGAGCGAGAGAAACAGCTGGCGTGCCATGACGTTGTTGCTGAACTTGTTGATGTCACGAACCACCTCGGACAGGGATGGCGACTCGGTGGAAAACAGCAGTTGCGAACCGGGCGGGGCGGCGCCGTCGCGCACGTTGCCGCGGAGGCTGCCGCCCGATTCCTGCCAGAGTTGTTTGAACACCCCGAATACGTAGTTGGGGTGGCTGAACAGGCTCACATTCCAGGTGCGCTCGCCGCAACTGGCCGGGTAGGTGCCGGAAAAGCCGGCGCGCATGGCCGCGCCATCAGCGCGAAAGTCCGCTTTGAGTCCGGCGCGCCAGTCGCCGCATTCGCCCTCGGTAAGGCGCACCTGCGGCGCCACCTCGAGCTGCGCCATCTGCGGTTCATAGGCGACGCTGATCGTGCGGTTCGCCAGATTGGGCACAAACTGAAAGCGCACAGACTTGAAATTGACGAGTAAGGCATCAGGTGCGACGTTATAGGGTCGCAGCGGCTCGTTGTCGAAGCGGGTGGGGTCGGTTTCGCCGGTCTCGAACCAGCTGCGGTCGAGCACCAGGTCGCCGCGGATTTCGCGCACGCCGAGGGCGCGCAGTTTGCGCAGTGCCAGCCAAAAATTTTCCACGGTCATTTTGGGGTCGCCGTAGCCCTTTATGACCAGATCTCCTTCGAGGATGCCGTTGCGCACCGGTACTGTGGCGAGAAATTCGGTTTTCCAGCTATAAGTCGGGCCCAGCAACACCAGCGCGGCGAAACTGGTGACCAGCTTCATCGTCGAGGCCGGGTCCATCGGCGTGTCGGCGTTGTGAACCAGATCGGCGCGGGGGCGGCCCAGTTCCTGGACAAATAGGGCGACATTGCCGGCGGGGATGTTGGCGGCGGCCAGGGCCTGCTGGATTGACCGGGGCAAGCGATCGGCCGCCGCAGCGGTGGCCGAGCCCAGTAGCGCGCCAGCGCAAAGGTATGCGAGCAACAGGGGGAGCGCGCGGCGCAAGGCGCCGTGCGGATAGACTAATTTGAGGCCGGGACTGTGCATGGCCGGGCAGTATGCCAGTCTGCGTTTGTTTATGGGTTTGCGCGCAAGAGTAGGCCTGCGCCAGGCTTGAAAGGCTCCGGTTTTCGGGTATTTGCGCCGGTTACTCTTGAATTCGGGCGTGTTCGCCTATATCATTAGCACTCGCATGAGGTGAGTGCTAGCAGTGTTTCCCATTAGTGTGGAATTACGCTGGCGCATTGGCACCCAGGCATCCCGGTTACAAACATCCCGTCTGTAACTATTTGATTATTAACAAAATTAGGATAGAGGAGAACTTTCTCATGAAAATCCGTCCCTTGCACGACCGTGTCATCGTCAAGCGTCTCGAAGAAGAGCGCAAAACCGCCAGCGGCATCGTTATTCCCGACAGCGCCGGTGAAAAGCCCGATCAGGGCGAAGTTCTGGCCGTAGGCCCGGGCAAACGTGATGACGCCGGCAAGCAGCATGCCGTCGACCTCAAGGTTGGCGACCGTGTTTTGTTCGGCAAGTACTCTGGCCAGACTGTCAAAGTTGACGGCGAAGAGCTCCTCGTGATGCGCGAAGAAGACATCATGGGCGTTGTGGAAGGCGCAGCGGCTGCCAAGAAAGTCGCTTAATCAGCGCTTTCGGCTATTCGTTCGGATATCAATCAGCAATCCAATTCAGAATCTCAGGAGTGAAATATGGCTGCTAAAGACGTACGTTTCCATGAGGATGCACGCATCAAGATGCTCGAGGGCGTGAACATCCTTGCCAATGCTGTAAAAGTGACCCTCGGTCCCAAGGGCCGCAATGTGGTGCTTGAGCGCTCGTTTGGCGCCCCTACCATCACCAAAGACGGTGTATCGGTCGCCAAAGAGATCGAACTCAAGGACAAGTTCCAGAACATGGGCGCGCAGATGGTCAAGGAAGTGGCTTCCAAGACCTCTGATGTGGCCGGTGACGGCACCACGACTGCAACCGTTCTGGCCCAGGCCATCGTGCGCGAAGGCATGAAGTTCGTTGCCGCAGGCATGAACCCGATGGACCTCAAACGTGGTATCGACAAGGCTGTTGCCGCCATCGTCGAGGAGCTGAAAAAGATTTCCAAGCCCTGCACCACGAGCAAAGAGATCGCCCAGGTTGGCTCCATTTCGGCCAACTCCGATGCCGAAGTCGGCAGGATCATCGCGGATGCGATGGACAAAGTCGGCAAAGAAGGCGTTATCACCGTTGAAGATGGCAAGGGTCTGCAAAGCGAGCTCGAAGTGGTCGAGGGCATGCAATTCGACCGCGGCTACCTGTCGCCTTACTTCATCAACACCCCGGACAAGCAGATCGCGATCCTGGACAATCCTTTCGTGCTGTTGCACGACAAGAAAATCTCCAACATTCGCGACCTCTTGCCCCTTTTGGAGCAAGTGGCCAAAGCCGGCCGTCCGCTGCTGATCATCGCCGAGGACGTCGAGGGCGAAGCCCTGGCAACCCTGGTGGTCAACAACCTGCGTGGCATTCTCAAAACCTGCGCTGTAAAAGCGCCCGGTTTCGGTGACCGCCGCAAGGCCATGCTCGAAGACATCGCCATCCTCACCGGTGGCCAGGTGATCGCCGAGGAAGTCGGCCTGACGCTGGAAAAAATCACCCTCAAGGAACTCGGCCAGGCCAAGCGTATCGAAATCGGCAAGGAAGAGACCACGCTGATCGACGGTGCCGGCGAAGCCAAGAGCATCGAAGCGCGCGTCAAGAATATCCGCGTGCAGATCGACGAGGCGACCAGCGACTACGACCGTGAGAAACTGCAAGAGCGCGTGGCGAAACTCGCCGGCGGTGTTGCACTGATCAAGGTTGGTGCTGCCACCGAAATCGAAATGAAGGAAAAGAAAGCCCGTGTCGAAGACGCGCTGCATGCAACGCGTGCCGCCGTTGAAGAAGGCATTGTTGCCGGCGGCGGCGTGGCTCTGCTGCGTGCGCGTTCGGCTATCGACAAGCTCAAGGGTGACAACGAAGACCAGCAGGCCGGTGTAAAAATCGTCCAGCGCGCCCTCGAAGAGCCATTGCGTGCCATCGTTTCCAATGCCGGCTCCGAGCCGAGCGTGGTGGTGAACAAGGTTGTTGAAGGCAAGGGCAGCTACGGCTTTAACGCAGCTACCGATGCCTACGGTGATCTGGTCGAAATGGGCGTGGTTGATCCGACCAAGGTGACCCGCACCGCGTTGCAGAATGCAGCTTCCATCGCCGGCCTGTTGCTGACGACCGACTGCGCAGTGGCCGAACTTGTCGAAGACAAGCCGGCTGGCGGCGGCGGCATGGGCGGCATGGGTGGTGGCATGGGCGGTATGGGTGGCATGGGCGGCATGGGCGGTATGGACATGTAAGTCCGGCCATTCCCGGCGGCATTGCCGCCGGAATGGCTCGCCGGGTTGGGGAAGATGCATGCCCCAATCTGGCGGCTACAAACAAAAGACCCGGCTTCGGCTGGGTTTTTTGTTTGTGGCGGAGGAGACGAACGCGCGCCGGAGCGGGCGCGCATGGGCTGGGCGAGGCTGCTCCGGCGCGTGGTCGATATTGACCTCGAACACGGCCCGCAGTGTGGTGGCGAGTTCAAGATCATCGCCGCCATCGGGGAGCCTGCGGTGATTGTCAGGATACTCAGGCGTCTGGGTTTGCCTGCCCGCGCGCCGCCGTGCTCACCGGCGCGGCCTGCGCTTGCGCATGGCGGTCAGAGTGCGTCCAGATCGGCCTCGACGGGTCGAGGCAGCGACCAATAAACCCGATCAAGAGGGGTTTTTTAAAAAACATCGCGCAAATTGATCGCTGATTGCTTCTGGGTGTGGTGGTACAGTCAGCGCATGGAGAAAAAAGGTGGTTTGAATTTCCTATACACGATTCGCGAAGGCATGTCGGCGGTGCTGTGCCGCTGCACCGGCCGTGATGGCATCGTAAAGGCCGTCGCCGCGGTGGCCGCGCAAGCGGACAAGCCGGCTTGAGGCAGAGCATGGGCGACCGGGGCAGAAGGGGGCACGATGTCGGCGGCAAAGACGCCGGTCGATGCGTGCCGGATGGACACGAACCCGAGGCCTGGGAACGTCGGGCCGACGCCCTCGGCGAAGTGATCTGGGGCAAGGCGGCACTACTGAACGTGGACGAATTGCGGCGTCTGCGCGAGGATCTGGGCCCCACGGCCCATGACGACATGGGTTATTACGAGCGCTGGATGCACTCGCTCGCCCAGGGACTCATTGAGCACGGCGTATTTACCGTCGATGAACTCGCCAAGGCAATGTCCGGGCAACAGCCGGTCGCGGAGCGACATGGTGCTACCGGCGCGCCGGCGCAAGCGGCTGCTCATTTCCATCCTGGCGACAAGGTACGGGTGATCGCAGCAGATCCGCCCGGGCACATACGGACCCCCTGGTACTGCCGCGGGAAACACGGCGTAATCGCCGAACTATGCGGTTCTTTCGCCAACCCGGAGGAACTCGCCTACGCCCGTGACGGGACGCCTGCGCAACCGCTTTATCGCGTCGCCTTCAGTGCCGCCCAACTGTGGCCTGAGGCCCCGGGCAACGCGCAAGACCAGATCGAGCTCGAGATCTACCAACACTGGCTGGAGCCGGCGCCATGAAAAACCAGCAATCCGCGCCTTCCCCGGACGCCTCCGTCGGTGCGGGCGATCCAGGTGAGCAGGGCTACTACCCGCGCATGCAAACAGCCGTGGAAGCGTTGCTTATTCTCAAGGGAATCATCAGCGCCGAGGACATCGAGCGGGAAGTCGAGAAAATGGCCGGGCGCGACTATCGTCGCGGCACACGCATGGTCGCCCGCGCATGGGTGGATCAAGGCTACCGAACGCGCATGCTCGAGAACGGCGCCGCAGCGGCCAAGGAACTCGGCATGGACATCGGGCAGCTTAGGCTGATCGTCCTGGAGAACACGCCGCAGATACATCATGTGATTGTATGCACGCTGTGCTCGTGCTATCCGCGCGCCCTGCTCGGCATCCCGCCGGGCTGGTACAAGAGTCGCGAATATCGCAGCCGTGTGGTCAAGGAACCGCGTGCGGTGCTGGCCGAATTCGGCACGCATGTCCCCGATTCGGTGCAGATACGCGTGCATGACTCTACCGCCGACCTGCGCTACATGGTGCTGCCGATGCGACCTGAAGGCACTGCAAAGCTTGCCGAGGATGCGCTCGCGTCGCTGGTGACGCGTGACAGCCTGATCGGCGTCGGGCTGGCCAAAGCCCCGGCTTGACCGTTGACGCGGCGATGGCCGCGCGATTGATGCCCCTGCGACAGGCCGTCCTGCACCACCGGCGCGGCCGCTGCCTGTCTTCCAATCAGCCTGATACGCAAGGCGAGAACGGTTCGGCAACAGCGCCGACGATCCCGCGCGGCCTGCGCTTACGCATGGCGGTCAGAGTGCGTCCAGATCGGCCTCGACGGGTCGACGCAGCGACCAATAAACCCGATCGAGCGGGGAATTTTCACAAAACATCGCACGAATTGATCGCTGGTTGCTTCTGGGTCTGATGGTACAGTCAGTGCATGGAGAAAAAAGTGGTTTGAATTTCTTATACACCGGCGGAGGTGTGCTCTGCGATAGCAGGCATCAAGATGACGCACGTGCCGTACAAAGGCGGCGGCCCTGCGATGAACGACCTGATGGCGGTTCACGTGAACATCTTATTTGCGTCGGTGCTCGAGTCCATTGGCTTGATCCAAACAGGCAAACTGAATGCGCTGGCGGTCACCACAAAAGCCAGATCAAGCACGGCGCCCAGCGTTCCCACCATCGCTGAAAGCGGCATAGATATTGGCCTCGCGGGGTATGAGTCAGATTCGTGGATCGGCATCCTCGCGCCCACTGGTACACCGCCAGCCATCATCAACAAAATTGCGGCGGATGTAAAAGAGGCGCTCTCGCATCAAGAAACTAAAGACGCGTTTGCCAAGCAAGGCGCAAACCCTGTGGGTTCAACACCCGCGCAGTTCAAGGCCTTGATTGATGCGGATTTGAAGCGTTATGCCAAAATCATTCAAGACAAAAATATTTCGATTGATTGAGACTATTTTTTCCAAACGGAGACCCCTATGAACGAAGTTCCCTTCAAGCGCCGCACTTTGCTGCGCGCGGCATCAGCATGCGTTGCTGTAGCGGTTCTGCCGGCTGCCGTGCGCGCACAGCCTAGCTATCCGACCAAGGCCATCACGCTGATTGTCCCCAACCCACCTGGTGGAAACACAGACATCCTAGCCCGCATTTTCTCTGTGCCGCTGGCCAAAGCCCTCGGCCAGCCCGTGGTCGTGGAGAACCGCGCAGGAGCGGGCGGCGTGATTGGGATGACGGCTGTTGCCCGCGCACCCGCCGATGGTCACACCATCGGACTTGGCAACCTGAGCGACCTTGTCGTCAGCCGTTACGCGCAGCCGAATGTTCCCTACGATCCGGCGAAGAACTTTGCCCCCGTGTCGACCTTAGCCAAGGTCTCCATCGTCGTGACTTGCCTGCCATCTTTTCCCGCGAAATCGTTTCAGGAATTCCTGGCACTGGCCAAGGCAAACCCGGGCAAATACAAGTGCGGCACCGCGGGCAATGGCACCATGGGTCACCTGTGCCTCGAGGCGTTACAGACCGAGGCGAGTCTTGACATCGTCCACGTCCCTTATCGCGGCGGTGCGCCAGCGCTCAATGACTTGCTCGGTGGTCATATCGATTTGTTGATCGACGGCACGGCTCTGTCGCAGGTCAAGGCTGGCAAACTCAAAGCGCTGGCCGTGACCGCGGAGCGAATTGCGGTGTTGCCGAGTGTGCCGACAATCGCAGAGTCGGGCGTGCCGGGTTTCTCGTTTGGCAACTATTGGGGCTTGCTGATGCCTGCGGGCTCACCTGCGTCTGCAGTGACCCGAATCCATTCAGAAATCAAGCGGCTCTTAGAGCAAGTTGACATCCGCCAACTACTAGAGAATGCAGGATTCTCCCCACTTGCATCAACACCAGTCGAGTATGGCCAAGCGCTACAGAAGTCCTACGACCAAATTGGTCAACTCGTCAAGAAAGCCAAGATCACCTTCGACTGATCCCAGACCCATGACAAGCAAACCCAACGTACTGCTAATCCTTGCCGATGACATGGGGTTCTCCGACATAGGTTGTTATGGTAGCGAGATTGAAACCCCCCACATCGACCGCCTCGCGTCCCGTGGCGTGCGCTTCTCGCAGTTCTACAACACAGCCCGCTGTAGCCCGTCTAGGGCTTCACTGCTCACAGGCCTGCATCCGCACCAGACGGGGATCGGCATCCTCACAAAGGACGATCGCCCGCACGGCTACCGAGGCTCATTAAACGACCACTGCGTCACCGTTGCCGAGATCCTCTCCGCTGCTGGGTATGCGACATCCCTGGTTGGGAAGTGGCATCTGGCCTCGAACATTCGTCAGGCCAATGATGCATGGCCCACGCGCCGCGGGTTCGATCACTTTTACGGAACGCTGGCGGGTTCGTGCTCCTACTTCCAGCCCGCATCGCTCACTCGCGGCGAGCGCAATGTGGAAGCCGAAGCGACTGCTCAGCCAGACTACTACTACACGGACGCGATCACGCAGGAAGCCTGCGCCTTTGTGCGCGAACAGTCGCGCGTCAACAAGCCCTTCTTCATGTATGCCGCCTACACCGCGCCGCACTGGCCACTGCAGGCGAGCGAGGCGGACATAGCAAAATACCGTGGCCGTTACGACGAAGGTTGGGATGTGCTGCGCAAGCGGCGGATGCAGCGACTGCGTGAATCAGGGCTGCTCGCGGATGCCGTGAAGGAATGCGAGCGCGATCCCGCAGAGCCAGCGTGGGAACATACCGAGCACAAAGCTTGGGAAGCCCGCCGCATGGAGGTCTATGCAGCGCAGGTATGCCGCATGGATCAAGGGATCGGTGACATCCTCGCCGCACTCAAGGAGACGAGTCAACTTGAGAACACCCTTGTACTCTTTATGTCGGATAACGGGGCCTGCGCTGAAGTCCTTCCGCTTGACGGCAGCGCCGAAGCGTTCAAGCAACGCAGACCAGACCTCAATCGTCTAAAGCCGCGAAATGGCCGCGATCTGCAAGTTGGTAACGAGCCCGCCATCGTCCCAGGACCAGAAGACACTTATGCCAGCTATGGTCGTGCCTGGGCTAACCTGTCCAACACGCCTTTTCGACTTTACAAACGCTGGACGCACGAGGGCGGGATCTCCACCCCCTTGATCGTGCACTGGCCCGCGGGGGGATTGGCCAACGGCGCTATTGTCAGAGCGCCATTCCAGCTCACCGACGTATTACCCACGATCCTGGAGGCAACGCAGGTTTCGTACCCAGAAAACCACCCAGACCGCGAGATTCCACAATGCGAAGGCTGTAGCTTCCTACCTGCTCTGCGCGGCGACCAACCGACTGGTCATACCCTGTATTGGGAACACACAGGCAACGCCGCGATCCGGCGTGGTCGCTGGAAACTGGTGCGCGAGTACCCTGGGCGCTGGGAGCTGTATGACATGAACACCGACCGAGCCGAGATGACAGACCTAGCGACATTGCACCCAGACATCGTCCGCGAACTGACCCAGCAGTGGGAGGCCTGGGCCGACCGTGTGGGCGTAGTGCCGTGGGATAACGTGCTGGCGGGTTATCGCGCCGAAGGCAAGAACGAGGCAGAGGCTGCGGGTTGATAGGGATGAATAAATAAATAATGCACAGCCTTACCCCGACTACAAGAGCGTGTGGCGAAACTCGCCGGCGGTGTTGCACTGATCAAGGTTGGTGCTGCCACCGAAATCGAAATGAAGGAAAAGAAAGCCCGTGTCGAAGACGCGCTGCATGTAACGCGTGCCGCCGTTGAAGAAGGTATGGGCGACATGGATATGTAAGTCCGGCTGCTTGGCACCCCGGTGAACCGGGGCGCCTGCTAACCTCAAAAAAAACCCGGCTTCGGCCGGGTTTTTTGTTTTTAGCCCGACTACTTTGAGGAGATTTTTTTCGACGCTCTTACTACAACCTGGGGAAAGATCCTTATTTTGACGTCCAAGGGCCGTGACGCGGAGGTAGAAAAAGGCCTCGCGATGGGCGCCGACCTCCTTTAGGTGACCAAGCCGTTTTCGACCCGTGAGCTCATGGCATCGATAGCGATTTTGCTGGAGCACGACGCCGATCTGGTGTGACACCAGTGGCCGGTCGTTGCTGCGGTGCAGCAGGGTGTGTGTGGATAAAGTGGCACAGGCGCGTAAGTTACGCGTAAGCTTTGGCTGCCACATTAGTGGGCGTAATATCCAAAGTAGAAAAGTGTCACGTACGCGTAACAGCAGGGCGGCAGCCCATGCAAAAGCCAAGTACGCATGATGCATCGGAGTTATTTAAACAGGAGGCCAAGATGGCTGAGTCCAAAGCAGCGGGTTTATCAGGGAGCGGGTCGGAGGAGAAGAAGGTCATCTTCGCATCCTCTCTGGGTACGGTATTTGAGTGGTACGACTTTTATCTGTACGCGACGCTGGCGCCGTTCTTTGCGGCTTTGTTTTTCCCTCCGGGAAATGAAACCGCCGCGCTGATGTCGGCATTCGCAACGTATGCGGCAGGCTTTTTGGTGCGTCCGTTCGGTGCCATCGTGTTCGGCCGTATCGGTGACATGGTCGGCCGGAAATACACCTTCCTGGTGACCATCGTCTTCATGGGCGGAGCGACCTTCCTGGTCGGCTTGCTGCCCACCTTCGCATCGATCGGTTGGGCGGCCCCGCTGCTGCTGGTTACGTTGCGGCTGGTGCAAGGTCTCGCGCTTGGCGGTGAATATGGCGGCGCGGCGACCTATGTTGCGGAGCATGCGCCGCATGACAAGCGCGGTTACGACACCAGCTTTATCCAGACCACGGCGACGCTCGGATTTTTCCTGGCGCTTGCGGTCATTGGCTCTTGCCGGCTCTGGATGGATGCCAAAATGTTTGCCGAATGGGGCTGGCGCATTCCGTTCTGGCTTTCGCTTATATTGCTGGCGTTTTCGGTTTATATCCGGCTCAAACTGAATGAGTCGCCGGTGTTCCAGAAAATGAAAGCTGAAGGCAAGGGCTCAAAATCGCCGTTGACCGACAGCTTTTTGAGGTATCCGAATAACAAGTACGTGTTGCTCGCGCTGCTGGGAGCGACGGCCGGGCAGGGTGTGGTTTGGTACACGGGGCAGTTCTACGCACTGTTCTTCCTGACCATCACGCTCAAGCTTGATTATATTTCTGCCTACTCCCTGATCGGGATTTCACTGTTGATTGGCACGCCGTTCTTTATTTTCTTTGGTTGGCTATCGGACAGGATCGGGCGTTTGAAAATCATCATGGCCGGTTGCCTGATCGCGGCGGTTACGTACTTTCCGCTGTTTGGAGCGCTCACGCATTACGTCAATCCGGCGCTTGAGGCCTACACGGCGAAAAATCCGATCACCGTCGCCGCGACCGATTGTAACGTGCATATTTTCGTCGGCCCGTGGAGCAAGTTCAGTGACTGCGATAAAGCAAAGGACTTCTTGACCAAACAGGGTCTCTCCTTCAAGTCGACGCCTGCAGAGCCAGGCCAAAACGTGGTTGTCACAATCGGCACGACGAAGGTGGAGGGCTGGAATCTTGCAAACCTTCAGACGGCATTGAAGGACACAGGGTTTGTTTCGGGCGCGGACAAAACGAAGGTCGACTGGTTCATGGCTGAGTTGATCCTCGTCATCATGGTGCTTTATGTGACCATGGTTTATGGGCCGATCGCAGCGTTCCTTGTTGAATTGTTTCCGACCAATATCCGCTACACATCGATGTCCTTGCCTTACCATATCGGCAACGGATGGTTCGGTGGCATGTTGCCTTTGACGGCTACGGCGATGGTTGCGGCGACCGGAGATATTTATTACGGTCTCTGGTATCCGATTGTCGTGGCGGTCATCACGCTGGTCATCGGCACACTGTTCTTGTCGGAAACCAAGCACCGTGATATCCGCACGTACGAGCACGGCGCGTAAGATTGCTCCTTGGAGGGGTCGGTTTAGCCGCCCCGGAAAAAGCCCGCACAAGCGGGCTTTTTTTTCGTCTTTCAGGCGGAGCTGCGGCAGGAGTCTGCGCGTGGATGAATTTCCCCGGCGGGGACGTTGGTGCTTCTTGGCGTGGCGCTTGAATCACCGTATAATCCGCGATCTTCTGTGCACTGCCCACAATCGTGGGTAGTCTCCCTAGATTGGCCAGGTAGCTCAGTTGGTAGAGCAGCGGATTGAAAATCCGCGTGTCGGCGGTTCAATTCCGTCCCTGGCCACCAAATACAATAAGTGGAAGCAACATCAAAGCTTCTAGCGCGAAACAGCCTGAAACCTCCTCGGTATTTGAACGAGGTTTGGAAAAAACGGCGTTCCCTTTAATCTGCCGTCAAACCAGTTCTAACTGGTAAAGCGCCATTTGCCCGCTTATGGGTTGGGAATGAAGCGACTTCTCCGCTAAAGTCGAGTCCGTTTCAAGCTAAACCCTGCCAGTCCAACAATAGCCCACCAGTTCCCCTTAGTCGTAGATTCAGGAGGCAGGACGCGCGTGCGTGCTCGGTTATCATACGTAAGTAATGCAGAGTGGGGCACGTGCAAATCGACACGGGGCATACATGGGTTGGGATGAATTTTTGACACAAAAACGAGCGAAGGGGAAAAATGAAAGAATCTGATCAGATGGCCTTTGCCAACAGTGTGTTCAACCAGCAGCAACAGCTTATTATAGAAAGGCTCATATAGCGAATGATGTTGGTGGCTCATCTAGTGAGCCTGTGTAAGCGGAAACTGGTTGTGTAGCGCAGAGGCGCTGGACCAGGAGAGGCGAAATGAGGACGAGGGAATTGGCAAGGATGATCGGCACACTGGG
>JANXRV010000100.1:0-12575 GCA_025356665.1 Pseudomonadota bacterium
GGTTGTGGGTACGCCGTGTACGCCGGCCAGATGCCTTCTTTTTGACCATAAAATACTCCTTCTCGCCAGACCGTATTCGGCCCAACATAATGCCCGGAGTTTCCACTTATAGCTCTGTTCAAAAAAGCGGGGCCACTTCTACCTGCTTCATTGCCGTTTGATTAATCATCCTTTCATTCGTTGAAAAAGAAAACCAAATCAAAAGAATAAAAAATGGCACCACTAACAAGATGAATGAAAAATGGAGGCTTCGGCCCAGACGAATGCTTTTAGTATGAGAATTTTTAATAAAGGGTTTCACGATATGAGCGCAATCGAATCTATAAATAAATTTGGCGTCTAATTTCTTAATTCAATACCTGATTAGTAATGAAGGTCAGCCACCTGAACGCGGGGTTGAGATTCCCTCTATTTTCTTTTGCCAAAGGGTGAATTTCACACTACCTGGTTTCCCTAATACGGAATCTGTCACCTGAACCTGCTCATCGCGCGAACCAACAGATCGTCGTCGCTTACACAGCACGCCATAAACCTTGCCGGATTGAGGCTTACAAGCTTTTTTCAAGCTCAATAACCCTTGCCGCGGTGTAGCGACTGATCGCCCTGATGCCAGCGTTGGCATTGTCGAAACCGCGTAACACCTGATCCATAGGCAGGATAAGGGCGGTTACGTTCTCGACGGCGGCGTAGCTCATGAGCAATGGGCTATTAGCGAACCCCTCCGCCACCCCGATGACACTACCAACGCCAAGGCGCACGCTCAAGTCGCCCTTAACGGCATCAACGTAGCCGTCCAGGATCACAAATCCCAAACCAGTTTGCGCCTCCCCAACGCTACCTAATTGCTGGCCCGGTGAAAAAAGACTCGTTTGCAGCTTTTCAGAGGATTGCAGCTTGAGAAAAAGCATCTGATCGCTGCTCAAGCCGTGCTCCTCCTCATTGGCAAAGGCATGACTCAAAACCTTGCGCCCCTGCACCGCGGTAAGCTTTAAGTGGTCGATAACCTCAAATACGCGTTCAGCTCCAGGTGTTTTTACAACCCGGGCAATGCCGTTGACCACACCAAGCTGCAAAAGCAGCGCCTCGATACCGGGCATGAGAAAGCCGCCATCCGCACTGAGCAGTGTCCGCAGATTTTCAGTCTTTATCTCCAGGCAGCTCACCTTATCAAGCGCACGCACGGAGGCGCCGCGCACGCCACCCCGGAGAATCGCCTGTTCACCGAAAAAATTGCCCTTGCCAATCACAGCGATTTGGCGGTTATGCTCAGGGTCAAAAATTTCGACCGAGCCGCCTATGATCACCGCCATATGATTGGCCGGTTCACCTTTGTGGAACAACACATCACCCGGCGCATATTCCACAAAATCGCCGGCATCCTCAGGAGATGCGCGCTGCGTTGGCGCCTCACTCGCCTCACTCGCCTCACTCGCCTCACTCGCCTCACTCGCCACACTCGCCACACTCGCCACACCCGCGGCGGGGCTTACAGCACTTGCCTGGACGGCCGGAATGGCGCGGCCCGTTGTGATTGGACTAGCCGAACCGCCGCCACCGGGCTCCTTGCGATCACTCGCTACAACGTTTGACTGGGCTGGCGCAGTACGCTCTACAGGCGAGCTCTTCCCATCGACTACAGCTTGCGCGTCCCTCGCCCCCTCTGGCGAACGCCCTCCCTCGAGCACGGCTTTTCCTACGCCAAGCCCGGCAGTTTTGAGCGCAAGTCTTGCAACGTTTAGATCACGCTCAATCTTTCGCCCAAGTTCAGAAGAAATAAATCCGAAGGATTTGCCCGGACCGCTATGCATAAATCGTTCTGCTGCGTCTGTTACAGGAGTATCTGACATTTTTCCGTCCATGATAATCGCCGCGAAAAAATAGGCGCATTCGAATTCTTGCCGTGGAAAACAAGCTGCTTCTGTTACCAAGTCAATACGAAAAATTCAGCTCGACCATTGCGTACAAACCTTATTCGCATACCTATCCTGCTTTTTTGTTTTATTTTCCACGATGAGCCAAATTAATTCGTTCACAGCTTTACTGTTTTCCAATCTGAAATTTATAACTTTACAAAAATTAAACCCCTCCCCCTTCCAAAGGCATTCTGGCCCGACAGGGACTAGCCAGAAGCCATGCGCAGCTTCAAAACACTTTGCCAATGCGCAGGCAAATTTTATAGCAGCGCTTTTCTCGCATTAAGCTTTGTAATACAAGGTGTTTTTTGCGTGATCAGGGCAGGATTCTGTTGCAACTTTTACTGATTTGACCTAGTCTGATCCCTGTCACAGAAACGTACCCGAGGAGGCCTCTAGTGCAACCAGATTTGCAATCCGTACAGAACCCAAATTCAATTGGCGACGCAGTGCAGGACATCGCAACCCGCCAGCACAAAGTGTTGCGCAACACCTACATGCTGCTCGCGCTCTCACTCATTCCAACGGCCATTGGCGCCGCTATCGGCAGCAACATCAACATGGGCTTCATGCGCTCCAACCCCATCATCTCGTTCATCGCCATCATGGCGGTGTTCTACGGTTGGATCTGGGCGATCGAAAAGAACCGGGAGTCATCGCTTGGCGTCGTCCTGTTGCTCGGCTTCACCATGTTCCTTGGCGTGCTGCTCGGCCCTTTGCTTCAAAGCGTGCTCGGCCTCAAGAATGGCGGGCAACTTGTGATGATGGCCGCCGGCGGCACCGCAGCGGTGTTCGCGGTAATGTCCGGCATCGCCACCACGACCAAGCGTGACCTGAGCAGCATGGGCAGCTTTCTTACCATAGGCGTGGTGGTGATCATGCTTGCGGTGGTGGCCAACCTGTTCTTCGCCAGCCCCGTGCTGCATTTGGTGATCCTGTCGGGCTTTGTTTTGCTCTCCTCGGCCATGATCCTGTGGCAGGTCAACAGTATCGTCAAGGGCGGTGAGACCAACTACATCTCGGCCACGCTGAGCCTGTACATCTCGATCTATAACCTGTTTTCCAGCCTGCTGCAGTTGCTTGGCATCATTGGCGGCGACCGCGACTGATCCTCACACCATTCAGGCAATAAAAAGGCGGCGTTGCGCCGCCTTTTTATTTTCAGGCCGGCTTTTTCTGGCGCTCGAACAGCGCGATGGACTCGACGTGCGAAGTATGCGGAAACATATTGATCACGCCTGCCGCGACCAAGTCATAGCCTTTTTCATTCACTAGAAAACCGGCATCGCGCGCCAGCGTCGCCGGATCGCAGGACACGTAAACAATCCTGCTCGGCCCGTCATCACCGATCGCCCTGAGCAATTCGACAGCCCCCTCACGCGGCGGGTCGATCAGCAACTTATCAAACCGCGGCAAGGCCTGACAGGACGCCTCGACGAAAAGATTGGCCACGGCGAATCGAGCGCAGGAGCCCAGGCCGTTTGCAAGGGCATTGCGCTCACCCTTTCCAACCAGTTGGGCATTCCCCTCCACGCCGAGCACATCGGCGCCACACGCTGCGATCGGCAGCGTGAAGTTACCAAGGCCGCAAAACATATCGCCTATCAACTCGCCGGGCCGGGGATCAAGCAGGCCGATGGCCCGCCTGACCATAACCCTGTTGATCGCCTGATTTACCTGCGTAAAATCAGTGGGCGAAAACTCCAGGGACACACCGAACTCTGGCAGCGAATAGTCCAGGCGTGGCGCGTCAAGCGGCCAGAACGGGTAGGCCGTATCGGGCCCCTTGGGTTGCAGCCATATCTGCACCTTATTGGCCTCGGCAAACGCCCGCAACATGACTGCATCGCCCTCGCCCACGGCCTCAAGATTTCGGAACACCAATACGCTGACGTTCTCGCCGATCGCCACTTCAATCTGCGGTATGCATTCACGCATGGCGAGCGAGCCGATAAGATCCCGCAAGGGGACCAGCAAAGCGGACAAAAACCCGGGCAACACCTCGCAACTGTCCATGTCTGCAACAAAACTGCTTTTGCGCTCGTGAAAGCCAACCAGGACCTTGTCCTTCTTGACGACAAAGCGTGCGCTCATCCGCGCCCTCTCGCGATACCCCCAGGCGGGGCCGTAAATAGGCGCCAGCATTCGACCCGCCCTGACCTTGCCGATATGCCAGAGATTGTCCTCGAGAACGCGCTGTTTGGCCGCGACCTGGGCGCGCGGCTCCAGGTGCTGCATCGAGCACCCGCCGCAAACACCAAAGTGCGCGCAACGAGGCGTGACACGTTCGCCGCTGGCGCGCTCTACTGAATTCACCTGCGCAATTTCGTAACTGGGCTTTTTTCTATAGGAGGTGAAATGCACCACCTCCCCGGCCAACGCCCCTTCGATGAATATAGTCTTGCCATCGACGCGTGCCACGCCACGGCCTTCCCGGTCCAGGGATTCGATAGTTGCCAAAGTCATGATGATCAGGCCGGCCAGGCGGCAAGAAACTCTTGCCAGTGTTTTTCAGGCGATGTCGAAAGCGTAGAGCGCAACAGCGCGATTTCACGCGCGTAGGCAGCCCCATCTATGGCCCCGCGCATGAGTTGGTAACGCAGAAACACCAAATAGGTGTTGGCAACGTCTGTTTCGCAATACGCCCGAATCTCCGCAAGCCGGCCTTCCTCGTAGGCTTGCCACACCTTGGACCCGTCCATGCCAAGCTTTCCAGGAAAACCAATCAGTTTGGCCAACTCGTCCAGCGGCACGTTATTGCGCGCTTGATACATCGCCAGCAGATCCATCAGGTCGAGATGGCGGCTATGGTAGCGGCTGATGTAATTGTTCCACTTGAACTCCCTATCATCCTCACCCATGTCCCAGTAACGGGGTGCGCTAATGCCGTGAATCAGCCCGCGATAGTGCAACACCGGCAGGTCAAAGCCGCCGCCGTTCCAAGACACCAGTTGCGGCGTGTATTTTTCGATGCCGTCAAAAAAACGTCGGAGCAACGCTTCCTCCGTGTCTGCGGGAGTCCCCAAGGACCAGACACGAATGCTGTCCCCTTCGCGCAACGCGCAGGCAATGGACGCGACCCGCTGCATGTGTGGCGGCAAAAAATCACTTCCGCTCGCAGTGGCTGCGCGACGGCGCTGAAAAGCGATTTCAGCAATGTCGGCATCGGAAACCTGCGCGTCCATATCCCACAGGCGGCGCAATCCCGGCACATCGGGAACGGTTTCAATATCAAACACAAGTACGGGGGTCATAAGATGCCCAAAATCGTCAACAAGGCAGCGTAGAAACACTGCGCGAAAAAATACCCGGAATGAATCGGAGCGTCACCTGGAAACCCGCGCCAGGCAGGGCTTTCCAGCTTACGAGCCAATAGCCGGCAACAAGGAATTCATTCCGGAAACACACCAGTGGACAAATAGCGGTCACCCCGGTCGCAGACAATCGACACAATTGTCGCGTTTTTGATATTCACCGCGATGCGCAACGCTACCACCATGGCGCCGCCAGCCGAAATACCGCAAAAAATACCCTCCTCGCGGGCGAGTCGGCGGGTCATGTCCTCGGCCTCGGCCTGACTGACATATTCAATCGAATCGACCATGGTTTTGTCGTAGATGGAGGGGAGATATGCCTCCGGCCATTTGCGAATTCCCGGTATCTGCGAGCCTTCGGTTGGCTGCGCCCCTATCACTTGAATGGCAGGATTTTTTTCTTTCAGGAAACGCGACACACCCATGATCGTTCCGGTCGTACCCATGCTGGATACGAAATGGGTTACAGCACCACCGGTATCCCTCCAGATTTCCGGCCCGGTAGTTTCGTAATGCGCAAGCGGATTATCCGGATTGCCAAACTGGTCAAGGATCACGCCCTTGCCCTGGCCGCGCATCTGCTCGGCAAGGTCGCGTGACGATTCCATGCCCCCGGCCTTTGGCGTGAGAATAATCTGTGCACCGTAGGCGCGCATGGTTTGCCGCCGTTCGACGGAAAGATGTTCGGGCATGATCAGGATCATGCGGTAACCCTTGATGGCAGCCGCCATCGCCAGCGCAATGCCGGTATTGCCGCTGGTGGCTTCAATCAGCGTGTCGCCCGGCTTGATCGTTCCCCGCCGCTCTGCGTGCCGGATCATCGAGAGCGCAGGCCTGTCCTTGACCGAACCGGCGGGGTTGTCGCCCTCCATCTTGCCCAGGATGACATTGCCGTTTTTTTCAACTTGCAGACCCGGGGTACGCGTCAACCGGACGAGCGGAGTCCCTCCCACCAAATCTTCAATTGTCTTGTACTTGACTGTCGCCATATCACCCTGCACCCTGCACCCTGCCCCCTGCAAAAAATAGGGCTCACCCCAAACCGCCGGATGGCCAGAATAACTATGCCGTCGGCCCCGCCGCCTTGAGCAAGCCACCAACATAGTGGGCGACCCCCTCCTCCACGGTGAGGAATGGCAAAACGTATCCCGCATGGCGCAACGCCGTCACGTCGGCCTGCGTGAAACTCTGGTATTTCCCCTTGAGTTGCTCGGGGAAGCTGATGTACTCGATAAGCCCCTGCGAGGTCATGTCTTCCAGCGACAAGGCCGGCTTTGCCTCGTGCCGCCGGTAGGCGTTGATCACCGCCGCCGCAACATCGTTAAAGGCTTGCGCGCGACCGGTGCCGGCATTGAAGATGCCCGATGTTTCGGGATGATCGAGAAAATGAAGATTGACCCTGATCACATCCTCGACCGCAATGAAGTCCCGCACCTGCTGGCCGTTACCATAACCGTCGCTGCCTTCGAACAGACGCACCTTGCCGCTGTCACGGAGTTGATTCAGCCCGTGCCAGGCCACCGAAGCCATGCGGCCCTTATGCGACTCGTTTCGTCCGTATACGTTGAAATAACGGAAACCGGCTATCTGCGAACCGGCGTCGGCAAAACGCCGGCGTACCGCCTGGTCGAATAAAAACTTCGAATAGCCGTAAACATTGAGCGGCGACTCGCAAGCACGCTCCTCGCGAAAGACCTTGCCTGCGCCGTAAACCGCGGCTGAAGACGCGTAGATGAAGGGCACTTCCTCATCGATGCAAAATTCGAGCAGCGATAAGGAATAGCGGTAATTGTTCTCCATCATGTAGCGGCCATCCGTCTCCATGGTGTCGGAGCAGGCGCCCTGGTGCATCACCGCATCGAGGCCGCCGTCAAACTCGCCGCGTTGCATGCGCTCAAGAAAATCCGTCTTGTCCATAAACTCGGCGATATCGCAATCCACGAGATTGCGGAACTTGTCCGCACGCGTAAGATTGTCCACCGCGATGATATTGGTCACTCCGCGGTCATTGAGCGCCCGCACGAGATTGGATCCGATAAAGCCGGCTGCGCCGGTAACAACAATATAACTAGCCATGGGTGAATTCTAGCAGGCTGTCGGCCTAGCCCACTGCGGCAAGTGCCGCAGACAGTTCCTGCGGCCGTGCAACAGCAGTCCCCAGCTTGCCCACGACTATTCCGGCCGCCAGATTGGCAACGTGCATCGCGTCGGCAAGCGTCGCGCCGCAACCGAGCATCGCCGCTAGCACCGCGATGACCGTATCCCCGGCGCCGCTCACGTCAAACACCTCGCGCGCCTTGGCCGGTTCGTGCAAAACACCGCTTGCCTCAAACAAGGACATGCCCTCTTCGCTGCGCGTAACCAGAAGCGCCGAGACACCAAGCGCCTCGCGCAAAGCCTGCGCCTTTTCCAGAAGCTCGGTCTCCGACGTCCAGCGTCCGATCACCTCCCTGAGTTCACTGCGGTTTGGTGTTACCACGGTGGCGCCGTGATATTTGGAGTAATCATCGCCCTTCGGATCGACCAGCACCAGCTTGTTCTGCGACCGCGCAAGACTGATCATCTGGGCAATATGCGTAAGTCCGCCCTTACCATAATCGGACAGGATGACCACATCACAATCGTTCAGGAGCGTCTTGTATTCGGCCAATTTCCCGAGCAGGACCTCGTGGCTTGGGCTCGTCTCAAAATCAATTCGCATAAGTTGCTGCTGTCGCCCGAGCACACGTAGCTTGACCGTCGTGTCGATCGACGCATCCTTGTGGAGCAAGGCATTAACCCCTTCACGCTCCACCAGGGTCTTTAAACTGCGTCCCGCTTCATCGTCGCCAACCACCGACAGCAGCACCGTACGCACACCCAGCGCGGCGGCGTTGCGGGCGACATTGGCCGCGCCACCCGGACGCTCTTCCGTGCGCTCTACCTTGACGATAGGGACCGGCGCCTCGGGCGATATCCGGTTCACCTCGCCGAACCAGTAACGATCCAACATCACATCCCCGACCACCAGCAGCCGGGCCTTGGAAAAATCGGGAAGCTTGCTCATCCGGCTGTCCTCAAAGTCGCCCGATGGCGTAATACTCAAGACCGTGACGACGGACCTCCGCCGGCACATAGAGATTCCGGCCGTCAAACACCGCCGGTGTTTTCAAACTGGCCTTGATTGCCTTGAAATCAGGGCTGCGAAACTCCTTCCACTCGGTCACGATGGCCAGCACATCGGCCCCCTCTAGCGCAGACATCGGCGAACTGGCATAGCGAATTCGACCGTCCTCTCCAAATACATGCCTCGCCTCGGGCATGGCGACCGGATCGTATGTTGTCACAACCGCACCGCGTCGCAACAGGCTCTCGATCAACACACGGCTGGGCGCCTCGCGCATGTCATCGGTGTTGGGTTTGAAAGCAAGCCCCCAAATGGCAATATTGCGCCCGGTCAAATCTTCGCCCAGGTAGTGCGCGATCTTGGTCGCCAACACCTCCTTTTGCAGCCCGTTCACACGCTCAACGGCGTCAAGGATATGCAACTGCATGCCGGAGGCGGTGGCGGTGCGCTGCAGCGCCTGCACATCTTTCGGAAAGCACGAGCCGCCGTAGCCCACACCCGGATAAAGAAAATGGTATCCGATGCGCGGATCCGACCCAATGCCCCGGCGCACATCCTCAATATCCGCCCCCACCCGCTCAGCCATGTTGGCGATTTCATTCATAAACGAAATTCGGGTCGCCAGCATCGCGTTTGCCGCATATTTGGTCAATTCCGCCGAGCGTATGCCCATAACGATGAGCCGGTCATGGTTGCGCTGAAACGGCGCGTAAAGGGCCCGCATGATCTGCGTTCCCCTCTCGTCTTCACTCCCGATAACGATGCGGTCGGGCCGCATGAAGTCCTCGATAGCCGCGCCCTCCTTGAGGAACTCCGGATTGGACACGACGGAGAAGGGCACATCCACACCACGCGTTTGCAGCTCCTCAGTTATGGCCGTGCGCACCTTTTCAGCCGTACCCACGGGCACCGTTGATTTATCCACAATAAGCCGATACTCACCCATGTTTCGCCCGATGTTGCGCGCGGCAGCAACGACATACTTCAAGTCAGCGGAGCCATCCTCGCCCGACGGGGTGCCTACGGCGATAAACTGCACCTCGCCAAAGGCCACGCCAGCCTCGATGTCGTCGGAGAACTTGAGCCGCCCGGCGGCGCGATTGCGTTGCACCATCTCAAGCAGACCCGGTTCGTAGATGGGCAGTCCCCCTCCATTGAGGGTACGGATCTTTTCCGCATCCACGTCGATACACAGCACATCATTGCCCACCTCAGCAAAGCATGCGCCGGTGACCAGGCCGACATAACCGGTGCCAACAATCGTAATCTTCAATTCATCACTCCTGATCGCAAAGTCGGTGGTGAGGGCACATGTGGTGAAAGCACATCTGGCGCGGCCGCACGGAGACTGCAAGGATGCGTGCTCATGGCGCCATTTCAAACTCTTCGGTGCGCTTGGGCGGATAGGTTTCCCATCCGCTGCATGCCGGACAGTGCCAGTAGAACTGCCTCGCCTTGAATCCGCAATTGCCACAACTGTAACGGGCGAGGCGACGGGTGTGGCCGTGGACGAGATTCTTCACCAACTCCAGGTCATGGCGCCGCTCCGGGGGGGCCATGATCAATTGTGCTTCGAGCAGCTTGTCCAGCCCGAGCAGGGTGGGAGTGCGCCGCAACTCATCGCGCACCAGCTTGTAGGCCTCCTCCGGCCCTGCTGTCGCCAAGGTGGTCTGGAAGGCCACGTCCAGAAGATCCAGCGACGCATGCCCGGCGAGCAGACCTTTGATGAGAACCAGACCCTCCTCGATACGTCCAAGAATCCGGTAGCTTTCTATCAACCTTTGCGCCACCAAGGCAAGATAGGTCGGCGTCTGTTGCTCTATACGCTTCCAGGCCAGCACCGCCTTGTCGTGCTCCCCCGCAGCCGCATGCAAGTCGCCCAGTTGCATATTGGCGCGGACGCATTTGCGATTTACGGCAAGCGCCTCATCCAGATAGGTATGTGCCTGCGCGGTGCGCGAATGCGTCGCTTCGATCAACGCGAGTTCGCAATAAAAATTGGCGATTTCCTTTTGATACGGCTTACCGGCGACCTCTGCCAGCTGGCCTGCAGCCTGGATGGCCTTGAGCCATTCTTTCTCCTGCTGGTAGATATCGAGCAAAAATCCGAGCGCCTCCGCACGATGCAAGCCGGTGTGCAACTTCCCGAACACCGCCTCGGCTCTGTCAAGCAAGCCCGCCTTGAGGTAGTCCTGCCCCAATTCAAACATGGCGGCAAGTCGCTGCTCCCCTGCCAGGTCGCCGCGTTCGAGCAGGTTGCGATGCATGCGAATCGCACGTTCGGTTTCCCCGCGCCGGCGAAACAGGCTGCCTAGCGCGAAATGCAACTCTATTGTCTCCGGATCAAGCTTGACCACCTCGATGAACGCATCAATAGCCTTGTCCGGCTGCTCATTGAGCAGAAAATTCAGGCCTCGAAAATAAGACTTGGGCAGTGACTTGGACTCGGCCAGCAGATGCTTGATGTCGATCCGCGCCGCCAGCCAGCCAAGGGCGAAAAAGAGCGGGAATCCAAGCAGCCACCAGTATTCAAATTCAAACATGTTCCACCTTTATGACGCGTCGACCGGCGGGATGACGGGGCGCTCATGGCTGCGCAGGCGCAATTCGCGCTTAAGGCGGGCAATTTCGCGACGCTGGCGGAACAGACGCGCGAGGCAGGCCAGTACGCCAAGCAGCGCACCAGCGGCAAGAAAAGCCAACAACAGCAGCACCAGAGGCGCCTGCCAGGTCTGCTCGAACCAGAACCGCAATGTCACGGTTTCTGTGTTCTTGATGGCAAAGAGGAACAGCGCGAGAAACAGCATCACGCGCAGTATCCAGGCAAATATCGTAAGAAGCTTGTTCATCTATAACAAGACCGGGGCAAACAAAAACGGCGGCGCCATAAAAGCGCCGCCGTGTATCAGTAAATGGCGGAAAACATGTTCGCCGGCGTCAGTTCTTCGACCCTACGCCTTCGTATCAACCCGTTCACGCAACTCCTTGCCCGCTTTGAAATGGGGCACGAATTTCTCGGGCACACGCACCTTTTCGCCAGACTTGGGATTGCGGCCGATTCGCGCCGGCCTGTGATTCAGGCCGAAGCTGCCAAAGCCGCGGATTTCGATACGCTGCCCCTCGACCAGACTTTGCGTCATGGCATCGAGGATCATCTTCACGGCGAATTCGGCATCCTTGGCCACCAGTTGCGGATAACGCGTAGCAAGCTTGGCAATCAGTTCCGACTTGGTCATGGGTAACTATTCCGCGCTGTTATTGGACGTTTTTGGTGTCCATCTTGGCCTTGAGCAGCGCACCCAGATTGGTGCTGCCGCTGCTAGCCGCGTTCTGGCTCTGGCTCTGCAACTTCTGCATTGCGTCGCCTTCGTCGGCCATATCCTTGGCTTTGATGGACAGGTTGATTGCGCGGTTCTTGCGATCCACGTTGATGATCATCGCCGTGAGCTCGTCGCCTTCCTTGAGGTGCTTGGTCGCATCCTCGACGCGGTCGCGCGAAATCTCCGACGCGCGCAGGTAGCCCTCAACCTCGCCCTCGAGCACCAGCACGGCGCCCTTGGCATCGACGGTCTTGACCGTGCCCGGAACAATGCTGTTCTTGTCGTGCGTGGCAACGTAGTTGGTGAACGGGTCGCCATCCATCTGCTTGATACCCAGCGAAATGCGCTCGCGCTCGACATCGATGGACAGCACCAGGGCCTCGACTTCGTCGCCCTTCTTGAAGTTGCGCACAGCCTCTTCGCCAGGAACGCTCCATGACAGATCCGACAAGTGCACAAGACCGTCGATACCGCCGGCCAGGCCGATGAAAATGCCGAAATCGGTGATCGATTTGATCTGGCCCTTCACTTTGTCGTTCTTCTTGTAATTCATTGCAAAATCGTCCCACGGATTGGCAAGGCACTGCTTCATGCCCAGTGAAATCCGGCGACGCTCTTCGTCAATCTCGAGAATCATGACTTCAACATCATCGCCCAGTTGCACAACCTTGGACGGATGAACGTTCTTGTTGGTCCAGTCCATTTCGGACACGTGCACCAAGCCCTCGATACCCTGCTCGACTTCGACGAATGCGCCGTAGTCGGTGAGGTTGGTAACCTTGCCGAACAAGCGCGTATTGGTCGGATAACGGCGCGACAAGCCTACCCACGGGTCCTCGCCCAGCTGCTTCATGCCCAGGGAGACGCGATTCTTTTCCTGATCGAACTTGAGCACCTTGGCGGTGACTTCGTCGCCGACGTT
>JANXRV010000030.1:0-36520 GCA_025356665.1 Pseudomonadota bacterium
GCGGCCAAGGAAATCAAGACGCTGATCGGAAACTCCGTGGAGCAGGTCGATTCGGGCACCAAGCTGGTGGACCAGGCGGGCAAGACGATGGAGGAGATCGTCGGTTCGATCAAGCGGGTGACCGACATCATGGCCGAGATCTCGGCGGCGAGCCAGGAGCAGAGCGCCGGCATCGAGCAGGTGAACCAGGCGATCACGCAAATGGACCAGGTGACGCAGCAGAATGCGGCGCTGGTCGAGGAGGCGGCAGCGGCGGCCGAGTCGATGCAGGAGCAGGCCGAGGCCCTCAGTGGTGCGGTGGGCACCTTCCGCCTGGACGACAGTGCGGTGGTGCACCGCGCACCGGCGGCGCGTGCCGCCGCAGCGGCCGAACGCCGCGGCCCCAGCCGTCCGGCCAATGTCGGACGACTGGTCAGCGTCAAGTCACCGGCCAAGGCGAGGACGGCTGCTTAGGATTTTTCTAAACCGCAGGTTTGATTGGCAGAAACGGAATTGAACATGAACAGACTGCAAGCGCCATTGGACAGTACGCTCACCCCGGAGGGGGCCATCAAGCTCAAGACCTTCGGTGTCGGCGTTCTTGTCGGCTTCACCATCAAGGGATTGATCACAACGGCGCTGTTGGTGATGGTGATGTTCGAATTCATCCACTACTGAAAGCGCGATGAAAAATGCCGCCCCGGTGCAGCAGGGGTGCGGGTCGGCAACCGGGTTAAACGCGAGGAGAGTGGCATGCATGGGTTGAGTGGGGTGACGGGCAACGTCTATTTTTGCGACTTTGAGGCAATCGAGCGTGGGCACGTGCCTACCGGGCCCCTGGCCGGCAGTTTTTCCGGCACCGCTACGCAGGCGCCGCCGGCCGGCGCAGCGTTGCTGCTGGCGCAGATCCGCGCCAGCACCGAGGAAATCGCCGCGACGCGCGTCGAGCTGACGCGCTCAGTGGCGGTGATGGCCTGGAAGGTTCAGGACATTGTGTCTTGCGCCGGTACCCCGGCGGGCAAGTGGCCACATACCAATGCCGATGAGGCGATCGAGAAGCTGCGAAACGCCAGTGCCGCTTTGCGCGAATTGCGCGCCCTGCTGCGCGAGCAGGTGACGCAGGGGCACGCGGCGGCTCAACGAATTGCCGACATCGCGTGTCGCGTCGGGCTGGGCGGCAATAGCGTCGCTTAGGCGCCGAGCGGCGCGAGCGCGCCGCAGCCCCGCGTTCACCCTCGCCATCCCTGTCCCATCTTCCATCCCTCAGGCAACCGCCATGGCCAGCAGCAGCAGCGCAAAGACAGACGAATACAAGGTACGCGAGTACGAGTTCACCGAGCGCGATTTTGCGCAGGTCCGCAAACTGATCTACGAGCATGCCGGTATCTCGCTGTCGGAGAACAAGCAGGACATGGTCTACAGCCGGCTGTCGCGGCGCCTGCGCGAAAAAGGCCTGTCGCGCTTCGCCGATTACATCAAGCTGCTGGAAACCGCCGATGCCGAAGAATGGCAGGCGTTCACCAACGCGTTGACGACCAATCTCACCTCGTTTTACCGCGAATCGCACCATTTCCCCATTCTCGCCGAGCACCTGGCGAAACGCCGGCGCGCTGGCGGCGAGCCGCTCACCGTCTGGTGTTGCGCGGCCTCCACCGGCGAGGAGCCCTACACCATTGCGATGACCGCCATAGAGGCGCTCAAGGATAGCGCGCCCAATGTGCGCATCCTGGCCACCGACCTGGATACCAACGTGCTGGCCAAGGCCGATGCCGGGGTGTACGACCTTGAGCGCATCGAGGCGCTAACCGCGGAGCGCACCAAGCGTTTTTTCCTGCGCGGTACGGGCGCCAACGCCGGCGTCGTAAAGGTGCGCCCGGAACTGCGCAAACTGATCACCTTTCGCCAGCAGAACCTGCTCGACGCCAAGTGGCCGGTACGCGGTCCCTTTGACGTGATCATGTGCCGCAACGTGATGATTTACTTCGACAAGGAAACACAACGCCAGATCCTGGAGAAATTCGCACCGCTGCTGCGCGCCGACGGCCTGCTGTTTGCCGGGCATTCAGAGAGCTTTTTCCATTCCGCCCACTTGTTCAAGCTGCGCGGCAAGACGGTGTATGAGCTGGCCGGGAAGGCGCAGGGGTTGCATGGCCGATGACTACCACGAAGCCCTGGCGACGACCTTCTATTACGACCGCAACTTTGACACCGATGCGGCGAAAGTGCTACCCGGGGAATATTTCGTCACCAGCAAGGATATGTTGCTGGTCACCGTTCTTGGTTCCTGCGTTGCCGCGTGCATTCGCGACCAGAAGAGCGGCATCGGCGGTATGAACCATTTCATGCTGCCCGACAGCCGGGTGGACGAGAGCAGCCAGTCCAGCGGTTCGGCGCGCTACGGCAGCTATGCCATGGAAATCCTCATCAACGACATCACCAAAATGGGGGCGCGGCGCGAAAACCTCGAGGCCAAGGTGTTCGGCGGCGGCAACGTCCTGCCCGGAATGACCGTGGCGAACGTCGGTGAGCGCAACGCTGAATTCGTCTTGCGCTTCCTCGCGACCGAAAGAATCCATGTCGCCGCGCAGGACCTGGTGGATATCTATCCGCGCAAGGTCTATTACTTCCCGAAAAGCGGGCGGGTGCTGGTGAAGAAATTACGCAATATCCACAATGACACAATTTTCTCGCGCGAAAAGGATTACGGCTCACGATTGAGAAAAACCAGTATCGGGGGCGAAGTGGAGCTCTTTGGGTGAGTTGGTGTTGCCACGCCTGAGATGTAATTTTAGGAAAAACCATGGAAAAGATAAAAGTGCTGATCGTCGACGACTCGGCGCTCATTCGCAAAGTGCTGACGGAAATCATCGACCACGAAGCGGACATGAAGGTGGTGGGCGCGGCGCCCGACCCGCTGGTGGCGCGCGAGATGATTCGCAATCTGGCGCCCGATGTGCTGACACTCGATGTCGAGATGCCGAAAATGGACGGGCTGGACTTCCTGGAAAAACTGATGCGCCTGCGGCCGATGCCGGTGGTGATGGTGTCAACGTTGACCGAAAAGGGCTCGGAGATCGCGCTACGTTCGCTGGAACTGGGGGCCGTCGATTTTGTCGCCAAACCGAAGATGGACATCGTCGGCGGCATGAAGGAGTACGCGCACGAGATCACCGACAAGATTCGTGCCGCGGCGCAGGCGCGAATCAGGCGGCCGGCACCGGCTGATGCGGCACCCAAGCGCAGCCTGCCGGCGCTTGGAAACCGCGGTTCGACCGAGAAACTTATCATCATCGGCGCGTCCACCGGCGGTACCGAGGCGCTCAAGGATTTCCTCATGGAACTGCCGGCTGATTCGCCTGCGGTGCTCGTCACCCAGCACATGCCGCCGGGCTTCACCCGTTCGTTTGCCGAGCGCCTCAACTCATTATGCCGGATGACGGTCTCCGAGGCGGTGCAGGGCGAGCGGGTGCTGCCCGGTCACGCCTACATCGCCCCCGGGGCGCTGCACATGGCGGTGCGAAAGAGCGGCGCCAACTACATGGTCGCGCTGTCCGACGCACCTGTGGTCAACCGCCACCGGCCTTCGGTCGAGGTGCTGTTCCTGTCGGCGGCCGAATGCGTGGGTGCCAATGCGATCGGCATCATGCTCACCGGCATGGGCAAGGACGGGGCCACCGCGATGCTCGAAATGAAACGTGCCGGCTCCTATAATTTTGCCCAGGACGAGGCAAGCTGCGTGGTGTTCGGCATGCCCAAAGAGGCGATCGCCGTGGGTGCCGTGGATGAGGTCGTGCCCTTGAACGAGATGGCACGACGCGTGTTTGACCGGCTTGCCCTGTCGGGGCGGCGTACCAACCGGGTTTGACGCGTCCGATCAATACCTTGCAAAGAAAGAAATGAACATTGCCAGTGTCATGCAAAATTACCAGGCCCGTATCAGATTGTCCGGGCGATTCGACTTCAACAGCCATCGCGAATTCAAGCAGGCGTGCGAGGTACCATTGACCGAACCATCCGTCGTCGAAGTGGTGGTGGACATGGCTGAGGTCGATACTATCGACAGTTCTGCGCTTGGCATGCTGTTGGTCCTGCGCCATATTGCCAGTGCTGCGAACAAGCACATCATCATTGAAAATTGCGCGACTCCGGTTAATGAAGTGCTGCGTTTGGCCAACTTTCAACAATTGTTCACGATTCGCTGATGCGCTGTCTGGTCCTGGTTGTGCGCGCGCTTATAGTCGGTACCAACACCCGTGCATGCATCGTCGCAGCAATACTTTGGGCCCTCAAAGCCCGACCCGGTGAAAACGGCGGCGAATGTGGTTTCACGGGGGTGTTGCGGCGCAGTCGGTAACGCTGGCCAGAAAAACGGCAAACCATGACCGTTCGTCGGTCCAGGCGGTGACACCGCCAAAGCCGGCTTCACCGAGCAGCCGGGTAAAGTTGTCGAGGTGATATTTGTAGCTGCTCTCGGTGTGGATGCGTGCGCCGGCGGCAAAGTCCCTGCCGCCGCCCGGCCAGCTTACGGTGAGCGCGCGCCGCGCCTCGAGGTGCATTTCGATGCGCGATTGCGCGCTGTTGTACACGGCGTGGTGGCGCCATTCGCGCGGCTTGAAGTTACTGCCGACTAGCGTGTTGAGATGGGACAGCATGTTGAGGTTAAAGGCGGCGGTCACGCCAAGTTCGTCGTCGTAGGCGGCTTGCAGTACTTTGGCCTCCTTGACGAGGTCGATGCCGATGAGCAGTGCGCCATCGGTACCGCATTGGGTGCGCACGTCTTGCAGCATCCGCAAGGCTTCGGTCGGGGTGAAATTGCCCAGTGACGAGCCGGGATAGAAAAACAGACGCGCTGAGGCTGCGACAGTGGCCGGCAACGCAAGGCCGGCGGAGAAATCCTGCGCCAGCGCCTGCATCGGGATGTCCGGGTGCAGGCCTTGCAGCTTACCGAGCGACGCGCTTAGAAAATCGGCGGAAATATCGATGGCGACATACGCGGCCGGGCGCAGTGCGCCGAATAGCCCGGCGGCCTTTTCGCAGTTTCCCGCTCCCAGGTCGATCAGGGTGCGACCGGTCCCGGTCGCTGCGGCCATGGCCGGAGCGTGATCGCGAAAAATCGCCCGCTCGGTGCGCGTGGGGTAATACTCGGGCAGTTCGGTGATGGCCTCGAACAGGTGCGAGCCGAGCGCATCGTAAAAATACTTTGGGGCGATATGAGCGGCAGGCGCAACCAGTCCGGCGAGGATGGCCTCGCGCTCGGTGATATCGGACAGACCGGCTGGCGCGCCGGCCAAGGCCGGGCCTGATTTCGCCCCGACGGGCACAACAGCCTCAAGATGCGAAACTGCGGTCTTGGCTTCAATCGGCAAGAAATACTCCAATACGTCTGGGTGGGATGGATGGCATGTGGGGGTTTGCTGCGGGCGTCCGGAATTGGTCACGGCGCCAGACGCTACCTTACGCGAAATCAGAAAACTATTTTGCCGACTATGCTTTGATTGCGCCAAAACCCGCTCCGGGACTTAGCACCACCATGGCGAGAAAATTCGCAGCCCAGCTGGAAACGCCCTGGAAACGCCCGTCTGGCGCGGGTTTTCAGTGCATTGGTCCCGATCGAAGGCCATCCAGTACGGCACGTCGCGTTGCCCCGGGTTTTGAACGGCTGAATCGGCATGGTGATGCCGTGGTCTGTGCTGGCGGGCAGGTAGCTCGGCGCGAGATCGCTGTTACGCATTCGTGCCTTCTCAACATGGCGTGCCTTCGTTCAGCCTTTGCCCGGGTGATGGGCGCCGCAGTGCTTGCAGGCGCGCTGTTCCTGGCTGGCGTAAAACGCCTCGAACAGCGGTGGCAGGTCGTTGACTATGCTCTTGAGTTGCACCTCAACGCGATGCAGCAGCGTGTTGCATTCAAGGCAGTACCACTCGAAGCCGTCCTTGTCGCCCTCGGGCCGCGTGCGTTCGATGACGATGCACATGCTGCCCTCCTCGGGACGTTGCGGCGAGTGGCGCACGTGCGGTGGCAGCAACAGCATCGCGCCTTCCTTGAGTTCTATTTGCGCGGGCTTGCCGTTCTCCATGATGTTGAGGCTGGCGTTGCCCTTGAACTGGTAAAAAAATTCCTCGAAGGGATCGTCGTGGTAATCGGTGCGCTTGTTGGGGCCGCCCACAACGGTGACGATGAAGTCGCGATCGAGCCAGATCTGCCGGTTGCCCACAGGCGGCTTTAGCAGGTGCTGGTTCTCTTCAATCCATTTTGGAAAATTGATGGCGGTGAGCATGGCGGTCTCCTTATTCGGCTTTGGCGCCAGACAGCTTGATCAGGCGTCCCTTGTATTCGAGGTCGTTTTTTATGAATGCGGCAAACTCCGCCGGAGTGCTGCCCACCGCACCGTAACCCTTGCCGGTCATTTCACGTTTATCGAACTCAGGTTCGGTGATGATCGCGTGCACGTCTTTTTGGATTTTTTCAAGAATCGCACTCGGCGTGCCGGCAGGCGCGAACAGTCCGAACCACGGCCGCGGGTCGATGTCTGGAAAGCCCGATTCGCGCAAGGTGGGCACATCGGGCATCGCGGGCAGTCGTTGCTGGCGCGCGATGGCGAGCGGCTTGAGTCGGCCGGCGACGAAATAGCCGCGTGAGGTTGCGGTGCCACCCAGGGTCATTTGCACCTCTCCGGCAACCGCGGCGGTCAGCGCCGGTGCGATGCCCTTGTAAGGGATGTGCGCGATGTTCACGCCGGTCTGCGCCTTGAGCGCTTCGAACAGCAGGTTGGGCTGGCTGCCGCTGCCGTAGGAGCCGTAATTGAGGGTGCCGGGCCTGGCCTTGGCCAGTTCGACCAGTTCCTGCATGGTGCGCGCCGGCACCGAGGGATGCGCCACGACCATCTGGAACAGGTCGATGAGTTGCGTGACGGGCGCCAGGTCCTTGACCGGATCAAAGGGCATTTTCGGGTACAGGTGCGGGTTGCTGGTTATGCTCGAATCGGAGGTGAGCAGCAGCGTGAGCCCGTCTGGCGCCGCTTTGGCGACAAAATCCGAGCCGATGATGGTGCTGGCGCCCGGTTTATTCTCCACCACCACGGGCTGGTTCCACAGTCGCGACAGCCGGTCGGCGATGGGACGGGCCATGCCGTCAACGCCACCGCCCGGTGGATAGGGCACCACGATGCGTACCGGTTTGCCCGGAAATTCCTGGGCGTGGACTGCCGCACACAAGACTGTGGCGAAGGCGATAAGAACGAGTCTTGCGAACTTCATTGCGTTACTTTCATTCTGGTTTGATCATGATGGGGAACGGGTCGCGACCTGCACGCGCGTAACGGCGCTCATTTGCGCTCATTTGGTTTGTTCAAAGTGCCTGCTCAAACAGCACTGCAACGCCGCTCGCTTCTTCGGCGGGCACGACCAGGCGGTCCGCGGCGGCGGCGATGGTAAAGCCGCCGCGCTCCAGGCGCCGGCGCTGCGCCGCGAGGTCAGGGCAACGAAAAACGATTCCGGCAATGCCCGGGATCGGCGGCAGCAGGCTGCCCGGGATCAACGCGGCGGCGTGACGCGGGTGCAGCAGTGTCAGCTTGGATGTCAGCGAAAAACGGAATACCACGGCATCGTCCTCGGCCGCAGGAGCGAGCCCGGTATAGCGCTGGTATTTGTTGGAAAAATGTTCGATGTCGTCGGCCACCAGCAACACGTCTGAGAGCTCCGTGCAGCCGTTCGGATGCGCGATGTAACGCGGCTGGTAGATATATTGCGGGGTCAGGTGGCGCGCCGCCTGGATGTAGCCCTCGGGCGAGTCATCCGGTGCAAATTGCACGCGCTGGAATTTCGCCGTACGCACGCCCTCGGGGGTGTCGATCTCGCGTTGCAGCGGAATGACATCAGAGGTCGTGATGCCCTGCGCCTTGAGGTGCGCGTCCACCGACTCAATCTGCTCTGAGCCAAAGCAGATGATGTGCGCCCCCTGGTGCCGCACCAGAAAGGCGCTTATTTTCGCCGCCGGCTGCGCCGGGTCCGCGCTGGCGAGGATTTCAAGGTAATTGTGCGCGAACATCACGCAGCGGTTTCCCGAGTTGAGCGGGCGCACCGGCTCGCCCGGCTTGAGGGCGCCCGAATGCGGTGAGTAGGGTGTCAGCATGAAGCCCATGGCCTCATAGCGTGCGCTGGTGGCGGCGAGGTCGCGCACCGCCATGCCGACGTGGTTGATGCTGTCTATGTCCGGGGTGTTCATTTGGGAAGCTTGAGTTCGTGAAGTCTGGGTTGCCATGCGAATCGGTCGCGCCAGTCGGTGGCGGCCCGATTTTCAGCGCGTCGCTCAAGTTTAACCGAAACATCCTGAGCAACGTCAAAGCCTCAGGCGGTGGCTCTGACGCAGAAAATTTTCAGCGGCCAAATCAAACCTGTCATACTTTAGCGGTAAATTTCAATGGAGAAACAAGGGTGTCCGCAAGTTCCGACACAACCGCCCGGAAGATCGCCGCCACGCGCGTGGCTCCAGGCGTGCCGGCCCCAATACTGTTCGGTGATGTGGAACTGACGCGCTTGGTGGAGTCGGAGTTCCCTATACTCGATGTGTTCGAAATTTATCCGGACGCAACGCCGGCGCTTCTTGGGCAGGACCTGCCCTGGCTTGCGCCGCGCTTTTTTGACAGCGCCTCTCAACGGCTGATCCTTGCCTTCCAGGGTTTCCTGCTGCGTTCAAACGGCAGGATCATTCTTGTCGATACCTGCGTCGGTGACTGCAAGCATCGCGTACGCGCGGATTTCGACAATCAGCGCTGGGGATGGTCGGCGCGTCTTGCGGCGGCGGGCGTCAGCCCCGAAGAGGTCGACATCGTTGTGTGCTCGCACATGCACGTTGATCACGTCGGCTGGAACACACGCCTTGAAAACGGCAGGTGGGTGCCGATGTTTCCGAATGCGCGCTACCTGTTTGCCCGCGCCGAGTGGGAGTACTGGACCGGTTCGGGCATCGCCACGCTCGCGCGCACCGGCGACTACATGCAGGACAGCGTGATCCCGGTGATGGAGGCCGGCCTCGTCGACCTCGTCGGGACGGACCACGTCATCGACGCAAACCTGCGATTGCAGCCGGCCCCCGGACACACGCCCGGCCTGGTTACGGTGGCGATCGATTCGCGCAATGCGCGCGCGGTGCTGGCGAGCGACGTCCTGCACACGCCGCTGCAATGCCGGCATCCGCACTGGAGCACACGCTTTTGCGCCGATGCAGCCGGCTCACGCGCCACGCGGATCGCTTTTCTTGAACGCTACGCCGATACCGATGTGGTGGTTTTTCCGGCGCACTTTCCCTCGCCCACAGGCGGGATGATCACCCGGCAGGGTGATGGTTTCGGTTTTCAATTCCTCGGCGAAGCGACGCCGATTTATGCGCTCTGATGCGAACGAGGCCTGCGCCCCGCACCAGAGCCAACGAATTCAAGTTCATCAACACGAAAGGATCCCCACCTTGAAACTCAAACGAATTGTCGCTACCGCGCTGCTACCGGGTTTGACCGCGGCGTGCCTCGCCATGCCGGCATTCGCCGCCGATAAACTCAAGATCGGTTTTATTTCCACACTCTCCGGGCCGAACTCGGCGCTTGGCGTCGATATCCGCGATGCCTTCAACCTCGTGCTGAAAATGAAGGACGGAAAACTCGGCGGCCTGCCGGTCGAGATGATTTTTGCCGACGACCAGTTGAACCCCGACCAGGGCAAGCTAGCCGCCGACCGCATGGTCAAGCGCGACCACGTTGACCTTGTCACCGGCGTGGTGTTCTCGAATGTGTTGCTGGCGATCGCGCCGGCCATTCTGGAGTCCAAGACCCTGCTCATCAGCCCCAACGCCGGGCCCTCGCAGCTCGCGGGTGAGCAGTGCAGCCGCATGTTCTTCAATGTCGCCTGGCAGAACGACGTCAACAACGGCGCGCCTGGATTGCTGGCAATGCAAAAAGGCATCAAGGATGTGTACGTCGTTGCGCCCAATTACCAGGCGGGACGCGATGCCATCAACGGCTTCAAGGCGTTTTACAAGGGCAAGATCGTCGACGAGGTTTATACCAAGCTTGGCCAGATCGACTATTCGGCCGAACTGGCGCAAATACGCGCTGCCAAACCCAGCGCGGTGTTTTACTTCCTGCCCGGGGGCATGGGCGTTAATTTCATCAAGCAGTTTGTCGGTGCCGGCCTGTCCAAGGACACGACGCTGATCACCGCCGGGGTGAGTGCCGATGAGGACGTCATCAAGGCGGTGGGCGACCCCATGCTGGGTTTGTTCAATACCGCGCACTGGTCGCACGACCTGGACAATGATGCGAACCGCAAGTTTGTCGCCGCCTTTGAAAAGGAATACGGCCGCCTGCCCACGGTGTACGCCGCACAGGGCTATGACACTGCGCTGCTGATCGACGCCGCGGTGCGCGACGTCAAGGGCAAGGTCGCCGATACCGAGGGCATGATCAAGGCCTTGCGCGCCAAGCGCTTTGCGTCGGTGCGCGGCAATTTCAAATGGGATCGCAACAACTTCCCGATACAGGACTGGTACCTGCGTGTTGTCGGGCGTGACAGCAAGGGACGCATCACCAACAAGAACCTCGGCATTGTCGCCAGGGATCTGGGTGATCCGCACGCGGCCAAATGTGGCAGCAAGTGGTAAGACGCAAGGTAAGGGGCGGGCCGCGGGCGATACCGGCTACTCCGGCTTGATGCCCGCCTCACGAATGACCCGGCCGTACTTGCTTATTTCAGATTGCATGAAGGCGGCGAAGGCGGCTGGTGTGTTGCCCGAGGCTCCGGCACCCATGCCGGCCAGCTGCTCGCGCATGTCGCTGCGCGCCAGCACCTTTGCCGTCTCGGACTGCAGCTTCGCGATCACCGCGGGCGGTGTATTCGCCGGCGCAACCAGGCCGAACCACGCCAGGGTTTCGTAAGCGCTGAGCCCGGCTTCGGCCAGGGTAGGCAGGTCGGGCAGGAGCGGCGTGCGCCTCGCGCTGGTTGCCGCGAGTGCGCGCAGCTTGCCGGCCTTGACCAGCGGCAACGTGGACGGAATATTGATGATCATCGCCTGAACCTGCCCGGCCACGAGGTCGTTGAGCGCCGGCGCGGCGCCCTTGTAACCGACGTTGACGAGGTCGATGCGGCCAAGGCCCTTGAGCATTTCTACCGAAAGCTGGGACAGGCTGCCGTTCCCGGCCGAGGCGATGTTGATCCTGCCCGGATTGGCGCGCGCATAGGCGAGGAATTCGGCGATGGTGTGCGCAGGAAAGCTCGGGTTGACCACCAGCAGGTTTGGCGAGCTGGCGATCATGGTGATGGCGGCAAAATCCTTCAGCGTGTCATAGGGCAACTTTGGATACAGGCCGGGCGTGACACCGTGCGAGCTGCCGTTGGCGAGCATCAGGGTGTGACCGTCGGGCGCGGCCGTTGCGACGATGGCGGCGGCGATGCTGCCGCCCGCACCCGGACGGTTTTCAATGACAACCGGCTGCCCGAGCGCATCGGACAAGTGCCGGCCGACGAGGCGTGCCAGGACGTCGGATCCGTCACCGGCAGTGGCTGGAACGATAAGCCGGATCGGCCTTGCCGGATATTGCGCCAGCGCGGCGGCGCCGAATGCCAGCGCGAGCAGGCCGAAAAAGACGCGCGCTGCGCGCAGACTTGATTGCATGCGCCTGGCCCGCCCTCTATCCAACGATGGCGCTGAGCATGCTCAGCGAGCCGTTGACGATTTCATCGGTGGCGAGGGTGATGGGTTCATCATCGCGTTGTAGTGCGGCGATATAGAGCAGCGGCAGGTAGTGTTCGGGCGTGGGCACCGACAGGCTGGCGTCCTCGCCCAGCAGGTCGAAGTCGATCAGCGCATCGTGGTCGCGCCCATTGAGGGCGTTTGCGATGGTGGTGTTGAAGCGTTTCGCCCAGTCAAAGCTTGCGGCCTCGTCGTCGCGTTTCATCATGCGCAGGTTGTGCACGATGTTGCCGCTGCCGGCGATGAGCACGCCCTCGTCGCGCAAGGGGGAAAGGCGCTTGGCGAGCTCGTAATGAAAGCGCGGCGTCTTGGTGCTGTCTATCGCGAGTTGGATCACCGGGATATCGGCGCCGGGAAAAACATGGCGCAGCACCGACCAGGTGCCGTGATCCAGACCCCACTCGGCGTCGTCGGAAAAGACCTGCACGGGGGCGAGCAAGTCGCGCACCCGCGCGGCGAGGACGGGGTCGCCCGGAGCCGGATAGCGGATGTCGAACAGCGCCTGTGGGAAGCCGCCGAAGTCGTGAATGGTCTTTGGTCTGGCCATTGCCGTTACGGCGGTGCAGGGGATATACCAGTGGGCTGAGACGCAGACAATGGCGCGCGGCGGCACCGCGCGTTTGCGCAAGGCGTCACCCCAGGCGGTCCAGGCCTCGTTGAAACGGTTGTCATCGAGCGTGATCATGGGGCTGCCATGACCGAAAAATATCGCCGGCAGGCGTGTCGCTGTGCTCATAAGAAATCGTATGCCTCTGGAAACCCGCTATGGACGGGCATTTGCAGGCAATGTGCCGGGTGGCTAATTCAGCCAGCCAACCAGTGCCTGCGTTTTGCGGTCGAACACAAGCATGATAACGCCGTAGCGGCACATCGCCGGTACGAATGCGAGTGTCGCAAGCGGCTGGCTGTTGCCGGCGCGAAAGCGCTCGAGTTCTAGCCTGATATCAGGGTTGTCTGCGGCCTGGCGTTCGATGTCGGTGCTGCGCTTGAGTACCATCTCCCAGTTCTGCGGAGTCATTGTCTCAAAGTAGTCGCCCAGCGTGGTGAGCATGGGGCCGTCCGGCTTGCGCGTCTGGGCAATGACGCGCGCGTGCTCGGCCGGATCCGCAGGCAGGCGTAGCATCACGATGCCCGGGCCTCGCGCGGCTGCCATCGACTCGATCCGCGCAATGTCGCGCGTACCGCGCCTGATCTCGGTCCAGGGCACACTGAAAAAGTTGTTTTCTGCGTAGACGATGAATGCCGGCCGGTACATGAACATTAGCACTGCACCGTAGGCGAGGGCGGCGATCTGGATGGCTGCGACGATGGACAGGTCGCGGCGCAACTCGGGTTTGCCGCGGCGGAATACCACCAGCGTCATGGTTGGCCCCAGCACCACGTCCACCAGCAGGATCAGCCGGAATACATGCCAGCCGCCATCATGCGAGAACCAGGGCTCCGGGTACCACATTGTGAGCATCAGCAGCGCGAGCAAGCCGACGACCGAGGCGCTCAGGCCAAGGTGGATGAAAAAGGCCCGGATCTTTCCGGAGTCGTAAAATGACAATATCATGTTCATGCGTGCATTTTAAGGGCATACGTACGCTCTTCATACGGCGTTCTATCGGAATGGCCGCTGTCGCTGTAACCGGGCGCGTGCGTACCGGCCGTGCTTCGTGCAGAATGCCTGCTCGGCTTTGCGCGCTATGCCCTCTGGGCGGGGCGGAAGCGCTTCGCCGGTGAGTCCGACTGCAATGCACGCACACCATCCCAAGCCAAGCGGGCGTATCGTCGGAGTTTGATCTTGTTCTGCCATGCGGGAGACGGGCGCCAGACCCGGTACCGCGACAGTCTGAAACAAACCAAGGAGGCCTCACCATGCATTTGTCCACTTCCCCCAAGTCGCTTCGCCGGTTAGCAGCCGCCGCGCTGTTCGCAATATCGACGCTGCTCACGCCCGTGATGGCCCAGGCCCAGGCAGCATGGCCGGCCAAGCCGATCAAGTGGATCATTCCCTACCCGCCGGGCGGCATCACCGACAGCGCGACGCGCATGGTGGTGCAAAAGGTGCAGGAGCAGACCGGCTGGACCATCGTCATCGAGAACAAACCGGGCGCCAATTCCATACTGGGCGCCGATCTTGCCGCCAAGGCCGCGCCCGATGGCTACACCTTTTTGACGGTGATAGGCGCGCATGCGGCCAACGCCACCTTGTACGCGGGCCGGCTGCCCTACGATGTGGTCAAAAGCTTCGCGCCGGTATCGCTGGTGGGTATCGCACCGCTGATCCTGACGGTGTCCAACACCCTGCCAGTCAAGGATGCGAAGGAGCTTATCGCCTACGCCAAGGTCAATCCGGGCAAGATATCGTTTGCATCCTCGGGCGTGGGTGCGGCGGCCCACCTGACGCAGGAGTTGTTCAAGCAGGTCACCGGCATCGACATCGTGCACGTGCCGTACAAGGGCACGGCACCGGCACTGGCCGACTTGATGGGCGGCAATATCCAGATGTTTACCGATACACCGAGCGCATTGATGCCGCAGGTGCGCGGCGGCAAGATCAGGGCGATCGGCTTGTTCGCGGCCAAGCGCTCGCCCGGCGCGCCCGAAGTGCCGACCATCGTCGAGGCCGGCGGCCCGGCCATCGAGGGTTCGACCTGGGTGTTGTTTCTGGCGCCGGCCGGCACGCCGCGCGACATCGTTGCGCGCCTGTCGGCCGAGACGGCCAAGGCGGTGAATTCTGCGGACATCAAGGGCCGCTTCGACGCCCTCGGCATTGACGGCGTCGGCAACACGCCCGAGCAGGCCGGCAAATTCCTCGAAGAGGAAATCGCCAAGTGGGCGAAGGTGATTGCGGCGGCCGGGGTGAAGGCGGAGTAGCTTTCAGCAGTACCATCGGCTGAAAACGCCCGCCTGGCGAGGGTTTTCAGGCATACCCCCTATGTGCATTGGACGAAACTGCGGCGCCGCTAGCCGGCGCGTGATATTCCCTCCCCCGGCAAGGGGGAGGGAACCTGCTAACTATGCCGCCGATGCGCCGACCCCGGGCTGCGGCTGGTACAGATATTTCTGAAATCCGGCAAACACCCTGCCGATTTCTTCCGGGTCGCCGAGGTCGGCCACGGCGTCGGCAATGGAGTCGTGGTACTTCAGGCGCAGCAGCGGTGTCAGTTTTTCCTGGTCCAGTTCCTGGACGCCGACGCTGACGTAATGCGCGAGCACAAAATCCAGAAAGCTTTTTTGTTTGCTGCTGAACTGCGTGCTGATGCCGCCTCGTGCGCCGCTGGCCCGTTCCTCACGGGTGAGCGGGGCAAGCGCATAGGCCACATGCGCCAGCACATCGAATAAGTCGCTTTTTTCAGCGTCGATAATTTTTTGCATTTCGGCGAGTTGTTCCCTGCCAAAGCCCTTGTCGGCCAGTCCTTGCAGCAGCTTGGCTCGGGTGCCGGGTGCGCTCCATAGCGCGCGCAGTTCGGCCTCGTCCTTGAAGAATTCCGGCAACCTGCCAAACAGCATTTCCATGAACTGCTGCGCTGACATCGGCGTGCCATCGGGGTGCCAGAAGCTCGTCACCATCATGTGCTGGATGCTGCGTTCCTTGCCGTCAGCGAGCCTGACCTTGATCTTCTTTTTGACCTGATAGGTTTCGTCTGGCTCCCTGGCCTTGACCTCACGCGGTGGCGTGTCGCCTTTGGGGCCGGCGATCTCGGCCGCGATCGGCTCGCCGTCCCACTCCGGGTCGCTGAAGTGGTGGTGGGCCTTCACGAAGTCGTAAATGGTGAAGTAGTCCTTGCCATCGTAGAGCCGTGTGCCGCGACCGATGATCTGCTTAAACTCGATCATCGAATTGATCGGGCGCATCAGCACGATGTTGCGGATATTGCGCGCATCTACGCCGGTCGAGAGTTTTTGCGATGTCGTCAGTATGGTCGGGATGGTTTTCTCGTTGTCCTGAAAATTCCGCAGGTGCTGCTCGCCCAGCTCACCGTCGTTGGCTGTCACGCGCTGGCAGTAGTTCGGGTCTGTGCTGGTCTTGATCTGGTTGATGAGGTCGCGCACCGCAAGCGCGTGGTCCTGGGTGGCGCAAAACACCAGGGTTTTTTCGCGCTGGTCGATCTGAGACATGAAAATATCGACACGCTTTTTTTCGCGCTCTTTTATCTCGATGATCTTGTTGAAATCGCCTTCCTCATAGCGTTTCCCGGTCTCGATCTCGCCCTCGACCAGTCTGTCATCCGGTGTGTAGACGTATTCGTCCAGCGTGGTGGCAATCTGCTTGACTCGAAACGGCGTCAAAAAACCGTCGTTGATACCGTCCTTGAGCGAGTACACGAACACCGGTTCGCCGAAATAGGCGTAGGTATCGACGTTATCCCGGCGTTTGGGTGTGGCCGTCAGGCCCAGTTGTACGGCGGGAGAAAAATAATCGAGAATGCCGCGCCAGTTGCTCTCGTCGTTGGCGCCGCCGCGGTGGCATTCGTCTATGACGATGAAGTCAAAAAAATCCGGCGGGTATTCGCCGAAGTAGGGCGACGGTTTCCCGTCTTTGGGAGGTCCGCTAAGAAAGGTTTGAAAAATCGTAAAGAACAGGCTGCCGTTTTTCGGCACCTTGCCTTTTTTGCGAATTTCATCCGGCGAGATGCGCACCAGTGCATCATCTGCAAAGGCCGTAAATGAAGTGAAGTCGTTATAGGCCTGGTCGGCAAGGTTGTTGCGATCGGCCAGAAACAGGATGCGCGGCCGGCGTGTCGGTTCATGCTTGCCACGCCAGTCGGCTAGATTCCATCGCGCCTGAAACAGTTTCCAGGCGATCTGGAAGGCGATCGAGGTTTTTCCGGTGCCGGTGGCGAGGGTCAGCAGGATGCGATCCCTGCCTGCGATGAGTGCTTCGAGTACGCGCTTGACCGCGATGTCCTGATAGAAGCGAATCGCCCAAGTGCCGCTCTTGTCCGGGTAGGGCGCCGCGGCAAAGCGGTCGCGCCAAGCGTCGGGTGCGGCAAAAGTCTGGTTCCACAGTTCCTCGGGCGTCGGGTAGGCAGTGCGTTCGCCTTCGGTCCCGGTGTGCATGTCGATGGCGTAAATGCCCTGGCCGTTGCTCGAAAATGCGTGGCGCACCGCCAGCTTACCGGCGTAATTCTTGGCCTGCGCGACGCCCTCGGTCAGCGCCTCGTTCCAGGCCTTGGCTTCCACGACCGCGAGCTTGGTGTTGCGGTACTCAAGCACATAGTCGGCGGTCAGCGCTTTGCCGCGCCGCCCGGCGCCCTCGATGCGGCCCTGCGTGATCTGGTATTCGCGCCGGATGCGGCTGCCCTCGACCTCGCCCCAGCCCGCCGCTCTGAGGGCGGGGTCGATATGCTCGGCGCGTGTCTCGGCTTCATTCATGGCTATGTGGGGTTTGCCTTAAAACACTTAAATAATTGATTTTTATGAAAATTTATGTAGATAGCTGGTCGGATCTGGTTTGCGTTTAAGCACTCTCAAGCCCAAAAAGGCAGATAACGGGCATAACGAGTCGACGTGGTTTCGGACTCATCGGCCTTGATTAATCCAGCGTCCTTGGCCGCGCTGATTACAAGGGAGGCTGTTGCCACCTTTGATTCCGACAGGCCAAAGCGCTCTCGCAACGTTTGATTCGACATGCGCTGATTGCTCACATACATCAAGCAACAGTGCTGGTAACACGCCCTAATCCGGTCGGCCTTGCTCATCGCAGAAAAATACTGATGTGCAAATAGCACTGCGGTCGTACGGAACTCACCGGCCCGGAAGTCAGGCGCGGGCAATTGGAAAATCTCCGCCGCTTTTACCACTTTGTCGATGCCGCTGCCCTTTTCCTCGCAGATTCCTAGGCGCCGCATGACATCAGCCAATCGTTCATTGCGGGACCGGTATTCATCGATGAACCGTTCTACCTGAATAGGCGGACCTCCAGGATTTGAAACCTCTACGCGATCTGCATACATTTCAATCATCACCGATGCGCCGGACGCGAGAAAGTCCTGATGCACCAGCGCATTTGCGATGAGCTCACGCAGGGCCTGCTTCGGGAACATTTTCACTTCTTCGCGAACCACCTGCTCGATGCTGCCATTCTGTGGCGCTGCGGAGTGAACAAAATCGACCAGACTGCCGAAGCCAACGGCATAGCCCCGGTTTCCAGGCTTGTCCTCACGCGTTTGTGTTTTGTCGATGCCTTCGTAAATCACCACGCGCGGTGCTTTGCGTGCCAGCGCAGGCGAGAACGCGTCAAGCCGTTTGGCCAGCAAAATGGCGGCAAGATTCGTGATCGTCCAGCCCGCGGGCGTTTTCAGGATCAGGCCTTCTCCGGAAAGGCGAGCCAGAACACCGTCCCGGGTAGTCGGGTAGGGTAACTTGGCGAGATCGAAATATGCCTGCGTGTCGAGCAGGGCAATTACCTCGTCGGCGGTGGCGTCCTGTCGGGCCGCTTCGCTGAACCAGTCTGGTTGTCCCTCGGAAAAGATTCGTCGCAGCTGATCTGGTGACATCGGAACGAGACTTTCGCCGGCGCGCATCAGGTAGCGTCCGTTGTATTGCACCGGCTGGCCGGTGGGTCGGGATGGGACATGAAAGACCAGGACACGGCCATCGGGGTGCGCCACCTCATCGAATGTTACTTTCACGTGCAAGCGTTCGTGAATGCCGGCCACTGTTCTCGCGGGCGTTTCAAAAGCCGTGGTACCAACCACGCGGCGCGGCATTTTGTCGGTTACGCCGAGGACCATTCGTCCGCCCCCTTCGTTGGCGAGTGCGACGCAGTAATCCACCAATTCCTCAAAGTCATAGTGATTCTGCGCCGCCTTGAATTCCAGATGCTCGTCTTCCGAGCGCACGGTTAGAAGACTGTCAATTTGCTCGATGCTTGTGGCCATGTTCAGGACTTATCTTTGACGGCAACAAGGCGTTGAAGGATTGCGTTCTTGCGTGCCTTTGCCCGTTTCATTACCTCAACGTACACGCGCTTCTTCTCGGCGGACGAGGCCTTGCGGATAAAGTCCGAGAACTTTGTCGGGTTGACGGGTTTTGATCGGGCTGACATAGCCTTAACTGTAGAGTAGTTCGCCTGTTGTCGCCACCGGCTAGAGTTGGCCGCTAAAGGCCTGGTGCAGCAAGGATTGTTTGAGTTCGTCCAGGGCGGCGAGTTTGCGCTGGTAGATGGAGGCGAAGCTCTGGGTTTTCGCGGAAAGCGCCAAGAATCGCTCAACAAGGGCTTTTTGCTGCGCCAATGGCGGAATAGGCAGAACGGCTCTCTTTACCAAATCCCCGCTGATGTTCTTGACTATCGCTCCCGCAGCTAGTTGAGCGAACTGTGCTTGAACAAATGTGGAGGAAAGCAGGTAGTAGAAGTAGTCCGTATCTATAGAGTCGCGTAGCCGTAATACGAACCAGCCATCGTGGATATAGCCGCTAGTTTTCATGATGTAAGGACGACCAAAAGACATCGAATTCGTAAGTATGAAATCGCCTTCTTTTACGTACCTTGATTGCTTCGCGCCTGCGGGAGTTATTTTTTGTGCTGTGGAGTGGACATACTTACCGCCCGCTTCAGTGTCTCCAATTTTTATCCAATTAACTCCGTCTTTCGCTGTGGTGAAGAAGTTCTTAATTGGTCGCGGAGAGCTACCTCTCTCAACAGTGCAAACTTGATCAAGCGTGCGATCCTCCCAGTCCTTGCCGCGTTGAGCGAAGACGAATTGCAGGTGGCTTTCAAAAAGAGCGCGGCTGTTTTGGAGGTTTCTTTCGGCGTTGGCTTTTGCGGTGGCGATGCCGTCAAAGGCTTGATCGAGGATGGTGACGATACGCTGCTGTCCGGGGCGAGGCGGATAAGCAATCTCAAGTTCTTTTAGCAGTTTGTAGTGACGAGCGTAGCCAAGAGACTCTAGGTTCGCTGTCTGTAATTGGTAGAAGAAGAATTTCGGGAGAAGAAATTCTCGTGGCTGCAATATTTTTACTCCGTCAGCGCCGAGCACGAAGTCGAAGTCAATATACTTAAAGACTTTCGTGTGGTCGCCAAACAGCACGAGAGGCTTGGTTATCTTGAATACGTCGTCCTCGTTGTCCCAATAGCCATTTATGAACTCCTCTTCTTGCGAAACAATCGGATATGTACCGTCAGCCAAAAAATCCTTGCGCTGAATTTTTTTGGTATAGGTCACTTTATCCGTACATTCCTCGAACGGCTTTGATTGCCATCCGTTCTTCATAGCAGCGCTCTAATACTCTTCAGGGCCTTCGCGCTTTCGGTGTCCATCATGATAATTTCGTCCATGATTGCCTGCGGGCTGCGATGTACAACCGCTTCGCCGCCATCGGGGTTCTTCACCGACAAATCAAAGCTCGCCAGGTCTATCGTTTGCGAATCCACGCTCCAACTCTTAGGCGAAGCCGCGAACGCCTTTTGAAGTTCGACGAATTCTTCCAGGTCGGCATCATTCAGCGCATTAGTCTTCCCCATGCTGCGCCCCGGATCGAGTTGGTAGTACCAGACCTTGCGAGTAGCAGCGCCCTTTTCAAAAAACAACACCACCGTCTTCACGCCCGCACCCTGGAAGGTGCCGCCGGGGCAGTCGAGCACGGTGTGCAGCTTGCAGGTTTCCAGCAAGAGCTTTCTCAGGCTGACCGACGCGTTGTCGGTATTGGATAGAAAAGTGTTCTTGATCACCACGCCGGCGCGGCCACCGGGCTTGAGCATTTTGATGAAGTGCTGCATGAACAGGAATGCCGTCTCGCCGGTGCGTATGCCGAAGTTCTGCTGCACCTCGGGGCGTTCCTTGCCGCCGAAGGGCGGGTTGGCGAGAATGATGTCAAAGCGCTCCTTGTCCTGCACGTCGGCGAGGTTTTCGGTCAGCGTGTTGGTGTGGATGATGTTGGGCGCTTCTATGCCGTGCAGGATCATGTTCATGATCGCAATGACATAGGCGAGGGATTTCTTTTCCTTACCGGTAAAGGTGCGCTCCTGCAGCGTCTTGATGTCCTTGGTTTTCAGGTCCTTGCCGGCCTTGAGGTAATCAAAGGCTTCGCACAAAAAGCCGGCCGAGCCGCAGGCCGGGTCGTAAATGGTCTCGCCGATTTGCGGGTTCACCACCTTGATCATGGCGCGGATCAGCGGACGCGGCGTGTAGTACTCACCGCCGTTGCGCCCGGCGTTGCCCATGTTCTTGATCTTGGCTTCGTACAGGTGCGACAGCTCGTGCTTTTCGGTCTGTGAGCGAAAGCGCAGTTCGTCGATCTGGTCTATGACTTCACGCAGGTTGTAGCCGCTGGAAATCCGGTTTTTTATTTCCGCAAAAATCTCGCCGATCTTGTATTCAATGGTGTCGGGGCCGGTGGCTTTTTGCTTGAACTTTTGCAGGTAGGGGAAGAGCTTGCCGTCGACAAATTCGCGCAAGTCGTCGCCTGTCACGGCCTTGTTGTGGTCTATTTTGCCGTCCGTACCCTTGGGTGCGGCCCATTTTTCCCAGCGGTAGTCTGCATCGAGGATGTAGCCGTACTTCTTGCCTTCGAGTTTGGCGACCGTGGCCTTGTCTTGTTCAAGGCCGTCGAGGTATTTCAGGAACAGCAGCCACGAGGCCTGCTCCGTGTAGTCGAGCTCGGTGGTGCAGCCGGCCTCTTTCCACAGCACGTTGTCGATATTCTTGAAGGCTTGTTCGAACATGGGGCTGGTTGGTTCCTGATTGCGTCCCAGCTGACTGCGGAGACGGCGTTATTTTGAAGTCATAGCAGTGTAACGGCAACGGTCGGGCGCTGTGGCTCCGATGCTATTGCGTTGCTTCGTTTCGGCTTTTAATCGCGAGTGCATAGGCTGGAGATGGCCGTCTGGCGCGGGTTTTCGGGCATTCCCCCTATGCGCGGTGGAAGAGGCTGAGGCTTCGCCGGCTGTCGCATGATTCTCCTTCCCCCTTTACGGGGTAGGGCTGGTGGCGAAGCCGGGGTTTCGCGGAGCCTGCTCCGCGCCGGCTGAGCGGCTCCGGCCGGCCGGCCGGAGCACGCCCTGCAAGAGGGGGTGAAACGTCGCAAGCTTGAGCATCATTAAACAAGCGAACATTCCCCCTCTCCCTGTCCCTCCCCCGCGAGGGGGGAGGGGACCTGCTAACTACGTGGTCGGCCGGCGCGGAGCGGGGTTCCGCAACATGCTCATCGCGCGCCCCTCAAAGGAGGGAAGCTGCTGATGTCGGCAGAGACTTGCTCTAACGACGCTGTCTTACTGCTCGAGTTTGATGCCCGAGTCCTTGATGACCTTGCCCCACTTGGCCTGCTCGGCCTTGATAAAGGCGGTGAATTGCTCGGGCGTGCTGCCCACCGGCTCTGCGCCCTGGGCTTCGAGATTCTCTTTCACGCCTTGCGCGAGCAGGCCGCGGGCTATTTCGCGTTGCAACTTGTGGAGCACATCAGGGGGTGTTCCGATCGGCGCGATGACGCCGGTCCATCCGCTCACCCGCACCGACGGGATGCCGGCCTCTGCGGTGGTGGGCGCCTCAGGAAAAGTTGTGGCGCGTTTTTCGCCGCAAACGGCGAGCAGGCGCAGCTTGCCGCCTTTGATGTGTTGCACCACCGAAGGCATGGTTGTGAACATCACGTCGGCGCGGCCGGACAGGGCGTCCAGCACCGCGGGGGTCTCGCCCTTGTTGGGGATATGGATCATCTTGATGCCGGTCTCCTGGCTGAACAATTCGGCCGCCAGATGCATGAGATTGCCGACGCCGGCCGAACTGTAGTTGAGCTGTCCGGGCCGCGCGCGCGCGTAGGCGATGAGTTCCTGCACGGTTTTTACCGGCAGGGCGGGATTGACTACCAGCACGTAGGTGATGGCCGTGGATTGGGTGACCGGCGCAAAGTCGCGCAGTGTGTCGTAGGGCAGGTCTTTGTAGATGTACTGATTGACCGCGAGGGCGCTGGGCACGCCCATCGCCAGCGTGTAGCCGTCGGGTTTGGCTTTGGCTGTCTGCTCCAGACCGATGATGCCATTGGCACCAGGGCGGTTGTCCACCACAACCTGCTGCCCGAGGCCGTCGGTCAGTTTTTGCCCGATCACGCGCGCCAGCAGGTCCACGCTCGATCCTGGCGCTTGCGCGACGATGATGCGTATCGGTTTGGAAGGGAAGTCCTGGGCTATGGCAGATGCCGGGGCCGCTGCGCTGATCACGCCAAGGGCGCCGGCAAGCACAAGCGCGGACAGGTGGTGTCGCAAGGCCAGACTAAATGGGAGCCGCACCGGGAGCTGCAAGGGGCGCGGGAATGTGAGCGTGCGGAATTGTGTCGTGGCGGTCATGTTGATCTTTCTGCGGTGATTTCGATTTCGACCAGTTTGCCTTGGCGGGTGTCGACGCTAGTGTAGTCGGTGTGGGGGATGGCGGTGGGAACAAGCGCGCTGAAGCAGCGGCGCAACTCGGCAAGCTCGCAACTGCGGTGCAGAAAAAACGAGGCGCGCGCCACCCGGCTCCAGTCAAGGCCGGCGTGCGCAAGGCTGTCGCTGATGCGGCCGACGATCACCGGCAACTGCTCATGGAAGGTGGGCAGAATCACCGTGACCCCGGACAGGAATACGACATTCTCCCAGTCAAGATAACGCAGCACAATGCCCTCCGGGTCGTACTCGCAAGTGCGCTTGGCCTGGGCCGACCGCGGCCGCATCGCCAACAGATCGATGGCGATGCGGCCAGTCGATGCAAAACGTTCGGGCCGTATATGGCTAGAGCTGACGGAGCGCGCATCGCCGGACAGGATGCGCGCCCGTTCTCTCACGCCGCCGTCCCAGCAGTCCATGTCCCGTGCCCACAGTCGCGTGCGCACGGTGTGCGCGAGGCCAGGCTCAAGCCCGTGGGCGCGCAGCCGCGCATCGAAGCCCGCGAAGAGGCGTGCAGTCTCATCCGTCACGCTGCCGACGGCATCGCCCTCGCAGGACAGCGCGATGAACTCGTGCCCTAGCCAGTTGAACAATTTTTCACGCATGGGTGTTTGCCCTTGAGGTGGTGTGATCCGCATTCTTGGCAGTTTTTTCCTGCCCTCGAGTCGCTATTTAGCCGGATCGGCGTTATGAGTTGACAGTAATAAAAACGCCACGCGGCGCGGTCTTAGGTGCGCGGCGCGGCGTGTGCCACTTTCTGTGGTGAAGCGCGTGCGGTGGTGGTCAGGCGCTGCGATCAGCCCTTGTACTCGAGCACGTGCATGCCGGCGTTCCAGTCGCTGACGAATATCAGGCCTTCCTTGGTGACGTAAAGGTCGGCTGTTTTTGCGTCAAGGCCGATGTTCGGGCGCGGGTCTATGAGTTTTTTCGGGATGGGCGGCACCCAGGATGCGATTTCCTTGGGGGCGAACTGGTCCTTGATGTCGAATATGCGCACACCGGCGTTGTTGTAGGTGGCGTAGATGATGTCCTCGCTTTGCATCGAGTCCCAGCGGTTCTCGTGCAGGTTGTGCGGGCCGAAGGTGCCGGGTGATTCGCAGTAGTCGCGATCGCGCGGTGTAGGCAGCGTCGAGATCGGTACCGGATTTAGCGGCGAGCGCATGTCCAGCACAAAGGTGTGGAACAGGCCCTTGGCGCATTTTTGCGCGTTGGCTTCGTCGGCAACGACCGCGAGGTTGCGGCCTGGCAGTCCGAGCGGCGTGTGCGTGCCGCCGGGGAAGGGCGGCGACCAGTTGATGCGTGAAATGAATTTCGGGTTGGCCGGGTCGCTCAGGTCGTGCACCGTGAGGCCGCCGTCGCGCCAGGCGCCGAGGCCCAGATTGCCCATGGGTAGCAGGTGGTGCAGCGCGTAGCGCTTGCCCTTGGGGTTTTGCGGTGTCTCGCCGGCGGCGCGGTTCATGCCCGGCAATGCCCACTTGGCGACGATTTCCGGTTTGGTGATTTCCTTGAGGTCGACCACCAGCAGGATGGTGTCGGTATAGCCGTCCACATGCGAGGCAACATAGGCGTAGCGACCGCCCTGCCAGGCAATGCGGTTGACGCCTATGCCGGGAATTTCCAGGAAGGCAATTTCGCGCATCTGTCCCGGCTTGGAGATGTCGTGTATCGACACGCCGGAGCGAAACTTGGTGCGTTTGGTCAGGGTATCGACCGGATTGTTCTCGAAGTAACCGCGCATGCCGTCGTAAGACTGCATTGCCACGATGTTGGCGCCGTTGGCGAGCAGCAGGTAGTCACCGGAGGTCTGCAGCTGGTGGGTGCGCGTGCCGGCGCCGGCGGTAAAAAACTGCACCGGCTTTAATTTGCGCGGGTCGGAGGCGTCGAGCACGGTGAGACCGTCGCTGAACATGTGGCCGACATAGACGTGCTTGCGGTTGACCATCACCTGCACGCCGTCGGGGCGTCCGCCCTGGTCGCTATAAGAGAGGTGCTTGATGCCGCGGCCTATGCCCTGCGGCGGCACCGGCTTGTTGGACTGGGTTGCGGCCAGGGCCGCGGTTGGGATGCCGCCCAGCGCGGCAGCGCCGATGAGTCCTTTGAGATGGCTGCGCCGTGTCAAATCGGTCATGTTTTTCCTCCCTTGTTGGTTTGCTATTGTGGTGTTTTGAGATCGATGTGTTGCACCGGATCGACGATCCCGGGTCGGGTGCCCGGTTTTTCTGCAGCGCTTAGTCGGCTTTTGCGCCCGAGGCTTTCACGATCGGGCCCCAGGTATTGACCTCGGTCTTGAGCATCTCGGTCATCTGCTCGGGCGTGCTGCCGATGATGTTGTAACCCAGGTCCGTCATGCGCTTGACGAAGTCGGGCGATTTTGTGCCCTTCACCGCCTCGGCGTTGAGCTTGGCGACGATGTCGCGCGGCGTGCCGGCCGGAACGAGCAGACCGAACCAGACGCCCGATTCGTAACCGGGCACGCCGGCCTCGGCGATGGTTGGCAGATCTGGCAGCGTGGCGTCGCGTTTTGCGCCGGTGGTGGCGAGCGCCCGCAGTTTCCCCGACTTGATGTGCGGCAGGGCCGATGGAATATTGTCGAACATCATCATCACCTGACCGCCAAGCATGTCGGTCAGCGCCGGGGAGCTACCCTTGTACGGAATGTGCAGGATGTCGACCTTGGCGAGGTGCTTGAACATTTCCCCCGACATATGGATGCTGGTGCCGCTGCCGCTTGAGGCATAGGTCATCTTGCCCGGCTGGGCCTTGGCCATGGCGATGATTTCGGTGACCGACTTTGCCGCCACCGAAGGGTGCACCACCAGCACGTTGTTCAGGGACACCAGCGCAGAGACCGGCGCAAGATCCTTGTTCGGATCGAAGGGCATTTTGGAATACAGCGCCGGATTGATGGCGTTGATGCCGCTGGTGGTCATGAAAATGGTGTAGCCGTCCGGCGCTGCGCGCGCCGCCTCCGCACCACCGATGTTGCCGCCGGCGCCCGGCTTGTTCTCCACCACCACCTGCTGGCCGATGGTCTTGGACAATTCGTTGGCGATGGCACGCGTGGCGATGTCCACCGCGCCGCCGGGCGGGAAGGGGCAGATCAGGCGGATTGGTTTGGACGGGTAGGACTGGGCGTGGGCGAGCGGGGCTGCGACGACGGTGATCAGCGCGAACTGGACTGCTGCGACCATACCCTTGAACAAAGATTGCAACATGTACAGACTCCTCCGGAAGGTGGCGCGCCCGATGTGGCCGATGTCATGGGCTTGCGGTGCGCTGCTTTTTTTCTATCCTGGGCAAAAGCATACCCTGCTTCGGTCGCCTTGACCATGCGCGCACGCGCGCTGGTGTGACGCCCCGGGATATCGTCGGTATCGCCCGGAAATGCCCGACTGGCGCGGATTTCCGGCGCATTGCCCGCTTCAGAGCAGCGCCGACACCAGCATGGTGGCGCCGGCGGCGAGCATCATCGCGTCCATCACCAGCTTGAAGTGCGCCGCATCCATGCGCAGGACAACGCGCTTGGACAGCCAGGAGCCGACCATCACCGACGAGCCGACAATGAGGCCTTTGAGCACGGTCTCCCAGGGCAGCGCACCAAAGCCCTGGAAAACCGCTGATTTGCTGATGTACATGCCGAGCGAGCTCATCGCCTCGGTGGCCAGAAACGCACCCTTGACCAGCCCGTAGGCGAGAAAAAAGGGCGTGTTGATCGGCCCGGTCGAAACCACCAGTCCGGTGAGAAAACCGATCACCGCGCCAACCGGGACAAAATGCCATAGCTTCATCCTGAACCCCACCGACTGCAGCCAGCGGCGTCCGGGAATCATCAGCAGGAAAAACACGCCCATGGCGATCTCCACCATGCGCGTTGACAGGTTGAGAAGGGTTGTCGCGCCGAGGCCGGCGCAGGGTATGGCGGTGCAGCCATAGGCGGCGCAGACTTTCCAGTCGACCTCACGCCACCACACGCCCATACGCGACAGGTTGGCAAGGATGGCGGTGATGGCCATGATGGGCACCGCCTCGCGCGGGCCGAACACAATCACCAGCGCAGGCAGGAGGATGATGGCGGTGCCAAAGCCGACAATGCCGGCCACCGTTCCGGCGGCCAGTCCCAGCGCCAGTACGATTGCCCAGTCCATTGCGGGCGCTCAGCGCGCGCCGGGCACGTTGCGTGTCTTGAGGAAGGCCTCGAGGGTTTCACCGCGAAAGGCGGCCACCATCATCGGGTTGGACACGTCCGTCACCTTGCCGAGTTTTTCCAGGCAAAAAAAGCTCGCGCCGTGCTGCAGCATGGCGCGCCAGTCCAGTCGGCGCAGCATGTCGCGTTCATCGACGCTGAGGCCGGCCTGCTCGTAGGCGGCCTCCGCGTCGTGCTTGAACAGCTCGCGCCGCACCGGCACGATCATGCCGTGCAAAAAACGGTTCAGGCGCAGCGCCCTCGCGCTGGTGGCAAGGTCGAACAGATGCGTGCCCGCCAGTTGTTCCACGCCTTCGAGTTGCGGGTTCATGCCTGCTCCTCAAACACCGCCACCGCCATCGCCGTGGTCATCGGCAGGTAATAGTTCTGGGTGATTTTTTTCACCTTGGTTGACAGCGCGCCGCGCATCGCCAGCCACATGATGATCTCGGCGCCCTCGGTGCCCCCGAGCCGGATGAAATCGGCGTGCTTCATCTTGAGCAGGCCCTCGATGTCGTTGTCTATCATGTCGAGAAACTTCATGTCCCATTCGGGGTTGTTGAAGCCGCCGCGTTCGCCGTTCATCTGGTGCGACAGCCCGCCGGTGCCGACGATCACCACCTTGATGTCCTCGGGCCATGACAGGATGGCGCGGCGTACCGCCTGCCCCAGCTTGTAACAGCGCAGCGGTGTCGGCAGCGGATGCTGCAGCACGTTCATTTCAATCGGTACGATGCGGCCGGGCCAGTCGGGCGCACTCGGCCACATCATGGTCAGCGGCGAATGTACGCCGTGGTCTATGGGCAGGCCCTGGAAAATGGAAATGTCGAATTCGTCTGTAACCAGCGCGTCGGCCAGATGGCGCGAGAGCGCGGCATGACCCTTGAGGCTGGGAATCTTGCGCGGCCCGAAGCCCTCGTCGGCGATTGGGTACTCGTCGCTGACGCCGAGGGCGAAGGTCGGGTAGTGGTCGAAAAAAAAAGTCGAGGCGTGGTCGTTGTAAAAAAACACCAGCACGTCGGGGTTTTTCTCGGCCATCCATTGGGCCACCGGCTCATAGCCCTTGAACAGGGGCGTCCAGTCCGGGTTGTCCTGCAGTTTGCGGTCGAATGCCCCGGCGATGGTGGGGACGTGCGAGGTGCCGATGCCGCCAATGATGCGTGCCATGAAAATCCAAACATGAATGCGATGGGATGGGAGTGATTATACTTGCTGCCGCCGCCGCCCCCGACGCCGGCAGCCGGTGTCATCACCGCTCTTGCCGGCGCGGAGCCCGAGCCCATACAACCCCCTTGCCTGGATGCGCCATGAAAATCACCCGTATCGAATCGCATATCGTGCGCCTGCCCGCTGATGAGCCGCTGGCCAACGGCCCGGCCGTTCCCGGCGCCACGCGCAATTTTGTCACGCTGACGCTGTTCACCGATGCCGGCATAGAGGGCATCGGCATCACCGGATTCGGCGGTGCGCTGACCGGCGCGCTCAAGGTTGCGGTCAATGCGCTGGCCGCGCTCAGCATCGGCATGGATCCGCTGCGCATCGAGGCCATCGCCGAAAAGCTGCGCGCCGCGGCGATTAGCAGCGGTCCGGGCGGCTTGTTCACGTTGGCTTTGGCGGCCATCGACATCGCGCTGTGGGACATCACCGGCAAGGCCGTGAACCTGCCGCTCGCCACGCTCATTGGCGGACGGCGCGAGCGCGTCCCCACCTACGCCAGCGGTGCGCTGATGCGCGAGTTTTCACTCGATCACCTGCTCAAGGCCGGACCGCGGCTGGTGGAAAAGGGCTTCACGCAAATGAAAACGCAGCTGGCGCTGCCCGGCTACACCACGCCTGAGTTGGAGGTCGAGCGCATGAAACTGGTGCGCGAGAGCGTCGGTCCGGATATCGACCTGATGTGCGACATCAACCAGCGCTGGGACGTCAGCCAGGCCGTCGCCATCGGCAGCCGCATCGAGGAATATCACCTGTACTGGCTTGAGGACGTGGTTGCGCACGACGACTACGCCGGTCTTGCGCGCGTGGCCGATGCGCTGGCGACGCCGCTTGCCGGTGGCGAGTATCTTTACGGCATCCAGCCCTTCCGTCATATGCTCGAAGCGCGCTCGGTCGACATTGTCATGATTGACGTGTTGCGCGCCGGTGGTATCACTCCCTGGCTGAAAATTGCCGCCATGGCCGAGGCCTTTAACCTCAAGGTGGTGAGCCACCTCGTGCCGGAAATCCACGTTCACCTGATCGCCGGCATCGCCAACGGCCTCACGGTCGAATACATGCCCTGGTCGGGCCGGCTGTTTGAATCGGTGCCCGAACCGGTGAAGGGCGAACTGGCCGTGCCGCAGTTACCGGGCTTGGGGCTGAAGTTTGACCAGGCGGTGATCAAGAAATACGGGGAAGGCTGAGCTGCGTCGTACTCCCTCCCCCTTGACGGTGGAGGGGACGTACTAATATTGGCTGGCGCGACTCACTCCACGCGCATGTTTCTCGCCTTGATCACGCGCGCCCATTTCTCTGTTTCACTTTTCAGGTGGGCACCGAACTCCTCGGGTGTGCTGGCGACGATGTCCAGCCCTATGGCCTCAAAGCGCGCCACCAAGTCGGGGGCACGCAATACCGTGCGCAGTTTGTCGCTCAGCAGTGCGATGACTTCCCTGGGCGTGCCCTTGGGCGCGACAATGCCGTGCCAGGTGGTGAACTCATAGCCGGGCAGGGCGGCCTCTGACACCGTCGGGATATTGGGCAGCGACTTGGCGCGCTTCAGGCTGGTTACCGCCAGGACGCGCACGCGGTTGTTGACGATGTAGGGATTGGCTTCGGCGACGTTGGGGAAGTTGATGCCCGGCTCGTTGCTGATGGTGGCGATCATCGCCGGTCCGCCGCCCTTGAACTGGATGGCGGTGATGTCGACCTTGCCCATCAGGTTGAACAACTCACCGGCGATGTGCGGATTGGTGCCCGAGCCGGCGGCGGCGTAATTGAGCTGGCCCGGTTTGGCGCGTGCAAGCGCGAGCAATTCGCCCACGGTGTTCACCGGTACCGACGGATGCACCACTACCAGCGAAGGCGATGCGGACACCAGCCCGATCGGCACGAAATCATTGAGCGCGTCGTAGGGCACGTTCTTGAACAGCGCGGCGTTGGAGACAAAAGGGATGGTCTGGATCAGCAGCGTGTAGCCGTCGGGCTTGGCGCGCGCGGCGATCTCGCTGCCGATGTTGCCCGAGGCGCCGCTGCGGTTGTCGACCACCACCGACTGGCCGAGGGCCTCGGACAGCTTGGGCGCGATCAGCCGCGCCACCACGTCGACGCTGCCCCCGGGCGGGAAGGCGACGATCAGGCGGATGGGCTTGTTCGGGTAGGCGTCTTGTTGCGCCAGGGCTTGCGGTACGGCTGTCAGCGCCGTCAGCAGCAAGAGCATGAAACCGAAAATCATTTTTTGCACGTGACCTCCTCGGGTATTCCAATGTGCTTATGCTTAAAGCGCGGGCTTGTGTCGTTGCGCTGCGCGCCAACATAGCACGGGTCGGCCGGAGCGTGGGTTGCCATGCGGCGGCGGTGAACGTTTTGCGCTGCACTGCAACGCAGGTATAGTTTGAGTGCGGGGGGGAATTTGTCGGACACTACGGATCGGATGCGCAACAATCCAATCCACAAGACAGGCATTTGCCGTCTGCTGTTTGAAAATTCAGAGGAGTAAACCATGTTTTTTCTGTCCCGTCTGCCGCGTCTGCCCCATCTGACAGGTATTGCAAGCGTACTTGTTCCGGCTGTCATGCTGGTCGGCGGCCTGCTCGCTGGCGCTGCCGCTCATGCCCAGGAGACGACGCTGCGGGTCAACGTCTTCCCGACGTCCACCAACCTGGCGTTGTACTGGGCGATAGAGAACGGCATGTTCGCCCGTCGCGGCCTGAAAATTGAGGTGCAGAACACGCCCAATTCCGACCTGCAGCGGGCTGGCCTCGCCGAGGGCAAGTTCGAAATCGCGCATGCGGCGGTGGATAACGCCGTGGCCATGGTCGAAGGGGCGAAAAAAGACGTCATCATCATCCTGGGTGGCGACGGCGGCCTCAACGAGTTCATGGTGCGCGGTGAAATAAATTCCTTTAACGACATCCGCGGCAAGGTGCTCGCTGTGGACGCGCCCAATACCGCCTACGCGCTGGTGGCGAAGAAAATCCTCAAGAACAACGGCCTGCTGGAGAACCGCGACTACACATTGCGCGAGGTGGGCGGCACCTTGGCGCGGTCGGCGGCCATAGCCAAGGACCCGATGCTCGTCGCCGGTATGGTCAATCCGCCGTTCACCTTCATGCTCAAGGAGCAGGGCTTGAAGAGCATGGGGCGGGCGCAGGACCTCATCGGCCCCTACCAGGCCGGCGGTGCGTTTGTGATGCGCGACTGGGCCAAAGCCAATGCCGGCGTGCTCGAGCGCTACCTCGCCGCCTATATCGAGGGTACGCGCGCTGCCATGGATCCGGCCAACCGGACCGCCGCGCTGGACATCCTGGTGCGTCGTTTTAAGCTGAGCCCGCAGGTCGCCGAGCAGAGCTATGCCGCGCTGATGACGCCGGGCTTCGGGTTTTATCGCGATGCGCACTTTGACATGGACGGATTTGCCAAGGTGCTGTCGCTGCGTGCGGAAATCGAAGGCCAGTGGGGCGGCGTTGCGCCGGCCCCGGGAAAGTATATCGACCTCGGCTATTACGACCGCGCGGTGAAAATGATAGGGCCCTGAGCGTCGTTTTCGGGATGGCAGATGGCTGAAAAGCCCCGACTGGCGGGGCTTTTCAGGTGGTTACCCGGTTTTTTCGACGCTGTTTTGTAGCAGGTACAGCCCGCGCAGGGGCGCCGCGCCCGCACCCGCGGCGATAAAACCGCTGTCGGGCAGTAACTTCGTACAGGCCGCTTCGATATCCGCGCGTTCGCTCGCGCATTCGACCATCACCACCCAGTCGGGCACGATGGTGGCGTGCGGCCTGAGCTTTTTTTCTTCGGTCAGCAGCGTGCTCGCGCCGGTGTCGGCGATGCACAGGTGGGCGCCGCAGATGCCGGGCAAGCTGGCGAGGGCCGGCAGCGCCTGCCCGGCGAGCCAGGCGCGGTGGCGGTCTTTCCAATCGGGCGCCACGTCGTAGCGCAGCGTCATCAGCAAGCCGCCCTGGCCGGCACCCAGCGATGCGGCAACGGTGCACAGCGCGCGCTCGGTGTTCAGAAAAGACGCGACGCATCGGCGCGTCCAGGCGGTGGGGGCGTTGAGGCGTGCGAGGTAGTCGGCGCCGGTCAGCACGCCAATGTCGCGTGTCTCGTAGAGCGTGAAATATTCGGGCGTGGCGCAGGGCGGTGTACCGGAGAGGGCGATGTAACGGCGGCCGCGCAGGAAGCCGGGGATGCCGACGCGCTCGGGCATGTGTTCGCGACTGTGCCATTCATGAAATTCGGCGCGCGCCTGCGGCTCGATGTCATTCCAGATGGCAACCACGCCCAGGCCGGCGAGGCTCATTGTTGCGCTCTTTTCATGTGCCGGGGGTCAGCGTTTGGCCGTGCCCAGCACGATGATAGCGCCGATGACCACCAGCGCGCCCAGGCCCTGCCACAAGCTCAGGCTTTGCCCGAGCAGTATCCAGCCCATCAATAGCGCGGCCACCGGCTCGATATTGAGCACGCCGGTGTCGCTGGTGACGGCGATGCGCGGCAGCACGATAAACATCGCGGTGATGCCGCTGCCGTAGAGCACCGTCAGCAGCGCAAGGCCGATCCAGCCGGGCATGTCCGCCGGCGCGGCGAGGCTGCCGGTGAGCGCGCCGGCGGTGCCGACGATGATGGCGCAGGTGCCCATGGCGAGGCAGCTGCGCAGCCTGCCGTCGACCTCCTTGAGCCAACGCCCGGAGAGGTAGAGCACCAGGCTGAACGAGAAGGCAGCGGCGAAGGCATAGCTGACGCCGGCGCCGATTTCCTGCCAGCGGCCGGCGATATCACTGCCGCCGCTGCCCATCCGGCCGGACACATCCAGCGCCATGGCAAGCCCGAGCAGTGCGACGACCATCGCACCCAGCGCCAGGGGCACCGGCCGCTGGCCGCCGGTGGCCCAGGTGATCAGCGTAAGCAGCATCGGGTAAATGTTGAACGCAAGCAGCGCCAGTACCACCGGGATGCGCGCCACCGATGAGTAGAGGCAGTAGCTTTGTATCGTCACCAGCACGCCGATGCCGATGGCGCGACGCAGGGTCGCCCCCGGCATGGCGAGCGGCACGCGGTAGGCAAGCAGCAGGGCGAGAACGGCAAGGGCGGTGACGCCCGAGCGTATCGACACCGCCGTGGTGACGTTGACGCCGTGATCGAAGGCGATGCGGGCGGCGATGTGGTTGGCACCCATCACGGTGGCCATGATCAGCATCAGCACGATGCCGAACCATCTGTTTAGCGGGGCGCTGTGCACGGGTAAGGTCCGGTCTTAGGGGAATGATTGAATGGGTGGGGCGGGTGGGGCGGATGAAGCGAGGCAGATTCTAACCTGCCGGGCGGCGAAGCCCGCAGCGACAGCGCTCGCGCCCAAACTTTCGCCCAAAGTTACGTCTACAGTTGCGCCTGCGCTTACATCTACAAGTTTTCCTATAGCCGCCCTTAGCGCGTTCTCAATGCGCACATAGTTGACGCACACATAAAGGCATACAGCAAGCGGCATACAGCAAGAGGCATATAGCAAGGTTCGCAGGAGGCAGGTTATTTTTTCGCCAGATCGCGGCTTGCCAGCTTGAGCAGGGTTTCATCGTAGCCAAGCAGCACGCGGTCGCCGATGATAATCACCGGCACGCCCGCAGCGCGCAGCACCCGGCCGTGGTAGCGCAGCGCGTCGGCATCGCGCTCGACGTCCAGATCCTTGTAGCCGACGCCGGCGGCATCGAGCAAGCCGCGCGCCTCGGCGCAGTAACTGCACCAGCTTAAAGCGTATTAAAGCGTTCAAAATTACGGTTCTTTCAACTTGCCGCAGGGTGCCCGACACCGTGCCCACCCGATTGGCCGAAGGCATCACAGGCCACTGTAGTGGTGGATCTGACTTCAACACTTACGGCACAGTACGCAAAGCCCGAAAACGATAAAAGCAAATTTTCAGCTTGATTGAACTCTGATGGCTTTGAAAATCAGGATATAGCCAGTTTGCTGCAATACCTGATTCAGGATGGCTGTTACTTAGAGCTTGAATAAATTATCTGATTTGTGACAATTTATCTGCCTTGGCACGCTCAATGTTTCGCTCGGCATCTTCAGGCAATAGAAGTCGTTCTTTGACAAACCTTTGCGCTGCTGCTTTCACAGCTTCAACATAAGCATCTTGATTGGCATAGCGCTCTTCCAAAGATAATCTTGGATCCTGGGCAGAAGCCCTCTCTGCCTTGGTAATTGCAAAGGGCGACATAGCACCTTGCAGCGGAAACAAGTTACCTGGGCCAAATCCAACTGCACGAGGATTCCAAGCTGTGTATGAGGCTTTAGGCACTACCAAGGGCATTGAACGAATACCTGCTACAGCTACGCCATCAGCATCGGCAAGTGGAACAAGGACTTCATACCTGCCCAACACTTTGGGCGGAAACTGGGTCTGATCGGACACATATGCACTTGTGTACAGTTCTTGATAAGGCAAAGTAGGGATGTTTTTGGGGATAGCTAAATCAGCAGGTACAAGTGTACCGTGCGCCCTCATCGGAACTCTGCTTGCTGGGGGCTCAGTGCCAACCGAAATCCATTCATTTAAGGCACTGAGTAGTGCACGCATGGGTTGGCCTGCGTGCAGGGGATTGACTGGAAGCGACATGGTTTTGGCCTGACTCATCACTGCTCCAGGCTGGGCAAAGTGAGGTGTTCCTGCAAGCATGTACGCCCTTACATTGCTTGGAAGATCAATGTGATTGCCAGATGGGTCAGTGACCAATAGCGATGCTCGAGAACCCCACCATTCATGCTCACTGTCAGTTTGCATCACTTTGGGGCAAGTCTGTGTTTGACGGCATTTCCCCAACAAGCCGTCTTTCTGGCCAGTAAGCGGATCCGTCATCATTTCATAGGTGAATGGGAAAAGATCAATTTGCCAAGCAGGATCTTGAGGATGCCTTGAATTTCGGCTGGGTTGTCCAAACCTGTAATTGGTGGCCATTCTTCGCGCACCAGCGACGTGAGGCATGAGTCCCTCAAATACTTGTTTTCCATTCAAATCTTCATTGAACCCAAGCCACAGAAAGTCTCTTAAGAAGCGACCCGACTGAGATACGCCAAATCCAATGGCGCGTTGAATATTTGGATTTCCGTTTTGTGCCAAAGGGTTCATGGCATTGGATTTGGACTTCAATAGGGCTGTTACGTCTCGAGTTACAGCAAATCCCATTCCAAAAAGTACGGGTTCCTTGGCCTTGTAAGTGACTTCATAAAGAGCACTAGCATCAAAGCCCTGTGGTCTTGAAATTTCAATGGATTGAGGCCCCGTAACTTTGATTGTCAAATCTGTAGGGGTGGCTCTTTGGTGTGCCCACTGAGCTCGAACACTCGCTTTCACACTCGACGCGTTTTCAATGAGTGCGCTCAAACGCACGTTGATAGGATTTGTCAGATGATCAAATTGAAACTCGTCGCGTGCATTGCCAGTGAGACCGATGGCTGTAGGTGCCTGCATTGCCAATTGCTGCGGTTGGGTGGGTATATCGCCTTGCCATCCAATCCACGCCATGGTGTAGCCCTGTCGGTGCAGGTAACCAATGCCAGCATCTTGCGCCGTGGCTGCATTGTTAGCTCCAGGTTGTGGCGAGTCATCAAACAGTTGAGGCGCCAATTTTCTTCCTCGATTCGGAACGTCAACAAGAAGTGTTTGATTGCCTGCTTGAATGTTGGTCGGTTGAAGCAGTACAACATCAGCAGCAGCCTCAACTTGTCCCTTTGCATTTTTAGGGCCGAAACTAAGGTCTGCAATGACACTATTTCGTTTGTCGTTAGGGTCTAGAGCGACAATGGCTTTTGCTTTGATCAGGGTATAGGTGCCAACATTTGGAAATACTCTTCCTTCGAACGCGATGGCTCGTCCTAGAACATCAAACTTAATCACTTCGGAATTGCAGTTTACTCAGCAGTCGATAAATAAAGCGACAATTGTCGAACTTGTTGATGGCGTATTTGTCAAACGTGTCATGAAGCGAGACGGCCGCACATTCGATCATCAGACACTGGAGGCGATCCGCCTGATGGCGGTTGAACGCGTACGGGAAGGGGAACCAGCCTCGAAGGTGATCGAGTCC
>JANXRV010000032.1:0-14514 GCA_025356665.1 Pseudomonadota bacterium
TGCCACGAAATACCTCACCAACTACCTCGGATGGTTTAGAGTTCTCGATCGGTCGCCCCGCTTCAGCCCCGATCCCGCACGGTTGCTCACTCTCGCGGTCAGAGCATGAGTTCAACAACATCATTCGCTAAATGAGCCTTAAATTTTGAATTTTGAAAAAAATTAAGGCTTATTTAGCGAATGATGTTGTTGAACGCATGCGCTGACCGCCAAAGCGAGCGACTGTACGGGATCGGGGGGCGACCACGCGAGAGCTCTAACCCATCCGAGGTAGTTGGTGCGCTATTTTGTGGCAATACCCTCGGAGTGGATCATCCATGCGCGCAAGCGCGAACAAAAGACATCAACGTTCTGCACATGCCAGGAGCTGTGGGTGGTGAATTGGCTCAGACGCGCCCGTCAACCCAGCGTGGCGCCTAAAAAGCCCGCATACCCGTACGCGCCCGCCATGAGTTCGGATACCAGCACAAACTCGTCGTCTGAATGAAATTGCTCGACGCGGCCCGGCCCCCACATCGTCGCCTCGCAGCCCAGCTTGAGCAGGTAGCCGGCATCGAGCGCACTGTGGCTGTAAAAGGTATCCGGCATCGCCAGGCCGGCACGCCGCGCGCCCTCGCCAATGCCCGCCACCAGCGGTCCATCGGCGGCGATTTCGCACGGATACATGAACGGACCCTTGCGCACCTCGACCCGCCAAGGCGCGGGAAGGCGCACGCATTCGGTGATCTGCGCCAGCGCCAGCTCGGGATCCTCGCCGGGCAGCAGGCGCCGGTCGAGGGTGATGGTTGCGCTGTCCTGTACCGTGTGCGTGGCGTTGGGGCCGGTGCTGACGCGCGTCGGTGTGAGTGTCACCCGGCCAAGTCCGGGATGCGCGCGCGCCGGCAATTCGAGATGCTTTAACTGGTCGAGCACGCGGCGTGCGCCTTCGATGGCGTCGATGCCGTCCCAGGGCGTGCTGCTGTGCGTAGCCTTGCCATGAACGATCACATCGACATCGATGCGCCCCTTGTTGCCCAGGGCTACGCGGCCGTTAGTGCCCAGACCGACAATGCCCATGGTCGGTACCGTACCCAGTGCGGCGTGGCCGGCCAGCGCCGCTTGCGCCGCATCGTGTCGCCCGGTTTCGCCGGCGCTGCTCAGCACAAAAACCAGATGCCCCTTGGGAAAACCGCCTGTCGCGAACAGTGCTTCGAGCGCGGCGAGCGCCGCTGCGAGCGGGGCCTTTTGCTCCGAGATGCCGCGCCCGCGCAGGGCCCGACCCTCGCCGGTGTCGATCAGCCGCGCGTCCCATGGGTCAGACATCCTCGATTGCGGATGCGTCATGGCATACATCATCAGTAGCACCGAAGCACCGTTGCCGGCGCGTCCGGCTTCAGCAATGAGATTGCCCATGGCATCACGCCGCGTCGCAAGGCCCATGCCCTCCAGGATGGGCGCGACGCACTCGCCGATAAAGGACTGAACCTGGGGTTCGGCTTCCATGCGTTCGGTCTGCGGACTGGGATAGCGCACCAGTTGCTGCGCCAGGGCGAGGACGCGGGCTTCGGTGATCGTCGCCCGTCCGGTGCCGACTGCTATTGCGACACTCAACTTATCCTGCCAAGCGCCGCCATCGCGCGTTCCTGCACGCGAAAATCGGCCCACGTGGCGACGGGAACCGGTTGGTTGATCTGCTTGTTCTGCAGCGCCAGGTCGTGCGCGATGGTGAGGTTGGCCTCGGTCATGTCCCCGTTCACGCCAAAGCCGCGAATACGCAGCAGCTCAGCGTAGGCCCGCTCTATCACCGCCGCCTTGGAGGAAGGCGAGTACTTGAGCATCACCTCGACCGTTCCGGATTTGTTGCGCACGATATAGCGGCAGGCCTGGATCACCGCACGTGTGATGGCGGTGGCGGCGGCGGGATTCTTTTCGATCAGCTCGTTACGCAACATCAGCAACTCAAACGGATAGCTGGGTATCACTTCCGCAACCGACGAGAGCAGCGTGATGTTGGGGTCGGCGGCGGCCTCCATGGCGTAATCGATGTGCAGCAGCGCGCCCTTTACGCGGTCGGCAAGCAGGGCCAGCATGCGCTCGCGGCCACCGCCTACGCTGAGCCACTGCACCGCGTCTCGCGGTACTTTGGCGTTCTCGAGATAGGGGAACATCAGGTATTGCGAAATGGCACCGGGGCGCGAGACTGCAAACGGCTTGCCGCGAAGATCGGCTACCGCGGTAATTTCCTTGCGCACCGCAACCATGTAGGAGAGCCGCGCGCCTGGCGCGGACACGGCACGAATGGGGTGCCCGGCAACTGCGGCCGACAACACCCCCTCGGGATCACTGGCCGTGACGTCGACCTGCCCGGAAGAGAGCGCCTGCGTGGCGAGCGGCCCGCCACGCAACTGCAGCACGTCGGTGACATTGATGCCGCCTTCGCGGAAGAAGCCGCGCTCATGGGCCACATGTAGGTAAATGTTGTGGAGGGAGGGCGGCGTTACGCCGGTGGCAATCTTGATATTGGCGGGCGACTGGGCGCGCAAGATGGCGGGCGCGGCGAGTACCGCGGAAGCTCCCGCAACGGAAGCAAGAAAACGGCGGCGCGACATGGGTCTCTCCTAATGGGAGCGCCCTCCAGGACGGGGCGCTCTTCTCGCATGGTAATATATCTTCATCGAATACGGCGGTTTCATTCAATCCTCGACAACCATTGACGCGGATCAAACAGCACCGCAGGTTTCACGCTGCACAGACCCGGGGGAAACGTCGTTGGGATTCAAAATAATAAAACCAGACACTGCGCCGCGCGTCGGACTTGAACCGGGCCGCGGCGACAGCATACAGCTCGTTGACGGCAGCTGCGGCACCGATAAGCTTGATGTACACATCAACGTTCTTTTGCCCAGGGGGCCGCGCGGCCGCGTCCACCGCCACTCCGACTCGGACAATGTCTATATCGTAAAGTCCGGCGAGGGCGAACTCACCTTCGAGGGTACGGCGCACCGCATCGTCGCCGACGACGTGGTGTTCATTCCGGCCGGCGCGCGCCACGCACTGAGCAACGTGTCAACGGAAAATCTGGTGATCTACGAAATCTACGCGCCCGCCGGCCCGGCTTTTGACTTTGTCACCGACACACCACCGGCAAAGGCCTGACCCGGACATGGATACCGTGCTGTTCATTGACTACGCGACAACAGTCAAACTGCTGTCGGCCTCAGATGCCATGTCGATATGCGAGGACATCTACCGGCAACACGCCCGCCACACCGTGCAGTGGTCAGACCCGCCGAGCCAGAAACTTGCCACTGGCGCCCCGCTTTACAACAACTGGCACACCAAGACAGTGGTACTCACTGAGGGGCCGATCGCCGGGGTGCGTCTGTATTCGTATTTTGATGACGGCGAAACCAACACTGTCGGACGTCTCGATTGCGCTCGCTATATTGTGCTGGCCGATCCGCGTACGGCGCGGCCGTTGGCGATCGTCGATGAACACTGGACCTACGCCATCCGCAGCGCCGCCGCTGCGATCGCACCGCTGCGTTGGCTGGGGCCGCGCGCACCCAAAACGCTGGGCCTGGTGGGCATCGGCACCATGGGCGAGAACTGCCTGCGCTGTCTGCGCCGGCTCTACAACTTCGAGGAAGTGTTCTGCACTTCACGCCGCGCCGACACGCGCGAAGCCTTCGCCGCCAAATGGACGCGAATACTCGGCATCCCGGTACGCGCCCTTGACTCGATTGAGGAGGTGGTGCGCCGTAGCGATATCGCCGTGGGCTGCACCACGCGCACCGACGTAGTCAGCCAGGAGCCCTGGGTCAAGCCGGGCGCGACATTCGTGTCGCTCGCGCGCCGCGAAATGGAACCGGCCGGGTGGGCGAAGTTTGACAAGACCGTCATCGACGACTGGGACTGCAACCTGACGATGAAACCGTTCCGCGACATGCTCGAGGCCGGGCAGTTCGACCGTGCCCGCCTGCACGCCGAGATCGGCGAGGTGATTGCTGGTGAAAAGCCCGGGCGCGAGCGCGACGACGAGCGCATTCTTGTGCACACCACCGGCCTGGTGTCACAGGACGTGGGCATTGCCTCGTGGATCTACGAAAAAGCGCTCAAGCTCGGGCTTGGCATTGCGCTGCCGACTGCGCTGGCGCAGGCCCATATCCAGCCCGAGGACTAGAGCACCGCTTAATCGGGCACCCGGCGCCAGGGCGCGACCCTGCGCTCGAGCCGGTAAATCAGGTTGGTGACGCCTATGCTGAGCAGCGCCAGCACGACGATGGGCACAAAGAGTTCGGCGGTGCGAAACGTGTTGCCATAGAGCACCACCATGTAACCGAGTCCGGCCAGCGCGGTGAACATTTCAGCCACCACCACCCCCACCAGGGCGCGCCCCAATCCGAGTCGGATCCCGGCTATCAGGAAAGGCACCGCGGCGTGCATCACAACACGCCGGAACGTCTGCCAGCGATTGCAGCCGAACGCGCGCGCCGTTTCGAGATAGGAGTGCGGTACGTTGGCCACACCAATCTGCGCATTGATGATGATCGGAAACACCGCGACCAACCAGGTCAGGAAGACCTTGGCCTGGAACTCGAGGCCGAGCCAGATGATCACCACCGGTACCAGCGCCACCGTGGGCATGGCGTAGAACGCGTTGACATAGGGATCGAGCACGCGCCTCAGCGTTGCAAAGGTGCCCATGGCGACACCGATTACCATACCCGACACGATGGCCAGCGCAAAACCGGTGAGCAACACGCTCGCGGTCTGCCACAACTGGCGCGGTAGTTCACCCGATACGGTCATCCCGACGAAGGCGACCGCAATGGCCGAGGGCGGTGGCAGGAAGCGCGGCGGAATGACAAAGCGCGACAGTAGTTCCCACGTGGCAAGGATGCCGATGTGGCACGCGGTCTGGATCAGCAGGGTTTTGCGCGACGCTTGCATCAGACGCTTACCTCGAGATCTTGGCCTGGTATCGCGGCCGCGCCCGACAACAAGGTCCACAAATGCTCGCGTATGGACGCAAATTGGCGGCTGGCACGCACCGCGTCGGCCTCACGCGGGTGGGGAAGGTCTACGCGCACCTCCTCGACAATGCGTCCGGGACGCCCACCCATTACTAGAATGCGGTCGGAAAAGAAAATGGCCTCGTCCATATTGTGGGTGATGAATACCACCGTCTTGCGCGAGAGCGCGAGAATCCCGGCAATTTCACGCTGCAATTCTTCGCGGGTGATCGCATCGAGCGCGCCAAAGGGCTCATCCATCAGCAGTACCTGCGGATCCAGGGCAAGCGCGCGAGCGATCCCCACGCGTTGCTGCATGCCGCCGGACAATTCATGCGGATAGTGATCGGCAAAGCGCTCCAGCCTGACCAATTCGACAAACCGCCGCGTGCGCTCTACACATTCGGCGGCGGGCAGCTTCGCCACTTCAAGGCCGAATGCAACGTTCTGGCGCACCGTCAACCACGGGAAAAGATTGAACTGCTGAAAAATGATTGCGCTCGCCGGCGAGGAGCCCTTGACGCGGCGCTCCGCGGCGAAAACCTCGCCGCTGCTTGCCGGTTCAAGGCCGTGCAGGATACGCAGCAGCGTGGTCTTGCCACAGCCGCTCGGTCCGATGATCGAGACAAACTCGCCCTTCCCCACCTCAAAGCTCACATCACGCAGGGCTTCAAACGGCGCGCGACCACGTTCGCCGGGGAAAATTTTTCCTACCTTTTCGATTCGTATCACTTAAAAATGCTTCCCTTCATGGTGAACTGCCACATCGAACTCGCGGCACTGTATCAGGCTAAACACGGTTTGTCGGCACTTTTATAAATCCGGTTTAAAACCGGCGGTTCTCCTCTGAATCACCATGAGGTTCCCACCGGTCGGCGAAGCAGTCGCGCATAGAAAAAAGCGGTTTAAATTTTCTGTACGCATTTGCGGCTGCGTGTTAGGGTCCGTTTTCTGAATCGAGCGGCCGTCTGCTGCGGCGGGAGTCGCGCTTATGGAGGCAACATGCACGCACCTATGACCGGCATCGTGGGACTTGGTCCCGACGATACCAAGGACCACGCCCGCCTGATGGGAATGATTGTCGCGCTCGCTGGAGAAGTCTTTGTTCTCAAGGCCGAAATCGACCGGATCAAGATCGCACTCAGGACAGCCAGCGTTCTCGCGGAGTCGGACCTTGAGAACGCCGGTGCATCGAATGAGATGCAGCAAATACTGCGCGCGGAGGAAGAGGTATTCGCAAGCACGGTGCTGCGCCCGTTCGCCCACCCCGACGACATCCCGGACATCTCCCGATTCATGACAGAGCAATGAACGCCCCACTGCCCTCGCATGCCTACCGCACCAGCTTTCAGGCCAATGCCTATCAGAGCTTCATCTCTGGTCTGAAGGCGTATTGGGGCGGCGAACTCTATCGCGAAGTCGTTGCCACGGCCGAGCAGGCCTCGGCGAAGGATGCGGAGGAGCTCGAATCCCGGATGCGCCACAACGCGACATACCGGCTCTACGGCTGGCTCGAGCGCCGGGTACAGCAATTCAAATGGTCCGGTCGCTACGGATTCCACACCCTCGCGCAGGCTCAAAAACAAGTACTCGAACCCCTGCTCGCCGCTGTTCCGGTCGAAGTCCCCGGTCGCCTACACCTCGATCCCGCGCTGAAGATGCCCGACTACCTAACCGAAACCGAGACGCACCAGCAGCCCGGTGGTTTGTGGAAGGATCTGGTGAACGCCTACGCGATCGCCTGGTATGCGCAGGGCCCTAGCTTCTCGGGGACGAATCCAAACGAACTCGTTGACTGGTACGCTCGCCTTATCCAGCAACGCTGCAAGGAGCACGGACTCGCTCCGCAACTCATCGCCGATCTCGGCTGCTCGGCGGGCCGCTCGACCCGCGCGATCAAGCGTGTATTTCCGGAGACAAAGCTCGTGGGCTGCGAACTCTGCGAACCGATGGTACGCCACGGCCACCTGCGCTCCATCGATGAAAAGACCGACATCACGCTTTATCAGAGAAACGCCGAGGATCTGGGCTGCTTCGAGGATTCGAGCGTCGATGTTGTCGCCTCGCACTGGCTCTATCACGAGATGCCGCCCCGGGCGATCCGTAACTCGATCAGGGAATCGAGGCGCGTACTGAAACCCGGCGGCCTGTTCGCGATGTACGACATGTATCAGGTTCCCGGCGGCGTAATCGGCGAATGGCTACACACCGGCTATGCTGCGCGCAACAATGAGCCTTTCGCCCATACACTGTCCAAGATGAACCTGAAGCAGGAACTCGAAGCTGCCGGTTTCACCGATGTGCGCATCGAGCTCACCAGCCCGCAGCATTCGACGCCTGAAATACCCCAACACTTGCCGCCACGACGCTTGCATTACATGAGCTTCGTCTCCGCCTTTGCACCGGAGGTCTGAGATGCGAATTACCGCCACGCTGCTACGCGCACTCGCAACTTGCCTCACCGCGAGCTGCCTTACCTTGCTGACTCCCCTCGCCAGCGCACAGTCCTACCCGGCAAGGCCGATACGCCTCGTCGTTCCGTTCCCGCCTGGTGGACCGAACGACATCGTCGGCCGGATCATCGGCCAGAAACTGCAAGAACGTTGGGGACAACCGGTGGTGATCGACAACCGGCCGGGTGCAAGTTCCATTATCGGCACCGAATTCGTCGTCAAATCCCTGCCGGACGGGTACACCCTCATGGTCGGCGGGCCGAGCCTCGCACTCACCCGCTTTTTGTACTCCAAGGTTTCTTACGACGTTGATCGGGACATCGCCCCGGTAATCCTGGTGGCGAAGATCCCCAATGTACTGCTGGTGCATTCTTCGGTTCCGGCGAAAAATGTCGCGGAGTTGATTTCGCTCGCCAACAGCAAGCCCGGTCAGCTCAACTACGGGTCAACCGGCACTGGAACCGCAACCCACCTGTTCGCCGCCTTGTTCGAACGCATTACCGGAGCGCCACTAAACCACGTGCCCTACAAAGGCACCGCCCCTGCGGTCAACGATCTGCTCTCGGGACAGATCCAGATCCTGTTCGACAGCTTGAGCACCGCACTGCCTAACCTGCGTGCGGGCAAAGTGCGCGCGCTCGGCATCACTAATTCCACGCGATCCCCCTCGGCACCAGAGATCCCCACCCTTGCAGAAGAAGGCGTCACAGGCTACGAAGCCGTGGGATGGTTCGGCATCGTCGCCCCGGCAAAGGTGCCTCCGGAAATCATCAATGCGCTCAATGCAGAAATCGGCCAGATCATCCGCATGCCGGATGTCCAAGAGCGGCTCAACCGGCTGGGTGGTGAAATCGCGGGCGGACCGCCGTCGAGCTTCGCGGCCTACATCAAGACCGATGCCGATCGCTGGGGACGATTGATTCGAGATGCCGGAATCCGGGCCGAATAAAATCAGACCGGAACATTCTGCAGAGGGTTACCACCGCCAAGGCTAGTTTTCCGCATTACCCTGATCCGCACATTGCCGGCGGAATTGTACCGACCTGCATGCATCGGCCAAGGTAGTCTTCGCAAAGCCCTGCGGTGGCTGAGCGCCCGGTGCGGTTGCCCATAACGTCCGCACTCCCCGCTCTTGAGGTGATCTCCCCTCGGGCAATCCGGTAGCGGCACCGGACAAAACCTGTCGCATTGCTGTCATCGGTGCCATAACGATTGTCGCTTGAAGCGAAGACTTATTTGGCATATCGTCTCTGCTCCACGCTCGATAAAAAAATACAGGGCGGGTAATGCAGCATCTTTCAGGAGGGGGAAAACATGAGTGACATGAATCGGCGCGCGTTCGTCCAGAGCGCGGGCTTGGGCGCGCTTGCCTTTACTGTTGGTGGCGTGGAGATGTTGCTAACGCCGAGCCAGGCGCATGCGCAAGGCGTTCCGCTGCGCGTACTGACCCTCGAAGAAGGGAACACGCTCGCTGCAATGGGCGAAGCCCTGCTGCCGGGAGCGCGCAGGGCGGGCGTGGTCAATTTCGTCGATCACCAGCTCGCGGTGCCAGCGCACGAGTCCTTCCTGATGGCGCGCGTGGCCAACGTGCAACCGCCCTTCGTCAACATCTATCGTGGTGGCATCACCGCCATCAACAAGGCAAGCCAGGCGCAGTACGGCAAACGCTTCGAGGATATCTCGGCAGCCGAGCAAAGAAGCTTCATTGACGCCATGCGCCAGAACAAGATCGAGGGCTGGCAAGGGCCGCCCGGACCGTTCGTGTATTTCCTCATGCGCCATGACGCGGTAGACGTGGTCTACGGCACCGTCGAGGGTATCGAAAGCCTGGGCACACCCTATATGCCGCACATCATTCCCATTTCGAGGTGGTAACCATGGCTACGCTAGAAAAAGTTGATGTGGTGATCGTGGGCGCGGGCGCTTCGGGCTCGCTCTACGCCGCAACGCTGGCCAAGGCCGGCAAGAAGGTGGTGCTCATTGAGCAGGGGCCGGACTGGAAGCTCAGCGACATGGTTAGCAACGAGATTTGGGGGCGGCGCCTCAAGGGCGGCGCGCCGGTGATCCTGGAGGGCAAGGATCGCATGGGTTACGGCTACAATTCGGGCTGGGGCTCGGGCGGCGCCGCGGCGCATTACTTCGCGATGTTCCCGCGCATGCTACCCAATGACTTCACCATGAAAAGCGAACACGGGCGCGGCCTTGATTGGCCTATGCCCTATAGCGAGATCGCAACCTATTACGACCGTGTGGCGCAGGACATCGGCATTTCGGGCGATGCCAAAGCCGAGGAGCGCTGGCGTCCGCCGGGACAGCCCTATCCGATGCCGCCGATCAAGAACTTTCGCCACGGTGATGTGTGGCTAAAGGGCTTCGAGGCGATGGGAATGAAGACGGCGCGCGCCACAACCGGTATCAACAGTGAAGTGTTCAAGGGGCGTCCAGCGTGCGTGTATGACGGCTGGTGCAACGCCGGCTGCCCGACCGGTGCGTTGGCCAACCCGCAGATCACTTATCTGAAAGAAGCACGCGAACTGGGGGCGGTGGTGCGCAACGGTTGCACGGTGACACGCGTGCTTACCAATGCCAAGGGCGATCGGGCCACGGGCGTGGAGTACTACGACGCCAAAAAGCAAAAGCACCTGCAAGAGGCGGGCGTGGTCATCCTCGCCGCGTTTGTTTCGCAGAACCCGCGGCTGTTGCTCAACTCGGCGAACGACAAGCACCCCAAGGGCCTGTCCAATTCCAACGACTTGGTGGGGCGCTACCTGATGGCACACACCGGGTCGACTATCTGGGGCATGTTCGACGAGCCGGATATCCAGAACTACATGGGCGTGGTCGCGCCAATGCACTGGTCTTACGACCGTTACAGCAAGACCGCACGCAAGGACGCCTTCGGCAGCACGCTGTGGCATTGCAGCCCGGCGATCAAGCCCAACGATATCGGTGGGATTGCCAACTCGCGAAACGAGTTGTTCGGGCAGGAGCTCGCCGACTTTATCAAGCGCGGCTCCAAGCAACTGTCACGGCTCCAGGCTTTTTGCGAGGAGCTGCCAAGCCTGAGCAACCGCGTCGACCTTGCCGCGCAAAAGGACGAGTTCGGTTTCCCGATGGCTCGCATGACGCACACCTACGATCAGGATGCCATGGGCCTGTGGAAGCAAGGCGTGGACGAGGGGCTGGCCATAGCCAAGGCGGCGGGGGCCAAGGAGTCTTGGGCAATCAATGGGGCACCGACCATTCATATGGTGGGCAGCACCGCCATGGGCAAGAGCGCGGCGGACTCAGTGTGTGACGGCCATGGTCGCACGCACGAGATCGGCAACCTCTATCTCGCCGGCGCATCGGTACTGCCGACGGAGGGTGCGGTAAATCCGACCTACACCATTTTTGCGGTGTCGCAGCGCAGCGCGGATCATCTGGTAGAAAACTGGGCTGGCATTTCGAAGTAACGCATTTGGCATGCGCTATGTATCCGTCTCCAAATCCCCACTCTTGACTTTGGGGTTTAACGGAGCCAAAGAATCGCGGCGATTGTGCCGCCTGCCTGCCTCAGATGTCGATGAGATGATTTAACAACGCCGCTGACACGCGCCAGTGGCCATCGTTATTGTCCGGGGCCACTGTCACGGTCTTCTTGTTGATGCGGCTGACCGTTCCCGTTACGGCAATGTTGTCGCGATCATGGAAGGTAACGCGGTCGCCGACCTTGAAATCGGGGCGCGTGGGGACTTTGGCGGCTGAAGGCGGGGGGGAATCGACAACATCTACCTCGGGCTGCACCGGGGTCTTCAGGTCGATCGCCGCGTAGGGGACGTTGGTATGGCGCAGATTAAGCGCCGGATCATCGATCGTGACACCGTGGTCATTCATCGCAACGATCCTCCCGGAATGGAAGGCACCGGTGTTGCGGCCGAAGAACCGGACCGGCATTCCAAGGTGCAGGTGAATGCGAACGGCAAGCGCGCGCTTGGGTTCAGCGTACAGCGCCCGAATCACATACTCCAGACGATACAAGTCCAGGGATTCGGCCTGCGGGAGATTCCTGACCAGGGCTGCCAGTTCTTCCGCAGTCATGCGCAGGTTGGCGACCAGTTGAAGGGCAGCAACTCGGCCAGCCGATCCACCCGGTGGCTGCGGATTCGGCCCAGAACGTCCCTCAGATAGGCAAAGGGTTCGATCCGATTTAACTTGCAGGTGGCCACCAGCGAGTACATCGTTGCTGCCACCTCGCCCCCGCGCCCCGAGGCGGCGAACAAGTACGCTTTTCTACCCATGGCGATCGGTCTCATCTGGCGCTCCAGCAGGTTGTTGTCGGGCATGAGGATGCCGTTCTCGGCATAGCGCGTCAACGCCTGCCACTGGCGGATCGCATAACCGAACGCCTGGCCCAGCGGGCTCTGCGGCAAAAGGGTGCCATAGTGGCCATCGAGCCAGCGCTTGAATTCCGACAAAAGTGGCACCGATTCTTCCTGCCTGACCTGCAATTTCTTGTCCGGCGGTTCCTCCTTGATCCGGGATTCAATCTCGTAGAGCTTGGCGAACCAGGCAATCGCCGCGGCTGCCAAGCCGGGGGTCTTCTGCGTCTTGGCAATCTCGAAGAAATGTCGCCTCGAATGGGCAAGGCAGCCAACTTCGATCACGCGAGCGGTCCTGAAGATCGCTTCGTAGCCGGAATAGGCATCGACTTGAAGATAGCCGCTGTAATCCTTGAGGAAACGCGAAGGATGGAGCGCTTCGCGTGACTCGGTGAACTCGAATACCGCCGCCGGCGCATGCTCAACCCAGATGCCCTCGGGGGTCTGCCTGGACCCGGCACCCAGATAGCCCCACAGGCGCGCGGTCTTGGTGCTGCCGCGCCCCTTCTCCAGCAACGGCAGGGTGGTGTCGTCGCTGTGCACCCGAGGAGCCGCCAGGACATGGGCGATCAACGGAGCGCGCAGCACCGCCAGCAACTCGCCCGCGCCCAGCTTGTACTCGCACAGGGTCGAGCGGTGCAGATGGACGCCGTGGCGTTTGAAGATCCCTTCCTGCCGGTTCAGCGGCAAATGGTCGGCAAAGGTCGCCGTCAGAATCTGGGCCAGCAGGCTGGCACCGGCATTGGACTTGGGCAGCGGGGAGGCCTCGGCATAAGCGGTGCGAATGGTCGACGCGCCATCCTTGATGCACACGTACTTGGCGCGCGCATGTTCGAGCACGATCAGGCGGGCCGGTGTGTACTCGATGCTGCTGGAGATGTCCTCGCCGATTCGTTTGATCGAATCGAATTCTGCCTTCTCGGTTTCACTCAGATCGTACTCGCGGCGTTCACGCGGAAGATCATCGGGCAAGGCCGGACGGCCCTTGCGGCGTTGATGAGCAGGAACGGTGAGCTTGGCGGGTTCCGGCGGAATAGGCAGGCCCACCGTCTGGGTGAACAGTTCCGCCTGGCCGCAGAACTTCTCGCTGGTAGCACCGAAGTGCATGCGGCGCAGATTAAGGAATTGTTGTTTGAGCGTTTCAAGCTGCGCGCTCAAATTCGCAATCACCGAATCGCGCTCGGTGATGAGCCCTTTCAACACATCGATGTTGCGGATTAAATTGATGTCGTTTAGGGCAATGGCAGGCATCCATATATAACGATTATCGCCCTCTGCCGTTGACAAAATCGTCGATGAAATTACTATGAAATTCGCGTTGCCGACACACTCGCAAGACGTCGCGTGCGCGTGAGATCGATACCCTCCAGAAACGCTGTCAGCTCTGCCAACGACAGCCCCCGGCGCGATATTTCCTCCGGTCGCGGGAAGCGCCCACGCTCAAGGCGCTTATACGAAAGCCAGAATCCGTGCCGATCCCACCACAAGAGCTTTACCTTCTCGCGCCGGCGCGACATGAACACGAATACACTGCCCGAGAACGCATCACCTGAGAGCAGAGGCGCCACCAGTTGCGACAAGCCGTCAATCGACTTGCGCATATCAACGGGCTCGGTGCACACATAGGCCTTGACTCCGCCACCGAGAATCACTTCACTCGCGCCATCAACAGCGCTACCGCCTGCAGCGCCGCTTCGCCCTCAAAGCGAATTCGTGTGCGCGAGCGCAACTCCACTTCCACCACGCTCACCGCGTGCATCGCTATCGGCAGAAACGGCGTTGCTGGCTTTGCCCCCGCCCGCCGCTTGCCTTGGCCAAGCCACCACTTGAACGTCGCGAACACCAAATTGCGTTCTGCACAAAACGCCTTCTGCGTTTGCCCGCTGCGCTCCCACTCAGCGATCCGCTCGCCCCAGTACGTACGCTTTGCCGCTGCCGAATCCTGACCAGTTTGCCCCGTCTTGCTCATCGCCCGCCTCCATCGTCAAAGGGCCGAACGCTGACATATTCACCTCAGATGCGGTAGTACGGGGATTTGGAGACGCTTACTGCGCTATGGCCTGGAAATGCCCGCCTGGCGGGTATTTTCGGGCTATATTTTCTCTAAGCGTCTTGTCGCCCCTGTGTATGGCGAATTGCTAATTCAGGCCGCCAACGAAATCTGGAAAAGCCCCCGACAATAATGGCCCAGCACTCTCCCCTGAGACCTAGTAGATCCGAGAACCAACAAACTAGTTAGGCGTTATTCCCGCCGCCTTCGCTACTTTCGCCCATTTCGCTAATTCGGGGTTGATCCAGGCTGCAAAATGCTCAGGACTATCGCCCACTCGCGCCGATGCCAAGTCGGCGTTCTTTCCCCCAGATGCAAGACCAGCCAAAAATGCGATTGATATCGCAAAGGTATTTAAAACGACTAAGCCGGAAATTGAAGAGCGGCACCAGGCCCTGCGCTTGGTACAGAGCGCGCGCGAGGCCACGATCGGCGCTGCGCAGCTTGACTGTTTCTTGGATGCTCTGCGGAACAAGAGAGTTACTCAGCAGTCGATAAATAAAGCGACAATTGTGGAACTTGTTGATGGCGTATTTGTCAAACGTGTCATGAAGCGAGACGGCCGCACATTCGATCATCAGACACTGGAGGCGATCCGCCTGATGGCGGTTGAACGCGTACGGGAAGGGGAACCAGCCTCGAAGGTGATCGAGTCC
>JANXRV010000093.1:0-29813 GCA_025356665.1 Pseudomonadota bacterium
GGGATACTGATTCTTGGCGCATGTCGTCATTGGAGCCTCCGAAGTGCATAGTGATTTGCATTGATGCCTGATATATTCATATCAAAATCGGCAGCTAAAGTCGACCGACTTCCATCTTGCTACGGGAACGCCTGTCGGTAATGGCCATGTTTATGGATGGACGGTGGTGCTCAACTGCAATCGGGTCCAGTAGGGTATGACATCCATGGCGCTCCTGTAATATGTGTGCGATACATATAGTGGAGCGTCGCACATGGGGGTCGAACAAGAGATCGCAGCAATCCGGGTCGGCATCAGGGCGGGCCGCTTTTCCAACGAGGCGTCAGTCTCCCAAGGCATCGTCCTCCGGCTTCTGCACGCCTTGGGCTGGCCGTCCTACGACACGGACGCTGTATGGCCCGAATACTCGCTGAGCGGCCGACGCGTCGACTACGCCCTGTGCAGCCCGCCTGGCAAGCCCATTGCCTTCATCGAGGTCAAGCAGATCGGCCAGAGCGATGGAGCCGAGCGACAACTTTTTGAATACGCATTCCACGACGGGGTGCCATTGGCCATCCTCACCGACGGACGCGAGTGGAACTTCTTTCTTCCCGGCGAGCAGGGCGACTACGGCGAGCGGGGGGTCTACAAGCTCGACATTGTTGATCGCGATGTGAAGGAGTGCTCCGACCGGTTGGAGCGGTATTTGCTGCACTCGGCGGTCGCCTCGGGAGCCGCGATCCAGGCCGCACGCGATGACTACCGCAACGTATCCAAGGACCGGCAGATGCTGGCGTCCCTCCCCAAGGCATGGCACCAGATCATTGCTGACGAAGACGCAATGCTGTTGGAGATCGTCGCGGACCGGGTGGAAAGCCTGTGCGGGTTTAAACCCGGCCCGGACATGGTGGCGAACTATTTGAAGGAAATCGTTGCGGGACGCAAGGCGCCGCCCACCCCGCAGGCAAGGCCATCGGCCCAGCCCGCCCAAAGATCGATCCTAGCACCGGCTCCAATGGCGTCCAAATCCGTCGAGCAGCCTGCATCCGCCCCAGCACCCAGCGCCGTTTTGACGACGCGCACTGCGACCCCGCACGGACCTACCGGATTCTCGTTCGAGAGCCAGTTCCGCCCGGCACGCAACGCCATCGACACGCTCCGCCAAGTGTTCGACTTGTTCATCAAGCGGGACGCCACGTTCGGCGAGCGGTTCGCCGGCCTGCCCAAGCACGGCAGGACCCGCCGGTATCTGGCACGGGATGCCAATGACCTATACCGCGATCGACCGGACTTGGTCCGAGAGTGCTCGATTAAGTTGGATTCCGGATGGTGGATGAGCACGAACCATAGCAAACAGACGATTGAACAGATCATTGCCATGGCCTGCGACGTGGCTCATGTCGTCCACGGCCGCGATCTGGTTGACAGTCTCGACTGAAAAGCAAACGGGCCTCCGAAGAGGCCCGTCAGGTTTTGGCTAAGCCAAACCGTTTTCAACAGAAAGGGTTAACGGCTTGGCCAAAGCCGCCTTTTTTGCCCCGCAAGCACGCGCCCGTGAGTGTCTGCTTACTTGCGGCGCAGCTTTCGGATGGCGGCGATTTGCGCGGCCATCATTGCAAACTCGGATTGCGCCCGCGCCATATCAAGATCGCTCTTCGCGTTGGCCATGGCTTCCTGCGCGGCCTTCTGCGATTCAAGTGCCTTGGCTTCGTCGAGGTCATGACCGCGAATTGCCGTGTCGGCAAGCACAGTGACAACGTTGGGCTGAACTTCCAAAATGCCGCCCGCGACAAAAATCAGCACCTCTTCACTGCCATCGGCGGGCTTGATACGCACCGCGCCCGGCTTGATACGGGTAATGAGCGGCGTGTGCCTGGGATAAATGCCCAACTCACCAGCCTCCCCGGGCAGAGCCACAAACTCGGCCTCGCCGGCGAAGATTTGCTCTTCGGCGCTGACTACATCTACGTAAATCGTATGTGCCATTGGATCCTAGTGAATGCTGAATGGTGAATAGGGAATGGTGGAAAAACCGCCGGGATGCTTACGACTCACCATTTCCCATTTCCCATTTACTGCAGAGTCTTGGCTTTTTCGACCGCTTCTTCGATACCGCCAACCATGTAGAACGCCTGCTCGGGCAGGTGGTCGTATTCGCCGGCAACGATGGCCTTGAAACCTTTGATCGTCTCTTTCAACGGGACGTACTTGCCCGGCGAGCCGGTGAACACCTCGGCAACGTTGAAGGGTTGCGACAGGAAGCGCTGGATCTTACGAGCGCGAGCGACCGCCGTCTTGTCTTCAGGCGACAGTTCGTCCATGCCCAAAATCGCGATAATGTCGCGCAATTCTTTATAGCGCTGCAACGTCTGCTGCACGGCGCGCGCGGTGTTGTAGTGCTCTTCACCAACCACGTGCGGATCCATCTGCCGACTGGTGGAATCAAGCGGGTCCACGGCCGGATAAATACCAAGCGAGGCAATATCGCGCGACAGCACAACGGTGGAGTCGAGGTGGCCGAAAGTGGTCGCAGGCGAGGGGTCGGTCAGGTCATCCGCCGGAACATACACGGCCTGAATCGAGGTGATCGAACCGGTCTTGGTTGAGGTGATGCGCTCTTGCAGACGGCCCATCTCCTCGGCCAGCGTCGGCTGGTAACCCACTGCGGAGGGCATACGGCCGAGCAATGCGGACACTTCTGTACCGGCCAACGTGAATCGGTAGATGTTATCGACAAAAAACAGCACGTCGCGGCCTTCATCGCGGAAGGCTTCAGCCATGGTCAGGCCGGTCAGCGCCACACGCAGACGATTGCCCGGCGGCTCGTTCATTTGGCCGTACACCAGCGCGACCTTGTCCAGAACGTTGGAATCTTTCATCTCGTGGTAGAAGTCGTTGCCCTCACGGGTACGCTCGCCCACGCCGGCGAACACCGAGTAACCCGAGTGCTCAATGGCGATATTGCGGATCAGCTCCATCATGTTCACGGTCTTGCCGACGCCGGCACCGCCGAACAGGCCGACTTTGCCGCCCTTGGCAAACGGGCAGATCAGGTCAATAACCTTGATACCCGTCTCGAGCAACTCCTGCGAGGGCGAAAGATCTTCGTACTTGGGCGCCATGCGATGGATGGACGCGGTCTTCTCGGCACCGATGGGGCCGGCCTCGTCGATCGGGCGGCCCAGAACGTCCATGATGCGGCCGAGTGTTTTCGGACCGATGGGTACCATGATCGGGTTGCCGGTGTTGACCACCTTCATGCCACGGCGCAGGCCGTCAGACGAGCCCAGCGCAATGGTGCGGACAATGCCGTCGCCTAGCTGCTGTTCGACTTCAAGCGTCAGGCCGATCTCGTCCATTTTGAGGGCGTCGTAGATTTTGGGCATCTGATCGCGCGGAAACTCGACGTCGATAACCGCGCCGATGCACTGAACAATGGTTCCTTGGTTCATGGTCATTTCCTAACTAGACTTACGATTCGAATTCGGTTGGTTCGCTTAAACGGCAGCAGCGCCGGCGACAATCTCTGAAAGTTCTTTGGTAATGGCTGCCTGGCGCGTCTTGTTGTAAATCAGGGTAAGTTCGTCGATCACGCTACCGGCGTTGTCGCTGGCGGCTTTCATCGCCACCATGCGCGCCGACTGCTCGGACGCCATGTTCTCGGCGACGCCCTGAAAAATCAGCGCCTCAACATAGCGCGTCAGCACCTGGTCAAGAACCGCTTTGGCGTCCGGTTCATAGATGTAATCCCACGATCCCTGCGGCACACCAATCTTCTCGCCGGAGAGGGGCAGCAACTGCTCCATCACCGGTTCCTGCTTCATCGTATTGATAAACTTGGTGTAAAACACCATCAGCCGGTCGAAGCGGTCATCGGTGTAACCGTCCAGCATGGTCTTGACGGCACCGATCATTTTTTCCATGTTCGGCTTGTCGCCCATCTGGATCACATGCGACACGACGTTGGCGCCGAGGCGCTGCATGAAACCAAAACCCTTGTTGCCAATCGCGCAAACCTCAAACGTCTCCCCCTGCGACTCCCACTCTTTCATCTTGTTGAGAGTCATACGCAGCACGTTGGTGTTGAGGCCGCCGCACAAGCCCTTGTCGGTTGTAATAACGATGATGCCAACCTTCTTCACCGTGTCACGCTCAATCAGGAAGGGATGGCGGTACTCGGGGTTGGCATGGCTGATGTGCGCCGCTACGTTGCGGATTTTTTCGGCGTAGGGCCGCGCGGCGCGCATGCGATCTTGCGCCTTTCTCATTTTCGAGGCCGCGACCATTTCCATCGCCTTGGTGATCTTGCGCGTGTTTTGCACGCTCTTGATCTTGGTGCGTATTTCTTTTGAACCGGCCATTTCTGCGCCTTGTCAGTTAGCTTTACGCCACCCCCTCAAAACAGGGGGCAGGGTTGGGTTAGTACGTGCCGTTTTTCTTGAAGTCCTTGATGGCTTCGTGCATCGTCGCTTCGTCTTCCTTGGACAGGTCTTTCGTGTCCTCGATATTTTTGACCAGAGCGGCGTACTTGTCTTTCAGGAAGGCGCGCATTGCGCGCTCCGCGGCGAGAGCCTTCTTGACATCAATGTCGTCGAAGTAGGCGTTGTTGACGGCGAACAGGGTCAATGCCATTTCCCAGACCTGCAGCGGCTCGTACTGCGGCTGCTTCATCAGTTCGGTGACAAGACGGCCGCGTTCGAGCTGTTTGCGTGTGGTTTCGTCAAGGTCCGAGGCAAATTGCGCGAACGCCGCAAGCTCACGGTACTGCGCCAACGATAGCCTCACGCCGCCGCCAAGTTTCTTGATGATCTTGGTCTGTGCCGCACCGCCCACGCGCGATACCGAGATACCGGCGTTGATGGCCGGACGGATACCGGCGTTGAACAAGTCGGTCTCAAGGAAAATCTGGCCGTCGGTGATCGAAATCACGTTGGTCGGCACGAACGCGGTAACGTCGCCCGCCTGGGTCTCGATGACCGGGAGCGCGGTCAGCGATCCGGTCTTGCCCTTGACAGCACCCTTGGTGAATTTCTCCACATACTCGGGATTGACGCGAGCAGCGCGCTCGAGCAGGCGGCTGTGCAAATAGAACACATCGCCTGGATAGGCTTCGCGGCCCGGAGGGCGGCGCAAAAGCAGCGATACCTGACGATACGCCCAAGCCTGCTTGGTCAGGTCATCATAAATAATCAGTGCATCCTGCCCGCGGTCGCGGAAGTACTCACCCATGGTGCAGCCCGAGTAGGGCGCGATGAACTGCATCGCCGCCGACTCGGAGGCCGTCGCGGCCACCACGATGGTGTAGGCCATCGCGCCATGCTCTTCGAGTTTTTTCACCACGTTCACGACCGAAGAGGCCTTCTGCCCGATCGCGACGTAAATGCAGATGAGGTCCTTGCCCTTCTGGTTGATGATCGCATCGATGGCCACCGCGGTCTTGCCGGTCTGGCGGTCGCCGATGATCAGTTCGCGCTGGCCTCGGCCCACCGGCACCATGGCGTCGATAGACTTGAGGCCGGTCTGCACCGGCTGCGATACCGACTGACGGTCAATAACGCCCGGGGCGACCTTCTCGATAACGTCGGTCAGCTTGGCGTTGATCGGGCCCTTGCCGTCGATCGGCTGACCGAGCGAGTTGACCACGCGTCCGATCAGTTCGGGGCCCACCGGCACGTCCAGAATCCGTCCCGTACATTTAACGGTATCGCCCTCGGAGATATGCTCGTATGCGCCAAGAATAACGGCGCCGACCGAGTCACGTTCGAGGTTGAGCGCGAGGCCGAAGGTGTTTTGCGGGAACTCGAGCATCTCGCCCTGCATGACGTCGGAAAGACCGTGTATGCGGCAGATACCGTCGGTCACCGACACCACCGTGCCCTGCGTGCGGATGTCCGCGGAGAGCGCGAGGTTCTGGATCTTGCTGCGGATCAGATCGCTGATTTCAGAGGGGTTCAACTGTTGCATGGTAGGTTCCTTGAGGATTCCTGATTCGTTTCTTACGGCGCTAGTTGTTCAGCAGCCCGGTGGTCATTGCGGCCAGCTTGCCGCGCACCGAGCCGTCAATCACTTCATCTCCGACCACGACACGCACGCCGCCGATAAGATCGCGGTCTTCACCGACCTGCGGTTTGATCTTGCGCTTGAAGCGCTTTTCCAGATCGGCCACCAGCGCGGAGAGTTGCGCGGCCTCCAGCGGCATGGCGCTGGTGATCACCGCATCCACCACGCCTTCACGCGCGTGCTTTAGGGTCTCGAACTGTTCGCGAATCGTAGGCAGCAAAACAAGACGGCCATTTTCGATCAGGATGTGGACAAAATTCTGCGCATCCTTGGACAGGTCGCCGGCGACCGAAGCAATCAGCCCGTACACCTGCTCGGACGAGAACTTCGGATTGCCGATGGCATCCTGCATGTCGCGATCAGCCGCAACGGCTGCGAGCCGGCCCAGCACATCGGACCATGCACCCAGCGCATTCGCCTTGTCCGCCAGCGCAAAAACGGCCTCGGCGTAAGGGCGCGCGATTGTGGTGACTTCCATTGGTCCTAGAGCTCCTGCTTGAGTTGATTCAGCAGGTCGGCGTGCACTTGCGCATTGACTTCCTTGCGCAGGATTTTCTCCGCGCCCGCCACGGCAAGCGATGCAACCTGCTCGCGAAGCTGGGTCTTTGCCGATTGCACTTCCTGCTGGATCTGCGCTTGGGCGGCGGCGATCATGCGATCGCCCTCGGCCTTGGCGTTGACCTTGGCTTCCTCGACCATCTGGCTTGCGCGCTTTTCGCCCGAGGCAAGAATCTCCTGCGAACGCTCACGGGCATCACGAATGATCACCTCGCTTTGCTTGTTCGCCTCGGCGTAAGCGGACTTGCCGCGCTCGGCTTCCGCCAAGCCGTCCGCGATCTGCTTCTGGCGTGTTTCTATCGCGTTGAGCAAAGGCGGCCAAACGAATTTGGCCGTGAACAGGATGAACGCAAAAAATGCGATCCCCTGCGCGAACATTGTCACTGTTAGGTTCATGGTACGTTCCCCGTTACGGGAGCTGCGTTAGCGAAAGTTGGCCAGCAGCGGGTTTGCGAAAGCGAAGAACATGGCAAGGCCCACGCCAATGATGAACGACGCGTCGATCAGGCCCAGCAGCAGGAACACCTTGGCCTGCAGTTGCGGCATGAGTTCAGGCTGGCGGGCGGCGCCCTCGAGGAAGCGGCTGCACATGATGCCCACGCCGACGCAGGCGCCAAGTGCGCCCAGGCCGATGATGAGGCCGATGCCGACGCCGGTGTACGCTTGGATCAGCGCCATCATTTGAAGTTTTTCCATGGTAATTGCCTTCCTTTCAGTTCAAATCAAAACGATTGGGGTAATTGAAGCTAAGCGAGTTAATGCGATTCGTGCGCCATCGCGATGTAGACGATGGTGAGCATCATAAAAATGTAAGCCTGCAACGCGACGATAAGAATGTGAAAGATCGCCCATCCCAGACCCAGCAATACAGAGGCGCCGAAGCCGACGAAATAGTCGGCACTCCAGGAGCTGTTGGCCGCCCACATCCACAGCAGCAGGAAGATAATCTCGCCGGCGTACATGTTGCCGAATAACCGCAGCGCATGCGACAGCGGTTTGGATATGTACTCGACCATGTTGAACAGGAAATTAAACACCCAAAGCAGCGGATTGCCGCCAAAAGGCGCGCAGAAGAGCTCGTGGATGAAACCGCCCACTCCCTTGACCTTGATGCTGTAGTAGATCATCAGCAGCCAGACCGAGAGCGCCAGCGCAAAGGTCGTGTTCAGGTCGGCGGTCGGGACGATGCGAAAGCCGTGCTCGCTGATGTGGTGTGTGCCGGCCGCGATGATATCAACGGGCAGAAAGTCCATCGCGTTCATCAGCAGGACCCAAACGAACACCGTCATGGCCGCAGGCGCGATAAAGGCGTGACGCTCGCCGTGAAAAATTCCCTTGACCTGGTCATCGACAAATTCAAAAAAAAGTTCGACGAAGGCTTGGCGTTTGTTGGGTACACCGGCAGTCGCGCCGCGCACGACCCACCAGAGGAAGCCGATGCCAATCACGCCGAGCAGCAACGACACTGCCAGCGAGTCAACGTTGATCATCCAGAACGCGCCCTCACCGACCTGCTTGGTGTCGAACGTGAGGTGGTGGCCGATATATTCGGAAGGGGTAAGCGTGCCTGATGCCATCTTGTTTGGTTATTTGCCAGCTAGTTGTCTAGTGTTCGCGAACAATAATTGCCATGCCGAACATCATTACCGTGATCACGAACGAACCGATAAACGCCAGCGGGACGATATCCTTGTAGATCATCATGACCAGCGCGAGCTGCATTACGATCAGAATTATCTTACTGGCCTCCGCGCGGAACAGGGTGCGAAGTACTTCTCCTGCGGTGTTGCCCTTGCTCCGCTTTGACGCGAACAAGCCGTACACATAGCCGGATGTGACATTGACGAGCCCCCCCAGCAAGGCAGATAAGGCCGCGTCATGGCCGATCCAGATGCCACCTACAAGCGCGAGCACAAGACTTGCATACAACTGCCATCTCAAAACGGTGCGGATGGGTTTGTTCTCTAAGCGCAAAGCCATTTTTCACCCGCAAGCGAACGGCGAGATTATAGGTGTCCGATGATTGCCCGTCAAAAAATTATGTGGCACAGCGCCCCACACCCCTTTGTCCTGAAAATTCACCATCTTTACGAAACTTAACCGGCGTATTGGCTGGCGATCCGGATGTCCGCCTTGCCAACCGACTCAATTTCACAGGAAAGCACATCTCCGGGTTTGACCGGGCCGACACCCTCGGGCGTGCCGGTGAAAATAATGTCGCCAGGATGGAGCGTATAAAAGCTCGATGCGTATTCGATCAGCTTATGCACGTCGTAGACCAGTTTGTCGGTGTTGGAGCTCTGGCGCTGCTCCCCATTGACCTTGATCGACAGCTTGAGCTTGTTCGGATTCGGCACCTCATCTTTGGTGACAATCCAGGGGCCGCACACGGCGTAGGTATCCACCGACTTCCTGAAGCTTGGCAATTCCGGCCCGCGGATGGTCATGTCCAGCCCCATGGCATAACCGGCGACATAATCGAGGGCGTTTTCTTTTTTCACTTTATTGCAGGTCTTGCCGATGATGACCGCCAACTCGATTTCGTGGTCGTTGCGGCGCTCGGGCCAGCGCAGCTGGATTTCCTCGCCGAAACCGATCAGCGCGCTGTTGGCCTTGAGGAACAGGCCCCAGTCCCAGATGTTCTTGTTCTTGATCTCGCGGCCGTGGGCGATGCCCTGATCTTTTTCCGCCTCGTCAATGTGCGCATGGTAGTTGATGGGGGCGTTGACGATTTTGGTCGGATTGGCCACCGGCGATTTGAACCTGACCGCACTGACCGGCTTTTTGTCCGCGCCTGCCTCGAGCTCGCGTACGAGCGCGATGATCTTGTCGAGATTGGCAATCAGCAAGTCGCCCATTGGCAGTGGCCAGCGCACAGCGGGCAGCAAGTCCAACGCGGCACTCACATCCAGCACCTGATCGCCCTTGATCAGGCCCAGTCGGTCGTTATCGTATCGGCAAAGTTTCATTGCGGTAGCTCGCGTTTAAAAAGGAGGCGGCAGAACGGCTGCAAGCATAGTCGAATTTGCTCCGGAAAACCTTGCCCGAATGCTTAAGCCTGCGCAACGCAGGCATCACAAGGCAGTCGCCCTCACAAAGCGCAAACGACCGCTAAAATACCCCGACTTGGATTGGGGCGCTCCCTTGCGCGTCTTTGCCAAGCACACTGACCTGCGGGCGCTCAGACCCGGCAAAAACTGGAGGGGCAACACAATGACTCGTTTCCGGCGATTGATCACGGGCACCATGACCGCTATCGGAATACGCCTCAGCCTCGCAGCTTCGGTCGGCGTAACACTGGACTGACCCGTCTTGATCGCCTGGAAAGGCGCGCCCAGGGCGGGTCTTCGGGCATAAAGACATCCGGGTCGGGCTTGATCATGGGCCGAACCTTGCAAGCCTGAAACGAAAATGGCGAAGCAAGCCTTGCCCGATTGCTTCGCCATTCCTTTGCCTGGGCAGGCGCGCGTACGCCGCCCCGCTTAAGCCGCTTTTTGCCGGTTGGTCTCGAACCCGCTCTCGGTGCCGAGCACCGCGGCCGGATGCTTGAGGTCTTCCTGCCAGAGCAGCGACTCCATGAAAATATTGAGCGGCTGATCCTGCACCGTCAGCTCATAGACATAGTCATCGTAGGAGGCGTGGTTGTGAACCGCCCAACCGGGCGCCGACAACATCAGGTCGCCGGCCTTCCATTCGTAGCGGTTGCCCGCAACCACGCTATAGCCCTGGCCGGAGAAATAGTAATTAATCGCGGCTGAAACATGGCGGTGCGGCCGATCGACGATTTTCGGCGGACGTATGGTCATGGTGGCAAAAAAGTTGGGCGTGATGCCATTGCAACGCCCGCTGACCGGGTTGTAATACATGTACAGACGGCGGCCGATGTAGTCATTGCCCAGTGCCTCAAGCTTGTCGAGTTCTTTCTTGACGTCGCGCCACGGGAAGTACAAGGCATTGTCGTTCACCACCTGCGGATTGATCAGCACCTCGTAGGGCATCAACATGCCGCCCTCGTTGCCGATGGGGAACATGCCGTAAGGGCTTTGCCTGCGCGGATCCGCAGGCTCGGTCTTTTTTTCAACGGCGGCGATTTGCGCCGGCGGTTCTTCGTCTGCGACATAGACCTGCATATGCTGCAGCAGCGACGCATTGGAATAAGTCAGGCGAACCTGCAATTCCTTGCTGTCATTGACATGAGAATAGGTGTTGTAGGACGGGTGATTCCACACGTCGTATTGCTGAAACTCAATGCGCTTGCCACCCACCATGGTGTGGCCGGCGCCGCCAATGCAGAAATTCACCTCGGTGGCGTTATGACGGAATGGCGCGCTTTTCTCGCCCGGCTTCAGAACCGACAGGCGCACCTGTATGCCCGGTGCCATGCCCGGCGCGTAGTCCTTGGAACTCGGATGCACGATCAGCGATTCGCGCCGACCATTGCCCGGCAAGGCCGAGTCGGCCAGGCGCTGCACTTCGGCGTCAATTTCTTCCTTGGTAACGACGATGGGCGCCCACAAGTCGTTTTCTGTGGCGCGCGGTTTGCCGGTGAAATCGATAAATTTGCCCTTGCTGTTGGCAAAATCGATGCGGTAATCGTTACTCATGACAGGCTCCTGTTCGTTGACGTTGCATTAACGTTGTGTTGGCGTTGCACTGACCTTGCGTTGACCTTGCGTGCCAGGGTAATTCGGTTCAGTCCGCCCTCTTCGCCTTGTTGGGCGCGAGGCGGGCTTTGGCTTTTTTCGGTTGCGGAATACTGCGGCCGACGCCCCGGGCGTGGGCGCGCTTGACCAGTTCAACACCCAAGGCGAGATCGGAGATGCCCATGCCCATCGCCTTGAACAAGGTGATGTCATCCTTCGGAGTGCGTCGGCGCCCGGATGCGATGAGCGTGGCAAGCGTGGGCACCGCTTCCCATCCGGCCTTGTCGTACTGGGTCATGAACTCGCGCGACAATTGCCGCACGCCGGCTAGATTGTCCACCGCCACCGCGGTGACGCGCGCAAACACATCCTGGGTGAACTCCTCGCGGTCGGGCGCAATCGCACCCACGGCGTTGAGATGGGTGCCCTCGTCCAGCATGGCTGCGCTGAGGAAGGGTGTCGTGGCGCGCGACACCAGGGTGACGATTTGCGCGCCCTTGCAGGCAGCTTCGGTCGAGGCCGCTTCCACAACCTCGATGCCAAACTCCTCGCGCACCTTGGCGGCGAACACGGCGCGTTTTTCCGCAGTGGGGCTGAAAACCTGCAAACGTTCGATAGGCCGCACGGACAGCATGGTTCCCACCTGCGATAAAGCCTGCTTGCCCGTGCCGATGAGACCCATGACCTTCGCCGCAGGATCGGCCAGCCAGTTGGCGGCGACGCCGGAAATGCCGCCGGTGCGCATGTTGCCCAGGGCGAAGGCCTCAATCACCGCCACAAGGGCGCCGTTTTTGGCGTCCCAGAGCAGCAGCAACGGGCAGGTGCCCCCCTCGGTGTGCGCCCAGGTTTTGGTACCCACCAGACCGTCAAGCCGCGCACCGATGGCATGCAGGTTGCTCTTGCCATATTGCATCAGCGTCTTGCTCATGTTCTGGGCATCGCCTTTGGCCTCGGCGCGCAGCGCAGATTCCAGCGCGCCGATGGCCTCGCCAAGATCCATCAAGCCGACTACATCGGCTTCGGTAATCCAAACAGGATCGCTCATTCTGCCGACGCCACAAACACGGCACCGTCCTCGATTTTGACCGGGTAAATTTTGATATCAACCCGGCAAGGCACTCCCGCCGCCTTGCCCGTCGGAATGTGGAAGCTGCCCTGGTGCAGCGGACATTCGATGTATTCGCCGTCGACAAATCCGTCGGCGAGACTCGCCGCCCCATGACTGCACGTGTCGTGTGTCGCGTAAATTTTGCCGGCCAGGTTATAGAGGCATACCGGCTCGGAGCCGGCATCCACCAGCAGGGTGCCATCTTCAGGCACATCGCCCACAGTGGCTACTTTGGTCCAGTTTTGCGTCATGGTTGTGTGGTGTAAATCAGGTAAAAAATCAAAGTGGATAGATCAGGCTGTTGGGAATCAGCAGTGTATCGAATACGCACAGCTTTTCACGAAAGCGCAGCTTGTCGCCGACCACCACGAGCTTGTCCTGATACTGACCGGCATTGAACACCTTGGTAGTTTCGTCGTTCAGCGTCTCGAGCGCGAGGTAATTGGCGCGCACCGACAGCTCGCCGTCCTTCCAGCCAAGGATGCGGATGCCCGTCACCATGCGGCGCATGTAGCGCGGCGCGTACATCATGGTCTTGCGGATGCCAACGATCCGGTCGAGCAGCCCCGCCCGGCCTTCGGAACGCCAGGTGGCCAGCGGCAGACCGCGCTCGAAATTCTCGCGCGGAATAATTTTATAGAGGCAGTCTTCGGTGAAAAAACCGGGCCAGTCCTCGAACCGGTCTTCATCCAGGCAGCCGGCGTACTCGGCGTAGACATCTTCGAGCTCGAGGCGCAGGTCGCGCGCGCTCATGTTCAGATAAGGTTCAGCGGCAGCCATGTCAGCAAGCTCCTTGCGCGGAACAGCGCATCGCGCCGCTCATAAATCCATGACCTTGCGGTAATAGTCGTAAAAGGACCGGATCGCACACTCGGTCACCATGTGTGGTTCGTCATGCCAGTCGCGCCCGCCCATCTCCATCACGCCCTCCGCGCCGGGCGACGGTGCTATACCCTGCTGCGAATACTTCATGACCTCGCTGTCGTCGGCGGACACGAACCCTGCAGGGCCCATCAGATTGGCCTGACGCAGCCGGCGCTTTTTCATTTCCTCGTCGTCGTCGGCATAGCCAAAAAAAGTCCAGGCCAGCTCAAACTCGCCGACGCCGCGCGTCACCAACTGGCGCATCGCCAGCGTGTTGGACTGCTGCTGGATGATCAGATTGGGCCACAGCGTGGTCATGGCCACGGTGTATTCCGGAAACTCGCGCATCGGCTGCAACATCGTCGTGTCATTGAGCTTGAAGTCCTCCTTGAAAGACTTCATGTCAGCAAGCGCTTCGGTCTTGGCCTGCTCGCCCTTCCAGGAAATCAGCGCGCCGTGGCGGCCGGTGGGGTCCATCTGCACCTTCGAAGGCGAGTCGGCGCGAAAGAGCCCAAAGCTCACCAGGAATACGTGCAGCAGGCTGGCGTGATACGGATCCTTGATGTTCTCGAACATCAGTTTCCAGTTGGCCGGGATGAGCTGGCGTGAATAACCCAGTACCTCAAGCTTGCGGCCGTTGAAAATGCGGTCATAAAGCGCGAGCATGGACGTGCCAAGGTATGCCTCGAAGGGCTCAATGTCCTCGGCAAAGGACGCGAACACCGCGCCGTTACGCACCGTGACCTTGAGCTTGCGCAAGCTGTGGTTCTTCGGGTCGAAATCGTCAGGCATGCCGCCCTGCTTTTTCACGCCGCGCCGAAACGGCACGCCGATCAAGTCGCCCTTCAGGTTATAGGTCCACTGGTGGTAGGGGCACATGAACTCGGGGGTGTTGCCAAGATGCTTCTGGCAGAACTGCACGCCGCGGTGGGCGCAGCGGTTCTCAAACACATTGACGGCGCCGTCTTCATCGCGCGTGACCACCACCGGCTTGTCGCCGATAAAGGTGCGCTTGTAGTCACCCGGATTCGGGATCTCGGCTTCCAGGGCCACATAAGCCCAGCTCGCGCCGCAAAAAATGCGCTCTTGTTCGCGTTTGTATATCTCCGGATCCAAGTAAGCCCAATAGGGCACGCGAGAAAGCCCTCCCTCCGGCCATTGATAACCGGGAAAAACTGGTTTGTCGCCCATCGCGTTCTCCTCCTGCACCTGCGTTGTATAAAACAACTGCGCGCAAAATCCAAAGGCGCGACTTGCGATGCTACGCCGCCGCGGAATGTCAATCAATCTCGATTACCTAATCGATATAATGCACCCTGAACCACCGCGCCACCACCATGACCTCCCCGGCAAAACCTGAAACTCCACCCACCTCGGACTACGTCACCGCGCCCGAGGCCATCGCCCTGCTGGACATCAAACCGCAGACGCTCTACACCTACGTTAGCCGCGGCCTGATCCGCTCGGTCAATCAACCCCAGCGCAAGCAAAAGCTCTACTACCGCGAAGACATCGACAAGGTACGGGCGCAGGGTGAGGCGCGCCAGGGCCAGGGCATGCCCGCCGCCACGGCACTGCGTTGGGGTCATCCTGTCATCACGACCGCCGTCACTGAAATCACCGCGGAGGGCCCGCGCTATCGCGGCCGGCTCGCCCTCGACCTCGCGCGCCAGGGCTGCTCGTTCGAGAGCGCAGCCGAGTTGCTCTGGACCGGCGTACTGCATCACGACCCGCTGGTCTGGGATTGCGAGCCACTGCCGGCGAGCTTTGGCCGGGCCATGGATGGCGCCGCGCTGCAACCCACGCCCTTACCACTATTGCGCATCAATGCGCTCGCCACCTCGATGCTTGGCGCGGCCGAAGGCGCCGGCAGTGAAATCCGCCGCGGCACAACCATCCCCGCGGCACGGCAGCTGATCCAGACCCTGACTGGCTGCCTCGGTTATCTTGGTAAAAAACCGCGCTTTCGCATGCCGCCCCAATCAGCACCGATCGCCGCCACGGCCATGCACCTGCTCAATCCCAGGGCGGGGTCAGACAAGATCGCCGCCCTCAACGCCGCGCTGGTGTTGTGCGCCGACCACGAATTGTCTTCATCCACGTTCGCTGCACGGGTGGCAGCCTCCACCGGCGCCGAGTTGCGCGCCTGCATCCTCGCCGCCATCGGCACCCACTCGGGCGCGTCCCTGGGCGGCGGTTGCGACCGCGCCGAGGACTTGTTGCGCACCACGCGCAGCCGTGCCGAGATGCGCCAGCGACTGGCCGCCCTGGAGCAATCGGGCTCGCGCGTTCCCGGCTTTAACCTGCCGGTCTACCCCAAGGGGGATCCGCGCGCGCGCCATCTGCTAACGATGGCGCAAGACTTTGCCAAGCGCGGCGAGCGCGCACAACTCATTTACCAGTTCATCGAAGAAGCCGAAGGCACGCTGCATCTGCGCCCCAGCATAGAGGTCGGATTGGTGGCGCTTTGCGCCGCGCTGAACCTGCCCGAACGCAGCGCCGGTGCGCTGTGGGCCCTGGGGCGAACCGCCGGCTGGATCGCACATGTCATGGAGCAGCGACTGGCGGGGCATTTGTTAAGGCCAAGGGCGCGTTATGTCGCACCGGGATGATCCGATGCCCAAGAACACGATGGATTAAAACCCGCACTGCAGTCGTATACCTTGCAACCCACGGCCCATAGCAACTCACGAGTCAAAGCCATGATCTTCAGAATCACCCCCGGCACCCTATGTACCCTATGTACCCTGCGTGCCCTATGTACCCTATGTACCCTATGTACCCTATGGACCCTGCGTGCCCTATTTACCTTTTGTACCCTTTCTACCCTTTGCACACTAGGGGCGTCGATAGCGCTGCTTTTCGCCACGCCCACCCTCGCACAATCGTCGGCAGATTTGACCGAGCCCACAAAAACGGTGGAGAGTGAAGATGAGATTCACATCATCGGCCACTACAACAACGGCGTCGGCACCTCCGATGCGGCCAGCCAGGGTTACATCACGCCCAAACTGATAGAGGCGCGGCCGATGCTGCGCCCGGGCGAGGTGCTCGAATACGTGCCCGGCGTGATCATCACCCAGCACAGCGGCGAGGGCAAAGCCAACCAATACTTCCTGCGCGGCTTCAATCTGGACCACGGCACCGACTTTCGCACCTCGGTCGCCGGCATGCCTGTGAACATGCCCAGCCACGCGCACGGCCAGGGCTATTCGGACCTCAACTTCCTGATCCCGGAGCTGGTGTCGCGCATTGACTACATGAAAGGTCCCTATTTCGCCGAAGTGGGTGATTTTGCTTCGGCCGGCGCGGCCAACATCGAGTACTACACCAGCATGCCAAAAAACATCGCCGAGGCGAGCATCGGCAGTTTCGGCTACAAGCGCGCGCTGATTGCAGGCACACCTGCGGGCACGCCTGCAGGCACGCCGGAGCGAACCCAGGCCGGGACTTTCAGGGCGGACCATGATGACAAACGCTGGCTCTACGCACTTGAGCTCTATCATAACGACGGTCCGTGGCAGAACCCGTCGGACTACAAAAAAATCAACGGTGTGCTGCGCTACAGCCACGGCAGCAATGCCGACGGCATTACCGTCAGCGGCATGGCCTACACCGGCAAGTGGAATTCCACCGACCAGATCCCGCAGCGCGCGGTCGATGCCGGACTCATCGGTCGCACCGGGGCGATTGACCCCACAGACGGTGGCACCACCTCACGCTACAGCCTGTCCTTTGACCGCCACAAGGCGATCGAGGGCGGGACCTTTCACTTTGACGCCTATGCAATCCGGTACCGTTTGAACCTGTTTTCAAATTTCACGTTTTTCAAGGACAACGCCACCGCAGGCGACCAGTTTCAGCAATCGGACGAGCGCAGCATTTTCGGCGTCGAACCGAAATGGGTGATCAACCACAAGCTGGCCGGCCTTTCCAGCGTCAGCAAGTTCGGGCTGCAATTGCGACGCGATAACATCGGCCGTGTGGCCCTCTACGGCACCGCCGCGCAGCAGCAGACCAGCACGACGCGCGAAGACAAGGTGCAACAAACCGGTGTGGGTGTCTTTTACGAAAACACGCTGCAATGGAACGACTGGCTGAAAACAGTGGCCGGCGTGCGCAGCGATTTTTACCGCGCCACTGTGCAAAGCAATCTTGCCGCCAATTCCGGACAGGGCAGCGGCAACATCGCGTCGCCCAAGCTCAACTTCATTTTCGGACCGTGGGCGAAAACCGAATATTTCCTGAATTTCGGCGAGGGCTTTCACAGCAACGATGCGCGCGGCACCACCATCACCATCGATCCCAAAACCAACGCCGCGGCGAACAAGGTCGCGCCACTGGTTAAAACACGCGGCAGCGAAATCGGCGTGCGCAGCGAGGTCGTGCCCAAGCTGCAAAGCTCTCTTTCACTCTGGCGCATGAAGCTCGACTCGGAATTGCTGTTTCTGGGCGATGCCGGCACCACCCGGGCGGGCCGCCCGAGCCGGCGCCAGGGCGCCGAATGGTCCAACCGCCACACACCCAAATCCTGGCTGATCGTCGATGCCGACCTCTCCGCATCCAAGGCTCAATTCAGCGATGACAATAGCGCGGGCAACCGCATACCGGGCTCGATCGACCAAGTCGCGTCGCTGGGCATCACCGCCACCGACCTGGGCCGCTGGTCGCTGGGCGGACACCTGCGCTACTTCGGTCCGCGTCCGCTGATCGAGGACAACACCCAGCGCTCGCAATCGACCATCACCACGTCACTGCGGGGCGGCTACAAGCTGGACGAGAAAATACGCCTCAACTTCGACGTCTATAACCTGTTCAACCGCCGCGCCAACGACATCGACTATTACTATTGCTCAAGGCTGCGCAGCGACCCCGCAGGCGCCACCTGCCGCGACGGCTCGTCCGGCGTGGACGACATTCATTTTCACCCGGTCGAACCGCGCAGCGTGCGCATTTCAATGATTTTCAATTACTGAGCCCGCTGCGCGCCGGCGCGAACAGCCAATGAAGTGGCTGGAAACCCTCGCCAAATAAGGCTTTTCAGCCGATATCGCCCCCGCATCGGCTGGACTTGAGCGGGCGATAAGCGCTGCCTGGCGGCGGCCGTGGCAAGACCCTGAGGCGGATCGCTTTGTCAGCACGGATTCCCGGCAAGGCCGCAGGCCCACACCGGGGCAAACACCGGGGCGCATGCGGGGCTGCTGGGCTAAAATGACGCTTTGTATTTTCGCGAACTATGGCTAATGGCCCAGACATCCCCGCTCGCCATACTTGGCGGCACATTCGACCCGATTCACACCGGACACCTGCGTTTTGCCGAAGAGGTGGCGACACTGCTCGAGATCGACGAACTGCGCCTGGTGCCGGCCGGCCAGCCGCCGCACCGCAGTCCGCCCTTGGTATCGCCGGAGCACCGCCTGGTGATGGCCCACCTTGCCACCTCGGGCAACCCGATCCTGCGCGTCGACGGCCGCGAAGTACACCGCACCGAACCAAGCTACACCGTCATCACGCTCGAGGAAATTCGCGCCGAAATCGGCGACCGGCCGCTGTGCGTGCTGCTGGGTGCCGACGCATTTTTCGGGCTGCCCTATTGGCACCGTTGGCAGGACATTTTCAAACTTGCCCATATTGTGGTCGCCAGCCGCCCCGGTTACGAGCTGACCTCGACCCTGCCCATGGGCCTGCAACCGATCTGGGAGCAATCCTTCACCAGCCGAATCGGCGACCTTTCAACCAAGCCGGCCGGACTGATCTATCACCAGAAAATCACTTCGCTCGATATTTCCGCCAATCGCATCCGCGAATTAATCAAACAAGGCAAGAGCGCGCGTTACCTGCTGCCCGAGTCCGTGCTCGAATACATCAACAAAAACAACCTATACCGTTAGGCCTGTTTAACCCCCGCACAACACCAACCCAACACCAACCCAGCACCCATTCAAGGCATCCATTGGCCACTTCCAAACCCAGCAGCATTCTGAAACTCCAAAACGCCGTCGTCGAGGCGCTTGAGGACATCAAGGCACGCGATATCGTTGTGCTCAAGGTCGAGCACCTCAGTTCCATGTTCGAACGCGTCATCATCGCCACGGCCGAGTCGACCCGGCAGGTCAACGCCCTGGCCAACAACGTCCAGGTCAAGCTCAAGGAACTGGGCGCCAAAGTGCACGGCATCGAAGGCACCGCGGGTGGTGAGTGGGCGTTGGTTGATCTGGGCGACATTGTCGTTCACGTCATGCAACCGGCCGCGCGCGCGCTCTACAACCTCGAAGAGTTATGGGACCATCCGGCCGCGAAAGCGCGCAGCGCGGCGCCAAAAGCCCCGGCCAAACCCAAAGTCGCCAAGTCCAAACCTGCCCGACCTGCCCGACCTGCCCAACCTGCCAAGGCCGCGGCAGCGAAAAAACGCACCGCAGCGCCTAAAAAAGCCAGTCCCCGCAGAAAATGAAACTCACCGTCGTCGCAGTCGGACACAAGATGCCCGGCTGGGTCGACGCGGCATTCGCCGATTACGCCAAGCGCCTGCCGCGAAATTTCGCCTTTGCCCTGGTCGAAGTCCGACCCGAAGCGCGCAGTTCCGGCAAAAGCGTTCCGCAGTTGCTGAGCGCCGAGGCGGCGCGCATCGAGGCGGCCACCCCACAGGGCGCGGCCCGCGTGGTGTGTGATGAACATGGCGAAGACCTGACCACCATGCGCCTGTCCGAAAAACTCAGACACTGGCAAGATTCGGCCACCGATATCGCCATGCTCATAGGCGGTCCGGATGGCCTCGCCAAATCGATCAAGGACAGCGCTCGCCTGAGTATCCGGCTGTCGAGTCTGACCTTGCCACACGGATTGGCCCGCGTGCTGCTCGTCGAGCAAATCTACCGCGCCTGGTCGATTCTGCAAAGCCACCCCTACCATCGCGAGTAAGCGCAAAATCGGGAGTCGAGAATGGTAAATGGTAAAAAGGAAATGGCGACCACCCCTGCGCAATACTGCAAGCACACCGCCTAGGGCGAATAAAGACCATTCCCCATTCACTATTTCCCATTTCCCATTTCCCATTTTCCATTTTTCATTTTCCAACTCCCCATGCCCTTCCCCCACATCTATCTGGCCTCACGCAGCCCGCGGCGGCGCGAACTGCTGGCGCAAATCGGTGTGCGCTACCAGACGCTGCTCTTGCGCGAGCATCCCGGGCGCGGCGCGGATATCAACGAAGACCCGCTGCCCGGAGAACTGCCCGAAGTCTATGTCAGGCGCGTATGCGCGCTCAAAGTCGCCAGCGCCTGGCGGCGCATGACTGAACGAAAGCTGCTGCCGCTCCCGGTGCTTGCGGCCGACACCACCGTGTATGTCGGCGACGAGATCCTCGCCAAGCCAGCCGACGACGCCGATGCGGCGCGGATGCTGCGCTTGCTCTCGGGCCGGGAACACCGCGTACTGAGCGCGGTGGCGCTGCAATCGGGCGACAGGCGTTTGCTCGCACTCAACGACAGTCAAGTGCGCTTCCGCGAGCTTGCCGACGCAGAAATCAGCGCGTACATCGCATCGGGCGAGCCCACGGGAAAGGCCGGCGCTTACGGCATCCAGGGCCGCGCCGCGGCGTTCATCGCCACGCTGCGTGGCAGCTATTCGGGCGTGATGGGCCTGCCGCTTTTTGAAACTGCCCAATTGCTGAGGGAAATCCAGTCGTGAGCGAAGACATTCTCATCAATGTGACGCCGCAGGAAACACGCGTTGCGATCATGCAAAGCGGCGTGGTGCAGGAGTTGCACATCGAGCGTGCCGCCAACCGCGGCCTGGTCGGCAATATTTACATGGGCAAGGTCGTACGCGTCCTGCCAGGCATGCAATCGGCGTTTGTCGACGTTGGTCTTGAGCGCGCCGCTTTTTTGCATGTGGCAGACATCTGGGAGGAGCGGTCCCAGGCAGATCGCGACGAGACCGCCCATCGAAACGGCCCGCCAACCAGACCAATCGAGAAAATCCTTGCCGAAGGCCAGCCGCTGATGGTTCAGGTGGTCAAGGATCCGCTCGGCGCCAAGGGGGCGCGGCTGTCGACCCAGGTTTCCATCGCCGGTCGCATGCTCGTCTACCTGCCGCAGGATGCGCATATCGGCATTTCGCAAAAGATCGGCAACGAAGCGGAACGCGAGGCCCTGCGCACGCGGCTCCGGGAACTGATCCCGCCGGAGGAGAAGGGCGGCTTCATCATACGCACCATGGCCGAAACCGCCTGCCGCGATGAGCTGGCAACCGATGTCGCCTACCTGCGCCGGCTGTGGCAGGACATCCGCAAAGGCTCTCAATCGGCCCCCGCCCCTTCGCTGCTCTATCAGGATCTCTCGCTGGCGCAGCGCGTGCTGCGCGACTTCGTCAACGATGCGACCGGATGCATCATGATCGATTCGCGCGAAAATTTTCAAAAACTGCAGGCATTTGCCGCCGACTACACGCAGGCGGCCTCGTCGCGGCTGGAACACTATTCGGGCGAGCGGCCGCTGTTTGACCTGTACAACGTCGAGGATGAGATCGAACGGGCGCTGGGACGCCGCGTCGACCTGAAATCAGGCGGCTATCTCATCATCGACCAGACTGAAGCGATGACCACGGTCGACGTCAACACCGGCGGTTACGTCGGCGTGCGCAATTTTGATGACACCATTTTCAAGACCAACCTCGAAGCGTCCCTGGTTATCGCGCGGCAACTGCGCCTGCGCAACCTTGGCGGCATCATCATCGTCGACTTCATCGACATGGACAACGAGGAGCATCGCAACGCCGTGCTGGCCGAACTGAACAAGGCCTTGTCGCGCGACCGCACCAAAATGACAGTGAGCGGCTTTACCGCGCTGGGGCTGGTGGAGATGACGCGCAAGCGCACCCGCGAAAGTCTTGCCCACGTGCTGTGCGAGCCCTGTGCCACCTGCGCCGGCCGGGGCGAAGTCAAAACTGCGCGCACCGTCTGTTACGAAGTACTGCGTGAAATTTTGCGCGAATCGCGCCAGTTCAGCGCACGGGAATTCCGCGTGCTGGCGGCGCCCGCAGTAATCAATTTCCTGCATGACGAGGAATCACAGTCGCTGGCCATGCTCGAGGATTTCATCGGCAAGCCGGTTTCCATGCAGGCCGAGACGAGTTATGCCCAGGAGCAGTTTGATATCGTACTAATGTAGGGCATGGCGCCAGGCTATCGGACACGCACGCGACAACATGGAAAAGCACGGCAAACTCAGCGACAAAGAAGCAGCACTGATTGCAATGGCAAAGCGCGAAGTCGCCGCCAGCCGTAATGCGTCCGGCGCACAACCAACACCGCCCGCGCCGCCAGCGCAATCGGCCGGATCGGCCCCTCCGCCAAGACCAAAACAGCCTGCATCACCTGCTCCGGCCGTGCCGGCCACCGCCAAGCTATCAGCGGGCCCGACTCGAGTTGACACTGCCATGGGATTGGAAGAACAACTGGCACTGCTGATGGCCGAGGAGGCCACGAAAAACCGGCGTCGCCAAAAACGACTGTCGCTCTATCTGTTGATGATCCCGCTGGCCGTGCTTATCGCCGCCTTCATATGGGTGCTGTTCACCACCTTGCCGCGCTTGCGCTAAGGCCCTTGGTCGGCGCCCTGCTTTTCCCTCGGCAGCCGCCCCATGACAAAAAATTCGTCATTGGGGCGCATGTCGACGAGATTGGCCATCCGATTGGACAGTGCAAAAAATGCGACGATGGCACCGACATCCCAGATATCCTCGTCGTTAAACCCATGCCCGCGCAGCAGTGCGTAATCGGTATCGTCGATTTCAGCCGAACGAAGAGCGACCTTGATCGCGAAATCGAGCATCGCCTTCTGCCGCGGCGTGATGTCGGCATTGCGATAATTGATGGCAACCTGGTCCGCCACCAGCGGGTTCTTGGCGCGAATGCGCAGGATCGCGCCATGCGCCACCACACAATACTGGCACTGGTTGACAGCTGAAGTGGCGACAACAATCATCTCGCGCTCCGCCTTGGAGAGGCCACCGTCTTTTTCCATCAATGCATCGTGATAGGCGAAAAACGCGCGAAACTCTTCCGGCCGGCGTGCAAATGCAAGAAAAACATTCGGAACGAAACCGGATTTTTCCTGCACCGCCAGAATGCGCTCGCGGATGTCCGCGGGAAGATCTTTTAGTTCGGGAAACGGATAGCGGCTGACTGCAGTCATATGAATGGAATAGGTTGGTGGCAGAATGTGTTCGCTAGTGAATTCTAGCCCAATCACGTAGTACGCCACCCCCTCAAAAAAAACCCATCGCCCAGGAGAAATGCATGAACGACCGCGCAGACAGCATTACAGGTTTCAATAACCCCGACATGGATAGCTTGATCACCGAGGTCAAATTCACCCGGCGCAGCTTCATCGCATCGAGCATCGCCACCGGTTTTGCCCTTTCGGCCGGTCCGGCTGTGGCGCAAACGGCGATCATCACCGCGGCCGATGGCCTGGAAACCGGCAGCGCGCAAATTCCAGTTGCCGGGGGCAACATCCCCACTTATTTCGCCGCGCCGAAAAAGGCCGGAAAGTACGCCACGATTCTCGTCGTCCCGGAAATTTTCGGCATGCACGAATACCAGCGCGATATCTGCCGCCGCCTCGCCAAAGCAGGCTACTACGCCATCACCATGGATCCGTTCTTCCGCAGCGGCGACCTGTCCAAGATCGCCGACATCAAGGAAGTCATAGGCAAAGCCAACTCCCTCGAAGACAAGGTCATGCTGGCCGACCTCGATGCCGTGGTCGCCTTTTTGGGCACCCAGCCCAAGGTCAACGCTAAAAAGCTCGGCATCACCGGCATGTGCCGCGGTGGCCGCACCGTCTGGATGTACAGCGCACACAGCAAACAGGTTAAAGCGGGGGTCTCCTGGTACGGTGGCCTCAACCCAATGCCGCCGGCTATGCCCTTGACGCCGATGGATGTGGCCGACCAGTTGAGCGCACCGGTGCTGGGCCTCTACGGTGGCGCCGACTCAGGCATTCCGCAAACGATGGTGGATCGCATGAATGCCGGTCTGCTCGCTTTCGGCAAAGACAAGCAGTCGATGATCCACGTCTACCCTGACATGCCGCACGCCTTTCACGCCGACTATCGCCCGAGCTACCGCAAAGAAGCCGCAGAGGACGGGTGGAAGCGCATGCTCGCCTGGTTCAAGAAGCACGGCGTCGCCTGAAAGACACACGTCGCATTACGCAAACAGGCGTCTTCGGACGCCTGTTTGTTTTTAGGCCTTACGGCTTGCCGTTCCAGGGGCATACGCATGACGAACCATGGGCACGTGCGCCCTCTCCCCGTTTTGCCAGCAAAGCCTCATCTGGTGTCGCTACGGCCTGCCCCGTGCCCCCCAAAAAAGTAACGCGGCATAAAAAAAGGCGGAGGAAAATCACCCCCGCCTTTTCTTATCGCCAGTCTCCGGCTGCTTTAGTCAGCATAGACCCCGGCTTTTTTGATCAAGGGACCCCATTTATCAATCTCAGCCTTGAGATGGTTGCGCAACGCATCGGGTGTCGCGTCTTTTTGCGGCACTGGCTCGGTTCCGAGCTTGGCAAGATTGGCCTTCAGGTCCGGATCCTGCAGCGCCTCTTGCAGGGTTGCGACCAGCTTGTCGAGCACCGGCTTTGGCGTGCCTTTGGGGGCGTAGACGCCATGCCATACACCTACCTCAAAGTCTTTGAGCCCCTGCTCCGCCAAAGTCGGGATGTCCTTTAGCGAGGCGACACGGGTCTTGGTCGTAACGCCGAAGGCCTTGACCTTGCCGCCCATGATCTGGCCGGTGGTGTTGGTCGTCTGGTCACACATGAAGTCCACCTGTCCGCCGAGCAAATCATTCATGGCGGGACCCGTACCCTTGTACGGCACGGTCGTGAAGTCGGTCTGGATGGCACTCATAAAGAGCATGCCGCAAAGATGTGAGGCGGCGCCCAGACCGGCATTGGCGTAAGAAATTTTTTCCTTGTTCGCCTTGATGTAGGTGAGGAACTCCTTGAAATCCTTGGCCGGAAAATTGCCGCGGGCAATGAGTGTCATCGGCACATCGGCGACGAGGCCGATATATTCAAAATCGTCCATCGTCTTGTACGGCAGCGTGCGATAAAGAGCCGGCGCAGTGGACATACCGATGTGATGCAGCAACACCGTGTATCCGTCGTGACCGGCCTTGGCGACGCGATTAACGCCTATGGTCCCCCCTGCGCCACCGACGTTTTCAATGATCACCGTCTGCTTGAGTATTTTGGTCATCGATTGCGCAAGGTTGCGGCCAAGCGTGTCGGTCGGGCCGCCCGCGGCAAAGGGCACGACCATGGTGATCGACTTGGTCGGGTAGGTCTGTGCCTGGGCGCCGGTGGCAATGGCTAATGCCAGCAAGGCAATAGATTTAAGAAAAAATTGAAACATGGCGATTCCTCCAAAGGGACTGCATCGAAACAACACTGCCTACCCTGACAGTGATTACCATTTTTAATACCAGTATCGCACTCGAAAAACGAGGTTCAAAAGCTACGTATCCATTCTAGACCCCACAAACGGTCTGTGCACGCGGTCGCATGAATCTCTATTCGATGACCCCCAGCCGCCCGTTGTGGCTGCCCACGTACCAGTAACGCCCCTGGGCATCGATCACCGCCTTGCGAATGCCGGTGTTCTTGGACGGCAGGTTAAACACGCGCATGGTTCCGGCCGCAGGATCAAGCAGCACCACGGAGTCGCTCTCGATTTCGTTAGCCCAGACCTTGCCCGCCGCATCAACGTTCACCGCATACGGGCCGGCATTGGCGCCGGCCGGAAGCGCGTACTCCCGCAGCACTTTGCCGCTTAGCGGATCGATGTGTGCGAGCGTGCCCTTGCCGTAAAGCGTGACCCACAGCGTGCCGTCTGGCGCGGCTGCGATCCGGCGCGGCCGCGATCCGGCGCCCGTGCTCAGCTCCGTGATCCTGCCGGTTTTGGGGTCGAGCTTGCCCAATTTGTCCGCGCTGTAGCGGCAAACCCAGATATTGCCCTGCTTGTCGATGGCCAGACCGTAGGGACTACCAGGCATTTTGAATTCGGTTATCTTGCCGGTTTTGCCGTCCGGCGTACGCTCGAATCGGGCAAGGTAGTTGCCGCTCTGTCCGGTGAACCAGATGTCGCCGTTATCACCGAGCACCAAGGTGTGGGGACCGCCGCCACCCGAGGGCGTCTTGAACAAACTCACTTTGCCACTCGCGGGATCGAGCAGGCCCAGACTGCCGTTGCCATTGCCCGCGAACCAGACACGCCCCTCCCGGTCGGGCATGACACCATGCGGACTGGTGTCGACGGGCAGCTCCCATTCACTGAACGTCTGGCTTGCCGGGTCGAAGCGGGCAATCTTGTTACCGGACATCACCGAAATGTAAATGCTGCCATCGGGCGCCACGGCCGGGTCGCGTGCAAAGCGCTGGGTTGGCAACGGCCACTCGGTTATTTTTCCAGAAGGCTCCCGCGCACCCGGTGTAAGCCCATAATTAGAGCCGCCGGCGAATGCCAATGCAGGCAGAACAAAACCTAAAATCGGAATCAACCATCGTGTCATTGGACAACCTTCACAATCAGTACTTATCCCGCACCGAAAACCGAGCTATATCGTTTTCACCTTTGGAGCTGTCCCCTCCCCCAAGCCACTTGCCCAGGTGCCCTTGCGTTTAAACCGACGCAGGCAGTCGATCCCGTGTTTCTCGCACCAGGTTGGCCAAGCCACCCAGCGGGCATATTCCAGCTTATACCTGCGCTTACTTCTTATAATCGCTCGGCAGAAACGCATTGATTGCTGCGCCGACTACGCTCATGGCAGCCTTTACCGTTGTGACTACAACCGCAAGGAAAGCGCCGCAGGTCTGAACGCTTGGGGAAAAAACACTCCTGGTAGAGCGCCCAAGACCCATGATTTAATTGTCTCTGGCAACACGGAAACCGATGTTGAGGCCCTGGAAGGCGGTCGGTAGCCAGTTGCGGCCAGCGGCTCTCAAGTACCACGGAATGACGCTCCAGGAACCGCCCCGCGCCACCCGCCTGGAACACTCGCCTGTAGTCCAAGAACGGCCATCAGTTGGAGCGCCACTGTAATTGACATTGCCACAATCTTCGGTCCACTCCAGCACGTTACCGCTCATATCATGCAGCCCCCAAGCATTGGCTTTCTTGCCTGCCACAGGATGAGGCGCCCCTCCGCTATTGCCGTTATGCCAGCCCAGGTCATCAGTTCCTCCGCTACCGCAATACGCATCTTGCCCACCCGCCCGACAGGCGTATTCCCACTCTGCCTCTGAGGGCAGACGATATTGCTTACCCGTCTTGAGGTTTAACCTGCTAATAAATAGCTTGGCATTCTCCCAACTTACGCCCTCTATCGGACAGGTATCACCGCAGGCTTCGTAGGGCGTCACGATGTTACCCATTATCGATCGCCACTGGCCTCGGGTTACCTCCGTCTTGCCCATAGAAAAGGCGCTCAACGTGACCCGATGGCGAGGCGTCTCGTCGGCTGCCTGACCGCCCATCTCAAAACTCCCAGCCGGTATCCCCACCATTTCTGGGCAGTCGTCACAGTCCTTGAACGTCCCTCCGGGCAATCTGGCGGGGTTTGTGATGACCGGCTTAGTCACAGGCGGAGTAATGACCGGCGCAACAACAGGTGGGGCGCTGACTACCTGCACATCCTTAGACAAGCGCGCGATATTCGCTCTTGCCAAGCTAACGTAGCGTCCCTTCGGATAACTCTCCAGATAACCCTCAAACGCCTCTTTATTCCCAGCAGCCTTGGCATCCGTCCAGAACGCATCCTCACGCTGAGCGGCGGTCATCTCCGGGACTACCACTACGAGATTTGGCCGAACAATGTTGTCCGTTGGCGCTTGGCCGGGCGTGAACATGAATGTCCCCACCGACTGGTCGTAAATAGCCGGGGTCTGCACATGCCCCACGCCCTTCGCTTGGGCGATAACCGAGGTCTTGATCTGATTTACCGCTTCCTGAACCGTCAGGCCGGGTATGCGCATCGCCTTGAGAAACTCGCGTGTGAACAAGCCGTTCGGGTTGCGATCCGCATCACTCAAGCGGTCCAGCGCCTTTTGGTTTGCCCCGGCCGAATACACCACCATCATCCCCGATGCGTTGCCCGAGGGCGCCACCAGCCCACGGCTCCCGCCTATGTCCCTCCCATTACCCTGAAACGGGTTGTCCCGACAGGCGTCAATCACCGCCAGAGAAAACTTCGCCTGCGCTTGGGAAACACGGTTAACCAATTTCTCCAGATCAATCGCATCATAGGCAAAGTCCGATGGGGTCTTCGCCGAAAGATCCGTCGGCACAAGATAGTTCGCACCATTAATCTGGACGCCATGCCCGGAGTAATAGACCAGGCCTATCGCGTCGGTGCCAAGCTTACCGATGAACTCTTCCATCGCTCCGTTCATCGCACGACGGTTGGCATTCTCCCGATACACCACCTGAAACCCCCGCGCCTCCAGTTCGCGTCGAAACGCCTGCGCATCGGCCACGGCGTTATCCAGCTTCTTCGCGTACTGGTAGTCGTTGTTGCCAATAACCAAAGCCACCCGCTGCTCTTTTTGTTGAGCAGCCGCATTATGCAAAACACAAAAGAAAACCAGCGCAAGCAAAGTTCTCAGCATTGGCGGTCTGTTACTTATTGATTGGTTTAAACGCTTGCAGCACTAACTCTTCCCCCGTCAAGGCGTCATATACCCAAGGTTGCTGTCGCCCCTCGGTAGCCTTAATCACATTAGCGCGAACTTGTCGAAGCACAACGGATAGTTCTTTATGCTGGTCAATGTTTTCCATTAGCGCATTGGTGAATGGCGAACTGAATGGCGAACTAACCTTATGACCATCCTCAGCGAGACCACCGCGCCGTGTTGCAAATGCAATCAGTGCATTACCAGGGTCATTGTTCTTCAGACTAATTGGCGAATCTGGCGGTTCCCAATCGTACGGGTCATTTAAATTCGTATCGTAAAAAATAACTTTTCTTTTGCCGCCCATAAACTCTTGTATTGCGTAGTTCAACCCAATACTGGTTTCTTTAAGCCCGGCCTTGTCAGATACCGCAGATTTCGGAACATCAATAGGGATCATGTAGGCAACCCCATCTAACATTACGCCATGTCCTGAGTAGAACAGTACGCTTATGTCGCTACCTACAGAATCACTTTTATATTGCGAAAGAGCATCTTTGAATTGCTTAAAATTGGCGTCCGTTACCATCGTCACTTTGAACCCAATTGCAGCAAGCTTGGCGCTTATCAATTTGGCATCGTTGACGGGATTCGTGAGTGCGTTGACGTCCTTGTATGCGGCATTAGCAATGACCAACGCTACCCGTTGCACACTTTCCTGAGCCTGCGTCGAGCTGAGAAACGACACGCTCAGAATGAAGGTAATAAGTAATTTCATACTATCCCTCAGTAGTGTCCCAACGTTTTCACGAGAGACGGTTATAAGTTGATGATTGACATGCGGAAACGAGTAATATTTTCTGGTCTCGATTTGAACGTCGAGGCGCAGACTTTGGGCCTTTTGCGGATATCCGCCGAAGGCTCCCA
>JANXRV010000097.1:0-87693 GCA_025356665.1 Pseudomonadota bacterium
CCTGATCGAACGCTTCTTCGCGCGCATCAAGCACTTTCGGCGTGTTGCCACGCGATACGAAAAACTCGATCCCCACTATATGGCCTTCTTGCATCTGGTCTGCACCTTCGTCTGGCTCGCTTGAATGTCAACAGCCCCTAGAACCAATCGCCATTTGCAACTATCCTTTTGGGATATTGAATCGAAGGATAGAAAACCACACTGACACGGATTCAGAGTGACGTTCCATTACATATATTAATGTTTAATATTAATATTTGTAAATAGATAATTAACTTTTACGCAGTATTTTTACGCCGACACCCCGGGGGCCGGCAAACCTATGACCGCATGAGTGCAGCCTTGCCGATTTTTCAAAACCCGCATGGGCAGCCGTCACCCGGCCGCGGCCGCGGCCGGCTCAATGAAAATCCCGGCTCTCGGTGTTAAGCCTGCCCAACATGCGGCTGTGATCGAACAGCCGGCGCGCGATGAGATGCACCACGCCCTGCTCGCGTTCGATCACACCCTCCACGCCCATCAGGCTTGAGCCCAGCAGCTCGCTTCTCTGGCGCGCGCCGATGTCCTTCCATACCACCACGTTCACACAGCCGGTTTCGTCCTCGAGCGTGACAAAGACCACGCCCGATGCGGTGCCGGGGCGCTGGCGGCTGGTGACGATGCCGCAGGCGCGGATGCTGCGCCCCTGCGGCAGCGCACCGATTTGCGCCGCCGTTGAAAACCGCAGCTCGCCCAAACGACGACGCAACAGCGCCAGCGGATGGCGGCCGAGCGAAAAGCCGGTGCTGTTGTAATCAGCGACGATGTTCGCGCCCTCGGTGGGCGCGATCAGCACCGGCGCGGCTTCGCTGAGCGGTTCGCCAAAAAAAAGGTCGGTCTGGATTTGCGTACGGGTTTGCGTACGGATTTGCGTAGGGGGCCGCTCACGGATCTGGCCCATAGGGTCAGCGACATCATCGGTGTCCGCGCTGGCAACGGCGTCAGCGTTATCAACGCTACCGGTGCCGGTTTTGGCGCCACCCCTCGCCGCCTTTATCCTCAGCCCGGCGACATCCCAATAGGCGCGGCGGCGGTGCTCGGACAGCGCGGCGAGCGCACCGGCCGCGGCCAGCGCCTTCATGTCGCGCACATCAAGTTGCGCCCGCTCGGCCACATCGGCCACAGTGGTAAAGCCACCCCCGCCCCGCGCATCGACGATGCGCGCGCCGCCGGAGGCCGACAAGCCCTTGACCATCAGCAAACCCAGGCGCACCGCCACGCCCTCACCGGCCGCCTCGAGCGTGCACGCATAAGCGCTCGCCTGCACATCGATGGCGCGCGCCTCAACGCCATGGCGCTTCGCGTCCTGCAGCAATTGCGCCGGCTGGTAAAAGCCCATGGGCTGGCTGTTGAGCAGCGCCGCAAGAAAGGCCGCCGGCTCGTGGCACTTGAGCCAGGCCGACACATAGGCGAGCAAGGCGAAGCTGGCCGAATGCGATTCGGGAAAACCGTAATTGCCAAAGCCCAGTATCTGCTGATAAATGGCCTGGGCGAATTCGGGTTGGTAGCCGCGCTCGAGCATGCCGCCGATGAGCCGCGACTCAAGGTGCGCGAGGCCGCCCTTGCGCTTCCAGGCCGCCATGGAGCGGCGCAAATGATCGGCCTCACCCGGCGAGAAACCCGCCGCCACCACCGCCAACTGCATCACCTGTTCCTGAAAAATCGGCACGCCCAGCGTGCGCTCGAGCACGCCTTTGACCGCCGCGCTCGGATACACCACCGGTTCGAGGCCCTGCCTGCGGCGCAGGTAGGGATGGACCATGCCCCCTTGTATCGGCCCGGGCCGCACCAGCGCCACCTCGATGACAAGGTCATAGAATTTTTCCGGCTTGAGTCGCGGCAGCATGGACATTTGCGCCCGCGACTCAACCTGGAAAACACCGACCGAGTCGGCACGCTGCAACATGGCGTAGGTGGCCGGGTCCTCGGCCGGCACATCATCCATGCCAAAGGCCAGTCCGCGGCGCTGCGAAACCAGGTCAAAGCTGCGCCGCATGGCGGTGAGCATGCCCAGCGCCAGCACGTCAACCTTGAGCAGGCCGAGCGCATCAAGATCATCCTTGTCCCACTCTATGACCGAGCGCTCCGCCATGGCGGCGTTCTCCACCGGCACCAACTCGGACAGCGGCCCGCGTGAAATGACAAAGCCGCCGACATGCTGCGACAGGTGGCGCGGAAAACCCATCAGCGCGTCGGCGATCAGCGACAGCCTTCGCATCAAAGGCGACTCCGGATCGAAGCCCGCTTCGCGAAAGCGCGCACCAAGATCCTTGCGGTCGTCCCACCAGGCGATGCTGCGCGACAGGCGATCGACCTGGTCGGCCTCCAGGCCAAGCGCCTTGCCGGCGTCGCGCAGCGCGCTTTTCGGGCGGTAACAGATCACCGTCGCCGCCAGCGCGGCGCGCTCGCGGCTGTATTTGTTATAGATGTACTGGATCACCTCTTCGCGCCGCTCATGCTCGAAATCAACATCGATGTCCGGCGGCTCGTTGCGCTCCCTGGAGATGAAGCGCTCGAACAGCATGGACATGCGCGCCGGATCGACCGCGGTGATGCCCAGCGCGTAGCAGACCGCCGAGTTGGCGGCCGAACCGCGGCCCTGGCACAGGATGCCCGCGCCCCTGGCGAAGCTGACGATGTCCTCGACGGTGAGGAAAAACGGCTCGTAGCCGAGCTCGGCGATCAGCGCCAGCTCGTGTTCGATCAGCGCGCCAACCTTGTCCGGCACGCCTTGCGGAAAGCGCTTGTCAAGGCCGCGCAGCGTGAGCTTGCGCAAATGGCCAGCCGGCGTCTCGCCGGCGGGCACCAGCTCGCGCGGATATTCATACTTCAGCGTGTCTAGAGAAAAATCGCATTGCGCGGCGATGTCTAGCGTGGCGGCCAGCAGCTCGGGCGGATAGGCCTGCGCCAGGTGCATGCGCTGGCGCAGGTGACGCTCGGCATTGGGCTGCAACTGCCGCCCGCAACGCGCCACCGGCGTGCGCAAGCGGATGGCGGTGAGCACATCCTGCAGCGGCTGGCGCGAGCGCTGGTGCATCAGCACGCCGCCGGCGGCCACCAGCGGCAGGCCGCTTTCATCCGCCAGCACGCGCAACGCCGCCAGGCGCGCGCGGTCATCGGCGCCCTTATGCAGTTCGACGGCGATCCAGCCGCGGCCCTTGAAACACTGCGCGAACCAGCCAAGCACAGCCGTGTCTGTGTTGTCATCGGGCACGAGCAGCGCAAGACAACCGGGAACACCACCGGCGATGTCAGCACGCAGCAGGCGATAGCCGCCTTTTTTTTCGCGGCGTCGCCCGAGCGTAATCAGCGAAGACAGCCTGCCATAACCGGCGCGGTCGGTGGCGAGCAACACCAGGCGCGGCCCGTCGGCCAGCCTGATTTCACTGCCGACGATGAGATGCAGGCCGGCCTCCTTGGCGGCGACATGCGCGCGCACGATGCCGGCAAGAGAGCACTCGTCGGTGATGGCCAGCGCCGCGTAGCCGAGCGCGGCGGCGCGCTCGATCAGTTCGGCGGCGTGCGAGGCCCCGCGCAGGAAGGTGAAATTCGACAGGCAGTGCAACTCCGCATAGGCGGGCAAGGCGGAATACATGGGCGGGTTTGGCTACTCAGTCAGCAAAGCGACCTGCAGTCACCTTTTAAAATTCGTGGTCGTTGCTGTCATTGCTTGTTATTACTTGTTATTGCGAGCGCAGCGAAGCAATCTCATCGCGCTTGTGACTGCCGTCGCAATGCCACGAGATTGCCGCGTCGGCTTCGCCTCCTCGCAATGACAGCAGTAAAGGGTTCTCACGCAAACAATCCGTGCAAATACCAGCGTCCGGCCGGCTGGCGTTCACGGTAAATCCACACATAAGACAACGCCTGGGTGCGCGCGACAAAATAATCGCGCTTGATGCCCGCATCCTCCCACCAGCCTGACTCAATACGCTCGGGGCCGGCGATGAGTGCGAGCGGCCCTTCGTGTTGGGGTGCGGCACCCAGCTCGGGCAGCGGCCGCGGTTCGGGCAGCAACCACAGCGGGCGGTCGCCCAGCTTGGGAATGTTTGCCAGCGGTTTGGCCCCGTGGTCAACATCGCTGCTGACACCAACGCCAACACTAACGCCAACGCCAACACCAACACCAACGCCAACACCAACGCCAACACCAACGCCAACACCAACACCACCACCACCTGCACCACCCAAACCCGCATTCACCTTCACATTCGCGCCATCCATGCTGGCGCGCTCGGGGCGGTGTTCGGACGCGAGCGCCAGCCCGGTCACCTTGTCGCCGCCGAGGCGCGCGCGCAAACGTTCGATCAGGCGTGGCCAGTCGGCCTTGTCCGCGCCACCGCCAGTGCCGGCAAACAAGCCCTGCGACTCACCCGACAGCGGCTGGATGTCATTGGCCTCAAGCCGCATGGCACGCACCGGTTCGGGCAGGTCGGTGGCGGCAAGGCGCTCGCGCAGGAGCAGCGTGAAATGCGCGGCGTCGCGCGAAGGCGAAACAAGGCCGATCTGGATTTCGGTGGCGCGCTCGCGGTGCGCCAGGTGCAGGCTGAAACGCTGCACGCCGCTGGCGCGCGCCTGCAAAAACCCGCCCAGCTGCAGCAGCAGGCGGCGCGCGGCGAACACCAGCGCCTCGGCCTGGCTCACCTCGGCCGGCAGTTCCAGGTTGGCGGCGAAACACTCCGGCGGCACCACCCAGATGCGCGGATCGGCGAGGCTACCGAGCGCCTGGTCGAGGCGCTCGCACAGCGCATGGCCAAACCGCTGCGTCAGCCCGGCGCGCGGCTGGGCTAGCAGCGCACCAATGGTGGCAATGCCCATTTTCTCCAGCGCGGCCAGCCATTCGCCCTGTGGATCAACCAGCGCCACAGGCAGCCTGGCGAGCACCGTTTCCAACGCAACGCTCTCGTCGGGGACGCCATCGTATTCGTGCGGCGCGCCACTGCGCGCCAGCCAGCTTGCGGCGAGCGGCGTGCGCGCGCAGGCGATCCTCGCGCTGTAATGCATTTCACCCAGGCCGGCGCGCAGGGCGGCGAGCATGGGTGCGAGCCCCTTGAACAGCGTCAGGCTGGCCGACACCTCGAGCAGCACGGCATCGGGGAACTCCAGCGCGACATTGGGCGTGAACTGCCCGCACCAGGCGGCGAGCGCGAGCAGCGCCTCGGTCTCGCCCGCGACGTCGCGTGATTTCACACGCAGGCGCGGCGCGATGGCGCAGGCGGCGGCCACACTCATGCCCGGCCGCACACCGCGCGCCAGCGCCTTCTTGTCGCAGGCGGCGATGTAGCGCCCCTGTGCGACGGCAAAGGGCTCAGGCGTGGGTGAGACGAACAGTTCGAGCGGCAGGCGCGGCAGGTGACAGGCGATCCAGAGCATGGCAGCTTCGTTGTTGCGCGTGAACGGCGCTGTGGGTTGAACTAAAAGGCGTGGCAAGCGCCGGGATGAGCACGGGCCGGCTCAGCGGCCCGCCGCGGCGCTTGAAGATGCGCACCGCCAAGCCGCCCGCGTCTGTGTCCAGCGACAGCCGCAATGGCGCCGGCGAGGACTCGTTTGCCGCAGCAGCGCGGCGAAACACAAAACTCGCGGCATGACCGCCCTCGGCCGCCACCTGCAGACGCCGCAGATCGGTGAAATGCGCGGTGAAATGCGCATTAAAACGCGCGGCATGGCGCGCAGCCTGGCGCGGCTGGTCAAGCCAGCACAGCACCGCGCCGCAGGTGTTGGCACGCAGCGCCTGCTCGGCCGCCCACAGCGCGTCGCGGACATCGGCGGTGCGCACAATCACCACGCGCGACAAGGCGATGCCGGCGGCGGCCAGCGCCGGCGCATAAGGCAGGTAGGGTGGCGCAATCCAGACGAGGCTGCGACCCTGGGCGGACAGCCGCGCCAGCGCGGGCCCGAGAATACGCAGCTCGCCTATGCCCTCGTGGGCGGGCAGAATTTCGGTGAGAGCACCGACAGGCCAGCCGCCACCGGGCAGCTGGGCGTCAAGCGTGGCAAAGCCGCTGGCAAGGCCGGCTTCGCCGGCGGCACAGACCGATGTGCCGCGCCAGACGCGGCCAGTCTGCAAAATGGTGGCAAGTGAAGTCATAGTCGTGCATGGCATCGTGCAGGGCAATCGGCAAAGGCTGCGAACAGCGGCCGGCGCAGGAGCAGCAGTTGGCTGAGGACTCCGGAAAAAGCGTCGGGGAAAGCGCTGGCAGGCATACGGACAGACTACCGAACGATCGTTCGGTAGTCAAATTTAAACTATCCAGGCTTGAAACACGCCCGCAGCCTCACTCTCCGCCACGGGGCGGCTGGAAAGCCGCACCAGGCGGGCATTTCCAGGCTATGTCCAGGGGCGCACAAGCTGCGCCCCGTTTCTCAGGGCTTATTCGCGGACGATTTTCTTCATGCCCTGCCAGTCGCCGCCAAGCGCCTTGACGAGGAACACCGACACCAGCAATCGCTGGCCGAGCAGTTGCGCGGCCTGGCGCTCGCTGCTCAGTTGGGCCTGTTGCGCGGTGATGACATCGAGCGAACTGCCCAGGCCGCCCTCGTAACGCGCGCGCGCCAGCTCAAGCACGTTCGTTGCGCTGGCCACCGTCGCCAGCGCCTGGGTATGGGCGCGCTCGAGCGCCGCAGCGCCGATGATGCCGTCCTCGGCCTCCTGCATCGCCGTCAGGATGACGCGGCGGTAGATTGCCACCGCGGCGTCATAGCCGGCGCGGGCGTTCTCGATATTGGCGCGAATACGCCCACCGTCGAACAGCGGTTGCGCCAGCGTGAAACCCAGAGACCAGATATAGGCGGGCGTCAGGAAAAGTTTTTCCAGCGTGCTCGCCTCTGTGCCATAAAACGAACCCAGTGAGATGCTCGGAAAGTAGGCCGCACTGGCCACGCCAATCTGCGCATTGGCCGCAGCCATGGCGCGCTCGGCGGCGGCGACATCGGGCCGGCGCTCGAGCACGTCCGAGGGCACGCCTATGGGCACAGCCGGCGGCAGCAGCGCCTGGATATCGGGCGCAAGCGCGAACAAGGGCGCCGGCGTACCGGCGAGCGTGGCGATGGCGTGTTCAAACTGCGCGCGCTGGCGGCGCAGCACATCGACCTGCGTCAAGGTATTGTCGAGCAGCGTCTGCTGCTGCGCCACATCAAGGCCGGAGGCGGCCCCCAGCTCGTGGCGCGATTTCACATAGGTGAGCGAATCGCGCTGCAATTTTATGGCGCGCATCAGCACGTCGATCTCGATATCGACGGCACGCAGGTTGAAATACGCCGTGGCGAGGTCGGAGGTGAGCAGCAGGCGCACGTTTTCAAAATCCGCGGCGGCCTGCTCGGCTGAGGCGCGCGCACCCTCGACGCTACGCTGCACCCGGCCGAAAAAGTCCGCCTCGTAGCTGGCCGTGAGCACGCCGTAATAATCGCTTTGCGTTGTGGTGAAGTTGGGCGAGGTGTTATTGGTCAGCGGCCGGTTGGCCGATATGCGCGTGCGCGTGTCGCGCGCGCTGATGCCGATTTGCGGATAACGGCCGGCGTCTGTGGCGGCGAGCACCGCGTTCGATTGCGCCAGTCGTGCGGTGGCGAGCGCCATCGTCGGGCTGCCGGCAAGCGCCTGTTCCTCCAGCGCGTTGAGCCTGGCATCGCCAAAACGCTGCCACCACGGGCCTTTACGCTCACCGTCATTCGGGGCGCCCAGGCGCCACGGCGCCTCGACCTTCCACGCCGCCGACAGGTCGATCTGCGGCTTGGTGTATTCGGGGCCAACGGCGCAAGCGCCAAGCAGTAAGGCCGCCATGACGCATGCACACGCGTTCAGTCTCACGCGCTTCAATCCCGGGCCGCCGCGTTTGTGCCGCTGGCTCACGACTTGCCCTTTGCACCCGTGGCGTTCGGCGCCGCTTTTTCTGCCTTGTCTGCCTTGCCCGCCTTGTCTGCCTTGCCGGCCTTATCGGCCTTATCTGCATCGGGCTTGTCCGCCACCACCTCGACCTGGTCGCCATCGGCAAGCGAATCGGAAGGATTGAGCACGACCCTGTCCTTGCCACCGACACCTTCGAGCACCTCGACACGCTCGCCGTAGTTGCGGCCGATCTTGACCAGGCGCAGCTTGATGCGGCCGCTGTCGTCCACCGTCGCGACGCGCATGCCATCAGAGCGGAATATCAGCGTGTTGGTCGACATGGTCAGCGCCAGGCCACCGACGGCAATCGGCAGTGACACCTGCACATACGCGCCGGGCAGCAACTCACCCTCGCGATTGGGCAGGCTGATTTCGATCTGCATCGAGCGCGTTGCGGCGTCGATTGATGCCGCGGTGCGCGCCACCTCGCCGCCAAAGCTCCTGCCGCGCAGCTCGGCCTGCGTCACCGTGACCTTCTGGCCCGCCTTGATGAGATGCGCGTACGACTGCGGCACGTTGACGTAAATGCGCAAGGGGTCGGTCTGGGTGAGCAGGAACAGCGTGCGCCCGGTGCCGCCGCCGGCGTCAACAAGGTCGCCCGTATCAACGCCGCGGCGCGTGATCACGCCGGCAAAGGGCGCCGTAACGCGTTTGAAGCCCTCGAGCTGGCGCAGGCGCTCGACGTTGGCGTCGGCCGCGGCGAGACTGGCCTTGGCCTGCGCTTCACCGCTGCGCCGCTCGTCGAGCTCCTGCTGCGACACGGCATCGCGCTTGCGCAGCGCCTCCCAGCGTTCCATGCTGCTTTTGGCCAGCGCAAGGCTTTGCGCCGCCTGCTCGCGCGCCGCGATGCCCTGCGACAACTGCTGGTCCACCTCCGGGGCGTCGATCTCAGCCAGCAGCTCGCCCTTGGCGACGCGGCTGCCGATGTCCTTGTACCAGCGCTTGAGATAGCCGCTGGTGCGCGCCGAAATGGGCGACTGCACATAGCCTTGCAGCGTACCGGGCAGCACCAGGCTTTGCGCGGCGCTGCCCGCACCCGGCTGGGTGACCTTGACGTATTGCTTGGCGCGTTCGGCCGTGCCTTTTTCCAGGGTCTGTGCATTGGCCGCGCGGCTGATCACCGTGCGGCCGGCTCCGGCGGCGAGCAGGAGAATGAGCACGAACATTGCCATCTTCGCGCGCCGGATGATGTGGCGGCGCTTGATAAGTTCTTCCCCGGGGGCCGCATCGATCACGTGTATGCCCAGTTCGTTGTGACGTTGTTCAGACATTGCCTCAGCTCTCCTGCGGGGTGACTGGTTGGATATTTTGTTTCGCGGCCCTGAGCTCGTCGCGCCGCGCCAGCCACTGATGGACTGAGGCGAACACCACGGGCACAAAAAACAGCGTCGAGAAGGTGGCAAACAGCAGGCCGCCGATGACGGCGCGGCCAAGCGGTGCGTTCTGCTCGGCGCCCTCGCCTATGCCAAGGGCCATGGGGATCATGCCGATGATCATGGCCAGCGCGGTCATCAGCACCGGCCGCATGCGCGTGGCACCTGCCTCGAGCGCCGCCGACAGCGGCGGCACGCCCTCTGCCTTGCGGTCAAGGGCGAATGAGATGAGCAAGATACTGTTGGCCGTGGCAACGCCCATGGTCATGATGGCGCCGGTGAGCGCCGGCACGCTCAGCGTGGTGCCGGTGATGAACAGCATCCAGGCGATGCCGGCCAGCGCCGCGGGCAGCGCAGCGACGATCACCGCGGCGTCGATCCAGGACTGGAAGTTCACCACCACCAGCAGGTAGACCAGCGCGATGGCCATGGCCAGGCCGACGATAAGGCCGGTGAAGGACGCCTGCATGGTTTGCACCTGGCCGCGAATGACCAGTTGGCTGCCGCGCGGCAGCTTGGTGCGGATCTTGTCGACATGCTGCTGCACCTGCCCGGCAACATTCGCCAGATCGGTGCCCTGCACGCTAACATACACGTCCACCGCCGGTGAAATGTTGTAGCGCGACACGACGGCAAGGCTGGAACTGGGCGTGGCCTCGACCAGGTTGCCAAGCAGCTGCGAGTTGTTGCCCGCCTGCGCGCCCCCCGCCCCGACCGGGATGTTGAGCAGCGCGTCGAGCGAATCAACGCGGTATTGCGGCGTCTGGATGGCGAGGTTGTAGACCACGCCGTTTTGCGGATTGAGCCAGAACGCCGGCGAAGTCTGCGTGCTGCCCGACAGCGCCACGAGCACGTTCTGCCCGACGTTGAAGGCCGACAGGCCGACCTGTTGCAGGCGCGTGCGGTCCATTTGCAGGTTCACCGCCGGATTATCAAGGCGCTGGTGCACGTGAACGTCGACCGCGCCCGGAATGGTTTTCAGCGACTTGGTCAGTTCGGCCGCGAGCTCGGCGTTCTTCACCATGTTCGGGCCGGTGAACTGCACGTCAATGGCGGCGGGCAGGCCGAAGTTCAAAATCTGCGTGACGATGTCCGCCGGCTGGAAAAAGAACTCGATGCCGGGAAAACGTTTGGGCAGTTCGGCGCGCAGCAGCGTGACGAACTCCTCGGTCGGCCGGTGGCCCTTGCGCAGCGACATCAGGATTTCGCCGTCAAAGGTGCCGATGGTGCCGGCGTTGCTGTAAGACAGGTTGATGCCGCTATTGGGCATGCCGATGTTGTCGAGGATGGTCTCGAGCTCGGTGGCCGGGATCATCTCGCGTATCGCCACCTCGACCTGGTCGGCCAGTCGCGCCGTCTCCTCGATGCGCGTGCCGGTGGCGGCGCGCATGTGCAACCTGATCTGGCCGGCATCCACGCTGGGGAAAAAGTCGCGCCCCAGCACCGGGTAGAGCAGGCAGGACAACAGGCAAAACGCAAGAAACAGCCCGGAGAACAGGCCCCGCCTGGCCAGCAACACCGACAGCAGCAGCGTGTAGGCGCGGCGCACATGCTCAAACTGCTGGTCAAAGGCGCGATAAAGCCGCTGCAGCAGGCCGGGCTTGGCATTGCCGGCCGCCGCGGCGGCGGTCCCATGCCCGGCCATGAGCAGCATCACCAGCGTTGGCACCAGTGTCCGCGACAGGATGTAAGAGGCGATCATGGCAAACACCACCGCCTCGGCCATCGGCACGAAAAGGTAGCGCGCGACACCCGACAGGAAAAACATCGGCACGAACACGATACAGATGCACACCGTCGACACGAACACCGGCACGCCGATCTCGCCGGCGCCCACCAGGATGGCCTGCTTGAGCTCGACTCCGAGGTGCAGGTGGCGTTCGATGTTCTCAATGGTGACGATGGCCTGGTCGACCAGGATACCCACCGACAGCGCCAGCCCGCCCAGGGTCATCAGATTGAGCGACTCGCCCAGGATCTGCAGCACGATGATGGAGGCGAGGATGGACAGCGGGATGGTCAGCGCGATGATCACCGTGCTGCGCCAGTTGCCCAGGAACAGCAACACCATGGCCGCGGTGAGGCCGGCCGCGATCAGCGCCTCGACGATCACGCCCTCGACGGCGGCCTTGACGAACACCGACTGGTCAAACAGCGGCGAGACCTTGACGTCCGGTGGCAGGATTTCGCTGGCGCGCGGCAGCATCGCTCGCAGGTTGGCGACGATATCGAGCGTCGAGGCGCCGCCGTTCTTCAGAATGGACAGCAGCACGCCGCGCTCGCCATCCTGGCGCACCACGTTGGTCTGCGGTGAGAAACCGTCGCGCACCTGCGCCACGTCGCGAAGGTAGATGGTGGCGCCACCGGCGGTGCGCACCGGCAGGTCGTTGAGGCCGCCGACCTCGTTGGTCGAGCCGTTGAGCTTGATGCTGTATTCGGTACTGCCGAACTTGGCCGTGCCCGATGGCAGGATCAGGTTCTGCGTGTTGACGGCGTTGACCACGTCCGCGGGCGCGAGATTGCGCGCCTGCATCGCCTGCAGGTCGAGGTCGACCGAGATCAGGCGGATCTTGCCGCCATACGGGAAGGGAATGGCGACGCCGGGGATGGTGATGAGTTGCGGTCGCAACTGGTTGACCGCGGCGTCAAACACCGACTGCTCGGGCAGCGTCGGGCTGGACAAGGCCAGCTGCATCACCGGGATGCTCGAGGCCGAGTACTTGATCACCAGCGGCGGCGTGATGCCGGGCGGCAACTGCCGCACCTGCGTCTGCACCGAGGCCACCACCTGGGCGATGGCGGTCTGGATGTTAGCCGTCGGCTGGAAGAACACCTTGATGACGGTGATGCCGGCGAGCGACTGCGACTCGATGTGCTCGATGTCGCTGACCGTGGTGGTGAGGCCGCGCTCGGTCTGGCCGGCGATGCGCTGGCCCATCTCCTGGGCCGACAGGCCGTTGTAGCTCCAGATGACGCTGATTACCGGGATGTTGATCTCGGGGAAGATGTCCGTCGCCATGTTGCGCAGCGCAAAAGGCGTCGCCAGCACGATCAGCATCGCCATGACGATGAAGGTGTAGGGACGCCGCAGCGCCAGCGCCACCATGGACATCGCGCTCTCGGCGGGTGCCGGCGCTTTATTGTGGGAAGCAGGAGTGGGCGTCGTCATGGGCAATGGCTTTGATCGATAACAGCGTCATTCGTGGTCTCGCACAGACAGGCTGCGACATGGAAGCGGCGTGCCGGGGCATGCGGATTGATACGGGATACTGCGGGGTTCTGCGGACTACACACATGCGAATAAAGCCACTTGGGAGGAACCCTGCCCGCAGCGAGGGCTAAATGTACTTTGTCATACGACAAGAGGCAAATCCTTCTGCGCGCTTCTGTCTGCCCCCGGGTTCGGGTTCGGGTTCGGGGCCAAAAGGCGTGGCGAAGCGCGCGACCCGCACCCCACTCGCCGTGGTATATGGCTGGAAACCCGCATCTGGCGCGGCTTTTCAGCCATCTTCATGCGCGATTGACGGCGCGCAGGCCTACTCCAGCTTGATCCACGCCTGCTTGATGAACGTGCACCAGACCTGCAGCTCGGATTTGGCCAGCACGACAAGGAGTTTGGCGTTAAGTTTTGTAACGATCTCACGCGGCGTGCCGGCCGGCGCGTCGCGCAAGTCGGTGATCGACACATCGGCGTTGATCACGCGCGCGAGCGCGGACCCGGCGCCCTCCAATGCGGGGATCAATTTCTTTTTCAGCAGGTAATCGAGTTCAAGCTGGATGCGGTTGCCCTTCCACAAATGGCCATCGGGGACTTTGGCTTCGGGCGCGATGCCGCCCAGGTCGCCTTTGCCGTGAGCGGCCATCAGGCCGGCGACAAACACAAAGCCGCCGCCCTTCATCACCGGCACGAACGACGAGGTCGCGGGCAGGTCCAGGCCTGCGGGAAAAATCGGTGTGAGCGTCGGCCCGCCCGCGGCGATGCCCACCAGATTCATGCTCACGCCGGCATCGGGTAGCAGCAAGGCCGACTCGAGCACCAAGGTACTGGGCGGGATGTGGGTGCCGCAGGCGAGGCGCCGCATCTCATGGAAAAACGGCATGGCGCGGCAGTCGCACAGAAACTGGTCGGCGCGCACCGTGCGCCCGATGTCGCTGCCGCCCGCCCGCAGCACCGCACGCGCGCGCTCCCAAAACGAACGGAACTGCAGCGTCCATCCAGGCTCACCAGTGAGCCCCTGCGCCGGCGGGCCAATGCGCGTGGGCATCAGCCCGGAGGCAAACACCCAGTGCCTGGCGCGCGCGCCGCCGGCGAGTGTCAGTGGCGGGGTGGTGGGGTGGCGGCGTTCACCGCATACGGGAGCAGCGCTTTGACGGTGCTTTGAGTCATGGTGTGCCTACTTTTCTGTTTTCAGGAACTGCATGAACAGTACGAACCGTGCGAACAGCCCGGGGCGCGCGGCTGGCGCAGCTCACCCGCGTTTTACCAGCTCCTTGGCGATCATGGCGTGAACGCCCTTGACGTTATTCACCGTCTGCGTGATGTGCAGGTCTACAACAAAGCTGGCGAACTGGTAGGCCTCGGCGCGCGATATGCCAATGCGCGACGCAATAAAATCGACCATTTGCGACAACGCCTGCTCGACCGCGTCATCGAGGTCGGTATGCAGGCCCATGGTGATGTAATGCGTGGGCGATTCGGCGAAGGGCAGTTTCGAGCTGATGTCCTTGCGCACGATAAAATCGAACACGCCTGTCAGCGCCGTTTCGATCGCCGTGCCGCAAACCTCGCCGTCGCCTTGCGCCGCGTGGCCGTCGCCGGTGGAGAACAGCGCGCCCTCGGTCCATACCGGTAGGTAAATAACACTCCCGGCCACCAGTTCCTTGTTATCGATGTTGCCGCCGAATTCGCGCGGCTCCTTGGAGTTCTGCCTGCCAAACTCGGGCCGCGGCGCCACCGCAAGCTGGCCGAAAAACGGCCGTATGGGAATCTCCTGCTTCCAGGGCATTGTGGCGGTCATGCGATCTGCGTTGAGGCGCACATGCATGCGGCGGAAATACGGAAACTCCGAGGGCAGCGTGCCCATCAGCGCGCGAAAAATATTCCAGCCCCAGTCCTGGCGCAAACGAATCTCCTGGATGCGCACCTCGAGCATGTCGCCCGGCTTCGCCCCCTCGACATAGACCGGGCCGGTGAGGATGTGATTACCCGAGCCCTTTGCCAGCCTTGCGTGAATTTCAAGGTGATCGGGCAGCAATTCAAAGCCCAGGTCCTTTGCCGGCAGGTCTTCGGGGCCGCCTGAAACGCAATCTATGGTGACACGGTCGCCCGAGCGCACCTGCAACACCGGCTTGAGGGCCGCGTCGAAAAAACCCCAATGCGCCGTTTCGGGCGTGCAGCGCAGATGGTGGTGGGTGGCGTTTGCGGTGAGCGAAACGGACGGGTCGGCGGCTTTATTCATGTTGGACTCCTTGGCAATCTAGGCGGCGGGAACGATGCCCGGCTCTAGGGAAAGGCAATGCCCGGCGATCTTGCCCGCGGTGGTGAACCAGACACGGTCGGCGAGCTTGTGGTTGACGCAATGAGTAATGGCCTGCTTGATCGGCCGGAAACGGAACGGCTGACCGGCGATAAAGCCGTGCATGGAAAGCGCGAACACCAGCGGCCTGGCAGCCGACTCCTCGACCATTTCCTCGAACTGGTCGACGATCATGTCGGCGAACTCGCGGCCGGTGTGGTCGCGCCCCACCTGGTGGCCGGCATCGTTCTGCTCAAGTGGATAAGGCACCGAAAGAATCGGACCGGAGCGCGTGCGCATCCACACCGGCTGGTCGTCTAGCGGCCAGTCGAGGTTGTGGGTGTAGCCGGCCTCCTTCAGCAAATCGGGTGTCACGCCCGATTCGGCCGCCGCCGGCCCCATCCAGCCGGTGGGCCGCTTGCCGAAGTGTTTGGCGATGGTCGCACTGCAATCTTCAATCAGCCGTGCCTCGTCGGTCTCCCACATCCCGCGCGCGCTCTCGGCGTTGGTGCGCCCGTGTCCGATGACATCGTCGCCGCGCTGCTTGATGCGCGCGATGATCTCCGGGTAGTGCTCACACACCTCGCCATTGAGCAGTATCGATGCGGGCAGCTTGAGTTCGTCGAGCATGCGAAATAGCCGCCAATTGCCGACGCGGTTGCCGTAATCGCGCCAGGCCCAGTTACGCTGCGTCTGCGGACCGCCGCGCACACACGGGTCGATGCCGATGCCGGCGCCAAAGGCGAAGTGCTCGATGTTCAGCGCGATGTAAAACGCGAGGCGTTTGCCGCCCGGCCACGAATAGTCCTTGCGCGTTTCGATGGCCGAATAGTCGTAGCGGTTATGCGACGGGAGTTTGAGCATGGTCGTCTTCCGGGTGTTAAATATTGAAATGTGGGTCACGCCGAAAATGCTACGTCCGGCATTTGAATCTATAAACTACGTTTCGTGGATTGTGGCTTGTTGATTGTTGATTGTGGCTTGTTGATTGTGGCTCGTTCATTGTTGATTGTGACGCACTTCAGAGCGCCGAGGCAATTTGGCCCGTGACCAAAAACAGGGCGGGACGCACTTTTGCGGTGCGGCAAAGTTAATTCATCTACTCATAGTAATATATTGTCGTTTGATACACATTAAAACTCAACCGGGAGATCCCATGAAATCGCGTTGTCTCGCAGCATTTTCTTTCCTGCTCGCCGCCCTAAGCCTGAGTGGCACAGCCCACGGACAGGCGCTCGAACAACCCAATCTCAAGCTCATGCTCGACTGGGCCGTACAGGGCACGCACGCGCCGTTTTTCCTGGCTGAAAAGCGCGGTTACTTCAAGCAGGAAGGCTTCCAGAGCGTGGCCATCGACCGCGGCAACGGCGCCGGCGCGGTGATCAACGCAGTGGCCGGCGGCGCCTACCACATGGGGCTCTCCGACATGCCGGTCTTGGTGAAATTCAACGCGCAGAATCCGGCACGCGCGCTGACCGCGTTTTACATGTACTTCGACGAGACGCCGCTGTGCCTCGTCAGCCTGTCCGACAAGAACCCGATCAGGATCGCCGCGGACCTGAACGGCAAACGTGTGGCCGCGCCAGCCGGCGCCGCCATCATCAGCACCATGCCCATACTGCTCAAGGCGACAAAGCAGGAGCACGCCAAGGTCAGCTGGGTCACCACTTCCCCCGACCTGATGCCGGTGATGCTTATGCGCGGGGACGCCGATGCTGTCGGTGGCTTCACCAACTCGATGATCATGGCGGTCCGCGCCATGGGCGTGAAACAGGAGCAACTGTCGGTGTTCAAGTACTCGGACGCGGGCATCGACATGTACGGGCTTGCGCTGATGGCACCGCAACCCTTCATCCGCGACAATCCGCGCACCGTCGCCGCGTTCACCCGCGCGATCAACCGCGCCATTCGCGACACCATCGCCGACCCCAAGGCGGCCATCGCGGTGCTCAAGGATCGCGACCCGTTGATCAATGCCGATGTCGAACTCGAGCGCCTGCAAATCGCACTGGTGCAGGTTGTAACGGCCAAGACGCGCAAGGACGGCCTCTCCTCGGTGACCGCCGAACGCCTCAAGCGCACCATAGACACGGTGGCGCAATCGGAAGCCCTGCCCAACCTGCCCAAGGTAGAAGACATTTTCACCGACCGCTTCCTGCCCTCAGCGGCGGATCGTGCGATTCCGAAAACCGGCAGCTGAGTCGCAGCATCCGGTTACCGTACCAGCTGGAAATCGGCTCCTGGAGCCGTTTTCCAGCCACAGCCCAAGTGTACTGACCGGCTCCTAACTGAGATGGGAGAGGTGCAGGAAGTGCGTGTCGGCCGGATCGGTGGCCGGCGCGGGGTCCGGCGCGGCCACCACCGCCGCATGCAAATCAAGGCCGCTGCCGTCGGCGCGCCAGAACGCCGCATCCGGCTCTTTTTTATAGCGTATCGCCGAGCGCGTCTGCTGCGCCGCGCGCTGCCAGTCGGAGAGGCCGGTCATCTCCCAGGACTCGGCGACCGCCTTGCCCATCCAGGACTCGCCCGCAACCGGCAGCACCGCGTCATGCGCGCGACACACCACCGAGAGGTAACCTGAATTAACGTCTGTGAGATAGCGCACATTCGAGCGGATCAGCCGGTGCGGGTAATAGGCGAAGTCAAGCGGCTGCAGCTTGAGAAAGCGCAGCATGTAGTCGAGGTACTTCACCGACAAATACCAGAAGGTATTGGTTTCCTCCTGCAGTCTGCCGCCGTCGTTGAACTCCATCAAATGGCGCTCGGAGATGACGACGTTGGTCGAGATGATCATCAGACCGTTGCGCTTGAGCAACGGGCGCACGCCCAGCAGCACGTGCATGGGGGACACGACGTGATAGAGAAGACCCGAACAGTTGATGAGGTCAAAGCCCTCGCCCGGAAGTTTCTGGTGCAGGTCATACATCAGTCCGACGGTGCGAAAATCAAAGTCCACTCCATAATAATGTTTGACGGCGTCGATTTTCTCCAGACAGTGCTCGCTGGCATCGGTGGCGAGCACGCGCGATGCGCCGCCGCGGCACATCAGCACGGGCATCAGGCCCTCCATGGTGCCAATGTCGAGACACTCGGCGCCATGCAGTTCACAGTTGCGCATCATCTGCCGTGGCAGCATTGGAAAGTCCTCGGGGTAGATGCCCTGCATGCCGAAGCCCTCGATCAACTCCATGCCGTAATACCAGCCCTGCTGCATCAGCCTGTCGTTCTGCAACTGTGCAACGCTGGATGGATAGGCGCGCGGGGGTGCGGGCTTGGACGTGTGTGTGTGCGTGCGCGAGCCGATCTGTCCGAGCAAACGCGAAAACAACGACATGGCAACCCCGGGGGAAGACGATGTGCCGATTGTAGCTTTTCCCCGGACTGGACAGGGTCGCGTTTGCCCCTATACTGACCCGCAACAGGACATCACACGCAGTTCCACGGTTCGCCCCCTCCTTCACCTGAAGCAAAAAACATGAGCGACGAAACGATCAAGGTCAAGATCACCGACACCGGCAAGTCCATGGATGTGGTGGTGTTCGAGAAACGCGCCGAGCTGATCCAGGTGGTGCTCGGGACCGGTGTGCACAGCGTCAAGTGCGAGCTCAAGCCGACACGCAACAATCTTTCCTACGCCGGCAGCGCCATGGGCCGCGAACTGGTCTACGAGCGCACGCGCGAGCAGGTGCAGGCCGATCTCGACAAGCTCAATCCGCACCTGCGCAATTCCAGGGGGCGTTAAAGCCCCCCCCCGGTCGGGGTGGCGGGCGCCACAAGCGGGCGGCCTTGCTAGAATCGGCCCGATAAAACCACAAAGCAGAAAACTCCGACCATGCCTGGCAACACCAGCCCCTATGCCTTAGAAACCCCGGCACTGCTGCTCGACGCGGCACGCATGGAGCGCAACATCGCGCGCATGAAGACGCAGTTGTCGCGCCTTGGTGTGGCGTTCCGCCCGCACGTCAAGACCAATAAGTGCATTGAAGTGGCGCGCCGGCTGATGGGTACACCAGAGGGCCCCATCACCGTCTCGACGCTGCACGAGGCCGAATACTTCGCCGCGAACGGCGTGCACGACATGCTCTACGCCGTGGCCATTGCGCCGGGCAAACTGGCGCATGTGGCGGCCCTGCTCGCCAGGGGCGTGCGCCTCACCCTCATTCTCGACAGCATCGAGGCGGCGCAGCACCTTGCCGACTTTGCGCGCAGTTCCGGGCAAAGCTTTGCCGCGATGATAGAAATCGACTGCGACGGGCACCGCTCCGGACTCGCCCCCGGCGCCGCCGAACTGCTGCCGCTGGGCCGCTTCATGCATGCGCAAGGCATCACCCTCGCCGGGGTCATGACCCATGCCGGCAGCTCCTACCATTGCGTTGGCACCGAAGCCATCCGGGCCATGGCCGAACAGGAGCGCCTGGCGGTGGTCACCGCCGCAGGCGCACTGCGCGCCGCAGGCCTGCCCTGCCCCGCAGTCAGCGTCGGCTCCACGCCAACCGCGTTGTTCGCGCAGTCACTCGAAGGGGTCACCGAGGTGCGTGCCGGCGTGTTCGTGTTCTTCGACCTGGTCATGGCCGGGCTGGGCGTGTGCGGCACGGACGACATCGCCTTATCCGTGCTCACTACCGTCATCGGCCACCAGCGCGAAAAAGGCTGGACCATCGTCGATGCCGGCTGGATGGCCATGTCACGCGATCGGGGCACCGCGGCGCAGGTGCTCGACCAGGGCTACGGCCTGGTCTGCGACGCGCAAGGCCGCGTGCTCGACGGTTACATCATGGCCCAGGCCAACCAGGAGCACGGCATCATCGCCCACCGCTCCGGCGACCCGGCCAAAGCCCTCGCCCTTGCGGTGGGCACGCAACTGCGCATCCTGCCCAACCACGCCTGCGCCACCGGTGCACAATATCCGCGGTACACCGTGCTCAATGCAGCTGGCGACATCACGGCGACATGGGCGCGCAGCAACGGCTGGTAGGGGAGTCATGTCGGCGTTTTGCATTGCGGCGTCACTGACCAGCCAGGTAGGCAGCGCGCACGCCAGCTGCAAGGGCCAGAAGGACCAGAAAGACCAGAAGGGCCACAATGACCACAAGGCAACGCGGCGTATCGCCGCGACGCAACTGCCGCCCTTGGGCTAAACCTTGGGCGGCGTTTTATTTGCCCCGCGCAAAGCGGCCAGGATCGTCTTCAGCAACTCCTCCCGGGATACCGGCTTGGTCAGGTAATAGGCGGCCCCGAGCTGCATCCCCTTGAGGTAATTGTCGTCATCCACCCGCCCGGTAAGCAGAATGACGGGTACCTGGCTGGTGGTCTCGTCGCGACGCAACACATCCAGCAGCTCCAGTCCGTCCATATAGGGCAGGGAAATATCCGACAGGATCAGATCGGGAACTTCCTCAAGAATGGCCCGAATTCCCTCGGCGGCGTCGGCGGCCGCGCGCACGGCGTAACCCTCCGAACTCAAATGCATCTTGAGCGTTTCACGCAAGGAGGTGTCGTCTTCAATCAATACTATCGAAGCCATTGATGCTGTTTCACCCTGGGATGAATCGTTGATATGAATAAATTCAAAGCTGCGCTATAGATCAGAGCGCCCGATCCCCGCCATATTAGCCGATTACACGGCAGCGCCAATCAAGCGCGACAAGGCCTGCGGGCGCTGTGTCAGCCGGCAGACTCAGTGCGTGACATAGCCCATGGTCTGCGGCAGCCACAGCACGATCTGTGGAAACAGCGTCATGGCAAACAACAGCAGCAACAGCATGACGAGAAAGGGCCAGCCCTCCTTCATCATTTCGCTTATGGCAATGCCGGTCAGCGCCTTGGTCACAAACAGCAGCATGCCAAAGGGCGGGTGGATCAGGCCTATCATCATATTGAGCACCACCAGCACGCCAAAGTGCACCAGATCGACGCCGAGCAGCCTGGCCGCCGGCAGCAGCATCGGCACGAACACCAGCAACAGCACCGACACATCGAGAAAGCAGCCCAGCACCAGGAACATCAGGTTGACGAGCAGCAGGAAGCCTGTCTGCGACAGGCGCATGCCCTCCACCCACGCGGCCATGGCCTGCGGCACGCCTTCGGCGGTAAAGGCGTAGTTGAGCACAAAGGAGCCGGCGAGAATGATGGTGATGACGGCGCTGCCGCGCGTGGACTCCATCACCACACCCCAGAAACTGCGCCAGCTGAGCGCACGATAGACCAGGGCAGCGAGGAGTAGCGCGTGCAGCGCGGCCACGGCGGCCGCCTCGGTCGGCGTGAACACGCCCGAGTAGATGCCCCCCAGCAGCACCAGCGGCAGCGAAAGGGGCAGCGCGCCGCGATATAAAATGGCCGGCCATTCGCGCAGCGGTATTTTTTCCTCGCGCGGCATATTGCGCCTGGTGGCGATCACATGCACCACCCCCATCATCAGCAGTGCCATCAGCACACCGGGTACCACCCCGCCAAGGAACAAGGCACCGACCGAAGCACCCGACACCAGCGCATAAATCACCATCGGAATGGAGGGCGGAATAATGGGCCCCAGCGTGGCACTCGCCACCACCACCGCGCCGGCAAAGCCCGGCGTGTATCCGGGCTTCTTGAGCATCTGCCGTATGGTCACAAGACCCGGGCCGGCGGCGTCGGCGAGTGCGCTGCCGCTCATGCCCGAAAAAATCACACTGACCAGGATATCCACCTGCGCCAGGCCACCGCGCATGCGCCCGACCAACACGCGGCAAAAATCGAATATGCGCTCGCTTACCGTGCCCGCGTTCATGATGTTGGCGGCAAAAACAAACAGCGGCACGGCCAGCAGCACATAGCTGTTGTACAAGCCGTTGCATACCTGCTCGGCAACCAGGCCAAGGTCCTGCTGCTTGACCAGCAGATAGCCGACGCCGGCGGCGAGCATGGAAAACCCTATGGACATGCGCAGCAGCAGGCCGGCGACCATAATGCCGACGAGGACGCTGATTCCTAGTGTCATGGAGTCATGGAGTCATATTGTCATGGGTTCATAGGGGTCATGGCATCAGGGTCGCAGTTCGGCGTCAAGGTCGTAGCCGCGCGCCGCCCTAACAACAGCCCAGGCGCAGCGCACCACCAGCGCCGCCATCAGCAGCACGAAGGGCAGGTAGACCCACATCAGCGGAATGCCCAGCACCGGTGTGCCCTCGCGCGCCATGAAGCGCACGTAGTCCCAGCTTGCCGGCAGGCCGACGAGGGCGAGGCCGCCGATCAGCCCGTTGCCGGCGATCAACATGAGCTGCCTTGCGCGGCGGCCAACCGCCTGCCAGACAAGGTCAAAGGCGACCTGCTCGCGCGCGGGCACAATCAGCGCCGACGCCCACAAAATGACCCACACATACAGGATCACCGCCGCCTCGTCGCTCCAGGGCAGCGGCCTGCCAAAGCCAAAGCGCGCCGCGATCTGGACGATGAACACCACAAACAGCGCCAGAAAAAGGCCGCCGCCTATGGCGTTGGTGACGCGCCTGAACCAGACCACCACCGCTAGCGTGTCGCGTTGATGCGCTCGAGCAGGCCCTTGGGCCAGACCTTGGCGTAGTCGGAGTTCTGGTAGGCCGCCTGCACCGATTTACGGAAAGCCTCGACATCGGGCGTGACAACCTGCAGGCCTTCTTTCTTGAAAAACTCGACCAACTGGGATTCTTCCTTGATGCGGTTATCGTTGTTCCAGAGCGCCGCCGCCTGCGCCGCGGCCGTGACCTTTTGTTTTTGCGCCGCACTCATGGCGTTGAAGCTCTTGTTGGAGATCGCGATGAACAGGCTGTCCACCAGGTGGCCTGTGAGCACGATTTGTTTGGTCACCTCGTAGAACTTGGCCGCGCGCACCGAAGGCAGGGGATTGTCCTGGCCGTCGATGGTGCCGGTCTTCAGACCCAGATAGACCTCGCCAAACGCAAGCGGCGTGGCGGTGGCGCCCAGCGCCTCACCGAGAAACAACCACTCCCTGGTGCCGGGCATGCGCAGCTTGACGCCCTTGAGATCGGCCGGCGTCATGACCTTGCGCACATCCCGCAGATTGAGCTGGCGCGTGCCCAGGTAGGCGGTCGAGAGCGGTGTGACGTCCATCTTCTCGGCCACCAGCTTGAACAACTCGGCGCCGACCGGGCCGTTGAATATTTTTTGCTGCTGCGTCGGGTCGCGCACGATGTAGCCGGCGGTGAAAATCGAAAACTCCGGCACCAGCTTGGCGATGTCAAAGGCCGAGATCGAGGTGAGTTCGAGGTTACCGCGCGCCATCGCCGCCGGCTCGGCACCCTGCTTGAACAAGGAGGCATTGAGGTTGATCTGCACATCGAATTCACCGGGCGCACTTTTTTCCAGCGTGTCCTTGAACACCGTCCACATTTTGGCGTGCCAGTCATCGGGCACCGCCGGGGTGGAAATGCGCAGCACGGTCTTTGCCTGTGTCTGGGCATACGCCGGCGCGGCCAGCACACTTGCCCCAAGCGCAAGCGCAGCGGCAAGACCGAGCATGGCACGACAAAAATTAGACGATTTGATCATGTTGTGCTGCCTCCTCTTTTTTTAAGTGTAAACCGCATCAGGACACCGGCTGCCGCTTATTCAGGCGCTCATTACCGCGCCGCCAGCCGGTAAATGCGTGCGGCATTGGCATTGAGCACCCTATGCTGCGCCTCGGCCGGCAGGGTGGCGAGGGCCTTACGGTAGGCGGCGACCAGGTCGTCATAGGAGGTCCACAGCTTTTCAATCGGAAAGTTGCTGCCGAACATGCAGCGCTCGGCACCAAACAACGCAATCGTCTCGGCCACCATGAAGGCGATATGAGCCGGGTCGTTACGGTGGATAAAGGTGCCAAAACCGGACAACTTGGCGACGATGTTCGGCTCATCGGCAAGCCGGCGCATGCCCTCGCGCCAGGCGGTGATGCCGGGGGCCGAAAGGTCCTCGAGCATGCCGGCGTGCTGCAGCACGAAAGTAATGTCACGATTGGCCGCCGCGAGTTGCGCGGCGCCGGCCATTTGTCCGGTGAAGACCTGAAGGTCGAAGGTAAAGCCGTGCTCGGCCAGCGCGCGGATATTTTCGCGCAAGCGCGGATGCGCCGTCAGGTCGGGCGCGGCGGCGAAGCGGTAGAGCGGATTTTCGTGCCAGTGGATCTGCATGCGCGCACCGCGCATGAGGGGAAACGCCGCCTGGCGCTTGAGCACGCTCGGCGCATCATCGGCCAGAAGGTCAACGTAACCGACAATCGCGTGCGGCCAGCCGTGGGTGTCGGCGACCGACTGCACCCACGCCACTTCTTCGACCGCCTGTTCCTTCGCCCAATTGGCCTGCACATAAACCGAGCCCACGACCCCCGCAGCCGCGATGTCGGTAATGAACTCCCCGATCGGATAATCGCGCCGCATCGGCTCATAGGGGCCGAAAATACGCGGCAGCATCGGACCGCGCAGCCACGGCAGATCGGCCTGGCGCCAGATGTGGTGATGCGAGTCAATAATCGGTGTCATGGTTTTTCCATTCAGGCGCTGAGAAACGTCTCCAGAACCTCGGGGTTTTGCATCAATACTTCAGGCTTGTCGTGATAGCGGATGCTGCCGGCGGCGATGATATAGATGCGGTCGGCAACCGCGCTGGTCAGTTTTGAATTCTGTTCTATGAGCAATACCGTCATGCCCAGCTTGCGCATCGCCTGCAGCGACACACCAATTTGCTCGATGATGATGGGCGCGAGACCAAGCGAGGGCTCGTCGAATAGGCACAGCTTCGGTTCGGCCATCAATCCGACCGCCACCGCAACCATTTGCTGCTGTCCGCCCGACAGCGTTCCGGCAATCTGCCGGCGGCGTATTTTCAATACCGGGAACAGCTCGAAACAGCGTTCCATCGCCGCATCGACGCGCGCCTTGGACGGCAGCGAGTAGCCGCCCATCATCAGGTTTTCCTCCACCGACATTTGCGCGAACAGGCCGCGCCCCTCGGGCACCAGCGAAAGGCCGCGGGTGATACGCCGGTGGGCCGGCACACCATCGAGGGATTCGCCAAGAAAGCGGATCGATCCGCCTGCGGGCGCCACAAGGCCGCCAATCGCACGCGCCAGGGAGCTCTTGCCGGCGCCGTTGGGGCCGATGAGGCCGACGATCTCACCCTGCTCGACGCTGACGCTGATCCCGTCGAGCGCGAGGAACGGGCCATAGCGCACCGTAAGATTATCGACTTCAAGCATGGACGGTACCAAGGTAGTGCTCGATAACGCGTTTGTCGCGCAAAATTTCAGCCGGGGGGCCGTCGGCAATTTTCTCGCCCGCCATCAGCACCACCACACGATCGGCCAGTTCGCGAATCACCCGCATGGTGTGTTCGATGACAAAAATAGAGCAGTGCGCCTTCAACTGTTGCAGCAGCAGAATCATTTCGCGCACCTCGGTTACGGCAAGCCCGCCGACCGGCTCATCGAGCATGATCAGTTTGGGGCGCTGCACCAGGCGCATCAGCAATTCGAGCCGGCGCTGTTCGAACAGCGTCAGGCCGCCGGCCGGCTTGGCCAGAGCCAGGTCGAGGCGTAACCATTCGGTGAGCTCCTGCAATTGCGCCTGAGCGAGGCCCTCCCCGGCCAGCAACAGGCAGGCGGTGTCGATATTTTTTTGCACGCTCAAACCGGCGAAGATGCGCACCGCCTGATAGCTTCGCGTCAGGCCCAGCCGGGCCAGCTGGTGCGGCTGCTGGCCGCGCATATCATGACCGTCAAACCGCATGTCGCCGCTGTCGGCGCGAAACTGGCCGCTGACGATATTGACGAAGGTGGTTTTGCCCGAACCGTTGGGGCCGATCATGCCCAACGTTTCACCCGCCTGCATGTGCACATCGACATTCTTGAGCGCGATGACACCGCCAAAGTGCTTGCTCAGTGCCTTGACTTCGAGAAGGCTCATGTGCGTGGCGCCGCTGTGCTGCTTGTCTGTGGTTGCGCACGCGCCGCCTCGCGCCGTAGCGCTCGGCGGCGCAGCAATTCGCCGTAAATGCCCCCGGGCAGCACCAGCGTGACGACGATGATCAGTACCCCCGAGAGCACATCCTTGAATGCCTGCAGTTCCTGCAGCAAGAAAGGGATCGGCGCAAGAATGACCGCGCCAATGATCGGACCGATAATGGTGCCGCGGCCGCCAAATGCGACAAACAGCCAGATATTGAGTGAAGTCAGCACATCAAAAGCGCGCGGCGAGATGAATCCGACATAGGTGGCGTAAAAGCAGCCGCCGATGGAGGCGTAGAGCGACACCAGAAAAAACGCGATGATCTTGTTTTTCACCACGTCGATGCCCAGCACCGCCGCCAGCACATCGTCTTCACGAATGGCGATAAAGCGCTGGCCCAGGCGCGTCGGCACGAGCCAGGCACAAAACGCCGCACCCGCCACGGCGAAAATTGCCAGAACCAGGTCAAACCAAAGGCCGGACAGCGGCGCGCCGTTGAACCATTCGGGCGGGGCGATTTGATTGAGGCCGGTATCGCCGTTGGTAAAGTATGGAAAAAATATGAAGGCCAGCGTCAGCACCGTCTGTACCACTAGCGAGCAAAGCGTGAAGTAAAAGCCCTTCAAGCGCAGCGATGGCAGACCCAGCAACACGCCGACCAGCGCAGCGCCAAATGACGCGGCCGGCATGGCGAGCCAGAACGACCAGTCGAGGCTGCGTGTCAGGTAAATCATGGCATAGGCGGCAATACCCGCTATGCCGGCGAACATCAGAGGCATGAGTCCGACATAGCCGTAGAGCAGGTTCATGCCGCTCGCCCACAGCACGTTGATCATAACCATGCCAAAGACAAAGGCGAGAAAGCGGTTTCCCTCGAGCACAAATGGCAGCGCCAGGGCCAGTATGGCCAGCCCAATACCCAGTTTACGCGCATTCATTTACTGAACAACCCGGTTGGTTTAAACAAAAGGATCGCCAGCATCGCCGCAAGATAAGAAAAAGTCGCCGCGGTCGGACTGGCGAAAATGCTGACGATGGCCTGGGTGAAACCGAACACTAGACCGACCACAAGCGCGCCGACCACCGATCCCGGTCCGCCGACGATCATGATGGCAAAAGCGGTCACCGACATGGTCCAGGCGACGGTCAGGTCGAAACTATAGGCAAGCGCGAACAGCAGGCCGCCGAGGAAAATAATCGACGAGCCGAGCAAAAACGACAGCTTGTAAATGCCACGCACATCGACCCCGCGCAACGCGGCAGCCTCGCGGTTCTGGAAAACCGCGCGCAAGGCGCGGCCATAGCGGTGGTAGCGCAGCAGCACAAACAGTGCGGCAAGCACGCCAAAAGCAATGACCAGCACCGCAATGCGGTTGTTGGGCAACGGGAACGGACCAATCATGGTGATGCCGGCGACAATCGGCGGCAACGTGAACTGGTCGCTCCAGCGCCCATAGGTCAAGGAAAAGATACCCGACATGATCTGCGTCAACCCGAGAGTGACAACGAAGTAGGCGACGTTGCGGTTGGCCACATCGTACAGGCGCCGTATCAACACCCATTCGAGCAGCAGTGACAGCACGATGCCAAGCGCCAGCACGGCGATGATCGCCAGCGCACTGCCCCATCCGGCGCCCGTCAGGCTCCAGGCCGCCAGCGCGGCAAGCAGGAAAAACTGGCCGTTGCTCGCGTTGGGCAGCCACACGCAACCATAGACAATGGTGACCCCGGCCGCCACCAGCGCGAAAATCGCACCAAGGATCAGGCCGGTTGATATCGTCGAGGCGAGGATCAGTAGTGTTGCGTCGGACACCTACTTGACCAGGTCGTAGACCGGAATGACTTCGGCATCCCATTCGTTGTAGAAAATCTGCTTCGACTTGTAGGTGCGCTTGCCGTCAACCGAAACAATTTGCATGAAATACATGTACTCCTTGCGCGCACCGTTCTTGTCGAACTCGATCGGCACACCGCTGGTCAGTTCACGCGTCTTCAATTTTGACAGGGCATCGCGCAGTTTTTCGCGATCGGCAGTCCCGGCATTTTGCAGCGCCTCCTTGAGAATATAGGGCGTGTTGTAGCAGTAATTCTCAACATAGGAAGGCGGCCGGCTGTTGGCTGCGTCAAAGCGGCTGATAAAGTCCTTGCCTTCCTTGGTCAGGCTGTCCAGGCCGATGTCGAAAAACGTGCCGTAAATGGAACCCGCGCTGCGCTGGCCCCAGCCGAATACCTGGCTGGTGATGCCGTAGGGGTGGATGATCTGCTCCGGCTTGACACCCAGATCGAGCAACTGGTTGGTCAAGACGTTGTCGAAGGCACCGGCACCGATCACGATCACATAATCGGGGTTGGCCGCCTTGACCTGCGCGGACTGCACCGTGGCGTCGGTCGATCCTTGCGGGAACAGGACATCCGCGACGATATTGACCTTGGAGCGCGGCGCCTGGTACTTGAAGCCGGCGACGATGGCGCGCATCAGCGCCGCATCCGAATACATCAGTGCGACTTTGGCACCCGGCTTGCGCTGCTCGAGGAACTTGGCAATCGAATAGCCCCAGCCCGCAGCGTTCGGCTCGATGCGAAAGGTGTACTTGGTCCCCGGCTTGGTCAGTTGCGGAAACGCCGCCACCGGCACCAGAAAGGGAATTTTTTGCTGTTCGGCATAGCCATACATGGCTAGCGCCGTGTCCGAACTGGTCGGCCCGCTCAACGCCACCACCTTGTCATTGACATCCAGATTACGCGACGCGGCCACTGCGGCTGACGGGTTGGTCTGGTTGTCCTGGATCACAAATTCGAGCGGCCGGCCCAGCGCCCCTCCCGCCTTGTTAATTTCATCGGTGGCGAATTTCAGTCCGGCAATGCAACTGGTGCCGAAAAAAGTCCATGGTCCGGTCAGCTCGGTGACAAAACCAACCTTGATCGGCGCGCCCGCCTGTGCTTGGGCATTGCCCGTCGTCAGTCCCATACCAAAGCCGATGGCCGTACTTACCGCCACCACAGCCACTTTCATATTGATATTCATTTCATCTCCCTGGTTGTCAAGTTGTCATCTTTGTTGTTGTTTTGTCCATTCCCGCGTTTTCAGGCCGCGCGGCGCACCGCGCCATCCCGACCCAACAGCCCGGCGGCGATCAGCGCCTGGCGGATGCGTTCGATTTCAGCAGCCGAAATTTTCACCAGCGGCGGGCGCACCACGGCACGCGGCAATTTCCCGAGCAACACCAGTGCCTCTTTCATGCGGTTATGCATATCGACGGGCGGCTCGGCGTAAAAAACTTCAGCGGTGTGGTAGATGCTGTCGTGAATGCGCTGTGCGGCGGCCAGATCCTTCGCCTGAACCGCGCGAAACAGCTGCGCCTGTAGGTCCGCGATGACCGAACCACTGCCCGACAACAGACCGTTGCAGCCGAGCACCAGGGAACTGAACAGCCATGCACTGTGGGTGGTAAGCACGTTGACCGGCGGGGTGCGCGTTTGCAGGGCGCGGATCTGGCGGTCCTGCAGCTGCGCATTGCCGCACCAGTCCTTGATGGCGCGCACCGTCGGCACCGCCTCGATAATCCTGAGCAGCGTCGACAACGGGTAACCGAGACTGCCGCTGGCCGGATACTGGAACGCGATCAAGGGCAGGTCGGTGACTGCAGCGATGCGCTTGAAGTGCTCGATGGCCATTTCCGGGCGCTGGCCGAAGGCATAAACGGCCGGCGGGAATACCAGCAGCGCAGAAGCACCGCCTTCATGCGCCATTTTCGCCAGGCGCTGCGCCTCCATGCTGCCATCGGCATAAATGCCGTTGACGATGGGCAGGCGGGCGCCGATTTCGTCCTGGGTGATGGCCAGCACGCGCTTTTGTTCATCGAAAGTACAGGAGGCCACTTCGGTCGAGTGGGCGTTGGTGGTGATGGCGCTCAGACCGGACACCGCGACGACATCGCACAGGTGGGCGCGATAACTGCCCTCGTCAATCGACAGGTCGTCATTGAAGGGCAGCAGTACTGCAGGAATGACACCGTGCGGCACAAAACCAGTGTGACGTGGCATTACAGCCTCCTTGTTAAAAGACAGCGTCCCAAAAACCAATCTTACCTGCTACCCGGGCAATCAGCTGCAACAGCGCTCGGCCAGCAATCCAGCCGCGCGCGCTTCGTCGTTCATGACACGCGCCTTGCCCGTGAGCAGGCGCAGGCGCGGCGGCGGCTGCACCGCCACCTTGCCGCCACGCGCAACGCTGGTCAGCGGCTGGTCCTGCGGCAGGCCCTGCGCGCGCATCTCGATACGCAATGCCTGCGAGGCCCCGCTGTCGATGCGCAGCGTCTTGGCGTCAATCACCGCGCCATAATGCTCCCGCGCCGCCGCCAGCGATATATATTCGTTGCGCACATCGTCTTCTATTTCGCCGAGGTTGCGCTCAAGCGGTGAACCAAATCCGCCCCCCCCGCCCGAGCGCAGCGTCCAGACATCCTCCGCCCGGAGCAGCTGTGAGAATACCTTACCGGTGGCATAGACGGTCTCTTCCTTGCCATGGCGCTTGAGGGCGACCTCGTTACCCAGCGCCGACATGCCGCCAAACAAACCCCATGGACGGCATTCGACACGCTCGATCTGGGTGTCGAACATGATGTCCGAGAGCACACGCACTACCTGCTCCGCGCCAAGGCCGCCGCGCTGCCGGCCGGCGCCGCCCGAGTCCTGGCGCAAGGCGTAACTCTCAACCAACAGCGGATATTTGACCTCGACCTGCTCGGACGGCCCGTTATGGGTGTCGCCGTCATTGATCGCCACGGTGGCGCACATCCCGTCCTGGTTGTGTTTGGCGCCCCAACCGCCACCGATCAGACCGCCGAGGTAAAGAAACAGTTTGTTGTCGCGCGGATTGCGGCCATGCACCATCGCGATCACCAAATCGGCATGATGGCCAGCGATGACCTTGTCCGGAATCGCTGGTGCAAGCGCCTTGAATACGGTGTCAACCACGGTCATCGGGAAGGTCATCCACCAGCGCATCGGCGCCGGGCGACGTGCGTTGATGACCTTGCCCATGGGCAGGATCACCGTCAGCGGCCGGAAACAACCGTCGTTGATCGGCAACTCGGCCGCCGCGGTGAGGCACTTGAATGCCACCTGGGCGCAGGCCATGCCGGCGGCTTCGCCGGAATTGTAAAAACCGCGCACCTGGTCGCTGACATCGGTGAGGTCAATGGTCATGGTCTCGCCGCTGACCGTGACCTTGACGCGTATCGGCACGCGCTTGCCCATATCGACGCCATCATCGTCCATGAACGATTCGGCCAGATATTCGCCATCCGGAATGGCGCGCACCGCCTCGCGCGCCGCCACCTCGCTCTGGTCAAAAATCGACTCGATGGCATTGAGCACCGCGGCGCAGCCGTATTTTTTCAGCATTTCCTGAAAACGCCGCTCGCCGGTGTTTACCGCGGCGATCTGGGCGCGCAAATCACCCATGGCACGCTCGGGGATGCGCACGTTCATTTCGATGATGCGAAAGACATCGTCATTCTCGACGCCGCCGCGATAGGCCTTGACGATGGGCATTTGCAGCCCCTCGGAGAAAATATCCAGTGTCATGCCACCGAGGGTGCCGCCGATATCGACCCAGTGCGCCATGCAGGCGGAAAAGCCGACGATGGCGCCATCGTAAAACACCGGCACCACAAAAGTCATGTGGTTGAGGTGGCTGCCGGTGATATAGGCGTCGTTGGTGAGCAGCACGTCACCGGGCTCGATGCCCTCGTAGCCGAAATGGCCGATCATGCGCTTGACGGTGTTACTCATGCCGCGGATGAACATCGGCAGGCCGATGCCGATTGACACCGTGTTGCCGGCGCGATCAAACAACCCCACGGTGAAGTCAAGCGCCTCATAGATGATCATGTTGTAGGCGGTGCGCATCAGGTTGGACTTCATTTCCTCTGTCGCCGCGAACATCCCGTTACGGATGATCTCGGTCACCACCGGATCCGACTTGCGCACCGTGCCCGACTGACTATTCGCCGTCATTGCCCACCTCTATCAACAGGTTGCCACCACCATCGACGCTCAGCCGGTCGCCCGGCAGCACCACGGTGGTGGATGCATATTCCTCGATCAGCGCCGGACCTTCGATACGATTTCCCGCCAACAACTGCACGCGCGCATACACCGGCGTGTCGCGCCAGCCCTCGGCGGCGGCAAAATACACCGGCCGCAGGGTCGGCAGCGCCACCGGTCGGGCCGTGCCCGCACCGATTGCCGCGGTGGCCGGTTTGGGCATGTGCCCGGAGACCGAAGTGCGGATGCTGACGATCTCGGACGCTTCGGTAATCGAGCAGTAGCCGTAGCGCTGCACGTGTACCGCATCAAACGCACGCTTGATGACATCGACATCGCGCGTCTCGAACGCGCTCATCGGCACATCGACCGTCACCGCGTGTTCCTGGCCGACATAACGCATGTCCAGCGCACGACGGCGCTCGATCGCGCCGACGCTGGTCGAACCGCGCTTGACATCCGCCTCGCCTTCACCTTCCATTTCGCCATAAATTGCCTCCATGTACGCAAAGTCGAGGCTTTGCAAAGACATGAACAGTGTCTTGACGTAGTCGCGGCGCAAATCGGCGACCAGCATGCCGAAGGCGGAAAAGTGTCCCGGCGCGTTGGGAATGATCACCTGCCTGATCTGCAACTCGCGCGCCACCAGCACCGCATGCAGCGGACCGGCGCCGCCAAAGGCCACCATCGGAAAATCACGCGCATCCAGGCCGCGCTCAGTGGTGACGCGCTTGACGACGTTGGACATGCTCGAGGCGGCGATACGAATCACGCCGTTGGCCGCCTCCTCGACGCTGAGGCCGAGTGGATCGGCCAGTTTTTCCTGCAACACACGGCGCGCCGCCGCGAGGTCAAGGCGCATGTCGCCGCCAAGAAAACGTTCCGCCGACAGCCGGCCGAGCAGCAGGTTGGCGTCGGTCACGGTCGGCTCGGTGCCGCCACCACCGTAACAGACCGGCCCTGGCGTGGAACCGGCGCTTTGCGGACCGACACGCAGCGAACGCGCCGGACCGAGCCGGGCGATGCTGCCCCCGCCGGTGCCAACTTCCTGGATGTCGATCATCGGGATTTGCACCGGCAGGCCCTCGTTGTAACCGCCGATCATGGAATTGGATGTCATCAGCACGTCGCCGCCCAGGATGACACCGGACTTTGCCGTGGTGCCGCCCATGTCGAAGGCAATGGCGCCGCTCAAGCCGATGCTGCGGCATAACTCCCGCGTCCCGATCACACCGGCCGCAGGCCCGGACTCAAGCATGCGGATGCTCTCGCGCTGAGCGCGGCGCACATCGTACAAGCCGCCGGTGGACTGTACGATCAAAAAACTGCCTTCGAATTTCTGCGTCTCAAGATGCTCGACGATTTCGCCCAGGTAGCTGCGCACGCGCGGCCCGACATAGGCATTCGCCACCACCGTGGAGGTGCGCTCGAACTCGCGGTATTCCTGTGAAAGTTCGTGCGAGGCGGTGATGTACAGCCCCGGGAACCGCCGTTCGAAAAAATTCCGCGCCTGTATTTCATGTGCCGGGTTGCAGTAGGAGTGCAAAAACAGGATTGCCAGCGCCTCGATGTGCTGTGCCTCAAGAAGCACCGCCACGCGCTCCAGGTCGGCGTCGGTCAGCGCCGTGCGCACCGCGCCCGAACTCATCATGCGCTCGTCGACCTCGAAGCGCAGCGCGCGCTCGACCAGCGGCCGGTGCTTCTGGAAAAACAGGTTGTAGGCTTCGGGCCGGTTTATGCGCCCGATCTCGTAAATATCGCGAAAGCCGCGCGTCGTCACCAGCGCGGTGCGCGCGCCGTTGCGCTCGATCAGGGTATTGATCGCCACGGTGGTGCCGTGCAAAAAAAGGTTGGCCTGGGCGAAGCTTCCCCCGGACTTGCGCACCCCGTCACTGATACCCTCAACCAGGTGCGCCGTGGTGGTCAGCGTCTTGCCCAGGCGGATTGATCCCGTCGCTTCGTCAAAAATGGCTATATCGGTGAAAGTGCCACCCACGTCGGCCGCGATACGCGCGGTAGTGGATTTTTTGTCTGCAATTGCTGACAAGGCCGGACTCCCGAAAAACCTTCTTGAACAGAACACACGTGTAGAGGCTTTGTCGAGCCATCACGCAAGGGGGCAAAGTATAATTGCAGTGCGCTTATCGGCAAACTCATTTATTTGGCCGTCACCGCTGGCCACCAACGTTGGCTACCAAACGGGCTTGCGACACGGATTTTCCATGCGCTGTTGCCGACTATCCGAGCTAAAACCCATGAGCGACGAAACAATCAAGGTAAAAATCACCGACATTGGGAAATTCATGGACGTAGTGGTGTTCGACAAACGCGCCGACCTGATACAGATCGTGCTCGGTGCGAGCGTGCACAGCCTCAAGTGCGACCTCAAGCCCACCCCCAACGCCCTGTCCTACGCCGGCAGCGCGATGGGGCGCGAGATGGTGAACGAGCGCACACGCGAACAGGTGCAGGCCGACATCGACAAGCTCAACCCGCACCTGCGCAATTCAAAAGGGCGTTGAGCAAATCAAAGCGGCGAAGCGGCGAAGCGCGATTTTTTTGCGTAACTGTAAAAAAACTCGACGCGCGACTACTGCGCCTTGATCCCCGCCGCCTTGACGATGGGCCCCCAACGCACGATCTCGTCCTTGATCAGTTGGCTCACATATTCGGGTCGCGACGACCGGCCTTCGAGTCCGAGACCAAGCATGCGCTGGCGCATCTCGGGCGCCGCCATCACCGCAACGATGGCGGCATTGAGCTTGTCGACAAGATCCCTGGGCGTGGCGGCCGGAGCGACAAAGGCGTACCAGGTCGCGTACTCGTAGCCTGCCACGCCCGCCTCGGCGATGGTCGGCGCCTCGGGCACCAGCGGCGATCGGCGCGTCCCGCTTACCGCCAGCACGCGCGCCTTGCCGCCCTTGTACGCGGGAATGATGCTGGGCACGTCGGCAAAAATAATCTGCACGCGGCCACTCACCAAATCAGTGATCGCCGGTTGCACCCCTTTGTAGGGGATCAGCGTGATGTCGGTGTTGGTGCGGCGCTTGAAGGCCTCGCCGAGCATTTGTGCGAAGCTCGCGCCCGAGGCGTAGTTGAGTTTGCCCGGAGAGGCTTTGGCAAGAGCGATCAGCTCCTGCACATTCTTGGCCGGCAAGTCAGGGTTCACCGCCAGCGCAAAGGGACTGTCGGCGACAAAGCTCACGCCGGTAAAATCCTTGGCCGGGTCGTAGGGCAGGCTCTGGTAGAGGTGCGGGTTGAGCCCCAGTGCGCCGAGTGTGCCGAGGAACAAGGTGTGCCCGTCGGGCGCGGCCTTGGCCACGGCGTCGGCGGCGATAATGGAATCGGCACCCGGCTTGTTCTCGACCAGCACCGCCTGACCCCAGACCTTGCGCAACTCCTCACCCATGGCGCGCGCGATCACATCGAGCAGGCTGCCGGAGGGAAAGCCGACGACGATGCGCACCGGATGATTGGGAAACGCCGGCGACTGGGCGGGTGCGGAACCACTGAACAGTAAAGCCCCGAGCAGCGCCAAAAGGGAAAGCAGGGGCTTGCGCATCCCTGCGCCGGAAAAAATTCCGCCTAAATCAAACCACATGGTTCTACTCCTTTGAACAAACACTTTGAGTAAAGCGCATAACAGCGCTATTTTAGCTTCGCCAAGACATTGCAGCATTGCGGCATTGCGGCATTGCGACCTTGCGACCTTGCGACCTTGCGGCTTTGTTGCGGCACCGCAGGACGATGCGCCACAAATACACCAGCAGTACGGTGGCAGCTTAGTCTGGCGCGCTGATTTGCAGTAACATCGTTCGCGCCAAAACAAAAAAGAAAGCGCCGTCCACTATGCGTGTATTCAGGATCTTCAGCAAACCATCAGGGGAGTCGGCGATTGAAATTCGCGAGGTGCCGATGACCGGGGAGCAAAGGCCGATGTCCGAGACATTCCCTGCCAAGCATATTTTTTTCCGTGAAACCCCGCAAGGGCACGTCCAGGACTACCACACGGCACCGCGCCGCCAGTTGATATTCCTGACCTCGGGCATCCTGGAGCTGGAAACGAGCGAAGGCCTGCGTACCGTTTGCCGGCCCGGCGACCTGTTATTCGCCGATGACGCAACCGGCAGGGGTCACATCACGCGCTCGCTGCGCGACACACGCGGCTTCGTTCACGTCGTCATGCCCGATGACTTCGATATCACCCAATGGCCGCTGGTCACGCCATGAGTACCGCCGACAAGCACGGCGCGCTGCTGCGCACAGGGCTGGCGCTGCTTCTCGCTCTGGCTGGGGCCGCCGCCATGGCGCAGTCGCGTCCGACGCGGATCATCGTGCCCTTTGCCGCCGGCGGCGCGAGCGATACCTACACGCGCATCGTGGCGCAAAAAATAACCGAGCAGACAGGCAAAGTCTTTGTCGTTGAAAACCGCACAGGAGCCGGCGGGCGCATCGCCTGGGAGGCGGCCGCCAAGGCGGCGCCCGACGGCGCTACGGTGGTACTCATAGACGCCACCTATCCGATGCTGCCCGGCCTGTACGCCAGCCTGCCCTGGGATGTGTCGGCCGATCTTGTGCCGGCGGCGATGATCGCCCAAACACCTTTTGTCATCATGACCAACGCCGAATCGAAACTGGGCAGCCTCGGCGCGCTCGTCGCCGAAGCACGTGCCAATCCGGGCAAGCTCAACTACGGCTCGGCCGGCGTCGGCAGCGTGATACAGGTGGTCAGTGAGTTGTTCAAGCACGAGGCAAAAATCAATCTCACGCACATCCCTTACAAGGGCATGAGCGATGCGAGCGTCGCCTTGCAGGCCGGTCATGTCGACCTGATCATCGCCGCCTCGCCCACTGCGCTGGGGCCTGTCCGAGGCGGCAAGGCCAGGGCGCTGGCCGTGACCACGGCACAGCGCTCCGCGGCCTTTCCCGGCGTGCCTACCGCTGTGGAAGCGGGCGCCGGGCGCTACATCGTCACCAACTGGTTCGGCTTCGCCGTGCCCAAGGGCACCAACCGGGAAAGCATCAACACGCTGCGCGACGATGTCGTGCGCGCCCTTGCCGCCATCGACGTGCGGGAAAAGCTGGGCGCCCAGGGTGCGGAGGCGTCAAATTTCACAGCGGAAGAATTCGCCCTATTCCTCAAGGACGACACCCGGCGCTGGAGCGAAGTCATCAAGGCGAGCGGAATCAAAGCGGAGTAAGCATCCGCGGCCGGCTGGCAAAACAAGCTGGCCGTCCGTTCGTCATATCCATCATGACTGCCCTATTCGCCGCCGTCGCCAAACAGTCACCGAACAATCACAGAACAATCACAGAACAATCACCAAAAAATTACAGAACAATCACCAAACAATTACCAAACAGTCGCCAAAGACCGCGGCACGGTTCGGTGCGATCAGGCAAAGCACTGGCGCTTTGGAGCTTGCCTCACAACCGCATCAATCATGAAGTGCCGTTCCGGCCGATCGACCGGCGCGCAGAGCACAGCCGCAAAGCACACCATAGGAGAACACCGCAATGGCATCACATAACACCTGGACAGAGCATTTCCCCGGCAACCTGATGTGGTCGAACGCAACGCTGGTGTGCAAGGGCATGGCACCCTACGGTGCGGTTTCGCTCGGAGAGATCGAGCTGGTTTGCGCGCGCCTGCGCGAGCGCGAGGGCCAGGCTGCAGCCTGGGGTGAGGAGTGGTGCAAGGTCGCCTCCATGGTGGAGAAGCTCGGCGATGAGGCGGCTGCGGCAGGAAACCACGCGACAGCGGGCAACCAGTATTTGCGCGCCGGAAGTTATTACTACACCGGCGAGCGCTTCGTGCCTTTGGGCAAGGAAAAAATAGCGATCTACCGCAAGGCCTTGCGCTGCTCGCAAGAGGGCCTGAAGCGCCGCTTCCCGACGATGGAAATCGTTGAAGTACCCTACGAAGGCAAGACACTGCCGGCGTATTTCATGAAGGCGCAGGACCGCGGTGGAAAGAGCGCAGGCCCCGCACCGACGGTGGTGCTGTTCGACGGCATGGACAACTGCAAGGAGATGAGCGTGCTCTTCGCCGGTTTGGAGTTCGCGCAGCGCGGCTTCAACACACTCGCGATTGATGGCCCGGGACAAGGCGAGTCGCTGCGCCTGCGTGAGATTTACGCCCGTCCGGATTACGAGGTGGCGGGTACCGCCGCCTACGAGTTTGTCGCCGCGCGCAAGGATGTCGACGCGAAACGCGTCGCCATCATGGGTTACAGTTTTGGCGGTTATTACGCACCGCGCATCGCCGCCATTGAGCGGCGCTACGCCGCCTGCGTCGCCCTCGGTGCCCTGCATTGGGATCTGCACGCATGGCAGTCGAACATCAAGGCGCAGCTCGCCGCAGACCCGAAAAAAAGCGCGCAGTCCAATTTCCAGTTCCAGTGGATCCTCGGCATGTCCGACTCGGACGCCGCGCTCGAGCGCGCGCGCAGCTTCTCGCTGGAGGGTATCGCCGACAAGATCAGCTGCCCCTTCCTGGTGACGCACGGCGAGAACGACCAGGTGGTGCCGGTGGCCGCCGCGCACAAGTTGTACGCCGAGGTCGGCTCGAAGAACAAGTCGCTGAAAATATTCAAACCGGAAGAGACCGGATCGGAACATTGCCAGGTCGACAACCGCCAACTGGGCATCGATTACATCGGCGACTGGCTGGCGGCAAACCTCAACGCAAAAACCGGAGGCTGAGCATGCAGCCCTTCAAACGCCTCGCCGCGCTGCTCGCGCTCGCCGGCCTGTCTGGCGCGGTGCTTGGGCAGGGCTTTCCGAACAAGCCGATACGCCTGATCGTGCCCTACCCGGCCGGCGAATCCATAGACTCGGTGGCGCGCCTCAGCGCGCAGCACTGGTCGGCGGCGCTCGGCCAGCCCATTGTCATCGACAACCGCGGTGGTGCCGGCGGCACCATAGGCACCGAGGCGGCGGCCAAGGCGGGCAACGACGGCTATACGCTATTGTGGGGTAACGTCGGGCCGCTGGCCATCGGGCCCAGCCTGTACAAAAAACTCGGTTACGACGTGGCAAAAGATTTCGCGCCGATATCACAAATCGCCAACCTGCCCTTCATGCTGTTCACCAGCACCGTACTGCCGGCAAACACGCTGGCCGAAGTCACCGCCTATGGCAAAGCCAACCCGGGAAAACTGAACTTCGGTTCGACCGGTGTGGGCAGCGGCCTGCACCTCATCGGCGAGATGTACAAGAGCCAGGCGGCCATCGATATCGTGCACGTACCTTACAAGGGCGTGGCACAGGCGCTGCCGGAAATGATGGCGGGGCGGGTGCAACTGGCGTTCAACACAATCCCGGCGTTTTTACCGCATGTCAAAGCGGGGCGGCTAAGGGCGCTGGTGATCACCGCCACTGCGCGCTCACCGCTGCTGCCGGACGTACCCACCGCGGCCGAGGCCGGCATGTCTTCCCTGATCGGCGCATCGTGGCACGGCGTGCTGGCGCCGGCGGGCACGCCCAAAGACGTGCTGGCCAAGTTGCAACAGACGCTAGCCGCGGCGCTCGCCGTGCCGGAACTGCGCAACCAGCTCATCGGCCAGGGCGCCGAACCGGTGGGCAGCACGCCGGAAGAGTTCGGTAAATTCATGGCCGGCGAACTGGCCAAGTGGCGCGGCGTCGTCGAGACTTCCGGCGCCAGGGCCGAATAGTCCAGCGGGGGAAAAAGCTGGAAACCCGCTCCAGGCGCGGCTCTCCAGCCGCGCCACGCCCCAAAATGCGGGGTGCTTACTGCGGCTTGATGCCGGCGCGCTTGATGACGCGGTCGTATTCGGCGATTTCATTACGCACATAGCGCGCGAACTCATCGGGCGACATATCCATCACGTCATTGCCCAGGTTGCCGAGTTTTTCACGCACCCCCGGATCGCTCAGCGCCTTGCGCGTGTCAGCCGATATTTTGGCGATGACAGGCGCCGGCGTTCCCGCGGGTGCCCACAGGCCGAACCACAGCGGCGAATCGGCGCCGCTGATACCGGCCTCGCCGGTGGTCGGAATATCAGGCAGCTGGCTGTTGCGTTTGGGCGTGCTCACGGCAAGGGCGCGCAGGCGCCCCGACTTGATGCTGGAAATCACCGCCGAGATCGGACCCCAGTAACAATCCACCGATTTGCTGAACAGCGCCGCAAGCACCTCGGGCGTGCCCTTGAACGGAATCTGCGTGACGTCGATCTTGGTCGCGGCGATGAATTTTTCCGTACTGAGATGGGTGCCGCTACCGACCCCGGCATGCCCCCAGTTGATGGCGCCGGGCTTGGCCCTCGCCGCGTTAACGATGTCCATCGCCGATTTGTAGGACGAACTCGTCTCGACCACCAGCACATTGGGCTGTATCGACAAGGGCACGATGTCGATCAAATCCTTGGTCGTGTCGTAAGGCAGCTTGGCATAAATGGCCGGGTTCACCGTATGCGCGGTCGAATTGATCAACAAGGTGTAGCCGTCCGGCGGCGCCTTGGCCACCAGGTTGGTGCCGATCGAACCGCCCGCGCCGGCGCGGTTGTCGACCAGCACCGGTTGCGCCCATATCTCCGACAATTTTTGCGTTACCAGGCGTCCGACAATATCAGTGGAACTCCCGGGCGTGAATGAAATAATCACGTGCACCGGCTTGCTGGGATAGGTCTGCGCGCCAGCCTGCAGCGCCATGACCGACAGGGCTGCGGCCAGAATCGTTCTAACTGCCTTGGTCTTGTCCATATTTTTCTCCTGGAAGTTTCGCCAATGTTGGTGAAGGTTCGTGGTCGGTGAAGCTTGGTGGTTGGTGAAGTTTCGTGAATGGTGGCGGGTTTGGAAATTCCCTTCATGCCGCCCGGCCCGGCACTTTGGGCATGTCGCCTGCTGCTTTGATGTGGATTAGCGCTTCCAGTATCGCGCCGAGGCGATGCGCGCGCCCTCGGCCATGGCGGCGAGCTTGGCCCAGACCACCTGCGGGTCGACCGCGGCCTGACCGACCCAGGTGCCGTAGCCGCAATCGCTGCCGGCGATGACATTTTCGCGACCGACCAGATCGGCGTAGCGGCCGATGCGCTGTGCGATAAGCTCGGGGTGCTCGATGAAATTGGTCTTCGATTCTATTACGCCCGGAATCAGCACCTTGCCCTCGGGCAGCTTCACCGTTTCGAACACCGTGAACTCGTGCGCGTGGCGCGGGTTGGAGGCCTCGAACGAAATCGCGCTCGGCTTGGCCTGGAACACGACATCGACGATGTCGGCGAGCGGCACGTCGCAGTGGTGCGGTCCTTCGTAATTGCCCCAGCACAAATGCATGCGCAACTGCTCGGCCGGGATGTTCTCGACGGCATGATTGAGTGCCTCGATGTGCATGTGCATGCGCTTGCGAAATTCTGCGGTGGACAGGTCGGCGTACTGGATATGCCGGCCCATGGCGAGGTCGGGGCAATCCAGTTGCAGCACGAAACCGGCCTTGGCCACCGCCTCGTATTCATGACGCATGGCCGAAGCAATGGCCTCAAGATAGGCTTCCTGGCTGGGGTAATAATCGTTGCGAAAAAACAGCGACACCACACCCGGCGAGGCGGCGCTCATGAAACCACCATGCGCTTTTTTCCCCGCCAGTGCCGCATTGAGGTTGTCGCCATCGGTCACGGCCGCCTTGGCATCGCGCACCGTTATCGGCGCGTTACAGGCCGGCGTCTTGCGCCGCGAACGGCCGGGATCGCCGAACACGCGCTTTTCGAGCGTCGGAAACGCGGCGAGATCCTGATAGACAAAGGTGTTGCCGGTACCGCCAAAACCATCCAGGCGGTCCTTGATGTAAGTGGCGTAACTCGGCTTGCTCAACTCGCCGTCGTTCACCAGGTCCACGCCGGCGTCGATCTGCGCCTTGACCACCTCGGCGACAGCCGATTTGACGCGCCCCGCCAGCGCGTCATGATCCACCGGGACCCCCTCTTCCTTCGCATACATCATCCGGATGAGGTCTTCGGGACGCGGCAGGCTGCCGGTGTGGGTGGTGAGGAAACGCTCTTTGCTGCGCATCATATCGTCCTAGCCTAGATGTTCTGGTGTCGACCGCTCCCGCGCCCCCATCCATGCAGAGGGCGGGGGATTGCGCGCAGAGCCCCGCCCATGCAAAAACACGCGCCGAAACCGCCTACGGAATGGCGTGGGTGATGAACTCTTGCGGCACCGCCTCGCCCCACTGCGAGTTGAGCCCTTCCTCGGCTGGCAGCAGGTTGGTCTTGGCGTGGATGTTAAGCATGTCGCTGTCGCTCCAGTGTTCGTGCACGCGGCCCCATGGATCCTGCCAGTAATCGTACACCTGGCTGCCCAGCACATGGCGGCCTATGCCCCAGACATGCTTGTATTTATCCTGTTTGACCAAATGCTCGTGGCCGAGCATGACATCGTCGATATTCTGCGACTCAAAAGACAGGTGGTTGATTCCGGACTTGGGCCCCTCGATACACAGAAAAACATGATGGTCGACATAGGTCTCGCCTTGATCGCAGCGATTGAAGGAGGCGATGATATGGTCCTTGGCACCGGCATAGACCTCGTCGGAGCAGACGAGGCCAAACATCTCGCGGTACCACTTCACCTTCTCGGCGGCGTTGGGGGTCATGATCACGGCGTGCGCGGCGCGCTTGACCTGCGAGGCCCCGCGCTCGAGGCGCATCAGTTCGCCCTGACGCACCTTGATATCACCGGTGTTGACCAGGTTTTTGCGGATCGGCAGCTTGGGCAACTGTGCGAGGCCGCACAACACCTCCATCTGGTAGCCGTGCGGGTCGCTGATACGCACGCGCTTGCCGCCACCCGGCTCGTCGATATTCTCGATACCCGAGGCGCCGGGCGCCTTGGCGAATTGCTTGAGCTGGTCTTCGTTTTCCACGAACCACGCCAGACCGACGAACTTCGACGGACCGAGGTGCGTGACGTGGATGTGATGGTTCGGGTCGGTGCCGCGCATGTACAGCGCATCCTTGGTGCGGTCGGAACGCACCATGCCGAAGGCCGTCAGGAACTCCTCGGCCTCATCAAGACTGGGTGACTGCAGGCGGCCAAAAGCCAGGTCGGAAACTTTCACATGAGACATGCCATTCCTCCTTTGTACAGGTTCAGTTTTACCTCGGTTGAAATCAGACGCGTTCGATGACCAGGGCGATGCCCTGCCCCACACCAATGCACATGGTGCAAAGCGCATAGCGGCCCTTGGTGCGCTCGAGCTGGTTGAGCGCGGTCGTCACCAGCCGCGCACCCGATGCGCCCAACGGGTGGCCGATGGCAATGGCGCCGCCGTTGGGGTTCACGTGCGGCGCATCATCGGGCAGGCCAAGGTCGCGCGTGACGGCGAGGCCTTGCGCGGCAAAGGCCTCATTGAGTTCGATTACGTCCATCTGGCCGATTTTCAGGCCCAGCATTGCGAGGACTTTTTTCGAGGCCGGCGCCGGGCCAAAGCCCATGATGCGCGGCGCGAGGCCGGCTGTGGCCATGCCAAGGATGCGCCCGCGCGGCCTCAAGCCATGCTGCCTGGCCGCCGCTTCGCTGGCGATGATCATGGCGCAAGCGCCGTCGTTCACCCCCGAGGCGTTGCCGGCGGTAACGCTACCGTCGGGCCTGACCACGCCCTTGAGCCTGGTCAGCGTCTCAATAGTGGTGTCGGCGCGCGGATGCTCGTCGGTGGTGACCATTTTCGGATCGCCTTTTTTCTGCGCGATCGAAACGGGCACCAGTTCGCTGTTGAAAAAGCCCGCGGCGTGCGCGGCGGCGTAGCGCTGCTGGCTGCGCAGCGCAAAGGCATCCTGCGAGGCGCGGTCGACCTTGAACTCGACCGCCACGTTCTCTGCCGTCTCGGGCATTGAGTCAATGCCGTACTTGGCTTTCATCAGCGGATTGACCAGGCGCCAGCCTATGGTCGTGTCCTCGATTTTGGCCGCGCGTGAAAAAGCGCTGTCGGCCTTGGGAATGACAAAGGGGGCGCGCGACATGCTCTCTACGCCGCCGGCAATGAGGAACTGCACCTCGCCGGCCTTGATGGCGCGCGCCGCGGTGCCCACCGCCTCAAGGCTGGAGCCGCACAGGCGGTTGACCGTCATGCCAGGAATCGTATCCGGAAGCCCGGCGAGCAGCAAAGCCATACGCGCAACGTTGCGGTTATCCTCGCCGGCCTGGTTGACGCAGCCGTAAATGACATCCTCGACCGCGGCCCAGTCCACCTTGGGATTGCGTTCCATCAGCGCCTTGAGCGGAATGGCGGCCAGATCGTCGGTGCGCACGCCAGAGAGCGCGCCGCCGTAGCGGCCAAAAGGGGTGCGCACGGCGTCGCAGATATAGGCTTCGTTCATTGCTTACCTTTCAAATAGTGTTCAGGATGCTTTGCCGCCGGATAAACCGGCAAAAATTCCGACCGTCCATGCAGCCGCGTACGCGACGACGGGCGCACAGTATAATTCAGCCGGTAAGCCGCACAGCCGTTCTGCCTGCGAACTCCCAGGCTGCAATATTTTGGCCCGCTTTACCATTCGACTTCACCATTCCAGTTTTACCATTCACCACCCAGCCCCCAGAACTCAAGGACCCTCACCATGCTAAACGACGCCGCACTCGACCAGATTTTCCGCACCGCCCGCTCGCACAACGGCTGGCTGCCCACGCCTGTTTCCGACGACCAGATCAAGGCGCTGTACGAGCTGATGAAATGGGGCCCCACCACCGGCAACTCCCAGCCCGGCCGCCTCGTATTCCTGCGCACCCAGGCCGCCAAGGAGCGCCTCAAACCCAGCTTGTCGCCCGGTAACCAGGACAAAACCATGGCCGCACCCTTGGTCGCGATCATCGCCTACGACCTGCAGTTCTACGAGAACATCCCCAAGGTCTTCCCGCACAAGCCGGAAATGAAGAACATTTACGTCGGCGATGACAAAAAGCCCATGGTCGAGACCACCGCCCTGCGCAACAGCTCGCTGCAAGGCGCCTATCTGATGCTCGCCGCACGTGCCCTCGACCTCGATTGCGGCCCGATGTCCGGCTTCAATGCAGCCGGCGTGGACAAGGAATTCTTTTCCGGCACCCACTTCAAAACCAACTTCATCTGCAGCCTCGGCCACGGCGACGCGTCCAAGGTGATGGGCCGCCTGCCGCGCCTGCCCTTCGACGAAGTGTGCACAATGCTGTAAGACGCTTGCGCATTAGCGCGAACTTTGCGCGGGCACGATAAAGAAAGGGGCGCTTGGCGCCCCTTTCTTTTGCTACTTAGACCTTGGGTACCGGCGTGGAGGCCCAGGCCACCATCTTCCAGCCATCGGCGCCCTTGACCCAGACGTTGAGGTACATGCTGCTGATGTGCTTGATCTCGCCGCCGGCCAACACCTGCAGCGCGATCCGACCCCAGCTGACCACGCTGTCGCCGTGCACGGTCATATCGCAGCTCTCGCGCGTCGCCTTGACATAGGTAACCTTGCCTGAGGTGAGCATGCCCATGTACTCGGACTTGTTCTCGCTGCGCCCGGTGGAGTGCGTATAGCGCAGCGTGTCGGCGAATATCTTGTCGAGGGTGACGTAATCTTTTTCGACCATGGCCTTGTAGCGCTTGTCGTCGATGGCGAGAATTTCTTTTTCAATGTCGCTCATTGCAAATACTCCGGTATTAGAACGGTGAATGGGGATTGGTGAGTCGTAAATGGCGAATGGTGAATGGTGAACGGTGGATGGTGGATGGTGAAACCGAAACGGCGGCGAAGGCGCATCACGCGGCGCTCTCGCCCAGATAGGCTTCACGGATGTGCGCTTGTTTCATCAAGTCGGCGGGCAGGCCGGTCGAGGCGATACGACCGCCCTCGAGTACGTAGGCGCGCTGCGCCACGGCCAGCGCGCGCGCCGCATTCTGCTCGATCAGCAGGATGGACATGCCGCCCGCATGGATGTCCTGTATCACCTCAAACACCTGCTGCACCACCGCCGGAGCAAGCCCGAGAGAGGGTTCATCGATCAGCAGCAGGCGCGGACGGGCCATCAGCGCGCGCCCGATGGCCACCATTTGCTGCTGTCCGCCCGAGAGCGTCCCGGCGGCCTGCCAGCGGCGCTCCTTCAGGATGGGAAACATGCCGTAAATCATCGCCAGGCCTTCTTCGCGGAAGGGCCGCGCCGCCTTGCGATAACAACCCATATCGAGGTTCTCTTCCACCGTCATGCCGCCAAACAGCTTGCGGCCCTCCGGGATCAGCGCCACTTCGCGATTGCACATCTCGCGCGCGGACAGCTTTGTCGCATCCTCGCCGCAAAACAATAATTCACCCGAACGCACCGGCTGCAGCCTTGCAAGGGTGTTGACCAATGTGGTCTTGCCGGCACCGTTGGGACCGACGATGGATACGAGCTCGCCCTCCTGCACGCTAAAGGACACATCCCAAAGCGCCGGCGCATCGCCGTAACTGACGTTGAGATCTTTTGCCTCGAGCAGCGGCGTGCTCATCGCAGCCCCCCTGCCGCAGAGGTTGAAAGTGTTCCAACGGTTGCAACGAGCGCAAGGATTGCACGCTGCCTTGTTCCGCACAGCGCCACGGCCTTGTGCACAGACTTCGCCCTATTGCTGGACATAATCGGACCCCAGATAAGCGCTCACCACCTCAGGCTCGCGCATGACCTCGCGCGGCAATCCCTCGGCGATGACCTTGCCGTAACTCAGCACCATCAGCCTGTCGGTGAGTTCGAGCACGGCACGCATATTGTGTTCGATGAACATGATGGTTGCGCCGCGATTACGGATTTCGCGCACCAGCGTCACGGCATTGTTGATTTCAGAAGGGGTCAGCCCGGCGAGCACCTCGTCGAGCAGCAACAGGCGCGGCGCCGAAGCGAGGGCGCGCGCCAACTCGAGAAATTTGCGCTGGTGCAAATTGAGCTCGGTCGGCAAGGCACGCGCGCGATCGGCGAGCCCGACAAATTCGAGCCAGTGCATGGCCTGACGCTCCGCCACCTGGCGTGACAGCCGCGCCGAGCCGAACATGCCCGGCAAGGTGGCGTTCTCGAGCACACTGAGGTTCTTGAACGGGCGCGGAATCTGGTAGGTGCGGGCAATGCCGGCCTGCGCCGCGCGATGTGCCGGCAGCCTGGACAGGTTCTCGCCCTCGAACACGATGCGCCCGGCGGTGGGCGCGTAAAAACCGCTGATGACGTTGACCATGGTCGATTTGCCCGAACCGTTGGGGCCAACCAGACCGTAAATTTCGCCGCGGCGCAACTGCAGACTGACGCCACCCAGCGCCTGCACGCCGCTGAACGATTTGAAAACATTCTCGGCACTCAGCAGGATTTCGCCTTCCTTGCCGCGCGCGCTGATCACCGCCGGCGCCGACACCTGCGGCAGCGGCGGCACGGCGCGCCAGCGTTTGATGCGCTTGAGGAACTGCCCGAACAGGCCATCCGGCATAAACAGGATGACGAGGATCAGGATCAGGCCGACCGCGGCGCGGCCGGCCACGGCGTAATCGCCGGCGGTAAATGCGTACAGCAGCGCGGTGATGGCGGTGGCGCCCACCGCCGGGCCGAACCAGTGCCGCGTCCCGCCCAGCACGCTCATCAACACCACGTTGAGCGGCACGACGATGTTGAACACCTCGCCCACGGTGACATAGGAAATGAAAATCGCGTGAATGCCGCCGGCCACACCGGCCAGCGCGCAAGAGATGCCCAGCGCCAACAGCTTATAACGGTAGGTGGGCACGCCCTGCACTTCGGCCACGTCCTCATCATCATGGATGGCGAACAATCCGGCGCCCAGCTTGGAGCAATAAATCTGGTAGGCCGCCCAAATCGTGATCAACGCCAGCGCCAGCCCGAGCAGGTAAAAGGTGCCCGAGGGCGAGGGGCCGAGGGCCGGCACCGGTACCGCCGAGAGATAAACGCCGGGCCCGCCGTCGATGGGCGTGTTAAGCACGATGGTGGCGATGACGAAGGTAATGGCCAGGGTGATCAGCGCAAACAATTCACCGCGCAGGCGGCGCACACGAAAGACCACAGCGCCCAGTCCCACGCCGAACAAGGCCGCCACCACCGCGGCCACCGGCAGCGTCGCGAGGAAAGGCCAGTTGAACTTGGCCGTCAGCACCGCCGTGGTGTAAATGCCCAGGCCGAAAAACGCGCCATGGCCAAAGGAAAAATAACCCGAGTAGCCGGACAGGATATTCCAGGAGGTGGTGAGGACGACCCAGCTGAATATCAGGTAGAGGAAGGATTCGTAAAAGGCCGGCAGTTTCAGCAGCGGCAGGGCACCAAGGATGATCGCCGCGGCGATAAAGCCGGTGATGATTTTTTTGTTCACGTCAGACCTTGCCCGGGCGGAACAGCAGCACCATGATCAACAACGAAAACGACACCAGCGGCGCCCACGCCGGCGCGGTGATGGCCTGCGTCGCCGCCTCGGACATGCCGATGACGATGCCCGCGACCAAGGGCCCAAGCGGGTTGCCCAGGCCGCCTATCATTACCGCGGCGAACACCACGCCTATCCAAGCGTAAATCTGCGAGGGCGCCAGCGTAAAGGAGAGTGCGAGGCATACGCCGCCGACACCAGCGAAGGCGGCCGAGGCGCCAGAGAGCAGCAGCGCCATCATGCGCTCGTTGACACCAAAGGCCGCCGCCATGGCAGGATCCTCGGACATGGCGCGCATGGCCTTGCCAACGTGGGTATAGCGCAGCACCGCCCAGGTGCCAACGGCCAGCCCCAGCGATATCAGCAGCGTCAGAAACTCGGGCAGCGGTATGAAAAAAATGCCGATCTTGAACTTGATATCGGCGTAGTGCGATTCGAGCTTGCGGTAATCGGCGGTCCAGACCCACTGGATGCCGCTCTCTATGATGACGGTGATGCCGAAGGTGACCAGCATCGAGTTGAAGGCGTTGACGGAGAATTTTGCGAACACCCAGTGCATCGCCATGCCCAGCACGAAAAACACCGGGGCGATGATAAAGAGGCTCAGCAATGGATCGAGCTTCGCCGTCACCGACAACTGGTAGGTGAGGTAGGCGCCGAGGAATGCCAGGGCAAAGTGCGCGAGGTTGATCTGGCGCAACATCCCCCATGACAGGCTCAGCCCCAGGCCCAACAGGCCGTAAAGGGCGCCTATGAACAGCCCGGACAGCAGCGACTGCCCGAGCAGCTCGATACTAGGAAAATGCATGCCCGATTACGGCTCAGGGCGTGAGCATCTTGGTGCCTGGCTTGGCGAATTCACGCGGCCAGACCACCACCCACTCGCCGTTTTGCACCTGCTTGACCTTGGTCAGGTCGTCGCCGTAGTTGTTGAGGCCGTCAAAGCGCAGCACGCCCTGCACAGTCTGCACGCGGTTCTTTTTCAGCCAGGCGCCGAGCACCTTGTCATCCAGGCTCTTCGTTGCAGTGACGGCGGCCTCAATGACCTGCCACGCGGCATAGGAGGCCGCGGCCTGCGTGTCGACCATGGTGTCGGGGAGGCCGGCCTTGGCGGCGCGCTCGTTGAAAATCTTGGCGAACTCGGCGGCACCCGGATTGCTCATAAAGGGCGCGTGCTGCTCGAAAATCGTCGCCGCCATCGAACCCTTGGCTTCGGGCTGCTTGAGCATGGGCCCGGGCGCCGGCAGGTGGTGGAACATCAGCGGCGCCGGATAGTCGATTTTCTTCATCGCATCGAGCAGCTGGTTGCCTTCGAGGGCGATCACGCCGGCCCAGATGAAATCGGGCTTGGCGTCCTTGAGGCGGGCGGCGATGGCGCCGAAATCACGGTTGCCAAACTCCCACTCGAGGTAAAGCACTTCACTGAGGCCGCGCTTTTTCGCCACTTCGCGCGCACCTGTCGACATGAAATGCACCGACGGGAACTTGGTGGTGACAATGGCGATGGTCTTGGGCGACTTGGGCCCGGCGGCGAGGCCGTCGAACACCATGTTGGGCGTGGTGACCGCGGGGTCCGAACCGGTAGCCCAGGTGGGGAATTGCATGTCGTACTTGGCCAGGCTGGGAATGCCGAAGGTGTGATGGATCAGCACCTTGTTGTAGCGCTGCGCCACGCCCATGGCCGAAAGGATGTTGGCCGTCGCATAAGGTCCGAGCAGCAGGTCGGCCTTGTCGACGGTGACAATTTGTTCATAGAGCGTGCGTGCAAGGTCTGGCTTGGACTGGTCGTCCTTGACGGTCCACTCGACCGGGCGTCCAAGCAGGCCGTTTTTCTTGTTCAGCTCCTCGACATAAATCTCACCGACCAGTTTGTGGATCAGCGCGGTGGCCGAGAGCGGCCCGGTCAGCGCCAGCGTGCTGCCAACCTTTACAGGCTGGCCCGACGGCGCGGCAACGGCGCTACCGGCGGCAAGGCCGATGACGCCGGTCGCGATTGCGGCCGCAAAGCCGCGCAGTGCCAACAAGCGAATGCTCTTCATAATCACTCCTCCTGAAAATGCTGCGAAAATTATTGTGCCGCAATCATAACATCGGCGGACAGCGCTACTGCACCTTGGTTCCCGCCGAGCGCATCACCGCGCCCAGCGTGTTGAACTCGTCCTTGATATAGGCATCGAACTGCTCGGGCGACATCGGCATGGCTTCAGCACCCAGGTTCGCCATGCGCTCCCGCACCTCCGGCAGCTGCATGATGCGCGCCACTTCAGCATTGAGCTTGTTGACGATATCACGGGGCGTCTTCGAGGGCGCCAGCAGGCCGACCCAGAAATTGAATTCAAACCCGGGCAGCCCGCTCTCGGCCACGGTGGGCACATTGGCGAGCGAGTTGTTGCGCTTGCTGGTGCTCACCGCCAGCGGACGCATGCGGCCATCGCGGATCGACGGCAGCGATGCGAGCACCGGCGTGAACATGAAATCGACGCGTCCGGAAATGGTCTCGGTAATCGTCTCGGGCGTGCCCTTGAACGGGATGTGGGTCGCCGAGCTGCCGCTCGCCACCAGGAACTTGGCGGTGTTGACGTGGGTCGCGCTGCCGACCCCGGCGGTGGCGAAATTGAGCTGGCCGGGCTTGGCCCTCGCCGAAGCAACGAGTTCCTGCACGTTCTTGAACGGGCTGTTGGCGCTCACCACCAGTACGCTGGGCAGGTTGGCCAGCACGCTCACGCCGGAAAAATCGGCCAGCGTGTCGTAGGGAATACTGCTGTAGAGCACCGGATTGACGACGTGGCCGGTCGAGACCACCAGCAGGGTGTAGCCGTCGGCATCGCCTTTGGCGACCTGATTCGCGCCTATGGTGCCGCCCGCCCCCGGCTTGTTGTCGACGATCACTGGCTGACCCCAGGTGGCGGTGAGCTTTTCGCCTATGGTACGCGCCATGATGTCGGTGGCGCTGCCCGCCGTGAACGGCACGACTATGCGAATGGCCTTGTTCGGATAGGCCTGGGCTTGCGCCATGGCGGCGCCGGGAGCCGCAAGGGCGACCAGCCCCGCGGCAAGAATGGATGACAGTGCTGCTCGTTTCATGCTGGCTCCTCGATTTTGGGCGTCGCCATTGTCAATCGCCGGCCGCCGCCCGGGCATGCAAAAAATTGATGTCTTAGTTAATTCGCGCCGCCCGCAGCGGCGCTGATGCCCGAAAGGCGTTCGATCAGTTTTACCGTGGCGATGTAGTCATCGCCGGCGTCACCGCCGGAAATGCAGGCCTGCATCAGTTGTCCCAGCACCGCCGTCACCGGCATGGCGACGCCGCTTTGCCTGCCGGCACCGAGGATCAGGTCGATGTCCTTTTGCATTTGCACGCAAGTAAAGGTCGGCGTGAAATCGCGGCGCTTGAGTTCGTTGACCTTGGATTTGACGATGGGCGAGCCGACAGCGCTGGCGGCGACGATGTCGAGCATTTGCGCCCACTCAAGGCCGCCTCTTGTGCCCAGCGCCAGCGCCTCGGCCAGCATGCCGGCGGTACCGGCGATCATCAGGTTGATGACAAGCTTCAGGGTGCGCGCCTGTTCGGCCTCGCCGACATAAAACACATTCGGCCCAAAGCACGATAACAGCGGCGATGCCGCGTCAAAGGCCGCGCGCGGGCCCGATGCCATCACCGTCAGCGCGGCCTTTTCAGCCATGTGGTTGTTGCCCGAGACGCTGACACGCAGGTAATGCACACCACGCTTTGCCGCCGCATCCGCCACCTCGGCCGAGACCTGCGGCGAGACCGTGCTGGTGTCGATGAATATGGAATTTTTGGCGGCGCCAGTCAGCACGCCATCGGCTCCGAGCGCGACGGTGCGCAAGGCGGCATCGTGGGGGATGGACGAAAAGGTCATGTCGGCACCCTGCGCCGCTGCGGCGGGCGTTGCGGCTTTTTTCGCCCCCTTTGCCGCCAGCGCATCGATCCCGTCCGGCACAATGTCGCAAGCAGTAATGGCATGGCCCGCGGCAAGCAGGTGCCCTGCCATGGGTAGGCCCATCTTGCCCACGCCCACCCAGCCGATTTTCAGCGCCTGCGCCATCTGTTCAGTGCTCCTTCGCGCGCAGCGCATCCATGATGCGATGGCCGGATGCGACCAGCGCCGCGGTTCTGGCCTCGAGGTTCTTGAACAGCAGTTTGCCGCCGCTTTTTTTCACCTCGCCGGCAACCAGCACGGTGTCGATGTTGGCAAGGCTGGTCTGCGTCACCACCGCCGTCACCGGATCGTGCATCGGCTGCATATTAAGATCGCTGGCGCGGATCAGTACCACGTCGGCCTGCTTGCCCGGCGTGAGCGAGCCGATGCGCGACTCCTGCTTGAGCATTTTCGCGCCCTCGATGGTGATCCAGGCGAGGGCTTCGCGCGCGGTGATGGTCGAGGTGTCGGGCAACTTGTTCTGCGTCGCCTTGGACTCGGCGTTATCAAAGGCGCGCTGCGAGGCCATGGCCATGCGCGCCACGGTGAACATGTCACCGCCGACGCAGGACTCGAGGTCCACGCCCAGCGACGGTTGCGCGCCCAGCTTGCGCAATCGTCCGGTGATGGCAAAGCCGTGGCCCTGGAACATCTCGGTCTCTGGCGTCAGCGAAAAGGTCACGCCTTTGTCGAGCATGAACCGCAACTGCGCGTCGGTGAGGTCGTTGCCGTGCACGATGTTGTTGTTGTCACCGAGCAGCCCGTCACTGGCGAGACGATCCCAGCCATCGGGCACGCGCGCGGCGGCGCCGGCGCAGTGCATGCTGGCGATGAGGCCAAATTCACGCGCGAGCTTGAAGTCATCGACGGCGACATCATAGGTTGAATAATGCGGCCCGAGGATGGCGAGGCCCAGCGACATCAGTCCGTCCTTGCCGGCAAAGCGCGTCTTCAACAGGCGTTCGACTTCACTCCTCGGATGCGGCACTTCCCAGAAGGGCTTTTGCCCCGGCTTGGGATCGGGTTTGGGCGAGCCGTGGAAAAACGTCGCCCGTATGCCCGACTCGGCGATGCCGTCTATGCCGCGATCGGTGTGCGCCGGGGTCGGGTTGTTGTGGCACCAGTCGGCGAGCGTGGTGGTGCCGCAATTGATCTGGTTGAGCGCGCCGACGAGGTTGGCGATGTAGATGTCCTCGGGCGTGAACAGTGTCGCGAGGCCGGCGTGCATATTCTTGAAATATTCGAGCACCGTCCAGTTGCCGGCCACACCGCGCAGGCCGGTCTGCCAGGTGTGCATATGCGCGTTGATGAGGCCCGGTATCGCGATCATGCCGGCGGCGTCGATGACGACCGCTCCCGGCGCCTCGAGCTTCGCGCCGATGGCTTCGATGCGATCATCCTCGATGAGGATGTCGCCGACGAGGTCACCGACCTTGGCGTCCATCGAAACAATGGTCGCGCCGCGGATTATTTTACGTGTCATGGCAGGCTCCGGTTCAGGACTCGAGTCCGTCGCTCATCTTGACGTCCTCTGCTTTCAAATCGAGGCCGGCGCTGCTGGCGATTTCCTGCAACAAGATGGCGAAGTCGACGTTGTCGTGACCGCGACCGACGACATTGGCCACCGACTCGCGCGTCGCCGCTGCGGCGGGCATGGGCACGCCGTGGGCGCGGGCGGCCGCAAGGCCAAGGTCCATGTCCTTCAACAACAGCTTGGGCGTGAAAGTGACGTTCTCGAAAGTAAGATTGGTCAGCACCGGCGTCTTGTACTTGGTGTACATCGAACCGAGCACGCTGTTGTTGATCGACTCGAGGAACACGTGGCGCGGAATGCCGGCCTTCTCGGCCAGCACGGTGATTTCGCACAGCGACTGGATGATCACGCCGAACATGGTATTGTGGGCGATTTTCCAGACGCGGGCGAGTTCGCCCTCGCCCAGGTAGGTCGCGCTGCGGCCGAACATTTTCAGGTAGGGCTCGGCAAGCTCGTACTGCGCTTTCGGGCCGGAGGCCACCACCGAAAGCTTGGCCGCCTTGGCCACCTTGGCGTTGCCCGACACCGGTGCGCAAAGATAGGCGACGCCGCGCTTTTCCAGTTCGGCGCGCACATCGGCCGAACCTTCCTGCGAGATCGACGAGCAATCGACGACCAGTTTGGGCTTGCTTGCGCCCGACAACAGGCCGCCCGCCTCGAACAACACTTCCTTCAGGTCGGCGGTGGTCGACACCATGGTAAAGACAATGTCGCAGCCGGCGAGGTCGGTCTTGGCGTCGACGATGACGGCGCCAAATTCGGCCAGCGGCTCGGCTTTGGCGCGGGTGCGGTTCCACACCGCAACCTTGCAGCCGCCCTTGAGCAGGCGATAGGCCATGGCGTAGCCCATGCGGCCCATGCCGATCCAGCCCAGGCTTACTGTTACGTTTGCGTTCACTGCCATGCTGCAATTCCTTTCAATGTGTACACCCACCCAGATTTCATGACATCTTCACTTACTTTTCCAATCCGCCCCCTCCCTTGCAGGGCGCGCGTCCCGTTACACCGGGACGCCGCTCGTCAGGCGCGGAGCACGCTCCGCGAAACCCCTGCCTCACCCCTTGACGGGGGAGGGTTGGGGAGAGGGTGAATGCCAGCTCAATTGAATCTGCATGCACACCCCTCTCCCGCAAGGCGAGAGGGGACGTGCTTTTGTATTTTCCTAAACCGCGTCCGCCGGCGAAATGACTTTCTGCGCCTTGCCGCCCGCCGCCGGCTGCAGCACGAAATCAAAATCGGCGTTGTAGAACGGCGCTGTCAGGTTGGCCTTTTTCGCCTCGGCGGCGGAGTCGTTGCGCTTGAAGTCGACGATTAGCGAGTCCTTGACGCCGAACACCGCGTCCGAGTCGAGGTACTTGCCGCCCTTGACGAACAGGTGCGTGACGCAGGACTCGTAGCCGTCGGCCGAGACGATGAAATGGATGTGCGCCGGACGGAACGGATGGCGGCCCATGCGCGTGAGGATGATGCCGACCGGGCCGTCGGTGGGCACCGGGTAGAACTCCGGCTTAATGGTGCGGAACCAGTAGCGGCCCTCGGCGTCGGTACGCAACTTGCCGCGCAACTGTTTTTCCTCGAAGGTCGGCAGTTGCACATCGTAATAGCCGACATCGTCCGAGTGCCAGATATCGAGCAGCGCATTGGCGAGCGGCTTGCCGTCGGTGCCCAGCACGCGCCCGCGCACCAGTGTCGGCTCGCCCGCCCAGCCCTCGGCGAGGTTGTCGCCGTTCTTGATTTCCTTGGCGCCATGCACGAAAAACGGCCCCAGCACGGTGTTTTCGGTGGCCCCGCCGGGGCGCCGGTGGTTGATGGCATCGACCAGCATCGACAGGCCCAGCACATCCGACAACAGGATGAATTCCTGGCGCTTGTTATCGCACTTCTGGCCGGCGGCGGTGAGAAACTTCACGCCCTCGAACCACTCCTCCTCGGTCAGCTCGACTTCGCGCGCGAAGGCGTGCACATGCTTGATCAGCGCGGTGATGACCTGCTTGAAGCGCGGGTCGCTGTCGTTGGCAAGGCGGCTAAGCGCCGACTCGGTCAACATGTCTTCGGTCGATTTGGCCATGGTGTCTCCAGTTGTGAAATGGTTGGGTTCAGATCGGACGGCGGTCGTGCTCAGCCGGAACGGCGCCCATGCTCAGCCGGGCCGGCGCCCATGATAAGCGTCATCGAGCAATTGGCGGATCGCGGCCTTGTCAATGGGCCGCGGGTTGTAATAAGGCGACTGCACGGCGATGTCGGCGGCGCGATCGAGTTCGGACTCTTTCATGCCGATGTCCTTGAGCGCAAGCGGCGCGCCCAGGCTCTTGGCCAGGTCATAGAGCCCGCCCGCCGCGCTGGCGGCACCGGTCAGGCCCAGCGCCCGCGCCACGCGCCCCATCGCATCGGATGAAGCGACCGTATTGTAGGCCGCGGCATGCGGCAGCACGATGGTATGGGTCTCGGCGTGCGGCAGGTTCCAGGTTCCACCCAGCGTGTGACACAGCTTATGGTGAAGCGCCATGCCCACGGCGCCGAGCACAGCACCGCACAGCCAGGCGCCGTAGAGACAATCCGAGCGCGCGTCGATATCGGCCGGCGCCCTGAGCACACGCGGCAAGCCCGAAGCCAGGGCGCGTATGCCCTCCTCGGCCATCATGCCCATGATCGGATTGGCGTCCTGGGCGTACAAGCCCTCGACCGCGTGCGCAATGGCGTTCATGCCACTGGTGGCTGACAAACCCAGCGGCAGGCCGACGCTAAGCTGCGGATCGTAGATCACCGTGCGCGGCAGCACCTTGCGATCGCGGCCGGTTTTTTTCATGCCCCCTTCGGTAATGCCGTAGATGGGCGTCATTTCCGAACCGGCGTAGGTGGTCGGAATGGCCAGAATCGGCAGCGCCGATTCAAGCGCAATGGCCTTGCCCAGCCCCGTGGTCGAGCCCCCGCCTATGGCCACGGCGCAGTCGGCGCCAAGGCGCTTGGCCTCTTCGCGCGCTTCGCGCGCAGTCTCGATCGGCACGTGCATCACGGCGCGTGCGAAAACACCGGCGCAGCGCGTGCCAAGGCGCCGCGCCACGTCCTCGGCCTGGGCCTTTTGTTCCGGCGTGGATAGCACCAGCGCGCGCGAGGCACCGAGCAAGTCGATTTCACGCTCCAGATGCGCAAGCGAGCCGGCGCCAAACACCACGCGACCGGGAAGCTGGGTATAGACGAATGAATCCATGGGTGCGTCGGTGCGTCCGTCGATAAGTGAAAGTTAGTCGGTCAGCGGCCCTGGCCCTAGCCTTGGGCGCGTCCTTCGGTGAGCGGCACGCCGGTAAGGCGCTGCAACTCGTCAAAGCTCAGACCGGGCACCAGGTCGTGGGCATGCAAACCCTGCGGCGTGATGTCGATCACGGCGAGGTCGGTGTAAATGCGGCTGACCACACCGACACCGGTAAGCGGATAGCTGCACTTGTCGACAATCTTCGACTCACCACTCTTGGTCTGGTGCTCCATCATGATCCACACGCTTTTCGCACCCACGGCCAGATCCATCGCCCCGCCCACGGCCGGAATCGCATCGGGCGCACCGGTGTGCCAGTTGGCCAGGTCTCCGGTCACCGAAACCTGGAATGCGCCGAGCACGCAGATATCAAGATGGCCGCCGCGCATCATGCCAAAAGAGTCGGCGTGATGAAAGAACGCACCACCGGGCAGCAGGGTCACCGGCTCCTTGCCGGCGTTGATGAGGTCCCAGTCCTCCTCGCCCTTGGGCGGCTTGGGGCCCATGCCAAGAATGCCGTTCTCGCTGTGCAGCAAAATCTCGCGTCCCGGCGGCAGGTGGTTGGCCACCAGCGTCGGCAGGCCGATGCCCAGGTTCACATAGGCGCCTTCATACATGTCCTGCGCCACGCGTTTGGCAATGTCGTCGCGACTGCGTTTCGAGATGCTCATGCCGCCTCCTTTGCCACCACGCCATCGCGCGCAACCCGCACCACGCGCTGCACAAATATGCCCGGCGTGACGACGTTCTCCGGATCAAGCTCGCCCAGTTGGGCGAGGTCATAAACCTGCGCGATGGCGAGCTTTGCCGCCGATGCCATGATAGGGCCGAAATTTCGCGCCGCCTTGCGATAGGTGAGATTGCCCCAGCGGTCGCCCTTCTCCGCCTTGATCAGCGCGACGTCGCCGAAAATCGGATATTCGAGCACGTAGTGGCGGCCGTTGATGAGGCGCGTCTCCTTGCCTTTGGCGAGGTCGGTGCCGTAGGCCGTCGGCGTATAAAACGCGCCGATGCCGGCGCCGGCGGCGCGCATGCGCTCGGCGAGGTTGCCCTGCGGAACCAGTTCGAGCTCGAGCTTGCCGGCGCGATACAAGGCCTCAAACACATGCGAGTCGGCCTGGCGCGGATACGAGCAGATGATTTTTCTGACGCGGCCGGTCTTGAGCAGCGCGGCAAGGCCGGTGTCGCCGTTGCCGGCGTTGTTGTTGACGACGGTAAGGTCGCGCGCACCCTGCGCGATCAGCGCGTCGATAAGCTCGCGCGCGATGCCAGCCCCGCCGAAGCCGCCGATCAGTACGGTCGCACCATCCTGCACCCCGGCAAGCGCTGCCTGGAGCGATTCGACAATCTTGTTCACCACGGTGGTTTTCCTCCAGCAACTGCCCGGCCGAAATGCGGCAGCGGGGTCGCATAGTTTAATGCCTGCGGCGCGTGACACGGCACTGTTTTAAACGGTATCGCCCCAAACCTCCCGGCTATGACGTGCAATACGCAAATAACGGCGAGCGCATCGCCCGGCGATCCGGTTCAGCGGCGATCTGGCTACTCTGGCTTTCAAATACTGCAAACAGCTGCAAGTGTTCTATATACGAACAAATGTTTTTTATGTGAACAATGTTAATTTGCGTCACCCGCACTGTCAATCGCGCGCCGCAATATTACCCGCCACGACATGAGCGCATGCCAGGCCCCCGACCTGAGACGCGCAAGCACGTTGGCAGCTTGGCACGATGGCACGATGCGGCGCACGACGACATCACGCGCCCATCACACCCATCGTGCCCAAGTCGGCATCACCGCCACGTCAACGCCACATCAACGCCACATCAACACAGCATCAGCACCGCACCTCACAAACGCTAGTTGCGCGTGCGCCAGATTCTCCACCCCCGTCAACCACCCATCTTGTACGACAACTCACAGGCTTTTTCGTCGCCAAATGCTGCCTTGCCACAGTCAACTGCGGTAACCTTCAAGTCTTCGTTTTTCCCTTCTTCTTTCACCTTCTTCTTTCAATCAGCCCGCTTCAACGCGCGCAAAAAAATCCATGTCCAAAAAGAAAACTCCCGAGCAACTGCGCAGCCACCTCTGGTACGGCGCCAAAGACCTGCGCTCCTTCGGCCACCGCTCGCGCACCGCGCAAATGGGCTTCGACCGCAGCGACTATGCCGGCAAGCCTGTCATCGCCATACTCAACACCTGGAGCGACATCAACGCCTGCCACACGCACTTCAAGCAGCGCGTCGAAGAGGTCAAACGCGGCATCTGGCAGGCCGGCGGTTTTCCTGTGGAGATTCCGGTCATGACGCTGTCCGAGCCCTTCCAGAAACCGACCACCATGATGTACCGCAATTTCCTCGCCATGGAAGCCGAGGAGTCGCTGCGCGCCTACCCGGCAGACGGCGCGGTGCTGATGGGCGGCTGCGACAAGACCACACCAGCCCTCATCATGGGCGCCACCAGCATGAACCTGCCCGCGATCTTCATGCCCGCAGGCCCGATGCTGCGCGGCAACTGGGGCGGCGCGACGCTGGGCTCGGGCTCCGACTCATGGAAGTACTGGGCCGAACTGCGCGCCGGCAACATCACTGAAAAAGACTGGCAGGAAATCGAGCAGGGCATCGCCCGCTCGCCCGGCCATTGCATGACCATGGGCACGGCCTCAACCATGACCAGCGCCGCCGAGGCACTGGGCCTGACGCTGCCGGGCGCCGCGTCCATTCCCGCGCCCGATTCTCGCCACGCCGCGATGGCCGCGCTCACCGGCAAGCGCATTGTCGACATGGTGTGGGAGGACTTGAAGCCCAAGGACATCATCACCGCCGACGCCGTGCACAACGCCGTCACCACGGTACTGGCCTTGGGCGGCTCGACCAACTCCATCATCCACCTTATCGCCATGGCACGCCGCGCCGGCGTCGAGCTCGATCTTGACCTGTTCGACGCCCTCGCGCGCAAGACGCCACTGATCGCCAACCTGCGCCCGGCCGGCAAATACCTGATGGAAGATTTTTATTACGCCGGCGGCCTGCGCGCCATGCTCGCCAACCTGCGCGGCCTGTTAAAGCTCAATGCCATCACCGTCAACGGCATGAGCCTCGGCCAGAACATCGAGGACGCCAAGGTATTCAACGACGATGTCATCCTGCCGCTGGAAAAGGCGCTGGTTAAATCCGACAGCCTCGCCGTACTGCGCGGCAATCTCGCACCCAACGGCGCGGTGATCAAACCGCCGGCCGCGGAATCGCGCCTGCACAAGCACGCCGGCAAGGCGGTGGTGTTCACCGATTACAACGACATGGCCGCGCGCATCGACGACCCCGACCTCCCGGTGGACAAGGATTCGGTCATCGTGTTGAAGCACGCCGGGCCGCAGGGCGCGGGCATGCCCGAATGGGGCCAGTTGCCCATCCCGAAAAAACTGTTGAAGGAAGGCGTGCGCGACATGCTGCGCATTTCCGATGCGCGCATGAGCGGCACCTCCTACGGCGCCTGCGTACTGCACGTCGCGCCCGAGTCGTATATCGGCGGTCCGCTCGCGCTGGTGCAGGACGGTGACATCATCGAGATCGATGTGCCGGCACGCCGCCTAAGCCTCAAGGTCGATGACGCCGAACTGGCCCGACGCAAGGCCGCCTGGAAAGCGCCGGCACCGCAATATGCACGCGGCTACGGCGTGATGTTCGCCAAGCACGTCACCCAGGCCGACCAGGGCTGCGACTTTGACTTCCTCGAAGGCACGGCGCCAGTGCCCGATCCGGAAATTCACTGACGCACCCAAGGCGGGTCAAGATCGCGCCCAGGCGCAGGCCCTTCGCGGCCTGAGCTGCTCCTCAGGAAAACCTCAGGCGGGCCCCAGGCGAACCCCAGGCGAACCCCAGGCGAACCTAAGGTTTGCGGGGCGCGATGCCGATAACCGGGTAGACGCTTTACGCGCACTCGACATCGGAACCGGATCCGCCTTGAGCACAAGCCAACCGCAGGATAACGGCGACCTCGCCACACTGGAGCGTCCCGCAGACCAAGCCTCGCCGACAGAACCGGCCGCGGCAGTCGGCGCTATCGTGGCAGAGCAACTTGAGGCGACACCTGCAACCGACGCAACAACGGAAGCTGCGCACACCGCTGCGTCCCCGCCCCCCGACGTGACAGACGTGGCAGGCGTGGCAGACGTGCCAGCGGCAAGCCGGCTGCGCGCAGCATTGCGCAATCCGAAAATAGCGCTCGCTGCCGGGTGCGGCGCCATACTGCTGCTTAGCGCTGCTGCGGCCTGCACTGTTGCGCTCATGCACACCTCACCGCGCGGCCATCCGCCGGCCGAAACGCCGGCGATCAACAGCACGACGGAAGCCCGCACACCAGCGCACGCCGACACGACACAAGGCCCGCCTGACGATGCCGCCGCACACTCACCGGCGCGAAACGATGCTGCAACTCACACGCTTGCCACTCCTGCCATCGCTGCCATCGCTGCCACCGCTGCCACCGCTGCCAACCTAGCCACGCCCGCCGCCGACGGGCAAGCCGAAAAAGCAGCAACCGGGTCGCCGCTCACGCCGCAGCAAACCATGGAAAAGCAGGCGCAGGAGATCGCAGCGCTGCGGCAAAGCCTGTTCGAGGAACGGGCGGCACGCGCTGAAGCGGAGAAAAAGGCCTCGTTCGCGCCGCAGGCCGCACCAGCGCAAGTACGCAAGGCCGCTGCGCCAGCCAAAGCCACGGGCCGCTACCTTGAGGACTGCTCCGTCGCGGGCAACTCATCCTTGGCCGCGCTAAAGACCTGCATCGCAGAATTCAAACAGCGCAAATAAGCCGACAAAAATAATTAAAAACACTCGCGACAATGCACTCGCGGCAAATTGACGCCGCGCCTGGCCCCTGCGTGCCAGCGTGATGCGCAGTGGTACGACGACCGTACGACGACCTTACTACGACCTTATGATGACCCTAGGCCATACCAGCCAGCCGCATACCGGCGGTTCGGTGCTAAAATTTTGCCCGCGCCCGAACCATTCAAGAAAATTCCCCACCCCGGCGCCCGGATTCCATTCTTCCCCATCCCAGTACAAAGGACTCAGCACATGCTCACCGATGCAGAACGCAAACAAGCCATGCAAACCCTGCTCGACGCGGAAAAAAACCGCAAGCAGGCGACACAGATGTCGGTCACCTATCCGAAAATCGAGATCGAAGACGCCTACGCCATCTCGACCCTGGTCGCCAACCACAAGATCGCCAATGGCGCCAAGTTGATAGGCCACAAGGTCGGCCTCACCTCCAAGGCGATGCAGGCTTCCTCGCAGATCAACGAGCCCGACTACGGCCACCTGCTCGACAACATGATGCTGGCCGACGGCGCCAAGGTAAACCACGCCGACTATTGCGTGCCGCGCGTCGAAGTGGAACTGGCCTTCGTGCTGGGTAAATCTCTCAAGGGTCCGGGCATCGGCCTGCTTGATGTGCTGCGCGCCACCGAATACGTGGTGCCCGCGCTGGAAATCGTCGATGCGCGCATCGTCAACCCGCGCAAGATTTTCGACACCGTTTCCGACAACGGCGCGGCCGCGGGCATCGTCATCGGCGGCCGTCCAGTCGGCCCGATGGACGTGGATCTCAGGTGGGTCGGCGGCATCATGTACCGCAATTCCGAAATCGAAGAGACGGGCCTCGCCGCCGGTGTGCTCGGCCACCCGGCCCTGGGCGTCGCCTGGCTTGCCAACCGCCTGGGCAGGAACGGCGTAACCCTGGAAGCCGGTCACCTCATTCTCGCCGGCTCCTTCACCCGCGTCGTGTTCGCACAAAAGGGCGACACCCTGCACGGTGACTTCGGCCCGCTGGGCAGCGTCTCGGTGCAATTCGTCTAAACCCAAACAACACCACCCAGGGAGTCACCGTGGATATTCCAAAAAACAAATTCAAGCACGCCATCAAGTCGGGCCAGCAGCAAATCGGCCTGTGGTGCAGCCTGTCCAATCATTTCAGCGTCGAAGTGGTCGCCGGCGCCGGTTTCGACTGGCTGCTGCTCGATACCGAGCATTCGCCCAACGACATCGAGTCGGTGTTCACGCAATTGCAGGCCGCCGCTCCCTATCACTCGCACCCGGTGGTGCGCGTGCCCTGGAACGACATGGTCACCATCAAGCGCTACCTCGACATCGGCGCGCAGACGCTGCTGATCCCCTTCATCCAGAACGAGGAAGAAGCCAAGCGTGCCGTCGCTTACACGCGCTACCCGCCGGCCGGCGTGCGCGGCGTCGCCGGCACCACGCGTGCGACGCGCTTTGGCCGCGTCAAGGACTACCCCAAGCACGCCCAGGATGAAATCTGCGTGCTGCTGCAGATCGAGAACCAGGCCGGCCTCGACAACCTCGAGAAAATCGCCGCCGTGGACGGCGTCGACGGCGTGTTCATCGGCCCGGCCGACCTGCACGCCTCGCTCGGCTACATGGGCGAAACCAACAACCCGAAGGTGATGCCCATCATCGACGAGGCCATCCGCCGCATCCGCAAGGCCGGCAAGGCACCGGGCATCCTGACCGGTGTTGAGGCCGACGCGCGCCGCTGGATAGGCGAAGGCTGCCTGTTCACCGCAGTGGGCGCCGATGTCGGCCTGCTCGCGCGCGCCACCGATGCGCTGGCGGCGAAATTCAAATCATGAGCAAGCCCGAAATCCTCATTGTCGGGCCGATGCACGCGGGTGCGATCGAGCGGCTTGACGCCGAGTTCATCACCCACAAGTACTGGCTGACAGAGGACAAGGACGCCCTTGTCGCCAAGGTCGCGGCCAACATCCGCGGCATCGCCACCACCGGCAACCACGGCGCGTCGGCCGCACTGATCGACGCGCTGCCCAGGCTGGAAATCATCTCCTGCTTCGGCGTCGGCTACGATGCGGTGGACATCGACGCGGCCAGGCGGCGCAACATCCCGGTCAGCAACACGCCGGACGTGCTCAACGACTGCGTCGCCGACCTCGCCATTGGCATGATGATAGACATCGGACGCAAGATCGCGCAGGGCGACCGTCACGTGCGCGCCGGCAAGTGGCTCAAGGGTCCGCTAGCCCTCGCCACGCGCGTGTCGGGCAAGCGCCTGGGAATACTCGGCTACGGCCGCATCGGCCGCGCCATCGCCAAGCGCGCCACGGCATTCGACATGAGCATCGCCTACCACAGCCGCAACAAGGTCGCCGGTTCACCCCATGCCTATCACGCCAGCGCGGTCGAACTGGCCAAGCACAGTGACTTTCTCATCGTCATCACGCCAGGCGGCAAGGCGACCTTCCACCTCGTCAACGAGGCGGTGATCAAGGCGCTCGGCCCCAAGGGCTTTCTCATCAACGTGTCGCGCGGCTCGGTGGTCGACGAAGCGGTGCTGTTGAAGTGCCTGCAGAATGGCTCCCTTGGCGGCGCCGCGCTCGACGTGTTCGAGCAGGAGCCAAAGATGGACGAGGCCTTCTGGGCGCTCGATAACGTGCTGCTGCAACCGCACGTGGGCAGCGCCACCAACGACACACGCGCCGCAATGGGCAATCTCACGGTGGACAACCTGCTGGCGCATTTTTCCGGCAAGCCGGTCCTCACGACGGTGTACTGAACTGCCGCCGGGTTTGAACTACCGCCTGGTGGCGGCCCCCCCAGTTGCCGTCATTGCGAGCGCAGCGACGCAATCTCATGGCATTACAGTTTAACGATGAGATTGCTTCGCTGCGCTCGCAATGACAATAATAAAAATGTTCTGAGTTAAAGGAAAAAGCCGCCATGCGCGTCCCCTTCGACACCCTCAAAGCCCAGCTCGTGGCCATTTTCACCGCCTGGGGCATGAGCGCCGAGCACGCCCGCACCTGCGCCGAGCGCATGGGCGCCGCCGACATCCGCGGCATCGATTCGCACGGCGCGACGATGATGCAGCTTTACGCGGAGCAGTTCGCCGCCGGGCTGATCAACGTCAAGCCCAATATCCGCGTGCTGCGCGAATCGCCGGTCACCGCCCTCATCGACGCCGACCACTCGCTCGGCCACGTACCGGCGACGCAGGGCATGGAACTGGCCATCGCCAAGGCAAAGAAAACCGGCCTCGCCGCCGTGGCGGTAAAGCAAAGCAACCATTACGGCTCGGCCGGCGCCTACGCGCTGATGGCGGCCGAAGCCGGCCTCGTCGGCATGGCCTTTACCTCGGTGTGGCACGCCGTGGTGGTGCCGACCTTCTCCGCCGAACCGATGTTCGGCACCAACCCGATCTCCTTCGCCGCACCGGGCAAGAAACATCCGATGTTCTACCTCGACATGGCCACCAGCACCGCCGCGGTGGGCAAACTCAAGGTCGCCAACCTCAATGGCAAGACCGTGCCCGAGGGCTGGGCACTCGACGCGGCCGGCAATCCGGTCACCGACCCGGCGCGGGCGCTGCAAAACGTGCTGCTGACGCCGCTGGGGGCGACACGCACCATGGGCAGCCACAAGGGCTATGGCCTGGGCGCAATGGTGGAGGTGCTGTGCTCGATGATTCCCGGTGCCTGGTTTGCGCCCACGCGCGATGCGCGCCATCCGGGTGAGAAGCACAACAACATCGGCCATTTCTTCCTCGCCATGGACCCGGACGCCTTCCGCGACGAGGGCGAATTCGAGGCGGACCTCGATGACATGATCGATGCATTGCACGCGGTGCGCCCGATCGATCCAACACAACCGGTGCTCGTTCCCGGCGATCCGGAACAAACAGCCATGAAAGACCGGCTCGCCAACGGCGTCCCGGTGCCGGACATGCTCATCGGCCAGTTGAAGGCCATCGCCGCCGATTTCAAGGCGCCGTGGCTGATTGGTTGAAGCAGTGAAGGTGTGAATGCTGACGCGGGCAGCGCGCCGGCACAGCCGCTCCGCACCCACACCCTCGCCCTTGTCGCCGCCATTGCCGCCGGCGTGATCGGCGGCTGCGCCTTCGCCAAAATGTCGCCGGCACTGCCTCTGCTGAAAACAGAACTCGGGCTCACCCTGATCCAGGCCGGCTGGCTCGCCTCGGCCTTCAACGCCCTTGCCATGCTGAGCGCCATCGTATTCGGGGTGCTCTCGGACCGCGCCGGTTCCCTGCGATTTTGCATACTCGGCCTTGCCTGCATCGCAGCCGGCGGCCTGCTGGGCGCACTCGCGCCGGGCACGCCGCTGCTGGTCGCCTCGCGCCTGGTTGAGGGCATCGGCTTTATCGCCATCATCGTCTCGGCACCCGCACTCATCCTCCTGGCCACAGCACCGGCACAGCGTGGCCTGGCCTTTGGTTTCTGGTCCAGTTACATGCCCTTTGGCAGCGCCATCGTCATCACGCTCTCACCGCTGCTGCTGGCGCAGCCCGACTGGGGTTGGCGCTCGCTCTGGATATTGGTGAGTGTGTGTGCGCTCATTGGCGCTGCGCTGCTCGCCTCGCAGCACCGCCACTATGGCGCTGCCGGCCCCGCCGCGCCGCGCTCGCTCGCACACATTCGCGGCGCGCTGACCCAACCGGTGCCCTGGCTGCTGGGCCTGGTGTTCGCCGTCTACACCACGCAAAACGTGTCCATGCTGATCTGGCTGCCCACCTACCTGCAGGAGGTCGGCCATGTCGGCGCAACGGCCGCCGCGATGCTCACGGCGCTGGCGATCTTCTGTAACTGCTTTGGCAATGTGTTCGGCGGCTGGCTGGTGCAGCGCAAGGTGCCGCGCGGTCGCATTATCATCAGCACCTTTTGCATCACCAGCGTGCTCTTTACCGGCATTTTCGCCAGCAGCCTGCCCGATGGCCTGCGCTATGCCCTGGTGCTTTTATACAACGCCGTCACCGGCATGGTGCCGGCGGCGGTGATTTCCGGCGCTGCACGCTACGCGCGCACGCCCGCCGAAGCCGGCTCGCTGCAAGGCCTCGTGATGCAGCTTGCCAACGTCGGTATTTTTTGCGGGCCACCGCTAGTCGCCGCGGTGGTGACGTTTTCCGGATCATGGGACGCGGCCTTATCGGTGATGCTCGGCTGCGCGGTAGTAGGCATCAGCGGCGGCACCATCATCAACCGCTTTGAGCGCGCGGCACAAACCTGAACCGCAAGGCCGAGCGCAAACCCGCTGGTGATTCACCTGCATGGTCGAACGCGGCGATGGCCGCGGCGAAATCAGGGCGACAAAAGACGGGGCGCGGTTTTTTTGCGCTAGCCACGTGGCAAACCGCAGTCCTTCATACCGCCATACCTCCATACCGCCTTACCGCCTTACCGCCATACCTTAGCGACTGTTAAAATCCGGCCCCATGAGCCAATCTGAACACCGCATGCTTATCGCCGGCGCCGGCCCGGTGGGCCTGGTCGCCGCCAACGTCTTTGCCGACGCCGGCATCCCCGTCACCGTGTTCGAATCCGAAGCGTCGCTGCCGACCACGCTGCGCGCGTCGACCTTCCAGCCGCCGACGCTGGACCTGCTCGATCGTTTCGGCATCAGCAAAAAAATCATCGCCATGGGCCTGTCGGCGCCGCGGCTGCAATACCGCGATCGCAAGGGCTGGATGGTGGAACTCAATTTCGGCGCCATCAGCCAGGACACCGCCCACCCCTATCGCGTGCAATGCGAGCAGTACAAGCTCGCCAACCTGCTGGCCGAACGCCTGCAACAATTCCCGCATGCCAGCCTGGTGTTCTCGACGCGCGTCACCGCCGTGACGCAGACCGACGGCGAGGTGGCGGTGAGCGTTGAAGGGCCGCACGGGCAGTCCGTCATCACCGGTGACTGGCTGATCGGCGCCGACGGCGGCAAAAGCGCGGTGCGCGAAGCGCTGGGCATCAAACTCGAGGGTTTCACCTGGCCGGACCGGTTCCTCGTCGCCAGCACACCCTTTGACTTTCCATCCGTCATCCCCGACCTGTGCGAGGTAAGTTACTTCGCCGATCCAGAAGAATGGTTCTTCCTGCTGTACGTGTCCGGACTGTGGCGCGTGATGTCGCCCATCGGCGCAGAGGAGAATGACGCCGACGCACTCACTGACGCGAGCATCCAAAAACGCCTGCAACGCGTGCACGCCAAGGCCGGCGACTACGAAATCCGCCACCGCACCGTCTACAACGTGCACCAGCGCGTTGCAAACCGCTACCGCGAAGGCCGCGCCTTTCTCGCCGGTGACGCCGCCCACCTCAACAATCCGCTGGGCGGTATGGGCATGAACGGCGGCATCCACGACGCTTTTACGCTCGCCGACAAGCTGGTGCGCGTGCACCGTGGCGAACTGGGCGCTGCAGACCTCGATATTTACGAACTGCAACGCCGCCCCATCGCGCTTGAGTACGTCAATAAAATCACCATCGCCAACAAGCGCAACCTCGAGACCAGCGACCCCGAGGAACAACGCAGCTGGCGCGCGCAAATGACGCGTATCGCGGCCGATCCCGTGCTGTCGCGCGAGTACCTGCTCAAAGTCTCTATGATCGCCAGCTTGAGAAACCAGGAAGGGATACGCAATGTTTGAGATGCCGACCTCAACACGCCGCAGGCTTGCCATCGCGGCGGCGTTTTTCGCCGCCACAGCTGTAACGACTGTCACAGCAGCGGATTTCCCCACCAGGACCATCACGCTGATCACGCCCTTTCCACCAGGCAGCACCAGCGACCTGATTCCGCGCCTGGTGGCGCAGGTCATGAGCAAATCCATGGGCGTCAGCGTGGTAGTCGAAAACAGACCCGGCGCCAACGGCTCGGTCGGCGCCGTCAAGGTTGCCACCTCGCCCGCCGACGGCTACACCGTACTGCTGGCGACAACAGGCGTACTGGCCATCAACCAGTGGGTTTATCCGAAACTGCAATACGCACCGGAAAAGGATTTCGATCCTGTCATCAACGCCGCGGCAACACCGAACATGCTGGTGGTGCATCCGGGCATCAAAGCCGACAACCTGAAGGAACTCGTCGCCCTGGCCAAAGCCACGCCGCGCGAACTGAGTTTTGCATCGGCCGGCAACGGCAGCACCAGCCACCTGTGCGGCGAGACGCTCAAGGTCGCCGCCGGCATCGACATCGTGCACGTTCCCTATCAGGGACCGGCGCCGGCAATGCAGGATGTATTGAGCGGCCGCGTCGGCATCATGTGCGACAATTTTTCCAACGTCATCCAGCATGTGCGCGCCGGCCGCCTCAAGGCCATCGTCGTCACCAGCCGCGAGCGCAGCGCCAAGGCCGGCGACATCCCCACCTCCGGCGACGCCGGCATGCCCGACCTCGAAGCGGGTATCTGGTACGGCTTTGTCGTGCCGGCGGGAACACCCAAGGATGTGGTGAGCAAACTCAACAGCGAATTCGCCAGGGCGCTGCAGGATGCCGAGGTCACCACCAAGCTCGATGCCATCGGCCTCAAAATAATCGCCGACAAACCCGATGAATTCCGCCGCTTTATCGGCCGCGAAGCCGCGCGCATGCAAAAAGTTGTAAAGGCCTCAGGCGCGCAAATCAACTAGGTCGCGGCAAGGCCCCGGGCACGACACCGCCCGGAAACCCGCGCCAGACGGGCATTTCCAGCCATCACCATCGGTGTGCCGTATCGCCGGTGTAGCAATCGTCGCGTGGCGTAGCCTGATAGTGCGTATCGGGCGCTACTGCGGCTTGATACCCGCCTTGCGGATCACGCCGGCCCACTTGTCCATGTCGGATTTGAGGATGGCCGCGGTTTCATCCGGGGTCGTCGCCGCGGCCTCCGCACCAAGCGTTTCGAAGCGCTCCTGCATGGCCGGTGTGGCGACGATTTTCGCGATCTCGCGTTGCAACCTGTCGGCGATCGCACGCGGCAGTTCCTTGGGGCCAAGCAAGGCGTACCAGCTTTGGATCTCAAAGCCGGGCACGCCGGCCTCTGCCACGGTCGGCACATCGGGCATGGCGCTTGATCGTTTGGTGGAACTGACGCCCAGCACGCGCAGCTTTTGCGATTTGTAGTGCGGCATGACAGTGGTGACGCTTGTGACCGCAACGGGAATATGCCCGCCGACAACATCGGTCATCAGCGGCGCACCGCCCTTGTAGGGCACCTGTTGCAGGTCGATGCCGGCCATCATCTTCAGCGTCTCGCCGGTGAGCATGGTAGCCGCCTCCGAGTTGCCGATCGCCACCTTGCCCGGATTGGCCTTGGCGTAGGCGATGAGCTCCTTGATATTGCTGAAAGGCTGCTGCAGCCCGGACACAAACACCATTTTTGAAATCGCGACAAAGGTCACCGGCGCAAAATCCTTCAGCGTGTCGAACGGCACCGTCTGCAAAAAAGGGTTGATGACATGGGTGCCGGTGACAACGGCCAGCGTGTAACCATCGGGGGCGGACTTGGCGACCATGTCCGAACCGATGGCGCCGTTGGCGCCGGGGCGGTTTTCCACCACCACCGACTGCCCAAGTGCGGCGCCCAGTTTTTCCCCCAGCGCGCGTGACAGGATGTCGGTGCCCCCGCCGGGCGAGTAAGGCACGATGACGCGAATGGGCTTCGCGGGATAGGCCTGGCCTAATGCCGGTGGCGCACCTGACAGCAGCATTGCCATCACAGTCGCAGTCACAATGCCAGCCGCAGTCGGGCGCGAAATCCGCTTCCTTACTTGCATGTCTGTCCCCCTCGATGCGCCGCAGCGGGACGGTCCCGCGCGGCGAAAAAACTTACTTCGCGTAGTACTCGCGTACCGTATCATCAGCCACGCCCTGCAGGAAGGCGGCGAGCGAGGCGTCAAGGCCGGCGTGATAACTGTTGCCCGAGGAGGAGCGCTTGTAGATGGCGGCATAGGTGACGACCGCGGCAAGATAAGTGCCGATCAGCGTCGGGTGGCGCTTGTCCGGCTGGTAGAACTCCAGGTCGGGGCGGCGCGCGATGGCCTTCGCAAAGGCGAGGCCGGCGGGAATCACCAGCGCGTCATTGGCGTTGCCGGCAATGGTGTATTGCTCGGCCAGTTGCGCCGTCATCTCCGGCTTGTCCTTGTACGCCCAGGTCATGAACAAAATCGGCCGCGCGCCGTTGGCGACAATGATCGCGCTCTGCTTTTTCACCTGCTCGTGGAATACCGGCTTCAACTGCGGATGGATCGGGCACTGGCTGCAATCGGCGACGATCACCGCGTCATACAATTTGCTGCCCGGCTTGTTGAAGACGATATTGTTGTTGGCGTCAAAACTGTATTTGCCGATGCCGTCGGGGCGGAAGTACGAGGCCATGTCGTGCCAGTCCATGCCCGAACCGCTGATCGTCAACGAGACACCGCGTGGCGCGGCTTTCGGATCGGCGGCGCGCACCAGGCTCAGGAAGTGGCTGTGCATGCTGTTGTTGTAGTAAAAAAAGCTGTTGCCGGCCCACAACATGACGTTGGGCGTGCCACCACCGACCTCGCTGCGGGAAGCTTTGGTCTGTGCCGTTGCCGCAAGGCAAAGCCCCGCACCCAGGGCCATCACCAGCCAATGCATCATCGCGCGTTGCATGTTGAACCTGAACATAAAGCCTCCTGTTGAAACGTCGCTACCGTGTTGCTGCTGCAACTTCAGTCGCAGCGCACCGTCATGCCGCCATCGACAACGATCTCGGTGCCGGTGATAAAGCGCGCCTCATCCGACGCAAGAAACAGCGCCGCATTGGCGGTGTCACGGCCGTCACCGGCAAAGGCGAGGGGAATGCGTTTTTGCCGCTGCCGCAGTATGGCCTCGACATCGCCACCGGCGCGCTGGCCGGCAAGACGCGCCTCGACCATGGGCGTGTGCAACTGCCCCGGCACCACGGTGTTGACGCGAATGCCACGCGCCGCGTACTGAACCGCCACAACCCTGGACAGCTGTATCACCGCCGCCTTGGTCGCCGCATACGCCACCTGCGCAGCGCCGGTCCAGCGCAGCCCGGAGGTGGAGGCGATGTTGATAATCACGCCACCACCCTGCGCCTCCATCACCGGCAGCACATGCTTGCAACCGAGGAACACGCTCTTCAGGTTAAAGTCGACCTGCGCATCCCAGACTTCTTCGGACATTTCAACCGGTCCGCCGGCGGCCGAACCGCCGACATTGTTGACCAGCACGTCGATGCGCCCGTAGGTCTTGAGGCAGGCCTCAACCATGGCCTTGATTGACGCGCTGTCGGTGACATCACAGTCGTGCGCCATCAGTGTCCCGCCGGATTTTTTCACCAGCGCCACCGTTTCATCCAGGCGCGCGAGATCGCGATCACAGGCGAACACCCTGGCACCCTCCTCGGCAAAGCGCACCGCCATCGCGCGACCGTTACCCCAACCGGGGCCGACCGATCCGGCGCCGGTAACGATGGCCACCTTGCCCTGCAGGCGTCCGCCGACCGCATCGCCCGATCGACTCATTGCGTCCAGTCCACCCAATCCACTCACGTTTTCGCCTCGCGCAGATCAACTGGAAAGCCGTAAAAATCGCCCGGGTTCTCGACCAGCAGCAACTGCCGTTGTGCCGCCGTCGGCGCGATTTGCGCCAGGATATCGACCAGCGTGCCGTCGTCCGGGATGGCGCGCAGGTTTGGGTGCGGCCAGTCTGTCCCCCAGAACACGCGGTCGCCAAACTCGGCCACCAGCTTGTGCGCAAAGGGGATCGAATCGGCCCACGGCGGGTCGAGGCGCGAATTGCGCTCCGCGCCGCTGACCTTGACGTAAAAGCGCTCGTCCTGCATCAGCGCGAGCAGCGACTGGAAGGCCGGTTGCACCACGCCCAGCGACGAGTCCATGCGCCCCATGTGGTCGATCACCACAGGCACGGCGCAACGCTTGAAAAAAGGCGCCAGTTCGTCCACCAGCGTGCTCTCAAAATGCACCTGCAGATGCCAGCCCATGTCGGCGAGGCGCAGCGACAGCGCCACCACCTCTTCGGGGTTCGCCCCCTTGCCCAGATGGCGCATGAAATTAAAGCGCACAGCGCGAAAGCCCTGCGCGTCGAGACGCGCGAGCTGCGCGTCGCCGACCGTGGCCGGCGCCAGCGCGACACCGCAGTAATCGCCCTTCTTGGCGGCGATGGCATCGGCCACCACGCTGTTGTCATAGCCGTGGCAGGTGGACTGCACGATGACACAATGCCGGATGCCCAGCAGCGCGTGCAGCGCGAACAGCTTTTCCTTCGGCGCATCGGCCGGAATGAAGGGTGCGCCGGCGGCATAGGGGAACACCGCGCCGGGCCCGAACACATGCACATGCGTATCGCAGGCGCCCTCGGGCAGTTGCAGCGTGGGCTTGTGCGGCGAGGCGAGGTAAGAAGGTTTTGGATCGCTCATAGCGGGTATGCGCTGGGCGCTAGTCTTCCTTGAAACCGATGGCCTTGATGATGCCGCCCCAACGCGCCTGCTCGGCGGCAACGAATGCGGCGTATTCCTCCAACGTGGTCGGCGAGGGAATGCCGCTCACCTTGGCGAACTGCTCCACCAGCGCCGGTGACTTGAGCCCGGCAATGGCGGCGGTGTTCAGGCGCTTGATGATCTCGGGCGGCGTGCCGCCGGGCGCAACGAGGCCGTACCAGTTATCGGAAATCACGCGCGGGAACTTCACCTCGGCGGTGGTCGGCACATCGGGCAGCGCGTCAATGCGCTTTGCCGTGGTGAGCGCCACCGCCTTCAGCTTGCCCGACTTGATATGCGGCAACACCACCGGGATATCAAAAAAGCCCAGCTGCACCTGCCCGCCCAGCAAATCGGTTACCGCCGGCGCCGCGCCCTTGTAGGCGACATGCACGATGTCGATGACGGCCTCGGCCTTGAGCAGTTCACCGGCGAGATGGGTGATGCCACCGGCTCCGGCCGAACCGTAGTTGAGCTTGCCCGGATTGGCCTTGGCGTAGGCGATAAGTTCGGCAAAACTGTTCACCGGCAGCGAAGGATGCACAACAATGGCCTCAGGCACCTTCACCACCACCGAGATCAGCGCAAGATCCTTGTTCGGGTTGAACGGCATCTTGGACAGCGCAAACGGCGCCATCGCCACCGAGCCCTGATTGTTAAAGCCCAGCGTGTAACCGTCAGGCGCAGCCTTGGCCACCGCATCCATGCCCAGCACGCCACCGACGCCGCCCTTGTTCTCCACCACCACCGGCTGGCCGAGGCTGGCCGACAACGCCTGCGCCATCGCACGGCCAAAAAAATCGGCCGGACCACCTGCGGGAAAACCGATGATCAGCCGGATCGGCTTGTTCGGGTAGGCCTGCGCCTGTACCGCATTGACAAAAGAAACCGAGGCCATTGCAAGCAACGTACAAGCCAGATTTTTAATCAGTCCGCGCATGGGTCTTCTCCTTGGATGCTATGTGCTGGGTGCCGGGTGCTGACTACGAAGCGGCTTGGTGATGCGTGCTGCATGCTATGCCACATACATAAAAGTCGCACTTGCCGCCAACTGCTGATGTTTTATGCTGCGTTTTTTATGGCGCGTGTCTTATGGTGCGTATCTTATGGTGCGTGTTTTATGGCGCCTGTTGTCTGGTTCGCACTATTCTCGATGCCAACAATTTCGGCGACCCCGGCCAACAAGTTACCAGAAGCGGCACCCGCGGCGCGCAATTCTTTACCCCGTCGCCCGGCTATTTTTTGCGCGGGATCGCCAGGAACTGCGCCAGGGGCATACCTTCGCCGATTTTGGCAAGCCGCTCCTCCTCCGACTGTTCCAGGCGCTGCGCCGTCGCCAGTACCTCGGCGGCGCGCGCGCGCGGCACGAAGCACACACCCACTTCATCAGCGATAACCAGGTCGCCCGGATGCACCGTGACGCCGGCCATCACCACGGGCACGTTGATCCCGACCGTTTCGATGCGCCACTTGCCGGTGGCCGGGCTGACCGAAGAGGACCACACCGGGTAGCCGATCTTGCGCGAATGGTCGATGTCGCGCACCGCGCCGTCCACCACCGCACCGGCCTCGCCCTGGCGCTTGCCGATGGAGGCCGAGATGCCGCCCATGCTGGAAATATTCGCCACCCCCTGTATCACCAGGATGTCGCCGGGCGCGGCGAGGTTGTGCGCCTCGATTTCAGCCAGATGCGAGACGTTGCGCGCCACCGCCTCGGGCACCGTCTTGTCGAGCTTGCGGTTGAGCACCGTCACCGCCTGCGCCACCACGCGCGCTGCGGGGTCGCTTGGCCGCAAGCTCGAGCCGGGCACCGCGCCACTGACCCCACAATAGTCCATGGCATCGGACGTGGTGCCGGTGAGATCACCCAGCGCGCGATAACCGGCCAACAGCGCTTCGGGCAGGCGTTCTATCTCCAGCGCGCCAAACGCGGACGCGGGCAATTTGCCCAGTGTTTTTATGCTGCTCATGCTGACTCTCCGATAGCTGAAAAACGTGTCCGGCCAAGACGGCGACGCGCGGCGCCCGGTTAAACACCGGCGCCGCACCGCACACCGGAGGGGCAAACTATACGCCGGCAAAGTCGCATCGCCTCGATATAAATGCTGGAAACCCGCGCCAGACGGGCGTTTCCAGCATATATGCGAATTTAATATGCTATAGCGAAAATGCTGCGACGAAACAGCACCAAAAAGAAAAACCCCGCGCCTTGCGACGCGGGGTTTTTAGGGTGCTGCAAGCCCTTGCGGTTCAGCGCTTGCGGCTGGCCGTGGCGTAGAGCTCGCCGACCGGCACGACGCGGCCATGCAACGGCAGAATCTTCGCCACATCAAACTTGAGGCGCTCGATATTGTCGATCAGGTTGACGTTGTTGGCGTTGGGCGTGGCCGGCACCGGCGCGTTGGGCGGCGACGGGGTGTAGGCGTCAGCCTCGATCAGGAGTTTTTCCTTGGGCAGGTAGACCATCATGAAGGTGTCGTTGTGCACGCCGTCCTTCACACGGTGGATCTCGATGCTGCGCGTGGCGTCCTTCATTTCCAGCTTGTCGCCGACCGTGACTATCTTCGCCTTCTTTTTCGACTTGGTCAGCAGGTCTGGCGCGATGGTGTTCTTGGCCGCCAGGTTCTTCTCGAAGTACGCCTTGTTGCCCGCCTGTGTGACGATGGTCAGACCCGCAGCCGCCGCCGTGCGCACGCCGCCGGCATGATCAAAGTGGTTGTGCGTGTTGATCATGAAGCGGATCGGCTTGCCGGGAACAAGCTTGTTCACCTGCTCGATCACCGGACCGCTGCGGCCGTCATTGAGCGGAGCCTCGACCAGCACCATGTGATCCTTCATCTCGATCGCCACGCTATTGTGCGAACCGCCGGCGATATGCCACACGCCCTCGGCCACCTTTTCGGCAAGCACGCGCTCGCTGTATTTCTCCACAAGCTCGGGCACCTTGATGTCGGCGCTCGCGCCCGGCTGCACTTCCTTGACGTTCACGTCCAGCACGGGGAAACCGCCTTGCGACTGCCGGATGTGCGTCGGGAAGTGCGAACCGCTGACTTCGCGGTAATCGCCGTAGGTGGTGACCGCCGCCACCTCGCCGACCACCGGATCGGACAGGCGCGACTCGACGCGCTCGACCATGTAAGTCTCGTTGATGAACGCGGTTGCGCTGAACTTGCCCGGCTCGGTGAACTTCACCGCAGCGACCGACTTGCCGTCCTTGCTGGTGCTAAAGCTGACGGTGGCCTTGTTTTTCATCGCCGCCTTGATCACGCCGTGCGGGGTGATCCACAACTGGTGCACGCGATCATCGATATAGCGCGGGCCGGGTTGAACGTTGCTGCCGGCCATATTCCAGGCGAGGTTGCCGCTGACAAACTGGTCGTTGCGCTGCTGGCCGGCCAGAGGATAACCGCCGCCGCCCTTGGGCTCGGCGCGACTGAGCGTGATCTCCTCGCGCATCGAGGCGGTGTCGTAATTGATGGTGCGAATCATGCTATGCACCGTGATCTTGGGCCATGCGGTGCCGGGCAGGAAGGCCTGCCCATAGGTATAGCCAGTGCCTTCGGCCACATAGCGGATGGTCTTGGGTTCGCCCATCGCGGCTGCGGCCCGCTTCAAAATGGCATCAGCCTCATCGGCCAGCACCGCGCCCGAAATAAAACCCAGCGCAACGCAGGACAAGCCCGCTCGCACGATCAACTTCTTGCTCAACATGGTCTTTCTCCCCTGGTTGAAAACCGGCCGGAGGGCCGGACACAGGGAGGTAAACATGCCGAACCGGGGATTCTATTCCCCTAGTATTGCGATCTTTCCACTTCGGGTTGCAATCTTTCCACTTCGGATTGCGCGCTTTCCACTTCGGTTGCGAATTTCCCCCGGCGCAATCCCTTATTCTTCCTCTACGCGCACGCGTAGGGTCTTTTTGCGCGGCAGCGCGGCATTTTCGCGAAACTGCTGCTCCCAATAGGCCACATCCGTCGGGCCCGGCGCGGCGCCGGCAAGCATGGCACCGGTACTGGGCGATTTGGCGCAAATGGCCAGTCCCTCCTCGGTCAGGCGGTAAGTCATGCCATCACCTTGCAACCAGCGCTGCTTTTTCCAGTAATCAATGGCGCGGCCCTTGATCAAAAAATCGACCAGATTGCGCTGCATGTCCACCGGCGCGAGCGGCTCAGCGCTTGGTGCCGCGCCGGACTGCGCCACCCTGAAGGCGGCGACGGTATAGGCGCGGATTTCCGCCTGTTTTTCCGGAAAATCCTCTGGCGCATAAAATTTGACGGGTTGGGTCAGCATGGGGTGTCTTTGAAAGGGGGCTGCGGGGGCGGTCGCGACGGGATGATCCGCCGCACACTTCACGCCGCACCTTGCGTTGAAAGACGTCCATTCTATGCCCTGCGGCGCAAACCGGGTACGGCCGCGCTGCTTTATGATGTTGGCCTTGGCTACCAAAAAGCGGTAGTAATCTGTCGCCCCTCTTTACTGCACCACGCGGCGCACGCCACCACAGCGCCGTTCCAGACCATTCAAAATAAGGAAACACCCCATGTCGGACTCAATCAAATGCGTCAGCGATTTCCTCGACTCGCTGCGCCCCGCCGCCGACGGCAAACCCGCACCGCGCGCCGAACTGCTCACCGAAGACGCCATCTTCCAGACGCTGGGCAAGATCGAAGGCCGCGACGCCGTGATCGCGCGCATGAGCAACGATGGCGCAGGCGCGGCCTACCGCACCATGCAATGGGAAACGCCGGTCCTTGAGGGCGCCGACGTGCGTATCACCGGCCGCATGCCGGCCGGCTCGACGGTGGGTGGCGTAATCATCACCTTCCAGTTCAATGCCGGGCGCATCAGCGCCGTACTGCAACAACCGCTGCCCGGCGCGCCGATACCGGCCACGCCGATCAAGATCACCGAAGAAATACGCGCCATGGTGGCCAACGCGCAGGTTGACGGCTTTCCGATGACCGTGGCGCACGTAGACCTCAAGGGCCAGCCCATCATCTCGTTTCGCGGCTCGACGCAGGTCTTCAGCGACACCCAGCTCGCCATCTGGGTGCGCAACGCCGACGGCAATTTTTTGAACGCGGTCAAGGCCAACCCCAAGCTCGCGCTGATGTACCGCAATGGCAAGACACGCGCCCTTTATCAGTTTCAGGGCCGTGCCCATGTTTCCACCGACGCCAAGGCGCGCGAGCAGATTTTTTCCAACATGAACCAGAGCGAACGCAACCATGACTATGCGCAGACCGGCATCGCCCTCGTCATCGACCTTGACCGCATCGAAGGCTGGGCCGGCATGAACCCCGACGGGCAGGTGGGCAAGGTGCGCATGCTGCGGGATGCGGGCTGAGTACAGGCGCGGGCTGCTTTTTACCGAAAATACCTGGAGAACACATGAAAACAACTTTATCTTCGCTTTGCCTTGCAGTGCTTCTGGCGGGATTGACGGCACCGACCCGCGCCGCCCCGGTCGAGCCGATCATGTCACTCGCCGGCAAGGAAAAAGCGCCCCTGCTCGACACCCTCAAGGAGCTCGTATCCATCGAATCGGGCAGCGGCGACCGTGAAGGCCTGGATAAAATCGCCAACCTGATTGCGGCACGCCTGCAGGCCCTGGGCGGCAAGGTCGAACAAATCGAGGCGGGCACAGACGTGTACCGCATGTTCGACACACCCAAGCAGATCGGCAAGGTGGTCCTGGCGCGCTTTGCCGGCAGCGGCACGAAAAAAATCCTGCTCATCGCGCACATGGACACCGTGTACCTGCGCGGCATGCTGGCACAGCAACCGTTTCGCATTGAAGGCAACCGCGCCTACGGCCTGGGCATCGCCGATGACAAGCACGGCATCGCGGTGATCCTGCACACCCTCGCCATGCTCAAGCAGATGAATTTTCGCGACTATGGCGAAATCACCGTGATGATCAATGGCGACGAGGAAATCAGCTCGCCCGCCTCGCGCGGCCTGCTTACCAAGCTTGGCGCCGAGGCTGATGCGGTGTTTTCCTTCGAGTCCACGCCCGCCGCATCGGATCGCCTCGCACTGGTGACCGCCGGCATCGGCGCGTTCATCCTCAAGGTCGAGGGCCGCGCGTCGCACGCCGGCAGTGCGCCCGAGCAGGGTCGCAACGCCCTCTACGAACTGGCCCACCAGATCATGCAGACGCGCGACCTCTCGGATCCGGCTATCGGGCTGAAGATGAACTGGACTGTCGCCAGCGCCGGCACCAATCGCAATGTCATCCCGGCGGTGGCTTCGGCGTCGGCCGACGTCAGGGTGGCGCGTGTCGCCGACTATGACGGCATCGAAAAAAAGGTGCGCGAGCGTATTAAGAACCAGTTGATCCCGGATACCAAGCTGACGCTGGATTTCGAGCGCCGCCGTCCGCCGCTCGAATCGCGCCCGCCGTCGTTGGCCTTGGCCACGCACGCCCAGAAAATCTATGCCGAACTTGGCCGACCGCTGTTGGTGAGCAACGTCGCTGTAGGCGGCGGTACCGATGCCGCCTTCGCCGGCCTCAAGGCGACGGGCCCGGTACTGGAGAGCATGGGCCTGCGCGGTTTCGGCTCGCATTCCAACAACGCCGAATACATCGAAATCGAGTCGATCGAGCAACGCCTTTACCTCGCGACGCGCCTGATCATGGACTTCGCCCAGGGCAAGGACAAATAATCAATGCGCATCCTCCCCGCACTTTGCATTGCGCTGTTCGCACTTGCGACACCGGCCTTGGCACAAGCCCCCCACAGCCACCAGCACAGCTTCGGCGACGCCGACAAATGGGCCAAGGTGTTCGATGACCCGGAGCGCGACGCCTGGCAAAAGCCGCACGAGGTGATTGAGGCCCTTGCACTCAAACCCGATGCGGTGGTGGCCGACCTCGGTGCCGGCACCGGCTATTTCGCCATGCGACTTGCGCACATGGTCTCAAAGGGTCGCGTCTACGGCGTGGACCTCGAACCGGACATGGTGAAGTACCTCGCCGAACGCGCTAAAAAAGAAGGCCTGAAAAACCTCAGCGCCGTGCAGGGCACGCCCTCGGATGCCAAGCTGCCGGCCAAGGTCGACCTGGTGTTGCTGGTGGATGTATATCACCACATCGACGCGCGCGAAGCCTACTTCGGCAAGCTCGCCGCGGCGTTAAAACCCGGCGGACGCGTGGCCATCATCGACTTCAACGCCAGCTCCAAAGTCGGCCCGCCGGTGGGAGAGCGCATGACCGCCGAACAGGTGCAGGCGGAAATGGGCAAGGCCGCTTACCGCCTCGCGGCCCACCACGACTTCTTGCCCAACCAGTACTTCCTGGTGTTCGAGCGCAGCAAATAACGGGTGATAACAAACAAAGGACAACAAGCTACGCACAATACCGTCTTCTGGCGGCATCCATGATGTCGCGGTAGACTCATCTCAAAACAAGGCGGCACAAGACCGCTCGCACGACTTTACTTTGGCTTATGCAGCAAGCTCGGGCATAAAAAAAGCGGCACCCACCAACCGGAGGAAACACCATGTCACTCGATTCCGCACGCGACTGCGCCACCCACACCCAGGGCGCCTGCAACTGCGCCACCTTCGAAATCACCGCCGAGCAGTTCGGCACGCGCCGCGGCTTCATGCAAGCCATGGGTGCGATCACGGCGACCGCCGCCCTGCCCGCCTGCACCAGCATGGGTTCCTCGGCCGCCGCGCCAAAGCTCATCGACACCCACCACCACTTTTATCCGCCCGCCTACCAGAAAGCCTGGCTCGGTTGGGAGGCCGAGCGCAAGATCCCGCACTTCACGCAGCAGGTGGGCTGGAGCATCGAGAAAGCGCTGGCTGAAATGGACAAGGGCGGCGTCAAGACCGGCATTCTGTCGCTCGCCTCCACGCCCGGCGTGTGGTTCGACAAGGGCCCGGCCGAGGCCATCAAGATGGCGCGCGAGTGCAATGACTTTGGCGCCAAGATGGTCAAAGACTACCCGGGCCGCTTCGGCCTGTTTGCCACGCTGCCGATGATAGACGTCGAGGCCAGCCTGAAAGAAATCGCCTATGCGTTTGACGTGCTCAAGGCCGACGGCGTGGGCCTGCAGACCAACTACGGCGACGTGTGGCCCGGCGACGCCAAATTCAAGCCGATCTTCGACGAACTCAACCGCCGCAAGGCCGTGGTGTACTTCCACCCGCTCGTCGCCGCCTGCTGCGGCCGCCTGTCGGTGGGCACCTTCCCCGCCGTCATCGAAGTGCCGCACGACACCACGCGCGCCGTGGTGAGCCTGCTCTTGTCGGGCACGCTTGCGCGCAACCGCGACACCAAGTGGCTGTTCAGCCACGGCGGCGGCACCGTGCCCATGCTCGCAGGTCGCATGGATTACTTCTTCAAGTTCCGCCCCGACGCCAAGACCATCGCACCCGATGGCTTCGAGGCCGAGTTCAAGCGCCTGTTCTACGACACCGCCAACGCCACACACCCCTCGTCGATGGCCGCACTGCTCAAGCTCATCCCCGAGTCGCAGGTGGTGTTCGGCACCGACTACCCGTATGTGCCCATCGACACCCAGGCGGCGGCCATCCGCAAACTGGGCTTGTCGGACGCGACGGCGCAAGCCATCGAGAGCGGCAACGCCATGAACCTGGTGCCGCGACTGAAGAACTAGGGTAAAAAAAGGAACCGGCGCGTCAATGCTGACTGCCATAGGTCTTGACGTTGGTAACCTTTAAGTTACAATGGTCGAACTAGATGTTTTGATTTACCAGACCGCAGATGCGCGAAAGCCGTTTGCGGTCTGGCTCGATGCACTCAAAGATCGTCTGGCGCGCGTACGAATCCGCACCCGCATCAACCGGCTCGCGCTGGGCAATCCGGGCGACCATCGGGCACTGGATGGCGGCGTGTTTGAACTGCGTATTGACTGGGGGCCCGGATACCGTGTCTATTTCGCCCGCACGGGAAATACGATCGTCCTGCTGCTCTGTGGCGGGGACAAAACAACGCAGCAAAAGGATATCGAACATGCAAAAGCGTACTTCCAGGACTACAAAACCCGCACCGCCAAGCGTGTCCTATGAGGCGTTGCTCATCGAACAACTCAAAGATCCCGAAGAGGCAGCGGCCTACATAGAGGCCGCCATCGAAGACGGCGATCAGGCAGCGCTCATGCTCGCCCTGCGCCATGTCGCGCAGGCACTGGGCGGCGTCTCCGAGATTGCCCGCAAATCAAAGCTCACGCGCGAAGCCACATACCGCATGCTGTCCAAAACAGGCAACCCGGAACTACGCAGCCTGACGGCCATTCTCGGCGCAGCAGGCCTGCGCCTGTCGGTAAAGCCGATTCTGAAACACGCGACGAGGCCGGTGAAGCGAGCCCGCGCGAAAACGCGCGACAGCAGCGCAATTGTCGATTGGTCCAAAGCCGAGCGCGTGCGTATGCCAAACCTGAAACCAACACCGCCGTCCAGACTGCGCAAATAAAACGCAAACGCGCCACCCCGACGCGATTTGTCACAACACGAAGCACGCAACACGGAATAAGCAACGTAAGGAGGAGCACCCCATGAACAAAGCACGACGCACCGTCATATCGCTTGCGGTGTTGGCAGCGGCGCTCGCCGCCCTGCCCGCAAGCGCACAACGCTACCCCGACAAACCGCTGCGCTACGTCGTGCCTTACGCCTCGGGCGGCGGCACCGACATCCTGGCGCGGTCTCTTGCGCCCAAGGTCGGCGAAGCGCTGGGCCAGGCGCTCATTGTTGAGAACCGCGCCGGCGCCGGCGGCAACATCGGCGCCGATGCCGTGGCCAAGGCCGCGCCCGACGGCTACACCATCCTGATGGGAGCCAACACCATTCCCATCAACGCCAGCCTGGGCAAACTGCCCTTTGACCTGGTGAAGGATTTTTCGCCAGTAGCCATGCTCGCCTCCGCCCCCATGGTGCTGGTGGTGCATCCGTCGGTCAAAGCCAACACCGTCAAAGAGCTCATCGCCGAGGCCAGGGCCAATCCGGGCAAGCTCAATTATTCGAACGCCGGCAACGGCACGCCGCAACACCTTTCGGCGGCGCTGTTCTCGCAAATGGCCGGCATCGACATCACCCACATCGTCTACAAGGGCGCCGGCCCGGCGGTGACCGATCTTGTCGGCGGGCAGACACAAGTGGCCTTCATGACCATGGCCGCCGTCAAAGCGCACATCGCCGCAGGCAAACTGAAAGCGCTGGCCATCGCGCCGGCACGCCGCTCGCAGGCCATGCCCGAGCTGCCCACGGTGGCCGAGGCCGGCGTGCCCGGCTTTGAAGTGGACCTGTGGTACGGCGTGTATGCGCCGGCCAATGTGCCGCGCGACATCGTCATACGCCTCAACACCGAGTTCAACCGCGCCATGACCGCCCCCGACATCAAGGAGCGCCTGGCCACGCTGGGCTTTGAGGCCTGGACCGGCACGCCCGACCTGCTCGCCACACAAACGCGCAACGACCTGGCCCGCTACGCCGACATCGTCAAGAAGGGCAACATCAAGGCGGAACAATGAGCATGGGCCTGGGAACGACGCACTCGGAAATAACGCAACCGATTAAAACATTCCGCAACATCGAAGCCGACGCCGCGCGCGCCTTTAAAGTGCTGCAAGCCGGCGGCATCACCATCCTGCCCATGGACGTGGGCTATTCGCTCATCGGCGGATCGGGTGCGGCGCTGAAAAAAATGTTCGACACCAAGCGCCGCGCCGCGAGCAAGTTGAACGCCATGGTCGCCAACGACGCCATCGCCAAGTCGGTGTACAAGCTGAGCGCGCGCGGCCGCGATGTCATTGACTGCATCACCCACGAATACGACCTGCCGCTGGGTGCGGTGGCGCCCTGCCACATGGACCACCCCATGCTCAACAAGTTCGACCGCGAAGCGCTTGCGGCGAGCACCAAGGACGGCACGCTGGTGATGCTCATCAACGCCGGTAAATTTCATGCCGCCATCACGCGCATGTCCTGGGAGGCGCAATTCCCGCTCTTTGGCTCGTCGGCCAACATGACCATGACCGGCACCAAGTTCCACGGCGATGACATCGAACCGGAAATCGCCGCCATCGCCGATGTGATCATCAACTACGGCCTGATGAAATACCACCCGTGGAAACAGTCCTCGACCCTGCTCAACGTCGAGACCTTCGAGGTGGTGCGCTTTGGCTCCTGTTACGAGAACATCGCCGACATCGTCAAGCGCCACTTTAATGTGACACTGCCGCCCAAGCCGGCGGCCTAGCAGGCTGGCGCCCCTTGCAGGGCTTACAGGCTAAAATTCCTCAATATGTCGTATTTGACATATAATGCGCACAATGCCCAACACCGACAAACCGCTGGCGTGGCTGAGTGGCGAGGTGAAAACCCCGCCGTTTTCGGCAGCGGCGCGAATTGAAGCAGGCGTGTTACTGCGCCGGTTGCAGCGGGGTGAAAAAATCCCGCTGCCGCACTCGCGGCCAATGCCGGCCATCGGCAAGGCCTGTCACGAATTGCGCATTCAGGACACAAACCGCACATGGCGTGTCGTGTATTACGTAGACAGCGAAATCATCGCAATACTGGAAGTATTCTCCAAAACAACGCAGCAAACGCCCAAAGCAGTGATCAACACATGCAAGACGCGATTACGCGCATTTACCTCAATCTGAAAACGACGGAAACCACATCATGGCCACCGCAAAACTAAAGCGACTGAAAGCAGCCGGCTGGAAGACCGGTAACGCCAAGGACTTCCTGCAACTGAGCAATGAAGAATCCATGCTGGTTGAGCTCAAGCTCACGCTTTCCGATACGATCAAACAGGTGAGACAAAAGCACGGCCTGTCGCAAATCGATCTCGCCAAAAAAATGGGCTCCAGCCAATCGCGCGTGGCCAAGATCGAGGCAGGCGACCCGTCGGTCTCGCTCGACCTGATCATGCGGGCATTTTTCGCCACCGGCGCCACGCGACGGGAACTTCAGCGCGCGTTTGGCGCGAGTGAGAAACTGGCCGCCTAGACCCATCTGCACAGGCCTGACTAAACATGAATCTAAAAACACTGCGGCACAGCCTTCTTGCACTCTGCGCAGCCGCCGCGCTCTTTTCGGGCACGGCCTCGGCCCAACCCGACTGGCCCACCAAGCCGGTGCGCATCATTGTGTCCACGGCGGCGGGCGGCGCTTCGGACATTGTCGCGCGGCTGCTGGCCGAGCGGCTCACTGTGATGTGGAAGCAACAGGTGCTGGTCGACAACCGCCCCGGCGGCGGCGGCGTGATCGCGGCAGAGGGCGTGGCGCGTGCAGCGCCAGACGGCTACACGCTAGGCCAGTTGGGCAGCACGCTCGCGCTCAACCCGGCCATCCGCAACGACCTCGCCTACGACACCGTGCGCGACCTTCGCGCCATCATGCATTTCGGTTCGGCCCCGGCCCTGCTCGCCACGCGCGCAGACTTTCCGGCCAACACGCCGGCGGAGTTGTTTGCGCTCATCAAGGCGCAACCGGGCAAGTATTCCTATGGCAGTCCCGGCGCCAGCACCAACGGCAACCGCGCCATGGAAGCGCTCAAGCACGCCCTCGGTCTCGATGTGGTGCACATCCCCTACAAGAGCGGCGCCCTCGCGACCAACGACTTGCTCGGCGGGCAGATCTCGATGCTGATGGCCACGCCCACCGCGTTCACCCAGCACATCAAGTCGGGACGCTTGAAGGCCATTGCCACCACCGGCGCAAAACGCTTCCCGACCATGCCCGCGGTGCCGAGCTTTGCCGAATCTGGCGTGCCCGGTTACGACATGGTCGAATGGTGGATGATGATAGGGCCCTCGCACCTGCCCGACGCGCTGATCGATCGCATACAGCGCGACATGGCAGCGGTGGTCAGCCAGCCCGAGTTCACCCGACGCCTGCTCGACCTGGGTATCGAAACCTTTGTGCGCACCCCGGACGAGAGCGCGCGCTTTCTCAAGGACGAACTGGCGCGCTGGGAAAAATCAGCCAAGACCCTCGGCCTGAAACCGGAATAGGCTGGAAACGAACGACCAGATCGACCAAAGAAGATGCGCCCCGGGGGCTCAAAATTTCTGCGGTGAGCGTCTATAATGCCAAGAGTGCCTGTGCATTCCGTTCCCACGCCGCGCCGGAGACCACCATGAACCTCGAGAAGCTGATCAGCGTCACGCCCGACATACGCGGCGGAAAGCCGTGCATCGCCGGCACACGCATCACCGTCTATGACGTACTGGAATACCTAGCCGGCGGCATGACCGAGCAGCAGATCCTGTCGGATTTCCCGGCCCTCACCTCGGAACATATCAAGGCGACGCTGGCGTTTGCCGCCCAGCGCGAGCGTCATCTGGCGGCATAAAACCCGGTGCGCCTGCTTCTGGATGAAAATCTGAGCCCGCGCCTCGCTGAGCGCCTTGAAAAAAATTTCCCGGGAACGCGGCATCTGGATGATGTCGGCTTGCACGGCAGAACCGACCTCGATATATGGAAGTTCGCCGGCGAACACGGCTACGTGCTTGTGTCAAAGGACAATGATTTCCGTCAGTTGAGTTTTCTATACGGCGCTCCGCCAAAGGTAATCTGGCTGCGCATTGGTAATGCGCCAACGCGGGATATTGAGGCGCTCATGCTTGCCAATACCGCACACATACAACGATTTTTTGACGACCCCGAGACTGCCTTGTTGATCATCGTCCCTTAACAATAGACATAAAATCCAAGAGCTACCCGAAATGGATAAGCAACATTTTGATCAATTGGTCAAAGGGGTGCGTGAAATGAAGCGCCACATCGCCGGCAAATCCGTGCGTGGCGCAAAAACCTCTGAACTACCCACACCGGACGTACGCACCATCCGTGAAGCAGCCAACATCAGCCAGAGCCAATTCGCCAAGTTGATCGGTGTGAATCTTCGCACCCTGCAAAACTGGGAACAGCAACGCACCCGACCGACCGGTCCGGCCAAGGCCTTACTCAAAATAGTGGCCTCCAATCCAAAGGCCATCGAGGCCTTGCACGATTAGCGCTTTGATCGGGTAGCGAAGCGAAGTCCGCCCCCCCCCCCGGCGCTACAAGCAGATACAGGAACAGCGATGAAAGAGCGCATCACCAAGTCCAGCGGCAACGTTTTCATCGACCTGGGCTTTCCCAAGGAAGAGGCCACCGTACTCGCCATGCGCGCGGAACTCATGGCGCGTCTGCGCAGCGTCATCGCCGACCGCGGCTGGACCCAGCAGGTAGCGGCGAAGCGTCTGGGCATAGGCCAGTCGCGTGTGTCGGACCTAGTGCGCGGCAAATGGGACAAGTTCAGCCTGGACATGCTGGTGACCCTTGCCGCGCGTGTCGGACAAAAACCGAGCTTGTTGCTGAAAGCGGCATAGTCACTAGGGGCTGTTGACATTCAATATTTTATGGGTGGGGGCTGTTAACGTAGCCGGAAATCTGTTTACATCCTGATATTTGCGGGAGGTCAGGATGGTTCGTCGATGGTTGCGTGATGATCAGTGGCGGCGTTTGGAGTCG
>JANXRV010000099.1:0-65826 GCA_025356665.1 Pseudomonadota bacterium
CTGGCTGCAGGTGGGCGAAAGCTGCGCAACGAAAGAGGCAGCTTTGCGAATCCCCAAAAGCAAAGGGGTTAGCCGAAGCTAACCCCTTTGAATTCTGGTAGGCCGTGCCGGATTCGAACCGGCGACCAACGGATTAAAAGTCCGCTGCTCTACCAACTGAGCTAACGACCCAAAAAGAAGCGAGATTTTACTGTATCGAGGCGCCTAAGGCAATGAAACCGTCACTTTTGGCGCCAACTCAGGCCTGCGCGGCTATTGCTCGCGCATCATTTTCCAGTACTGGAACTTGAGCGCGGCGGTGGCGCCGGCGATGATGGCAAAAAAAGTAATGAAAGAGCCGATTGCCAGCGTCGAGATGCCCGACAAACCCTGCCCGACGGTGCAACCGAGCGCCACCACGCCACCAAAGCCCATGAACATGCCGCCAACAAGGTGGTTGACGGTGTCCTCGGCATCACGAAAGCTCTCCAAGCGGAAGGTGCGCGACGTAAGGGCGTAGATCCACGACCCGGCCGCCATGCCCAGTACGCTGGCGATGCCAAAGCTCACCACGCGGGTCTTGTCACTCCAGAGCATCAACAATTCGAGCAAATAGGCCTGGGGTGAAACAAAGGAGAGCGATTCCATCCGACCGCTGTTGGTGGCAAGGAATTTTTCTTCAAGCGTCTGCGGGTCTTCGGCAAGGTAGCCGACGTGGCCGCTCAGGTACCACCCACCGACCACGACCAGGCCCACGACGATGCCGCCAATGATGTTTTCGGCGGTACGGAACTCGCGGTCCTTGAAAACGAAGCTCAACAAGCCGCCGCAAAGAAGCAGCGAGACCGCAGCCAGCACGGCCTTTTTGTCTGCCCCGGTTGCCCGCGCGATGATAGACGGCAAATCCTGGCTGCCCGCGAGCACCACCGTGGCTTGTTCCAGCACGTTGACGCGGAACATGCCGAACAAGCCCTTTAGCGTCATGTAGGCGCTGACTGCCAGCACCAGCAACACCAGCAGCGACTTGAGGTTGCCGCCACCGATACGTATCAGGGTCTTGGAACCGCAACCGGACGCCAGCACCATGCCGGCACCGAACAAAAAGCCGCCGAGCAGAAACGACAGCCAGGTGACATTGGGGGAGGTGTAAATACTTTTGCCCAAGTCGATCTGTCCGCCCAGCGCGAGCGCCGTGGCGCCCAGAATGGCCACCGCAATCGCCAGCAGCCACATGCGCATGCGCGTCCAGTCGCCCATGTTAACGATGTCGGACACCGCGCCCATGGCACAAAAATTGGTCTTGGCCCCGACGTAACCAAACACCAGGGCGAGCACAAATGCGCCCCAGATGACGATGGCGGCAAGGCTGGCAGGATTGGCTTCGTTCATGGGCGCACTTTCACGAGGTCGGCAGCACGAAAAGGACTACCATTTTACCGCGCCGCACCCGGTCGGGGGGCTCAGCGTCAAGGGTCAAGGGTCAACGGTCAAGGGTCAAGGGTCAACGGTCAAGCGTAGATCGTCGGGTCGGGCATGCCCGCGGCCTCGAAGCCGGCGCGCCGCAAGCGACACGAATCGCAGCGTGCGCAGGCGCGTCCGGCGGCATCGGCCTGGTAGCAGGACACGGTCAGGCCGTAATCAACACCCAGTTGCGTGCCAAGACGCACGATCTGGGCCTTGCTCATGGCGATGATGGGCGTGTGCAGGGTCAGGTGCGCACCCTCGACCCCGGCGCGGGTGGCAAGATTGGCCAGGTGTTCGAAGGCCTGCATGAAATCGGGGCGGCAATCCGGATAGCCGGAGTAATCGAGCGCGTTGGCGCCAAAAAAAATGTCGCGACTGCCCAGCACCTCGGCCCAGGCGAGGGCCAGTGACAGCATGATGGTGTTGCGCGCCGGCACATAGGTGACCGGAATAAGCCCCGGCTTGACGCCGTCCGTGGGCACCGCGATCGCGGCGTCGGTCAGCGCCGAGCCGCCAAAGGTGGATAAATCAACGCTGACCACCTTGTGCACGGTGGCGCCGATGTGGGCGACCACCCGCGCCGCGGCATCGAGTTCGGCCTGATGGCGTTGTCCATACTGCACGGAAAGGGCATGGCAGGCGTAGCCCTGGCTTTTCGCCAGCGCCAGCACGGTGGCCGAGTCCAGGCCACCAGAGAGCAGGACAACCGCGGGCTTCATGCGCGCCAGTCGCCCCGGACCGGCAGGCTAGCGCCGCGACAGGCGCTGCTTGGCCTGCTGCGCGGCCGGGCTGCCCGGATATTTTTTCAGCACGCTTTGCAGCGTTTCACGCGCGCCTTTTGCGTCGCCCATTTCAGATTGGCTGCTGGCGATATTGAGCAGGGCATCGGGCGCCTTGGCGCTGTCGGGCCAGGACGCGACGACTTTTTGCTGCGTGGCGATGGCCACCTTGTAGTCGCGCAGCGCGTAGTAGGCGTTGCCAACCCAGTACTGCGCGCTGGGCACCAACTGGCTTTGCGCGTAATTGGTCATAAACCCCTGAAACGAGGCGATGGCCGACTGGTAATTGCCCAGTTTGAACTGGTTGAGCGCGGCCTCGTAGGTTTTGTTTTCGGCCGCGGGATCGACCACCGGCACAGCCGGGGCAGGCGCTTTGGCGTCAACTTGCGCCTGCTCGAGCTTGCGCAGGCGGTTGTCCAGATCCACGTACAAATCCTTTTGCCGTTTTTCGATTTGCTCCGCCTGGTTGGTCAGCACCTCGATCTGGCCGCGCAGCCCGGCCATGTCCTGCTTGAGGCTGTCGATCAAGGCGGCAAGATCGATCAGCGGCTTGCGATCCTGCACCGCCGCCTCGATTTTGAGCAGACGCGCATCGAGCTGTTTCTGGTCGGCATCTGCCTTCGAGCGCAATTCGAAGATTTGCTTGCGCGCCTCGTCGTCATCAAACAACCCGGCGCGCACGCCGCCTGCCGCAAGACAAAGGCAAAACGCGGCAAGCCACACAGCCACGCCAAAAGGCCGACGCATGATGTCAGTACTCTCCGCCGTAGAGCACATCGCTGCGGCGGTTCTCAGCCAGGCAGGCATCGGTCTGGTCGGTGCTGCAACGTGGCTTTTCTTCGCCAAGGCTGACCGCCTCGACCTGCGCCTCGGTGGCACCCAGCAGCAGCAACATGCGCTTGACGCCCTCTGCGCGGCGCTGGCCCAGCGCCAGGTTGTATTCGCGGCTGCCGCGCTCATCGCAATTGCCCTGGATCAGTATCCTGGCTTCGCGATGCTCGGCCAGCCACTTGGCGTGCGCCTGCATCATCGGCCGGTATTCGTCCTTGATCGCATCGCTGTCGAGCGCGTAATAAATACTGCGCTTGGACAGGATATTGGCCGGATCCTTGAGCGGGTTGGCGCCCATGACTTGCACCGGCGCCACCGGCCGGGGCGTTGCCACTGCTGGCGGCGCGGGCTTATCAGCGCCGGCCGCGCGCGGTGTGCGCTCTTCGACGGCCACGCCGCCTTGTTCCGGGCCGGGCGTACTCGAGCATGCCGCGAGCAGGCCCAGCAAGAGCGCCGTTGCAAAAACGGAAACATTATTTTTTTTCACGTTATTACCTCCTTGTTCAGTTCGCTGCAAAAGGGCCCCAGGCCGGCTCGCGCACATCGGCCGCCTGCACGGTAAGACGCTGCTTCACCCGGCCATCGCTGGACACGGCAGCCAGCACACCGCGTCCGCCTATCTCGGTCGCATAAATGATCATGCGTCCGCTGGGGGCGAAGCTGGGCGACTCGTCGCGCTGGGTGTCGGTGAGCACCTGTGTCTGCTTGCTCGCCAGGTCGAGGGTCATCAACTGGAAGCGGCCGGCATTGCGCGACACATACGCAAGCAGCTTGCCGTCGGGGCTGGGGCGGGGCGACACGTTGTAGGTGCCGTCGAAGGTGACCCGGGTGGCGGCGCCGCCTGCGGCGCCCATGCGATAAATCTGCGGGCTGCCACCGCGATCGGAGGTGAAATAAATCGTCTGGCCGTCGGGCGCGAAATACGGCTCGGTGTCGATTGAGCCTGTCGTTGTCAAGCGCCGCACATTGCTGCCATCGGCATTGACCAGATAGATCTGCGAGCCGCCGTCGCGCGACAGCACGACGGCAAGCTGCTTGCCGTCCGGCGCCCAGGAGGGCGCCGAATTGCTGCCCTTGAAATTGGCCACAACCTGGCGCATGCCGGTGGTGAGCGAATGCACGAAGACCACGGGCTTTTTGTTTTCGAAGGAAACATACGCGAGCCGCGTGCCATCGGGAGACCAGGCGGGTGAAATGATCGGTTCGCGCGAAGCGAGCGCCGTTTGCGCGCCCTGCCCGTCTGCGTCGGCGATCTGCAATTCAAAACGCTGCGCCTGCTTGATCACGTAGGCGATGCGCGTGGAAAACACGCCGCGTTCGCCGGTGAGTTTTTCGTAGATAAAATCAGCGATGCGATGGCCGGTGGTGCGCACCTGCGCCGCAGTCATGGCAAAGGCCACCCCCCCCAACTGGGCCTGCTTGGGCACATCGAGCAGGCGAAAGCGCACCTCGAAGCGTCCGTCGGGCAGGCGCGAAACGGCGCCGATGACCAGCGCGTCGGCGTTGCGGTTTTTCCAGTCGGCAAAACTGACCTGGTTGATCTCCGAGGGCAGCGGACTGACATTGCCGGCGTAGAGCATCTTGAAACGCCCGCTGCGCTGCAGGTCACCCTCGATGACATCGCTGATCGATTGGGCCAGCGCGTCCTCACCGGCGAAGCGGCTGACGGCAACCGGAATCTGGTTGGCGCCCGCGCCGGTGATTTCAATGCTGAGCTGGGCTTGGGCGCTGCCCACAAACAACAGCAGCAGGGCAAAAATCAGCTTGCGAAGTGTCATGGTTTTTCGGCCGCCGTATCGCGGCGGCCGTTCGCTTGCGGTTGGTGCATTCAGGAGCATTGCCCGCGCCAGAACACGCATGCGGACACTCGCTATTTCGAAATCAATTATACGTCAGTCGCTTAGTCGAGCGGCCGGAACTTAAGTTCAAGGCTGCGCTGAAAAAGATCGGGGCGCTCGGGCTTGGGCAGCGGTGACGCCTTGAGTATCGCGCGCTCCACCGCATCGTCATAGGGCTTGTGGCCGGAAGATTTTCTCAGCCGCGCGTTGAGGACCTCGCCGGTGGGCAGTTGAACCACATCGAATATCGCCTCCGGGTTGCCCGCGGGAATGTCCGGGGGCAGCACGATGTTACCCCTGATCTTGCCGCGGATACGGCCGACATAATCGGCCACAGCACGGCCTTGCGCCGCCGCGGCCTCACGCGCCAGTTGCTGCGTGATCTCCTGCTTTTCACGTTCGCGGCTAACCTGTTCGGTCTCGCGCGCAAGCTGCTCGCGCATGAGTTTTTGCTGGTCTATTTTGGGTTCAAGCTTTTTCAGCTCGAGTTTTTTCAGCTCGGCTTTTATCGGCTCCGGCTTTTTCACCGGCATCTTTTCGACGGCGATGTCCGGTTTCGCCGGCTTGGCCTCGGCTTTGGCCACGGGTTCGGGCTTGGGCGCAGGTTCCACCTTCGGTGCGGGTGCGGGCTCGGGTGCGGGCTCGGGCGCCGGCTCGACTTGTACCGGCGCGGCCTGTTCCATGGGCGGCAACTGTGTCCACAGCGCGACGGCAATGGCGTCAGGCTGTTTGGTCTGCCAGCGCACGCCAAACACCAGCACGGAGAGAAAAAACAAGTGTACCAGCACGGCCAGCACCGCCGACCAGGTGAGGCCCGGGTCCTGGCGCAGCGTGAATTGCACTAGCGGCCCGCCACCGGGGCCGGTGCGCCCGCCGGTTTCACCATCAGGCCGACCTTGAAATTCTGGCGCTGCAACTCGTCCATCACCTTGAGCACCGCCTCGTAACGCACGTCCTTGTCGGCGGAGATCACCACCGCCTGGTCCGGGTTGCGCGCCTTGATGGCCTTCAGCGCCGACACCAACTCGGCCTGGCTGACGCCGCGCTCAGCCCCGGCCTTGGCGGCGCGATCGCGCACCGTCAGCGACTGATCGGCCTTGATAATCACCTCGACCGGCGCCACCGGCGGCTGTGCCGACTTGCCCACGCTGGGCAGGTCCACCACGCCGGGGTTGGCCAGCGGCGCGGTGACCATGAAGATCACCAGTAGCACCAGCATCACGTCGATGTAGGGCACGACATTGATCTGGTTCATGAGTTTGCGCTGGCGCATGGTCCGGCCTATTTCGGCTGCGCCTGGCGCTGCAGGATGTTGGAGAACTCTTCCATGAAACTCTCAAAGCGTATGGCCAGCCGGTCGATGTCATGCGAGTAGCGGTTGTAGGCGACAACCGCGGGAATGGCGGCGAACAGGCCGATCGCCGTGGCCACCAGCGCCACGGCAATGCCCGGCGCGACCGCCGACAGCGTGGCCTGGCCGACGTTGGCGAGGCCGCGGAAGGAATGCATGATGCCCCACACCGTGCCGAGCAGGCCGACGTAAGGACTGACCGAGCCGGTCGAGGCGAGAAACGCCAGATGCGACTCGAGATGATCCATTTCGCGCTGGTAGGTGGCGCGCATGGCGCGGCGTGCGCCATCGACGATGAGCCCCGGATCGGGCGCGCGCTGACCCTTGAGTTTGAGGTATTCGCGAAAGCCCGCCTCAAAAATGCGCTCCAGGCTGCCGGTGCTGTGGCGATGGTTCACGGCGCTCTGGTACAAGGCGTTAAGGTCGGAACCGGCCCAGAAGTCGCGCTCGAATTTTTCCGTCGCGATGCGCGCGGCGCGGATCGCAAAGTGCTTGCGGAAAATGTAGTACCACGACAAAAAGGACACCACCAGTAGCAGGGCCATGACGAACTGCACCACGGCGCTGGCGTTCCAGATGAGTGTGAGTATGGATAAATCGTGGGTTGCGTTCATACGCTCGTGCTCATGTCTTTCCTTCAAACGTGCGCCGGATTGCGGCGGGCAGGCCGACCGGCCTGAGGCTGCCGGCACTGACGCAGGCGAGTGTCAATTCGCCCTCGGCCAGCAATGTTTCATCGCGCTTTACTTGTTGCACAAATTCCAGCCGCACCCGCCCCGCACGGGTGACAAGGGCCGACACCGACAGCATGTCGTTGAGCAGTCCGGGACGATGATACGTCAGCGCCGCGCGATGCACCACGAACAACACGCCGTCCCGCCGCGCCATCTCGCCCAGATCAAAGCCCAGCGACTGCAGCAACTCGGTGCGTGCGCATTCCATGAAATTGAGATAGTTGCCGTGAAACACGATGCCACCCGCGTCGGTGTGCTGGTAGTAGACGCGGGTATGCCACAAAAACGGCGGCGCGCCGGCGTTGGGCTCAGGACTCGCCAAACAGTTCGCCCGAATCGGTGCCGGCGCGCTTGGGCGCAATCAGGCCAAGATGGCGGTAGGCCAGCGGCGTTGCCACGCGCCCGCGCGGCGTGCGCTGCAAATAGCCTTGCATGATCAGAAAGGGTTCGAGCACATCCTCGATGGTGTCACGCTCCTCACCTATGGCATGGGCGAGGTTGTCCACACCGACCGGGCCGCCGGCGAACTTCTCGACCACCGCCAGCAGCAACTTGCGGTCCATCACATCCAGGCCGATGGCATCGACGTCGAGCATGATGAGGGCCGCATCGGCCACCTCGCGCGTGATGACGCCATTGGCCTTGACCTGGGCAAAGTCGCGCACACGGCGCAGCAGGCGGTTGGCGATGCGCGGCGTGCCGCGCGAACGGCGCGCAATCTCGAGTGCGCCGTCGGAGACGATTTCAACCTCGAGCAGGTGGGCGGAGCGGTTGACGATTTTTTGCAACTCACCGTCGGAATAAAACTCCAGTCGCGCGACAATGCCAAAGCGGTCGCGCAGCGGGTTGGTAAGCATGCCGGCGCGCGTGGTGGCCCCGACCAGCGTGAAAGGCGGCAAGTCGAGCTTGACCGAGCGCGCCGCCGGTCCCTCGCCGATCATGATATCGATCTGGTAGTCCTCGAGCGCCGGATAAAGGATTTCCTCGACCATCGGCGACAAGCGATGGATCTCATCGATGAACAGCACATCGTTGGGTTCGAGGTTGGTCAGCAAGGCGGCAAGATCGCCCGGGCGCTCGAGCACCGGGCCGGAGGTCTGGCGCAGGTTGACCCCCATTTCGCGCGCAATGATGTGGGCGAGCGTGGTCTTGCCAAGGCCGGGCGGCCCGAACAGCAGCACGTGATCGAGCGCCTCCTTGCGCCGGCGCGCCGCCTCGATGAAGATCGACAACTGGCCGCGGATTTTTTCCTGGCCGACATACTCGGCCAGCGCCTTGGGGCGCAGCGCGCGCTCGAGCGCCTCTTCCTGCATCGAAGCGGGCTCGGCGGAGATCAGTCGGTCGGTTTCTATGGCCACGCGCGGATTATCCCATGCCGGGGCGGTCCGATAACATTGCTGCGCTTACCCTGGCGCACGCAGCCACATTGGGCTCTCATGGGGCTTTCATGGGGCTCTCATCCGACCTCATCCGGCCTCATTCGGCCTTGATGTTGTTGGCTTTGATCACCTTGGCCCAGCGCTCGTACTCGGCGCGCATCACCTCGCCCAGGCGCTCGGGCACACCGCCGATCAGGCGCAGCCCGGCATCCTCGAGGCGTTTTTTGATGCGCGGGTTTTGTATCGACGCGTTGAAGGCGGCGTTGAGTTTTTCCACCACGGCGCGCGGCGTGCCCGCCGGCGCCATGAATCCGTACCAGGGCTCCATGACAAAGCCCTTGTAGCCCAGTTCCTCCATGGTCGGCACATTGGGCAGGAAACGCGAGCGCTGCGGGCCGGTGACGGCGAGTGCGCGCACTTTGCCCGAACTGATCTGCGGCAGTATGGACGGCTCGTTGTCGACGAAAAACTGCACCTGTCCGGACAACAGCGCGGTGATCGAATCGCCCGAGCCCTTGAACGGCACGTACAGCATGTCAAGACCGGCGACGGAGGCAAACCACACCGGCGTCAGGTGGTTGGAACTGCCCACCCCGCCGATCGCGGTCGGCAATTTGCCCGGGTTGGCCCTGGCGTAAGTGACCAGGTCGGCGATGGACTTGATATCGGTGCCCGGATGCACGGTAAGCACGTTCATCACGCCACCGACGTAGAACACCGGCACGAAATCCTTTTGCAGGTCGTAGCCGGTTTGCGCGTAAATGCTCGGATTGGTGGCGCAGGTGCCTATGGTGCATTCGGTCAGCGTATAGCCATCGGGCGCCGCCTTGGCGCCGCGCGCCGTGCCGATGTTGCCGCCGGCACCGGCGACGTTTTCAATCACCACGGCCTGGCCCAGCGCCTCGGTCGCCCCGTCGGCGATGATGCGCGCCACCACATCGGAGGAGCCGCCCGGACCGAAGGGCACGATCAACCGGATTGCCTTGGTCGGGAAAGCCTGTGCCTGGGCCGCTGTGGTGCCGGCGGTGAGCAGCGCAAAAGCGACTGCGGTACTGCACAATACCTGGCCGATCATATCTCTCTCCTTGGTTGTTGCATGCCGCCCCTTGCCGCAACGCGGCGGGGCTGTAATTCGCCAGAGATCGGCTGGAAACGCCCGTCTGGCGGGCGTTTCCAGTCGATTGTCTGGTTCGTCTCCTACCGTCCCGTCAGCCCCTGGCCAGCGACTTCAGCGCCTGGCGTATGCCATCCGAAACCGACAGCCCCTCGGGCAGGTGCTTGACCGCAAGCTGCGCCTCCTTGTCGCTGTAGCCGAGCGCGATAAGCGCATTGAGCACATCGCTCGCGGCGGCGGCCGGCCGGCTGATGGCGATGCCACCGACCAGTTCGGCGCCGAATTTATCCTTGAGTTCGAGCAACAGGCGCTCGGCGGTCTTCTTGCCGATGCCGGGGATTTTTGTCAGCCGGCCCGATTCCTGGGCGGCGACCGCCTCCACCAGTTCACCGACGGACAAACCGGAAAGAAGGGACAAGGCGGTGCGCGCGCCGATGCCGCTGATCTTGAGAATCTGGCGGAAGGCCTTGCGCTCGGCATCGCTGCCAAAGCCGTAGAGCAGGTGCGCGTCTTCGCGCACCACCAGGTGGGTGAACAACACCACCTTCTCGCCGGTGGCAGGCAGATTGTAAAAGGTGCTCATGGGCACCTCGAGGTCGTAACCGATGCCGGCGACCTCGACCAGGATCTGCGGCGGATTTTTTTCCAGCAGAACGCCGGTGATGCGGCCGATCATACGAGGCGCCCGTTTTTCATGCGCAGTCCGGCGGTGGAAAACCCGCCCATGCCCAGACCGGCGTGGGCGTGGCAGATGGCGCAGGCGAGCGCGTCGGCGGCATCGGGGCTGGGATAGCCTGAAAGTTTCAGCAATCTTTTGACCATTTCCTGAACCTGCTCCTTGTTGGCGTGGCCCTTGCCCACAACCGCCTGCTTGACCTGCAGCGCGGTGTATTCGGCCACCAGAAGATTGTCGAGCACTGCGGCGCAAATGGCGGTGCCGCGCGCCTGGCCGAGCAGCAGTGTGGACTGGGGATTGACGTTGACAAAGACTTTTTCTATCGCCGCATGCTGCGGGCGATGGGTCGCAATCACCTCGCGCAGGCCATCGAGTATCGCTTTGAGCCGGTCGGCCAGCGCCCCTTCCGGGGACTTGATACAACCGCTGGTCACGTAGGCCAGTTTGCTGCCGGTCTTCTCCACCACGCCAAATCCGGTGATGCGCAATCCGGGGTCGATGCCCAATATCGTGAGCGGGCTGGTGGGTAATGGGGTGGACACGGGCTGATTATAGCCGCGCGCCAACACACCGCTCAGTCGTTGATCACCGCCGTTGTGTAAACGTCCTGCACATCGTCCAGCGCCTCGAGCGCATCCAGCAATTTTTGCATCTTCACGCCATCATCTCCGGCAAGCTGGGCCTCGGCCGAGGCCTTCATCGTCACCTCGGCGTGCTCGGGCTTGAGGCCGGCCTTGGCCAGCGCCTCTTTCACCGCGGCAAAATCATTGGGCGGGCAGATCACCTCGATCGAGCCGTCGTCGTTGGCGATGACATCCTCGGCGCCCGCATCGAGCGCCGCCTCCATCACCTTGTCTTCGGACGCGCCCGGTGCGAACACCAACAGGCCGCAATGCTTGAACAAGAAGGCGACCGAGCCGTCAGTGCCCATGTTGCCGCCGTTCTTGGCGAAGGCGTGGCGCACTTCGGCCACCGTGCGCACGCGGTTGTCGGTGAGGCAGTCGACCATCACCGCCGCGCCGGCAACGCCGTACCCCTCATAGCGCACCTCTTCGTAGTTGACACCCTCCAGTGCGCCGGTGCCACGCTTGATCGCGCTCTCGATGTTGTCCTTGGGCATATTGACATCGCGCGCCTTGTCCATGGCAAGGCGCAGTCGCGGATTCATCGCCGGGTCACCCCCGCCCATGCGCGCGGCCACGGTAACCTCCTTGATCAGCCGCGTGAAGGCCTTACCCTTCTTGGCATCGGTAATCGCCTTCTTGTGCTTGATATTCGCCCACTTGCTGTGCCCGGCCATAAAGCCTCTGCCTCTGTGACGGTTCGGAAAGCTTATAATTTTACCATTCCGGCCCAACGGATCGCAGCATCATTCGAGATTCACGACAAAGACTCACGACAAGGACCGCCTCCCCATGATCACGCCCATCGCCGTCGCCAGGTCAGGCGCCACCGAACTGGCGCTGCTGCCCGCCCTCGCCAACCGCCACGGGCTGATCGCCGGCGCCACCGGAACGGGCAAGACGGTTACCCTGCAGACGCTGGCGCAGGGCTTCTCTGCCATCGGCGTGCCGGTGTTCATGGCCGATGTCAAAGGCGACCTGTCGGGCATCTCGCAAGCGGGTGCGATGACGCCAAAACTGCAGGAGCGCATCAACGCGCTGGGTCTGGAAGGGTTCGCTTTCGCCGCCTGCCCGACGGTGTTCTGGGACGTGTTCGGACAAAAGGGTCACCCGGTACGCGCCACGGTGTCGGGCATGGGCCCGCTGCTGCTCGGTCGCGTGCTCAATCTCAACGACACCCAGCAAGGTGTGCTCAGCCTGGTGTTCAAGATCGCCGACGACAAGGGCCTGTTGCTGCTCGACCTGAAGGACCTGCGCGCGATGCTGCAGCACGTGGGCGAGAACGCCAAGGAGTTCACCACCGCCTACGGCAATATCTCGGCCGCGTCGGTCGGCGCGATACAGCGCGGCCTGCTCGAGATCGAGCAACAGGGCGGCGACAAGCTGCTCGGAGAGCCCTCGCTCGACATCGCCGACCTGATGCAGACCGACAGCCGGGGCGCCGGCGTGGTCAACATCCTCGCCGCCGACAAGCTGATGAATTCGCCCAAGCTGTATTCGACTTTTTTGCTCTGGATGCTGTCCGAATTATTCGAGCACCTGCCCGAGGTCGGTGATATCGACAAACCCAAGTTGGTGTTCTTTTTTGACGAGGCCCATCTGCTCTTCAACGATGCGCCCAAGTCCCTGCTCGACAAGATAGAGCAGGTCGTGCGACTGATCCGCTCCAAGGGGGTGGGTGTGTACTTTGTGACGCAAAACCCGCTCGACATCCCGGACACCGTGCTCGGCCAGTTGGGCAACCGCGTGCAGCACGCGCTGCGCGCCTTTACGCCACGCGACCAGAAAGCGGTGAAGGCGGCGGCCGAAACCATGCGCGCCAACCCGAAACTCAATGTCGAGACCGCCATCACCGAATTGTCTGTGGGTGAGGCGCTGATTTCCCTGCTCGATGAAAAAGGCCGCCCCACCATCGTCGAGCGTGCCTTCGTGCGGCCGCCCGGTTCGCGCATCGGTCCGGCCAGCGACGCGGAGCGCGATGCCCTTATCAAGTCTTCGGTCCTTTACGGCCACTATGAACAAGTCGTCGACCGTGAGTCGGCCTACGAGAAACTGAGCGCAAAAACCATCGCCCGCCAGGGCGGCACGGCCGCAGACGCCCCCGCCGGAACCGCCGGTGGCGGCATTTTCGGCTCACTGGGCGAACTGCTGGGCGGCAGCACCGGAGCGCGCGGCGCGCATCACGAAGGCTTGCTCGAGTCGGCGGCAAAAAGCGCGGCACGCGCGGTCGGCTCGCAGATCGGCCGTGAAATCATCCGCGGCGTGCTCGGTTCCATTCTCGGCGGCGGAAAACGCCGATGAGGCACGGCAAGTGCCGGGCCGTCCCTTGAGCCGCGTCTCCTATCGCGCCATCGGCATCGCCCTCGCATTAGTCGGCGCCGCGCTGTTTTCGCTCAAGGGCGTCACCACCAAGCTGATCTACGCCTACCGTGCCGACGCGGTGACCCTGCTCGCGCTGCGCATGCTGTTCTCGGTGCCGTTTTTCCTGGTTATCGCAGCGTGGTCGGGGCGCAAGCGCGGGACAACACCGCTGTCACGCGGCGACCTCGGGCTGATTGTGATACTGGGCCTGACCGGCTATTACCTCTCAAGCTTCCTCGATTTTCTCGGCTTGCTTTATATTTCGGCCACACTGGAACGGCTGACGCTTTACCTTTACCCGACTATGGTGCTGCTGTTGTCGGTGATGTTCCTGAAAGCGCGCGCACGCGGCGTGGACATCAGCGCCATCGCACTTTCCTATGCCGGGATTGCGCTGGTTTTTTTGTCGGCCGGCCACGTCGCGGGCTCAAATCTGCAGCTGGGCGGGCTGCTGGTTTTGGGCAGCGCCTTTGCCTACGCCATCTATCTGGTGGCCGGCACCGAGGTGATCAAGCGCATCGGCTCGATCCGCTTCACCGCCTATGCCATGACGGTATCGAGCGTCGCCGGCATCCTGCAATTCCTCGTGTTGCGCCCGCTTGATGCGCTGGTGCTGCCGCTGGCGGCCTACGGCTTGCTATTGGTACTGGCGCTATTCCACACCGTGCTGCCTGTGTTCATGATCGGCGAAGCGCTCAAGCGCATCGGCGCCACGCAGTTTGCCGTGATAGGCGCGATCGGCCCGCTGACCACCATGGCGGTCGAGTGGGCCGTCCTCGGAGAAGCGCTCAATGGCACGCAGATTTTCGGCTCGGTGCTGGTGCTATCGGGCGTGCTGCTGGTAACCTTGAAACCCAAACCGTGACAGCCACCGCAAATTCACCGGCCGGAAACCAGGTGCACGCCGGGCAGACCTTAGCGCCCGATGGCATCGTTTTTCCCGCCATCTTCTGAACAACCCCCAACCCGGAGTGAACGGCAGCCCGGAGATTTTCCGTTGATTGCCTTCTGCAGTCCATGATCCTTTACGCCACAACGATTTTCGTCAGCGCCTTTCTGTTGTTCCAGGTGCAGCCCCTCATTGCGAAGCTCATCCTGCCATGGTTCGGCGGTTCAGCCGCGGTGTGGACCACCTGCATGCTGTTTTTCCAGGTGCTGCTGCTGGGCGGTTATGTCTATTCACATGCCCTGATGGGCATACGCCAGCCCGCGCGCCAACGCCTCGTGCACTGCATTTTGCTGGGCATTTGCCTGCTGGTTTTGCCGATCTCACCGGATGTTTCATGGAAGCCCACCGGCGGCGATGACCCGACATTGCGCATCCTCGGCCTGCTTGCCACCAGCGTCGGCCTGCCCTACTTCGTCCTGTCAACCACCGGACCGCTGGTGCAGGCCTGGTATGCGCGCACCCACATCGGCGCCTATCCCTACCGACTGTTCGCGCTTTCCAACTTTGGTTCGCTGCTCGCGCTGTTGAGCTACCCGCTGCTGGTCGAGCCGCTGCTGTCGGCACATTGGCAGGCGCTGGCCTGGTCTTCGGGCTTCACCCTGTTCGCCTTGCTGTGCGGCGCGCTGGCCTGGAAAACCAACGCTGGACTGGTCGCAGCCGCGCCCGGTGAAACGTCCGCTGCGACCGAGCCCGCACCCTCCACCGGCATCAAGCTATGGTGGGCCGCCCTCGCCGCTTGCGCCTCTGCCCTGCTACTCGCCTTCACCAGCCACCTGTCGCTCAATATCGCCCCCATCCCCTTCCTGTGGGTGCTGCCACTGCTGCTCTACCTTGCCAGCTTTATCGTCTGCTTTGAGGCGCCCCGCTGGTACCGGCGTGACTTCTACTTCCCGCTGCTGATCGCCTTGCTGGGCGGTGTGTGCTACACGCTCACACCCGGCCATCTACACCCGAAGATCATCGTGCTGGTGCCGCTGTACGCAGTCACGCTGTTTTGCGCCTGCATGGTCTGCCACGGCGAACTCGCGCGTGCCAAGCCGCATCCGCAATACCTCACCTCCTTTTACCTGCAACTCGCGCTGGGCGGCGCGCTCGGCGGGCTGTTTGTCGGCCTTGTCGCCCCGCACGTGTTCAACGATTTATATGAACTGCCCATCGGGCTCGCGGCGCTGGCGGCCCTCGGCTTCGCCGCGCTGTACCGCGACCGCGGCAGCCTCCTGCACCGGCGCTTCGCCCTGCCGGCGCAAGCGCTGGCGGCAGCCCTTGTCGCCGCCTTCTGCGGCACACTTGCGTGGGGCTATGGCGCATTTGCCGACACCCGCCCTTCCTCCGTGCGCAACTTCTACGCCGTGCTCAAGTTTGAGGACTCGGGCAGCGGCGAGGACGCGGTGCGCGAACTCAAGCACGGCACGATCCAGCATGGCAGCCAGTTCCTCGATGCCTCGCGCCGCAACTGGCCGACCACTTACTACGGTCCGTTGTCGGGTGTCGCACTGGCGATCAAGTCGACCGAGGAGGCGCGCCGCATCGGCGTCGTCGGGCTTGGCGCCGGTACGCTCGCCGCCTACGGCCGCAGCGGCGATGTCATGCGCTTTTACGAGATCAATCCGCAGGTGGTGGATCTGGCGCGCAAGCAATTCAGCTTTCTTTCCGACAGCAAGGCCGCGATCGAAGTCGCGCTGGGCGATGCGCGCCTGGTGCTCGAGCGCGAAGCGCCGCAGCAATTTAACGTGCTGGCCGTGGACGCATTCTCGAGCGACTCGATTCCGGTGCACCTGCTCACGGTCGAGGCGTTCCGCACCTATATGCGCCACCTCAAGCCCGACGGCTTGCTCGCCATCCACGTGTCGAACCGCTACCTCGACCTGCTGCCGGTGGTCGCCAAAGCCGCCACCGCGCTTTCGCTGGAGCTTCGTCAGGTCTACGCGACGGATAACTACGAAGTCGGCGTATTCAGCTCCGACTGGCTGTTGCTCGCGCGCGCGCCCGGCGCCTTCAACGAGGCGGAGCTCAAAGCCAACGCCAAGCCACTTGAAGCACAAGCCGACATCCGGCTCTGGACCGACGACTTCAGCGACTTGCACGGCATACTGAAATAACAGACTGGGCGCGGATTCACCGCCGCGCCTCGCTTCCCATATACTGGGCGAATCAACAGACCTGAGGAGGAACACTAAAATGACTTTTGACGCGAACGCTAAACAGAAACTCAACCGCCGAAAATTCATCAAGGCCGGCACGGCCGCCGCCGCCACTGCCGCCATTGCCGGCTTTCCCTCCATCCTGCGCGCGCAGGCGCCGATCGAACTCAAGATCAGCCACTACGTCCCGGCGCTGCACGGCCTGCAAACGGACTTTATCGAACCCTGGTCCAAGGAAGTCGAAAAGCGCACCAACGGGCGGGTCACCTTCAAGATATTCGCGGCCGCCAGCCCACTCGGCAAAGCGGAAAACCAGCTTGACCAGGCACAAAACGGCGTTGTCGATATCGCCTTCGGCTTATCGGGCAATCCGCGCGGGCGCATGCCGCGCAGCTTGATCGTCGAGATGCCCTTCCTGATCGAAACAGCGGGCCAGGGCTCGAGCACGCTGATGTCGATCTATTCAAAGTACCTGAGGGACGAATACAAAGGCCTCAAGGTGCTGTCCCTGCTCACCCACAACGCGGGGCATATTCACACCCGCGACAAAAAAGTCGAGAAAATGGAAGACCTGGTGGGCCTGCGCCTGCGCACCCCCAGCGCCACGGCCTCGGCGATGCTGACGCAACTGGGGGCAGTTCCCGTGGGCATGCCCCCCGGCGCCGCTTATGAGCAGATTGAAAAAGGCGTCATCGACGGGGCGTGCTTTCCCTGGGATCCGGTGCGCGCCTTCAGGATCGACGAAGTCGTCAAGTTCCATACCGTTGCGAGCTTTTACACCGCCGCGTTCTGGTTCGGCATGAACGAGAAAAAGTTCAACTCCCTCCCGGTTGAGGTGAAAAAAATAATTGACGAGTTGTCGGGCGAATACCTGACATCCCGCATGCAAGGCTGGTGGGACAAATGGGACGCCGCCGGCAGGGCGGCGGCGGTGGCGCGCAAAAACACCATCATTACGCTCAGCCCGGTCGAACGAAAACGCTGGGCCGATGCGCTGATCCCGACCTACAACAAAGTGATGATCGAAACCGAAGGCCAGGGTGTGAAAAACGCGCGTGACATCTACATTGAGATGCAGCGCGCCGCAGCCAAGTACGCGCCCGTCAAAAAGGCCTGATCCGATATGGAGTTTCAACTGGTCGAACGCTTGCGCGCGTGGGCCGAGGAGCTTACGCGCGCTATGGCGTGGTTTGGCCTTGCCCTGATCACCGGTGCGATCGCGGTAACGGTTCTTGACATCATCACACGCCGCTCGATCGGCTGGTCGGTGCCCGGCCTGATCGACATCACCCAGATGCTGATCATCGGCTTTGCCTTCATGTGCATTCCGTTTTCCTTTATGCGCGAGAGCAATGTCACGGTCGACTTCATCACCGATGCGCTGCCCTCGCGACTGCTTTCGACCGTCAAGGCCCTGGCCATGCTCACCGGGGGCGTGTTCATGTTCGCGATCGCCTGGTATTCGTGGTTCCGCGCCGGGCAACAGGTCGAAAACGGCGATGTTTCACAGACCATAGGCATCCCGTTCATCTGGTACTGGGTGCCGCTGCTGTCGGGCTGCATCGTCGGCACGCTCACCGCATTGCTGCAAACCCTCCATTACGCCATCGAAGCCATAGCGCCTCCAGCGGTGGATGACATCGAATTGACCCGGTGAAGTCGGACCGCAACCAAGTACCTTTCGCTGGCACCGCCTCGCACATCGACATCGACATCGCACGAGGCGACCACAGCCTCACCACAACCCAACAGACGGGCTCCTGATCATGCAAGGTCCCACCATCGGTCTTCTTGGCTTCGGCGTTTGTATCCTGCTGATGTTCCTGCGCGTGCCCGTGGCCATTTCGATGGGCGTCACCGGGGCTGTCGGCTTTTGGATCACCAACGGCTGGGACAGCCTCGCCTTCATCCTCGGCAAAACGCCCTTCGATGCGGTGTTCCCCTACGACCTTTCGGTCGTACCCCTGTTCATCATGATGGGCGTGTTTGCCGCCTACGCCGGCCTTTCCAAGAGCCTGTATGACTTCGTTTCCGCCTTTGTCGGCCAGCTACGCGGCGGACTGGCTATTGCAACCATCGGCGCCTGCGCTATTTTCGGCGCCGTGTGCGGCTCGGCCCTCGCCACTGCCGCAACGATGGGACGCGTCGCCATGCCCGAAATGCGGCGCCTGGGCTACAAGGACTCGCTGTCGTCCGCCGCGGTCGCCGCCGGGGGGACCCTGGGCGTCATGATCCCGCCCTCCATCATGTTCGCGCTCTACGGCCTGATGACCGAACAGTCCATAGGGAAACTGTTCATTTCCGGCATCCTGCCGGGCATTCTGGGCACCATCCTGTACATGGGCGCGGTATGGATCGCCACCGCGCGCGACCCCTCCCTGGCGCCCCCCGCGCCGCGAAAAAACTGGGCCGAGCGCTGGCAAAGCACGCGCGAGGTCTGGCGCGTGCTGCTGCTGTTCGGCGTTGTGCTGGGCGGAATGTATTTCGGCTGGTTCACGCCGACCGAGGCGGCGTCAGTCGGCGCCGCTGGCGCGATGCTGCTCGCCTGGCTGGGCGGGCATATCAACCACGACATGCTGAAAAAATGCATGATAGAAACCACCACGACCTCGGCGATGATTTACATGATCCTGGTCGGTGCGGGGGTGTTCAATTTCTTCCTTGATGCGACCGGCCTCAACGATGCCCTCATCCAGTATGTAAAAGAACTCGGCTGGAACCGCTGGGGGGTGATGTTCGCCCTGATGGTCATGTACATCATCCTGGGCGCGCTGATGGACGAGATCTCCATGATCCTGCTCACCGTCGTACCGGTCTTCAAACTCGTGACTGCGCTGGACTTTGATCCGATCTGGTTTGGGGTGATGCTGGTGACGGTGTGTGAAATCGGCTTGATCGTCCCACCGGTCGGCATGAACCTGTTTGTGATCCAGGGCGTCGCCAACCTGCCGCTGAGCACCATTGTTCGCGGCATCGTACCCTTCGTCATGGCCGATTGCCTGCGTATGCTCATTCTGTGCATTTTCCCTTGGCTGGCGACCTGGTTACCCTCGCACATGAATTAGCAGGGTTAGCGCCAGCTGCCGGGGCTGCGGATATTTTGCCCGTATCCGGCCAAGACTGGACTGGCCAATCAAGCTATGCCGTAGGCACGGCCTGATCTAAACTACCCCTCCCGCTTTTACAAAACGACAAGCGGCCCTCACGGAGGCATCATGAACTCACCCAAAATCACCGGCGTCGCCGCGCTCGGTCTTAAAGACCCCCAGTTGTTCCGTCAGCAGTGCTACATCGACGGGAAATGGTCCGATGCCGACAGTGGCAAGACCATCGCCGTCAGCAACCCGGCCAGCGGCGAAATTCTCGGCACCATCCCCAACATGGGAACTGATGAAACACGCCGCACCATCGATGCGGCCAACGCCGCCTTTCCGGCCTGGCGCGCCAAAACGGCAAAGGAGCGCAGCACCATCCTGCGCAAATGGTTCGAACTGATGATGCTGCACCAGGAAGACCTAGCAAAGCTGATGACCGCCGAACAGGGCAAGCCGCTCTCCGAGTCGCGCGGCGAAATCGCCTATGCCGCCTCGTTCATCGAGTGGTTCGCTGAGGAAGGCAAGCGCATTTACGGCGACACCATCCCGCAGCACCAGGCAGACAAACGCATTGTCGTGCTCAAGGAACCGATAGGCGTGTGTGCCGCGATCACGCCGTGGAATTTCCCGGCGGCAATGATTACGCGCAAGGCCGGCCCGGCCCTCGCCGCCGGCTGCACCATGGTGGTCAAGCCGGCCACCGCAACCCCTTACTCTGCGCTCGCAATGGCGGAACTCGCTGAGCGGGCCGGCGTACCCAAGGGTGTGCTGTCCGTGGTCACCGGCTCCGCCGCGGCCATAGGCGGTGAAATGACTTCCAACCCGGTCGTGCGCAAGCTCACCTTTACCGGATCGACGGAAATCGGCATCAAACTGATGGAGCAGTGCGCCGCGACGGTAAAGAAAACCTCCATGGAGTTGGGTGGCAACGCTCCCTTCATCGTGTTTGACGATGCCGACCTTGATGCCGCGGTGGAGGGCGCGATCATCTCCAAGTTCCGCAACAACGGCCAGACCTGTGTCTGCGCCAACCGCATCCTGGTGCAGGACAAGGTCTACGATGCGTTTGCCGCAAAGCTCGCCGCGAAAGTAAAAACGCTCAAGGTCGGCAACGGCATGGACGAGGGCGTCACCACCGGTCCGCTGATCGACGCCAGCGCCGTTGCAAAAGTGGAAGAACACATCAGCGACGCCATCGCCAAAGGCGCCCAGGTGCTTACCGGCGGCAAACCGCATGCCCTGGGCGGTCTGTTCTTCGAACCGACTGTACTCTCCGGGGTCAACACCGGGATGAAAGTCGCGCGCGAAGAAACCTTCGGCCCGGTGGCGCCGTTGTTTCGCTTCAGCACCGAGGCCGAGGCGATCAAGATGGCCAATGACACCGAGTTCGGGCTGGCATCGTATTTTTACGGCCGCGACATCGGCCGCATCTGGCGCGTCGCCGAGGCCCTCGAGTACGGCATTGTCGGCATCAATACCGGGCTCATCTCCACCGAAGTCGCCCCGTTTGGCGGCGTCAAGCAGTCGGGCATCGGACGCGAGGGCTCGAAGTACGGCATCGAGGACTTTCTCGTTATCAAATATTTGTGCATCGGCGGTATCGACCGCTGATACCGTGCCGTGTACAAAGCTGAAAAAAATGACAACTCGTTTTTGGTTGCAGCAACCGCGAACCGCGACCCCGGCGTCTCGTATGCGCGACCCCGAACCGGATGCTTAAGCCGAAAAGCAGCAACAGCCTTGTGTCCCGAACAGGCCTGGGAAGTCAGACACCCAGTTCTTCCAGACCCGCGACGACATCCTCCGGGTCAAGATAATAATCGGCCCGGTAAAGCTGGCGTGCGGTAACCGCGCCGGTTTTAAAGGTCACATAGCGCAGGTCGGTACCGACTATGGCCGCAATGTTCGAATAGGCGGAAAAGTCGCCAGCCGCTTCCGCCATCCAGCAAAGCCCCTTCGAACCGGGGCGGGCGAACATGAGATTCGTCCACGCAGCCCCGGAAGGGCCGGCGATAACGTCCGCGTGCTGGATGGTCCGAACCTGCTCAAGAAAATCGAGGTCTTCCATGAAAATAATGGTAAACCCCGACTTTGAAAGGCATTCGAAGACCTCATCCTGGTTATAGGCACGCCGGTCATTTTTACGCGCAAGAAAAATCCGTTCCGGATACGCCCTGGTGTTCGGCGTTGCAAAAGCCGCGGCAAGGGCCTTGTTGCGGATAAACGCGATCGACTGTGGCGAAGTGGCGGCGTACCCAACACCGAATCGCTGGTTCCCGCGAAAGTTGAAAGGCAGGTTGTTGGGGCAGTTGATATAGACCAGCCTCCGCACGTCGAACATCGCCCTGTTACTCAATGCGATAACTTCACATCCTTTGGCAAAGAGCCCCAAGGTATCCCGAAACGCGGGAATCTTGATCGCATCCTCTCCGACCAACAGGGGATACTCCCGATAACGATCAGGCAACTGCGGCAAAAATTCCAATTTAGTCAGCAGTTCAGCCAGCCAATGGTAATAATTGGCCGAGCCGTTCCCGCCAAGGAAAATTCCGCATTCAATTGGCTCGGGCGTTCCCACCCACACCACCGCGGTCGCGTGATCGTGGGCAATCGTAGGACCGACGGCATAATCGTAGCGTTCCTTGTCCGGCCCCAAGGCTCGCTCTATCACCGTCGCGCTCCGTTGCAGGATTACCGCTGACGCGTTCATCGCCACACATGCATCCTCGAAAATGTAATAGCCAACGTCCGGCAAGCGCACTGCAGCGCAGGACTGCCCGCCTCCGACAAATCGAGGCCCGTGGCTTGTCCCATCGCCACCATGGCGCAACAAGTGCTTTTCGAAACCGGTCAGCTGATCCATCCATATGATAGCCAGTGCGCGAAAACCGAAAGGCACGCTGGCCAGTCTGCGGCAAATTTCGAAAGTCACATTCGCACTCGCCCTGCTCAGGTAGGCGATCGGAACGACGCAGCGGACCACTGCGGATAACAACGCAACACGAAATCGACTGCGGAAACTTTTTCCTTGCCTGGCGCGGCTCACTGCCCCCACCTACCCGCCTTTCGCGGCAGCAGCATCCGACCAGCCTCGAGGAAAATCGATCTCAACCACGTGCGGGGCCCGCATATTTCAAGCGTGATTGCTCGTATTCCCCACGACTGAAGCGGAAATAAAAATTGAGCTCGTCCTCTGCCACGATCCGTGCGCCAAATGTTTGGTGAAAACGCACCACGCGGGGATTGTTTTTTCTGACATCGAAATGACTGCCGGGAAAGCCAAGGCTGTAGAAGCCAAATTCATAGATCAATTGCGCGGACTCCAGGGCGGCGCGAACGGGCGCGTCCGGAGAGATGATCCAGCTCCCCCAACAAAACGAATCCGGTTTGAGGTCATAAATTCGCACGCAACCGTACTGGTGGGCTCCGTCCGCGTCCTCAATGATGAAATAGTACTGTGAGCCAGGATCGGCCTTGTATTTTTGCAGCAAGACCACCTGCTTGGCGGGGTCAGGGTCTGTAGGGGAAATTTTCTGGCCGAAATTCAAACGCAAGTGCAGAATCAGTTCCGCATCACTCACCTCCACATCGCGAAGGCGGATGCGCCTGCCAACGATCCTTCTCACGACGCCCGCAAGTGCCATAGGTTGAACTGCCTTCACGCTCTTACCAGTCAGAATCAGTTTACACTATGCGACCATGGCGCTTTCTGACTGCAGGCTCATAGACCTCCCGAAAATCCCGGAACCGAGGGGAAACCTGACATTTATAGAGGAAGGCCGCCACGTACCTTTCCAGATCAAGCGAGTTTATTACCTTTACGACGTTCCCGGCGGCGCCCGCAGGGGCGGGCACGCTCACAGGCGACTCGAGCAACTGATCATCGCGATGAGCGGAAGTTTTGATGTGGTCGTCGATGACGGGGGGAGCCGGCGCACCTTCCACCTAAACCGGTCTTATTTCGGCTTGTACTTGCCACGCATGGTCTGGCGCGAGATCGACAATTTCTCCTCCGGTGCAGTCTGCTTGGTCCTCGCATCAGAGTTCTACGATGAGTCGGATTATTTTCGCGACTACGATTCGTTTGCACAGGCTGCCCGAACGGCGTGAACCTCCCGTTTCTTGATCTTGCCTCCATCAACGCCGAAGTCGGCGCAAAGCTTGACGAGGCCTTGACCCGGGTACGTTCCGCTTCACACTACATCCTCGGCCCGGAACTTGAAGCGTTCGAACACGAATTCGCCGCTTATTGCGGGGCCTCGCACTGCATCGGCGTGGGCAACGGCCTGGAAGCGCTCGTCCTAGTGCTTCGCGCCGCGGGCATCGGCCCGGGCGACGAGGTCATCGTGCCCAGCCACACCTTTATTGCCACCTGGCTCGCCGTATCCGGTTGCGGCGCCAAGGTCGTCCCCGTGGAACCCGCGGCCAACGGATTCAACATCGATCCGGCGGGAATTGACGCGGCGGTAACCCCCCGCACACGCGCCATCATTCCCGTTCATCTTTATGGCGAGCCCGCTGACATGGACGCCATTAATGCCATCGCCGCAAAGCGCAGCTTGTTTGTGCTCGAGGATGCCGCACAAGCGCACGGCGCGCGCTACAGGGGGCGCAGGGCCGGCACGCTGGGCCATGCCGCCGCATTCAGCTTTTACCCGGCCAAGAACCTTGGCGCGCTCGGCGATGGCGGCGCGGTCGTAACCGGTGATGACGCACTTGCGGCACGCGTCCGTGCGCTGCGCAATTACGGTTCGACCGAGCGCTACGTACATCCGGTACAGGGGGGCAATTCCCGCCTCGACGAAATGCAGGCTGCCTGCCTGCGCGTCAAACTTCCGGGGCTGGACGCGGGCAACCGGCGGCGGCGGCAGCAGGCGGCGCAGTATCGCCAGGCGCTTTCTTCTTCCGGCACACTCGTCCTGCCCACGGATTGCCCGGACAACGAACCGGTATGGCATTTGTTCGTGGTGCAGAGTACCCGGCGCGACCTGCTCCAGCAAAAGTTGCGCGCCGCCGGGATCGCCACCCAGGTTCACTACCCGTGCCCGCCACACCTGCAAGGCGCTTACGCCGCCCTCGGCCTCGGCGCGGGCGCATTCCCGCGCGCCGAGCGGCTCGCCAGGGAAGTCCTGAGCCTGCCGATAGGCTGGGATTTCGACATCGCCGCTGCAGCGCGGGCCATCGGTCAAATCGCCGCCGACTGAAATGCCACACTCTCCGCTAGTCAGCATATGCATGCCGGCCTACAACCACGCCCGATTTGTCGGGTTTGCGATTGAAAGCCTACTGGCGCAGAGCTTTGCCGATTTCGAGCTGCTGATAACCGACGACTGTTCCTCCGACATCACCTATGAGGTCATCCGCTCCTACGATGATCCACGCATAAAGGCGGTGCGCCAGAACTTGCGTTCAGGGCCAAGCGTCACCATCAACGCATCGATGCGCCGCGCCCGCGGCAAGTACATCGGGTTTTGCGCGTCGGACGACATGTGGCTGCCCGAGAAACTGGCGCGGCAAGTGCCTTACATGGAAACGCACCCGGATGTGGCCGCCCTGTTCAGCAAGGCGTGGTTCATCGATGCGCAAGGAAGGCGCCTGCCCGATTCGGCCCACGGCCAACTGGCTGGCGATTTTGGCGGAGAGAACTTCGACCGTCGACAGTGGCTGGCCTGGCTGTTCCGCAATGGCAACTGCCTGTGCGCCGCCACCCCGTTACTGCGCACCGACGCCATGCGGGCGGTCGGGGAGTTCAATCCGCTGATGCTGCAACTGCAAGACTACGACTACTGGGTCAGGCTGTTGGGCAGGTACGAACTGCGGCTGTCCCCCGACCGCCTGGTCGAGTACCGCGTAGATTCGGACGGGGCGAATATTTCCAAGGGTTCGATGGCGGCGTACGCCCGCACCACCTACGAATCCTATCGCGTGCTTTGCCATTACGCCGACGGCGAAGCGGCCGACGCGCTTGCCGCGACGCCTTTAATGGGTGAACCACTTTTCACCTGGCAACCGGCAGCGCCAAGCCGCGATCTGCAACTGGCGCAGCACGCGCTAGAGTGCGCAGATGCCACGTCAATCGCACCCTCGCATTTTCTGTTCGCTATGGATTGCCTGCACCGCCACGGCCGCCGCGAAAACGCCCTTGTCGGTGCCCCGGGTGAAACCCGCCTGTTCACACTGCCCCTGTTCGAAGTGACCGGATCTTCACTCGCGCAAAACGTCTTGCTCGGCATATCAAAAACCATTTCGGCGGAAAAGGCGCTTATCGCCATGCAGCGCGAACTGGATGCGCTGCGCGCCGGTCGTGACAACCCTGCCCAAAATTCCGCGCCGGCGCCGGACTTGCCGCAACGCCCGGGCACCGGACTGCTGGCGGGCCTTGCGCGCACGCTGGGTCTGCGCAAAAAAAACTAGCAGGGTCGCGATACCGCAATGAGCATCCTGGGTAAGATCAGATCCACAATGGGCGGCAGGCGGTCGGCGGAGACGCGTGCCAAACCGCTGTTAAATGAAGCCATGGCCGACTGGCATCGCGGCGATTGGAATGCCGCGGCCGCGCGCCTGCGCCAGGCAATCCACATCGCGCCACATCTACCCGATCCGTATTTCTGGCTGGGGCGCTACCAGCTCAGGCGGAACGAGGACGAGCAGGCGGCCGCGACGTTGTCGGCGGCCTTGGAACGCGCCCCGGCCTACCCCCTGGCACTGCACTGCCAGGTATTCCTTGCCGTCGCGCGCTCGCGCATCACACTGGCGCGCGGTGACACGGGCTACCTGCCGTTTCCGGCGTTGCCGGCGGACCCGCCCATGATCTCGGTGATCATCTGCAGCATCGATGAAGCGCGATTCGAACAGGCGTCTGCCCAGTACCACCGATTACTCCAAGCGGTGCCACACGAGATCATCGGCATCCACGACGCGGCATCGCTTTGCCAGGGCTATAACCGCGGCTTCGGGAAAAGCCGGGGCGACATTCTGGTGTTCTCGCACGACGACGTGCGAATCCTCACGCCAGATTTTGCCGCGCGACTTATCGCCAGCCTGGCCGGGCAAGACCTTATCGGGGTGGTCGGGTCCACCTATTTGTCCGGGGCAAGCTGGTTCGGCAGCGGCTGGCCCCATCTGCGCGGGCAGGTCGGCGTTCCGTCCGATTCCGGCACCGGCGCCGTGGCCAATTTTTTCGGCCTCTACGGCAAGCTTGCCGGAGGAGTACAGGCCATGGACGGCTTTTTCCTCGCTGCGCGCCGCAGCCTCTGCTTGCAACTGCCGTTCGATGAAAAGACCTTTGACGGCTGGCACCTCTACGACATCGACTTCAGTTTTTCGGCGCATCTCAAGGGCTTTCGTTGTGCCGTTGCCAACGACCAGGTGATGATTCATCACTCGCGCGGGAAGTTCGACGAAAAATGGGGTTTTTACCGCGACCGTTTCCTCGAGAAACATGAAGGGCAACTCACTTTCACCGGGCCGGCGAGCTATGCACAACTCGATGCGCCGGCGATCACCATGCCGTCGGACCGGGAATGGTTGTCCATCACCAAAAGCCTGGTTCTCGCCGGTTATCCGCCGTGCTGAAGCAGCTGCTTGATCAGCTTCGCCAGCGCCCTTCCAGTCCGGCCATAAGCAGGCCGGACGGTGGTGAAGCACCCAGGGTCCTCGATGTCGGCGGCGGCAGCAAAGCGGTCGATTTGCCCCCGTTTTACCGCGACTGGATCCGCCTGCTGCTCGATATCGACCCGCGTACCGGGGCAGATCTCGTCTGCGACGCGCGCAACCTCGTCGATCAGCCGCCACAAACACGGTTTGACGCGATTCATTGCGCACACAACCTCGAACACTATTACCGCCACGATGTGGACAAGGTGTTGCAGGGGTTTTTGCATATCCTCAAGGAAGAGGGATTCGCGCAAATTCGCGTTCCGGACATCGGCGGACTGATCAAGCTGATGGCGGACAATAACCTGGATATCGAGCAGGACGTCTACAAAGCGAGTGAAGGCGCGCTCAGGGCGCATGACGTGATATACGGATACGCGCCAGAAATCGAGGCAAGCGGCGAGGATTTCTACGCCCATAAAACCGGATTCACCCGTGCATCTCTTCTTCGCGCGTTGTATTCGAACGGCTTTGGCGAGGTGTATTTCGCACAACCGCTGGCGGCCCTGGAATTGCATGCATTTGCGTTCAAGGCCACGGCAACCACAGCGCAGCGCCTGGCGCTGGGCATCTCCGATCCGGTTGCCTCCGGCCCGGCCGAGCGCGCGCCCTTGCCTGCAAGGCCGGGCATTCACTCCTCCGGTGCCGCAACATCTCCGGACGAGGTTGAGGTGATCTACCAGCATGCCGTCGCAGCGTCGAACGACGGCGACCTGGCGGCCGCCGTCGCGCTCACGCAACAGGCTATCAGCAGGGAACCGGGACTCGCGCCGCTGCACTACCTGCTCGGCTGCTGCCTTGAGGAGCAGGAACAATGCGAAGCGGCGGCGCACGCCTTTGCCGCCTGCCTTAACCTCAAGCCCGCCTATCCCCTTGATGCCGAGGCCGCCGCGCATCGTGCACTGTGCCACGCCCGCATAGACCGTCAACACGGCAGCTTGGCGCCGAACGCAAGCCTGCCGCAAACGGGCGGCCGGTCCGTCTCGGTCATTGTCTGCAGCGTGAATGCCAGGCGGTTTGCCGAAACAGCGGGCATGTACCGGCAACTGCTTGCCGGCCTAGAACACGAGATCATCGGCATCCACGATGCAACTTCACTGGCCGGGGGCTATAACAGGGGTTTGCGTACTGCGCGCGGCGATATCGTCGTGTTCGCCCATGACGACGCACGCATCCTCAGTCCCGATTTTGCCGCGCGATTGCTTGGTGCGCTGGAAAGGCATGACGTGGTGGGGGTGGCCGGTTCGCGCACCCTGCTGGGCGGGGCCTGGCATTTTGCCGGACATCCCCACGTCTGCGGGCAAATCGCCATGCCCGGCGACGATAGCGGCCGGATTGTCACGCTCTACGACGTGAGCCGGCCTGAAAGCGCGGGACTGCAGGTTCTCGACGGAGTGTTTCTTGCCACCCGGCGCGAAACCGCACTACGGGTGCGCTTTGATGAAGAAAGGTTCGACGGCTGGCATCTTTACGATATCGACTTCAGCTACCGCGCCGCGCAAATGGGGTTAGACTGCGCCACCTGCAACAACCTGCTGCTCGTACATGCGTCCCAGGGCGGTTACAATGAGGACTGGTTGAAATATTCCCAGCGCTTCATTGACAAGCACAAAGACACGGTCGCGCCGATGCAGGCCTTGTTTTACAAACCGCAACTTGTATCGCTTTCGGTGCGCTCCGTCGAAGAATGGCGGCTTCTTACCGAACACCTGATGAACCCGGATCCCCGGAAGTAAGCTCCGCCGGCAACCGCTTGTGCCGCAAATCCTTACCTGCTGCGCAATCGGTCAGCGCCCTGAAGGTCCGCTGCGCCGGACCACCCGCCCCAATCATCCCAAACCTTACCCCAGCCTTTCCCCATGCCCCTCATCCAACTCTCCCAGGTCTCCCTCGCCTACGGCCATGTACCGCTGCTCGATCATGCCGACCTCATCATCGAACCGGGACAGCGCATCGGCCTGATAGGACGCAACGGCACCGGCAAATCCAGTCTACTCAAAATCATCGCAGGCGAATCGACGGCCGACGACGGTAAAGTCTGGCGCGCGCCCGGCCTGAAACTGGCAAGCGTCAGCCAGGAACCGGCCGTTGCCCCGGGGCAGACGGTGTTTGAAGCCGTTGCCGAAGGGCTCGGAGAGGGCAACCGCCTGCTGGTCGATTACCATGCCGCGACCCACGCCCTGGCCGAAGCGCACGACGACCCGGCCGCGCTCGAGCGCCTGCACCATGCGCAGGAGGCGCTTGATGCCAGCGACGGCTGGACGCTGCAGCACAAGGTCGATACCACGCTGACGCGCCTGCAACTGGACGCCGACCGCCTGGTGGCCGAACTTTCAGGCGGATTGAAAAAGCGCGTGGCCCTGGCGCGCGCCCTGGTAATGGAACCGGGCATGCTGGTCCTCGATGAGCCGACCAACCACCTCGATTTCACCGCCATCGAGTGGCTCGAGGAAACGTTGTTGTCGTTTGCCGGCAGCGTGCTGTTTGTCACCCACGACCGGCGTTTTCTTGACCGCATCGCCAACCAGATCATCGAGCTCGACCGCGGCAACCTCTCCTCTTATCCGGGCAATTTCAGCGCCTACCAGACACAAAAGGCCGCGGCGCTAGAAAGCGAGGCCGTCCACAGCCGCAAATTCGACAAAGTGCTGGCGCAGGAAGAGGCCTGGATACGCGAGGGCATCAAGGCGCGGCGCACGCGCAACGAAGGCCGCGTACGCCGGCTGGAGGCCTTGCGCCTTGAGCGTGCGGCGCGGCGCGAGCGCGTCGGCAAGGTCCAGCTTGCGCTGGGCGAAGGCGAGCGCTCGGGCAAGCTGGTGGCCGAACTCGAACATGTCAGCAAGTCATACAAGGACGAAATACGCGGTGACAACCGCGTGATAGACGATTTTTCCTGCCGCATCCTGCGCGGCGACAAGGTCGGACTGATAGGCCCCAACGGCAGCGGCAAGACCACGCTGCTCAAGCTGATCCTCGGCGAACTGGAGGCCGATGCCGGCACGGTACGCCTGGGCACCAAGCTGAGCATTGCCTACTTCGACCAGTTCCGCGAAACGCTGAACGAGGAAGCCACCCTTGCCAACACCATCAGTCCCGGCTCTGACTTTGTCGAAGTCGATGGGGTGCGCAAGCACGTCATCAGCTATCTGGGTGATTTCCTGTTTCCGCCGGCGCGCGCCAACGCCCCGGTCAAGGCGCTGTCCGGCGGCGAGCGCAACCGCCTGCTGCTGGCGCGTCTGTTCACGCGCTCAGCCAACGTGCTGGTTCTCGATGAGCCGACCAATGACCTGGATATCGAAACCCTTGAGTTGCTGGAGGATTTGCTGCAGGACTACACCGGTACGCTATTTCTGGTCAGCCACGACCGGGTCTTTCTCGACAACGTCGTCACACAGACCATCGTCAGTGAGGGCGAGGGCCAATGGAAAGAATACGCCGGCGGCTATACCGACTGGCAGCGCGCCAAGAACGCGGGTAAATCGGAGACGACGGCCGAGCCGGTCGGGAAAAAATCCGAAAAGCGACTGGCTCAGGCCGCGCCCAAATCACGCCTGAGCTACAAGGAGAACCGCGAGCTCGCGGAGTTGCCGGAAAAAATGCAGGCAATGGAATCGGAGCAGCAGGACATAACGACACGCCTCGCCAACACCAACCTGTACCGCGACCACCCCGAACAGGTCAAGCCGCTACAGGCGCGTTTCGCCGAGCTGGAAGAAAAGCTGCTGGCGGCTTTGCAGCGCTGGGAGGCGCTCGAAGCAAAAAAATAGGCCGGTAGCGCAGGCGCTACTGCTGCTCTATTTTTCTGGCCGCCACAACGCGCTTCCACTTGCCGATTTCGCGCTCGACAAACGCGCGCATTTCTTCCGGGCTGCTGGCGCGTGGCTCTCCACCCAGATCCTGAAATTTCTGACGCATATCCGGTTGCGCGAGCACCCGCCGGATTTCAAGGTTCAAGCGCTCGATGACCGCAGGCGGCGTCCCGGCGGTGGTCGCGAAGCCAAGAAATGAATTGACCTCATAGCCGGGCAATACCTCGGCCACCGTGGGCACTGCCGGCAGTGCCGGGGAGCGCGCGGTGGACGTGACTGCCAGCGGACGCAGTTTGCCCCCCTGGATTTGCGACAGCGACAGCGTCATGGTTTCGAACATGACATCCACGCGACCGGCCATCAACTCGGTCACCGGCGTGGTTCCCCCCTTGAACGGCACGTGCGTCATGTCGATGCCGGCCATCACGTTGAACAACTCCGTCGACAAATGGTGAATGGTGCCCATGCCGGCGGAGGCAAAATTGAGCTTGCCCGGATTGGCTTTGGCATGGGCGATCAGCTCCTGCAAGGTTTTGAACGGGGAATTGGCGCCGACCCCGACGACAAACGGATAAAAAGTCAGCGTCGAAACCATTGCCAGGTCTTGCAGCGGATCATAGGGCAGTTTTTTGAGCATGGCCGGTTGCGACGGGTAGGCGCCGGTAATGACCGCCAGGACATAGCCATCGGCCGGCGATTTGGCGACATAATCGTTGGCGATGATGCCGCCCGCACCGGTGCGTGTTTCAACGATGACCTGCTGCTTCAGCGATTCGGACAGCTTTTGCGCCATCAGGCGCGCCACGATGTCAGAGCTGCCGCCGGCGGCGAAACCGTTGATGATGCGAATGACCCGGGACGGATATTCCTGCGCCTGCAGTCCAAACGGGGTCAGCGCGGCGGCGCAAGCACCTGCGATCAGCGCACGTCGGCGGGAAGGGGATGGCTGCTTCATTTTTTTCCTCCTGCGGGTTGATCCGCTTTTTTATTTCACGGGATTCAGGAACACCTGATACTCGAACACCGCGTTCTGGCATGCAGCCTTGAATTTTTTATCGTCACCCTTATCCAGCGTCACCGGCGTGTAACCGGCGCCTGTGACCTCGACGCGATCGACGCAGGCTGCCGCATCCACGCTGGTGAAAAAATTGCGCGTCCTGCCGCGGCTGTCAATGACGGGACCGAGCGCAAATCTTCCAGCGGCATCGGTCGTCGCACCCTGCTCCGGAAAGTTACTCAGACGAACCCGTGCACCCGCGACAGGTTTGCCGGATATCGCATCGATCACCGTACCGATATGACGACCGGAGAGCCATTGCTCACTCGATTGCGGCACCGATATGCACGCAACACTCACAGCCGCGGCAAAAACCGACAGGCACAGGACTGAAATCCGGCGGAGTTTCATCACCATAGCAATTCAGGCAGTCACAGAAAGAATGAATGGAGAGCGATGTAAATACATGCTTCAGGCACTTCGAATCTCATTTTGTGCCGCAGTTTAAACCCGGCTTCATGGGGTATTACCCGGTCGATTATAAGCCGTCGGGTTTGGCAGGCAACCCGGGGCTCGGGCTCTTGCTCGTTGATTTCGGCATCCCTGGAGCCGGCGAATTACCAGGGTTAGTAGAAAAACTCGCTTTCATGCGGGCGCCCTGGTCCGTTGACCTCGGGCGGCTCGCCGACGGGCACTTTGCCGTCGCTGGCCTGGCCGACAAAGGTCGCGCACTTGCCGACGTACCGGGACTTGTGCCGGCACGGGCACATTGTCCGCGATCGTATAGCCCGTTCAAAACCCGATTGTCCTGGCCTGCTGGTAGGTGATTTCACTAACCCTGCGCGTAGTCAGATCGACAAGTTTATAGGAGGCATAAGCGTTGCCCATGGACTCAACAAACCCTATTTTCTTTGCGCCATTATGGGTCACGCACTTCAGCCCGGAATAGTCCGGGCCATCGTGCAGAAGGATGGCCTTTCGGTTTATGAAGAGCGTCGGTTGCGCAACTGTGCGGTGATTAACCATCAGTTCAACATCTACCCCACCACACTTGATCTGCTTCCAAAGCATTTCACCGGGATTTGAATGGCTCTGGGCTGATGCCGAAAGGGCGTAGAAAAGCAGGCATATTCCAACTGGTTTTATCAACAAAAAATTTCCTTTGAGTTGGACGCTGGGCGGATCATACGTTAAACGGCAATTACGTCGGTAACTCCGCGCCTCTACACAAAATGTCGCCGCAGCAGCGCGTTTTGTACCCGCTTTATACCCGCGTCCGGAGTTTCGTCCGCGCCAACCAGGACCACTTTCTGCTATACGCATTGCCGGGCAACCGCGCTAAAGGAAGACGCTTTTGTACGTGAGCCGTAGTGTGTTGACAACTGCTATACATCACCATAAGATGCGTATATCTGTTGTGTGTACGAACCAGGAGAAGCCTATGCGCGATGCCGCCATCAACCTGCGGGCACGTCCCGAGCAGCGGGAGCTGATCGATCGGGCTGCGCAGCTTCTCGGCAAGAACCGCTCCGACTTCATGCTCGAAGCCGCCTGCGACAAGGCTCAGTCGGTACTGCTCGATCAGGTATTTTTCAAATTAGATACCGAGAAGTTCCGGCAGTTCACCAAGCTGCTCGACGCGCCGCCCGCGCACAATCCGGGGCTTGAGCGCCTCATGGCGGTCAAGGCTCCCTGGAGCAGGAAGTCGGCAAAGGCCTGAGCTTGCAACCCGGTCTGCCGGAGCCCTTGGCGGCTTCACATCGACTGGATGACTTCGAGTGCGGCGAGGCCGTGCTCGATGAATGGCTTAAGCGTAGGGCATTGTCCAACCAGTCGAGTGGTGCAAGCCGCACCTTCGTCGTCACCGACGAGGGCGGCCGCGTCCACGGTTACTACGCCATGGCGGTCGGCGCCGTTTCACACCAACTCGCAACGAGCGGCGTGCGACGCAACATGCCTGATCCGGTTCCTGTCATGGTTCTCGCCCGGCTTGCGGTCGATCGCAGGGCGCAGGGATTACACTTGGGCGCCGCCTTGCTGCAGGACGCGGTCAATCGCGCGGTGGCCGTATCGCAGAACGCGGGCGTCAGAGCCCTTTTCGTGCATGCCCTTCACGAGAAGGCCAAGCGGTTTTACCAACACTATGGGTTTCAGCCCTCGCCGACGCATCCGATGACGCTAATGCTGCGCTTGAGCAGCGTGAAGGCCTGACAGTATCTTTCCCGCGGTCTCTTGCTCCGCTACTCCCGGCGGCCTGAGTTGGTTCTTGTCTAAGCTGCCGGCATAGAGATCATCAACAATCGGGAAGGACGCGGGCGGCTTCTGCGTGACCGTTGGCGACGAGATCATCCGCTTCACGCTGGACCCTCCCGGCACTGAACGCAACAACGGCCAGCTAAGCCCAGTCCGCACATCAAAGGCGCCAAAGAGTCTGCAACTCAAACTGTCGTGGTGCCGGCCGCATGGACCCCTTGAGCCAATCCGTCGAATGCGTGGTGGCAATGCCCGGAAAAAGCTGCGGGGAACACTGATCGCAGGACAAAGCGCGGGGCCCTATGGAACAATAACTGCGTTATTTACGTGTAGTTATGTTTCCAGTGGCGTCCAGACAATGCCTGTGAAGTCCGGAATTTTGCTCAGACGTTGAACAAAAAGTGCATGACATCGCCATCCTTGACGATGTACTCCTTGCCTTCGCGCTTCATCTTGCCTGCCTCTTTGGCGCCCTGCTCGCCCTTGCCGGCGATGAAATCGTCAAATCCGATCACTTCTGCGCGGATGAAACCGTGCTCAAAATCGGTATGTATGACGCCGGCCGCCTGCGGCGCGGTATCGCCGGCGTGGATGGTCCAGGCGCGCACCTCCTTAACACCGGCAGTGAAATAGGTCTGCAAGCCAAGGAGCTTGTAGCCGACGCGGATGACGCGGTTCAGGCCGGGCTCTTGCATGCCCATGTCGTCAAGGAACATTTTTTTGTCCTCGTCGGACAAGTCGGAGATTTGCGATTCGATCGCCGCGCTGATGGCCACCACCGGCGCGCCTTCCTTTTTGGCGTAATCCTCGACCTTTGCAAGCAGCGGGTTGTCGGCGAATCCATGCTCGCTGACGTTGGCCACATACATGGTCGGTTTCATGGTGAGCAGGAACATCGGCTTCACCATCTCGAGCTCGTCCTTGGACAGGTCCAGGGTGCGTACCGGTTTGCCCTGGTCCAGCACCGCCACCAGCTTTTGGAGCACCGCCACCTGCCGCACCGCTTCCTTGTCGGTGCCGCTCTTGGACAGTTTGATGTTCTTGGCCAGCGCCTTCTCGACCATGGCCAGGTCGGCCAGCGCGAGCTCGGTATTGATCGTCTCGATATCCGATATCGGATCCACCTTGCCGGCAACGTGGACCACGTTGGCGTCTTCGAAGCAGCGCACGACATGGGCAATGGCATCGGTCTCGCGGATATTGGCGAGGAACTTGTTGCCAAGCCCTTCACCCTTGGAAGCGCCGGCGACGAGACCGGCAATATCGACAAACTCCACCACCGCCGGCAGCGTCCTCTCCGGCTTTACCAGTGCGGCAAGTTGCCCCAGTCGCGCATCGGGCACCTCGACAATGCCGACGTTGGGTTCGATAGTGCAGAACGGATAGTTCTCCGCCGCAATGCCGGCCTTGGTCAGGGCGTTGAACAAAGTGGATTTACCCACGTTGGGAAGACCGACGATTCCGCACTTGAGTGACATAGGGGCTTATGAGGGAATGGTGAATGGGAAATAGTGAATGGGAAATGGGAAATGGGAAATGGTTTTATCGTGGCTTTTACCTTTCGCCATTTACTTTTCCCCATTCACCATCTTCGGTTTGCTGTGCAGCTTGTGCATGGCCTGCTCAATTTCCCCGGCAAACATCAAGTCCATGATCGCAAGGCTGCGCTCCATCACGTCGTCGATCAAGGCCTGCTCTTCCTTACGCGGTGGCTGCAGCACAAAATCCGCCACATCCTGTTCAGAACGCGCGCTGTCGCGCGGATGGCCGATCCCGATGCGCAAGCGCCAGAACTCAGGTGTGGAAAACCGCGCCGCAATATCGCGCAGGCCGTTATGACCGGCATGACCGCCGCCCAGCTTGAGCTTGACGCCGCCGGCGGGCAAATCGAGCTCATCGTGCGCGACCAGCACCTGGTCGGGCGTGATCTTGTAAAAACCGGCCAGCGCGGACACGGCGGCGCCCGACAGGTTCATGTAGGTTTGCGGCTGCAACAGCCAGGCATCGCCCCCGGGCGTGGTAAAACGCGCGACCTTTGCCTGAAACTTTGACTCTTTTTTCAACTCCACGCGGTGCAAGCCGGCGAGGCGGTCAAGCAGCCAGAAACCGGCATTGTGCCGGTCGCGCTCGTGCTCGCGCCCCGGATTGCCTAGACCGACGATGAGCCTGATGGGATTGGACATGATGGCCTGGGTAACAGATAGCAAAAAGGGCGGATAGCCCGCCCTTTTTGCCGGAACAAGAGCACTGGATTATTTCTTGTCGCCCTTTTTCTCATCCTTCTTCGCCGCATCGCCCTTGGCAGGCTCGGCCTGCTTGCTGGCGGGCACGTCGGCTGCGGAGGGTGCCGTGCTGTCAACAACCTCCTCGACAACGCGCGGCACTTGCGCGGTGACAATCGCCGGATTTTCCTTGCCCTTGAGCACTATCTCAACGCCCTTGGGCATCACGAGGTCGCGCGCATGGATGGAATGGCCGACGGTGATCTGCGACAAGTCGACCAGAACGAATTCGGGCAGGTCGGCGGGCAGGCAGCGGATGTCGACCTCGTTCATGATGTGGCTGATCAAGGCCGAAGAGAGCTTTACCGCGGGCGACTCCTCAGCGCTGGTGAAGTGCAGTGGCACCTTCATGTGAATCTTCTGGTCAGCCACAACGCGCTGGAAATCCAGGTGTTGCACCTGCGCCCGGAAGGGGTGCATGTTGACCGCGCGCAGCAGAACCTGCTGCTTTTTGCCATCGAGGTCGAGGCTGAGGATGGAGGCGTGGAAAGCCTCCTTGCGCAACTGGTGCCAGACCTTCTCGTGCTCGATTTCGATGGCGACGGGCTCATCCTTGCCGCCATAAATCACACCGGGAACAAAACCCGAGGTGCGCAGACGGCGGCTCGCACCCGTCCCTTGCGCCGTGCGCTTGCGCGCGATAACTTCGATTTGCATGACATTACTCCTGAATATGGCTGGCCCGCGACCAGGCACCGCCGTTAAAAAACGTCCCGCCGCAAAATGCGGAAAAACGCTGAAACCACCATCACCTTCCGGCCGCGTCGCGACGCAACCGGGAAGAAGTTCTTATTCCATGAACAACGACGACACCGAATCTTCGTTGCTGATGCGCAAAATTGTTTCAGCGAGCAGGCCGGCCACCGACAGCACGCGTATCTTCTTGCTCGCCGCCGCCTCGGGGCTCAGCGGAATGCTGTTGGTCACAACCAACTCATCGAGCGCCGAATCCTCGATGCGCGCCACCGCCCCGCCCGACAGCACGGGGTGCGTGCAATAGGCCAGCACGCGAATCGCGCCCCTCGCCTTGAGCGCCTCGGCCGCCTTGGTCAGCGTGCCGGCCGTGTCCACCATGTCGTCCATGATGACGCAGGTGCGACCGTCGACGGCCCCGATAATGTTCATCACTTCCGACACATTGGCCTTGGGGCGCCGCTTATCGATGATCGCCAGATCCGATTCCAGGCGCTTGGCCAGGGCCCGCGCGCGCACAACACCGCCCACATCAGGCGACACCACGATCAGGTTCTCGTAATTATGCTTCCACACGTCACCAAGCAAGATAGGCGTGGCGTAAATGTTGTCTACCGGAACATCAAAAAATCCCTGGATCTGGTCGGCATGCAAATCCATGGTCAGCACGCGGTCGACACCGACCGCCTGAATCATATTGGCGACAACCTTGGCGCTGATTGCAACGCGCGCCGAACGCGGGCGCCGGTCCTGTCGCGCATAACCAAAATAGGGAATCGCCGCAGTAATGCGGCCGGCCGATGCGCGACGCAACGCGTCCACCATGACCAACACCTCCATCAGGTTGTCGTTGGTCGGCGCACAAGTGGGTTGCAGCACGAAGCAGTCGTGTCCGCGCACGTTCTCGCGCAACTCGACCATCACTTCGCCATCGGAGAATTTGCCGACCGTCGCCTGCCCAAGCGGAATATTGAGGCGTTTAACCACCTCCTGAGCCAGCTTGGGGTTGGCGTTCCCCGTGAATACCATCAGGCTGTCGTAGGCCATTGCCTCGCCATTCCGCCACGCGTTATGCGCATGACGGATGGCCGCTCCCTGTCGTTTGATAATCACAAAAACCAGCCGCCGCGTTTGCAACAACCGTGGCAGCTACGCTTTTTCATCTTGACCTCTGTACTGGGCATCCTGCCGCCCGTCACTGGCAAGCCTGGTCACGAACAACACAAAACGAATGGGCTGGGGAGGAAGGATTCGAACCTTCGCATGCCGGAATCAAAATCCGGTGCCTTAACCAGCTTGGCGACTCCCCATCCGTAACCTGTGCCGCAACCGCATAAAACTGAAACTAGCCGGCATCCACAGGATGCCGCTGCAATCCTTCTACCACCATGCCGCGCATATCTGCCGGGAGCTTCGCGCTCACCGCGGCGGCCTCACTGCGCGTGTCGAACTGCGCAAACACACAGGCGCCTGAACCGCTCATACGCGCCGGACCGTGCCGCGCCAGCCAATCCAGGCAGCGGGCCACCTCGGCATATTTCGCATACACCACGGGCTGCAAGTCATTGTGGCCGAAATCGACACCCAAGCTGGCGCCAACCGCGCGGGAAGAAACGCCTGACGATACGCCGGAAAAGCTTGATATTTTGACGCTTTTTGTATTTCGTGTCAATTCTAGCGCGGTAAAAACCGTGGCCGTCGGCACCTGCACTGGCGGCACCAGGATGAGGTACCACGCCGGCGGCAAGATAAGCGGAGTAAGTACTTCCCCAACCCCCTCGGCAAAGGCGTTGCCGCCGGACAAAAAGAACGGCACATCCGCGCCAAGCCCAAGCCCCAGCACCTGCAATTGCACGGCGCTCATGCCCAGACGCCACAGCCGGTTCAGGGCCATCAGCACGGTCGCGGCATCCGAGCTGCCGCCGCCAAGCCCACCCCCCATGGGAATGCGCTTGTCCAGATGAATGGTAACGCCGCATACGTCGCTGCCACGCGCAGCAGCCGCAGTCTGCAACAAACGGGCGGCGCGCACGCACAGGTCGCTCGCCTCAGGCACGCCCTCGAGCGCGACCGCCATCGCAATCCTGTCGTCGTGCCGCCGGACGAAGCGCAAACTATCCGCGAGATCGACAAGACGAAAGACGGACTGCAGCAGGTGATAGCCGTCATCGCGGCGCCCGACCACATGTAAAAAAAGATTCAGTTTCGCCGGCGCCGGCCACACCCGCGCCCATAGCGCGTCCAGGTCTTCGCTCATGGCGGCAAAACCCAGCGGTCCACGATCAATCGTATTTCCAGCTGGTCGCGAAAAAACGTCAGGCGTGAGGGCAGTGCATCGCGCCAGGCAAGGTACTCGATGCGCCACCCGGACTGGCGAATTTCGCTCGGCTGGCCGGTGGCGTCACGGATGGTTTCAGCCTCCTCACCCGCGACAGGACGCGCCTGCACCCAGTCGGGAAGCCCCTTCAGCGGCAAACGCCAGCCGAGCGCCCGCTCCGTAAGTATCTCGGCATCAGCCGCCTCAAACGATTGGCCATCGGCCGTAAGCAGTTTTACCTGCTCTCCGGCGCGGGTGATGCGTGCGATACCCTGACCGATGGGGGACGTGATGAACACGTCATCGGCCCCGACGGCATGCCGCCAGGTGATTGCGCCGCTGGCGCCCTCACCGGCGTTCTTGATCGCCACGCGGCCGGTGAGCTCAAAATCACCCCTGGCCTCGATGGCTACCGGTTGGCCTGGCATCTGCGCGCACGCGCCGAGCAGCGTGGCAAACAACAACAGCGCAACGCGCATGGCCGGGCGCTCAGAGTTTGAGGCGCTTGATGGTGCTGGCTATGACTTCATTGCCCGGATACTGCCGCATCGCGTCGCCCCAGATTTTTTCCGCCTCGACCCGCTCACCATTGGCCCACAGCACTTCACCCAGGTGCGCCGCAATCTCAGCGTCCGGCCGCATGGCAAAAGCGCGCCGCAGATACTCTATCGCCGTCTTGTTGTCGCCCATGCGGTAGAACACCCAGCCCATGCTGTCGAGAATGAACGCATCATTGGGCGCCAGAGACAGGCCTTTTTCAATCAACTGCTTGGCTTCGGGCAGGCGCTGATTGCGATCGGCCAAGGAATAGCCCAGCGCATTGTAGGCATGGGCATGATCAGGACGCAGGACAATCAGCTTTCGTAGCGACGTTTCCATCGCTTCGATACGATCTATTTTTTCCGCCAGCATGGCGTAGTCGTACAGCAGATCAGGGTTGTCCGGCTGCTCGCCGAGTGCGCCGGCAACCAGGTCAAACGCCTCGCGCTCGCGTTTGGCATCGCGCAGCAACGCCGCCTCGGCCAGCACCAGCTGGCCCTTTTGTTGCGCATTGGCCGCACCGATCTGGCGCAGGTGGGAGCGTGCGCCCTCCAGGTTACCCTGCTTGGCCAGCACCTGGGCATAGCGCAACTGCGCGTTGAGATACTGCTCGCCACGCGTCACCTCGCCGTACCAGCGCAGCGCATCGGGAAGCTTTTTCTCTTCCTCGGCAATCTGCCCCAGATACAAGCGCAGCGTGTTGCGATCGCGAAAATTCATCGTCAGCAGGCGCTCGAGGCTCTGGCGCGCCGCCGGATAGTCGTTCAACTGGAAAGCCAGCAGGCCGACCGCGTAGACCACATCCGGATTGTCCGGAAATTCGCTCAGCAGGCGCTGGAACTCGGCGCGTGCCTCCGGCAGTTTTTCCTCGGCGACAAGTGCGCGCGCATAGCTCATGCGCGCTTCGCGCGCCTTGGGGTTGCGCTTCAGGTACGCTGCAAGGCGTTCGCGCGCGGCCCTCACCGAAGTCTTTTGCAACAACTGCGCCTCGAACAGCGCCGCAAGCTCCCAGTCGGGCTGCATCGAGGCCGCTTCGCGGACCTGCGCCAAGGCGAGCGGGTCCTGACCGGCGGCAAGCGCCGCCTGCGCGATGGCAAACTTCGCCTCGGGCAGGTCCGGGAACGCCGTCGCCAGGCCTTGAATCGTGCGCAGGGTCGCGGCCTTGTCCGGGTTGCTGCCAAGCAGGCGGTTGAGCTGCAAAAAACCGTCGGCCGGACTGCGCCCCCCGGAGACCAGCAGGGATTTCAGATAGGGCTGCGCCTCGTCCAGGCGATTGGTGCTGACGAGCAAACCGGTGAGCGTCTGCAAGGCCTGCGCCGACTGCGGCTCGGTTTCGAGCCAGATGCGCGCAGATTCGGCGGCGATGCCCGACATGCGCGCGTAGAGCGCGATCTCAGTGGCGCGTTTGGCCACGCGCGGGTCGCGAGTTTTTTTCGCCAGATCGACATAAGCCTGCGCAGCAAGTCCGACATTCCCGCGCTGCAGCGCGACCTCGGCAAGCAAGAATTCGTACAACATGCCGCCGTTGAGTTCCATGTCGGGCAAAGCCGAGAGCGGCAGTTTTGCCGCCGGGGTCTGCGCCTGCGCGCTTACATTTTGTTCATCCTCGTCATCGTCCTCCTGGTCGCCGGCTTGCGCCTGCGCGAGCGGCTTGTGCGCGCAAGCGGTGAGCATCGTACAAGCGAGCACCAGCGCCAGCCGGCGCCAGGCCGACGCGGTCGGGGCGGCAGGTGAAAGGCGGGGGACTGCGGCAAAAGAAGGCATGGGTGCTCGGGGAGTTTTTGCAGGATGAGCCAGTTTAGCAGGCTGGCGGGAATAGGGCCGCAACACGAGCTGCGGCGCTATTATTTTCAGATGCCCTCACCGCAGCAAGGCCGGCGGCCTGCCGACCTTGTATATTGCGCTACCCGCGTTTCGTGCCAGTCGCAAAGCCATGCCAGAACTTCCCGAAGTAGAAATAACCCGCCGCGGTATCGCGCCCCACCTGCTCAAGCAGACCATCACCGGCGTCATCGTGCGCGACCGGCGCATGCGCTGGCCGGTGCCGCACGGCCTTGAGCGTGAGCTCAGCGGCAGAACGGTGCGTGGCATTTCCCGGCGCGGCAAGTACCTGCTGCTCGACTGCGTTCAGGCCAGGACCGGCCAATCGGGCTGGCTGATATTGCATCTGGGCATGTCGGGCAGTCTTCGCATCCTGCCAAGGGGCACGCCGGTGAAGAAACACGATCACTTTGACCTCGAATTTGGCGACAAGTTGTTGCGCCTGCACGATCCGCGACGCTTTGGCGCGGTGCTGTGGGAGAGCGGGGACGTCACCGCGCACCCGCTGATTGCCGGGCTAGGCGTCGAACCACTGGAAGAACAGTTCAACGCGAAATTTCTGCATGCGGCGATGCATGGCCGCAGCGCGGCGGTCAAGCTGGCGCTGATGGACCACAAAATGGTCGTCGGCGTTGGCAATATTTACGCCAACGAAAGCCTGTTCCACGCCCGCATCAACCCGGCGACACGCGCCGGGCGCGTCAGTCTGGCGCGCTGCGCACGCCTGGTCGACACCGTGCGCGAAACCCTGGAAAAAGCGCTCAAGGCCGGTGGAAGCAGCCTGCGCGACTTCGTCCACTCCGACGGCTCATCGGGTTACTTCCAGCAGGAGTATTTCGTCTACGGCCGCGACGGCCTGCCCTGCCGGGTTTGCGCCACCACGATCAGGGTAAAACGCATGGGGCAGCGCTCGACTTTTTATTGCCCGTCCTGCCAGACATAGCGCGGTGGCACCCGTCAGCACGCCGGCAATAAGCGCATTGACATCAAGGGCGTGACAATTTCGTCATGCAAGTTGACTGGAAAGCCGCGTCTGGAGCGGCTTTAAGAAAATAAAAGCGGGGAATTCAGGCGACGGATTTTTTTCCCGCCATCAGCCCGGCGTATTTGAGCTGCAAGAGCTCGCGCGATTCAATGTGCTCCGGATTGACCGGAATGCAATCGACCGGACACACCTCCACACACTGGGGCGTATCGAAGTGCCCAACACACTCGGTGCACAAAGCCGGATGGATCTGGTAAATCTCCGCGCCCTGTGTGATGGCGCCGTTCGGGCACTCCGGCTCGCAGACATCGCAGTTAATGCACTCGTCCGTGATGATCAAGGCCATATCAGCCGTCCGCCCGGCTAGCCACCGAGTTGCTTGACCTTGGCGCGCATGCGCTCCTGCACCGCCGGCGGGACAAACGGCCCGACATCGCCGCCCAGCAGGGCGATTTCCCGCACGATGGTGGCCGAGATGAACATGTATTGCTCGGATGGTGTGAGGAACACCGTTTCAACGTGCGGGATCAGCGTGCGGTTCATGCCCGCCATCTGAAACTCGTACTCGAAGTCCGATACGGCGCGCAGGCCGCGCAGGATCACGCGCGCCTCCTGCTGGTGGACAAAGTCGCGCAACAGCCCGGAAAAACCCTCGACGCGGACATTTTTGTATTGCGCCAGCGCATCACGCGCCAGCTCAATGCGCTCGGTCAGCGTAAAAAAGGGTTTTTTTCCGCGACTGTCGGCGACACCGACGACGACCGTGTCAAAAAGACCGGCGGCACGGCGCACCAGATCTTCGTGACCGCATGTGATCGGATCAAATGTTCCCGGATAAACGGCCCTGATCATGATTGGACTCTCTGTATAAGGTGATAGTGCACGACACCGGCCTTACCCTGCCTGAGCAGTTCCCAACCCTCCGGCACCTTCAAAGCTTCATCGCTCTCGACATAGACGCGTGCCCCCGGCGCCAATACCTGCGGCAGCAAGGGCATCACCCGCGCGAGCAGGTCCGTGCCAAACGGCGGGTCAAGGAACACCACGTCAAACAAAGCACCGGGCTGCCCGCCAGGGTGCGAACGCAGGAATTCTAGCGCATCACCCGCGGCCAGTCGCCAGCTTTTGGCATCGAGCAAAATGGCATTGGCGCGCAGCGCGGCGGCGGCGGCGCGGTCATCCTCGGTCATCACCACGCTGCGCGCGCCGCGCGATGCGGCCTCAAATCCGAGCGCCCCGCTGCCGGCAAACAGATCAAGGCAGGCAAGTCCGGTCAAATCCTGCCCGAGCCAGTTAAACAAGGTTTCGCGCACGCGATCGGGACTGGGGCGCAAGCCGGTCGCATCCGGAAAGCGCAGCACGCGACTGCGCCACACCCCGCCGATGATGCGAACGCTGTTGCCCCCCTGCTTTCGTCTTGCGTTTGGCATTGTGTTCGGCGCGATGTTGCGCGCCGCGTTTCGCCTGCTGTTTCTTGCCAGGATGGCCTGGTGTCCTCTGCTAGAATTACCGCAGTATTGACCGTGTATTTTACCGTCCCGCGCCGCGGTGCAGACTATGTTGAGCTTTCTCAAGAAAAAACCCCTTCCCGAGGCCACGCCTGAGGCGGTCGCCACCACCACCGCCGCCACCACCACAGGCGGAGGCGCAGGCGCAGAACCCGCACACTCGGGTTGGCTGGCGCGCCTCAAGGGCGGCCTGCGCCGCACCGGCAGCCAGCTCGGCGGCTTGTTCGGTCTGGGCAAGATCGACGACGCGCTTTACGACGAGCTCGAAGCCGTGCTGCTCTCCGCCGACGCCGGCGTCGAGGCGACGCAATTCCTGCTCGGGCGCATGCGCGTGCGGGCCCGCAAAGAGGGCTTGTCCGAGGCGGCGCAACTCAAGCGGGTTCTGGCCGAAGAATTGCTCGCGCTGCTCGCACCGCTGGAGCAAACCGCGCAACCGAGCACAACGCGCCCCTGGGTGGTGATGATGGTAGGCGTCAACGGCGCCGGCAAAACCACGTCCATCGGCAAACTCGCGCAGCATTACCAGCAGGCCGGTTACAAACTGCTGCTCGCCGCCGGAGACACCTTCCGCGCGGCCGCGCGCGAACAGCTTGCCGCCTGGGGCGAGCGCAACGGTGTCGCGGTCATCTCACAGCAGGGCGGCGACGCCAGCGCGGTGATGTTCGACGCCATCAGCGCCGGCCGCGCGCGCGGCAGTGACATCGTGCTTGCCGACACCGCAGGCCGGCTGCCGACCCAGGTCCACCTGATGGAAGAGCTGAAAAAGGTCAAGCGTGTCATCGCCAAGGCCGAGCCGGGCGCGCCGCACGAGATCTGGCTGGTCATCGACGGTAACACCGGCCAGAACGCCATCGCCCAGGTCAAGGCCTTCGACGAGGCGCTGGGACTCACCGGCCTGATCGTCACCAAACTCGACGGCACCGCCAAGGGCGGCGTGCTCGCGGCCATCGCGCTGACGCGCTCCAAAAACCTCAAACAGCAACCCATTCCGCTGCGCTTCATCGGCGTTGGCGAGGGTCTGGATGACCTGCGGCCCTTCGTCGCCGCCGATTTTGTCGCCGCACTGCTCGACTGAAGCGCCCCGGCATGGCTGAATTCATTCGCGCATCGCCGTCACCCGCCAAGCACCCCGTGACGCAAAACGCGACGCCCGCGGTCACGTCCGCGATCACGCCGGCGATCAGCTTCCGCAATGTCAGCAAACGCTACCCCGGCGGTTACGAAGCGCTGACCTCGATCAGCTTTGACATCGCCCCGGGTGAACTGGTGTTCATTTCCGGCCACTCTGGCGCCGGAAAAAGCACGCTGCTCAAGCTGGTGCCGGCAATCGAACGCGCCTCCGCCGGCGCGGTGCTGATCAACGGCCAGAATGTCAGCGCGATGAAGCGCACCGCCATTCCCTACCTGCGGCGCAACCTCGGCCAGATCTTCCAGGACCAGAAGCTGCTGCACGACCGGAACGCGCTGGAGAACGTGCTGCTGCCGCTGCAGTTATCGGGCAGCTCCCCAGCCGAGGCGGCGAGACGCGCCCGCGCGGCGCTTGACAAGGTCGGGCTGCTGGCGCGCGAAAAGGCCAACCCGGTCACACTCTCGGGTGGCGAACAACAACGGCTTTGTATCGCCCGCGCCATCGTCAACCGGCCCGGCATCCTGCTCGCCGACGAGCCCACCGCCAACCTCGATGCCGACTACGCTGCCGACATCATGGCAATGTTCAAATCCTTCCACGATGTCGGCGTCACCGTGCTCATCGCCACACACGACAGCAAGCTCAGCGCACGTCACCAGGCCGGTGGCGCACGCGTGCTGCAACTTGACCACGGCAGGCTTGGGCTTGAGGCGGGCGCATGAGAGCCTGGTTTCATCAGCATGTGCAAAGCTTTCGCACCACCCGCGCGCGACTCAAGCAGTCCCCGCTGTCCTCGGCGCTTAACGTGCTGGTCATCGGCGTGGCGCTGGCGCTGCCCCTGGGTGCCTATGTGCTGCTGCTCAATATGCAGCGCGTCGCCGGCCTGCTCGCTACCGCGCCCGAAATGAGTGTGTTCATGTCCGCCAACGCCGCGGCGACCGACATCGCCCAAGTTGTCAGCGCCATCAAGGCGTCCCCGGCGGCCAAAAAACACCGCTTTGTGCCGCGCGACCAAGCCCTGGCCGAGCTGAAGAAAAACGAGGGCATGGGCGACATTCTGGGCACCCTGCAAAGCAATCCTCTTCCCGATGCCTTTGTCATCGAACTGGCCGGCAGCGATACCGCCACCGCCGAAGTCCTCAGTCGCGACCTGGCAAAACTACCCAAAGTCGCCCACGTGCAACTCGATTCGGCCTTCATCCGCCGGCTGGACGCACTGCTGGGCCTGGTGCGTATCGCCGTGTTCGTACTCACCGCCTTGCTATCAGTGGGCCTGATCGCCGTTACCTTCAACACCATCCGGCTACAAATCCTGACCCTGCGCGACGAAATCGAGGTGTCCAAGCTGATCGGGGCCACCAATGCCTTTATCCGACGGCCGTTTTTTTACCTGGGCATCTTGCAAGGCGGCTTGGGCGGGGTCATCGCGCTGGTCATACTGGCGCTGGCCGGCGGGCTGATGAATCTTGAAATTGCCCGGTTTGCCGCCACCTACGACTCCAATTTCCGCCTTCAGGCCTTGGACTGGCAAGCCGCCTTGCATTTCCTGGCTTTTTCGGCCGGCCTCGGCTGGGCCGGCGCTTATTTATCAGTAAGTAAGCACTTATGGCAGATTGAACCGCGCTAAACAAGGGAACCAATCCGGCAATTAGCACTCTATTCTCCAGAGTGCTAAAATGAGCGTGAAGGATCACAGGGGGATTCAACGGCTCTGGCAAGTCCGGCCGTCACACCTGCACCCGAAGGAGATGCCAAAATGAACCAAACCATGACCATGGCTTTACCGGTACCGGCAGTCGGCACCCTGGACAGTTACATCCAGGCGGTGAACCGCATGCCCATGCTAAGCGCGGAAGAGGAGATTTCCCTCGCCCGCCGCTACCGCGAAAGCGAAGACATCAATGCCGCGCGCAAACTGGTGCTCTCGCACCTGCGTGTGGTTGTGTCCACCGCCCGCGGCTATCTGGGTTACGGCCTGCCGCACGCCGACCTGATCCAGGAGGGCAACATCGGCCTGATGAAAGCGGTGAAACGCTATGACCCGGATCGCGGTGTGCGTCTGGTCTCGTTCGCGATCCACTGGATCAAGGCCGAGATGCACGAATACATCCTAAAAAACTGGCGGCTGATGAAAATTGCCACCACCAAGGCGCATCGCAAGCTGTTCTTCAACCTGCGCAGCATGAAGCCGGGGCTCGCGTCGCTCACGCACGACGAAGTCGAGCAGATGGCGGCGACCCTGCGCGTCAAGCCCGAAGAAGTGCGCGAAATGGAAACGCGGCTGTCCGGCCACGACATTGCCCTCGAATCACACGGTGAGGACGAGGATGAAGCGGCCTACTCGCCGATCGCCTACCTGTCCGACCCGGACACCGAGCCCTCGCGCATTCTCGAAATCGAAGAACACGAGCGCAACAAAACAGCCGGATTACAAACCGCCTTGCAAAGCCTGGATCCGCGCAGCCGCCGCATCATCGAAGCGCGCTGGCTGCGCGAAAAAGACGCGGCCACGCTGCACGACCTTGCCGACGAGTTCAAGGTGTCGGCCGAGCGCATCCGCCAGATCGAGGTCAAAGCGCTGCAAAAGATGAAAGGCGCGATGATCCCGGCCTGATTCGGCCATGTCGACACAGGTCCGCGTGCATCATGCGCACCAAGCGTGCGCCCGTGCCGGGCGCACATAAAAAAGCGGCCTCGGCCGCTTTTTTTGTCTGCTTATCCCGGCTTATTCATCCGGGAGCGCGGCAAATGAAGGGCAGGAAATTGGTCGCGATATTGGTCTTGTTCTCGCCCTTGACGGTCATTTTCGCCGGCGGCGCGGCGTAGCCGCACACCCAGGTGACCGGCACGACGGGCGCATCCTCCACCGTGGCCGGACGCAAGCTCAGGATCTTGCCGCGGATATTGCCGTTGGCGCGGTTACCAAAAGTGATATGAACCACCCCCGCCTGCACGCTCACCGCGCTGATGAAGTTATTAACGATCTTGTCAGCCGCGGGCAGGCCCGCCTCGGTGTTGTCAGCGGGAAAAACCTGCGCGAGGGTCCAACTCATCGCCACCGGCAGCTTGGCAATGTCGGCCAGCGGCATGGCCTCGACAATCTGGTCGCGGATCAACTTGTCCTGATAGCCGGGAATCATCATCAGCGCGAGTATGGCGATGATGCCTACCACCACCATCAATTCGATCAAGCTGAAGCCGGCATCGCAAGACCGCGCCGTGACAAGTCGAGCGCGGACAGCCTTAGTGGTGACAATTTCATCACCTTTATCGTCCTGAAACATCCGTCTGAAGCCGGTTTGCACGTATGAAAGTTTCTAAATCAAGCGGTCGCAGGCGGCGCTTTTTGCAGCGCCGACAACAACTGCTCGAGCGCCAGCGCGGCAAACGCGCGCATGTTTTCGGCGCGCTCCTTGCGGCCTGTCTCCACCGTCACCGCCGCCTCAAGCGCACCGGCGACGGCAATGCACACATGTCCCGCCGCGTCACCATAGCGGTTGCCGGCAGGCCCGGCCGCGCCCGATTCGGCCAGCGCCCAGTCGGCACCACACCGCGCCCGTGCGGTGCCCGCAAGCAGACGTGCATAGGCTTCGGTCGAAGCGCGCAGGCCCTGCATGGCCTCGGGTGGAATCTGCAGCAACGCGATGCGCGCCTTGGCCGTATAGACCACCACACCACCGAGAAAGTAGGCCGACGCACCCGGCACCGCCAGCAAGGCCGCCGAGATCAGCCCGCCGCACGAGGCTTCGGCGACGACAAGGGTTTGTTGCCGCGCCTTGAGTTGTTCGGCGACGCGCGCGGCAAGCGGGAGCAGGGTGATCATGACCGCCAGTGTAATCATTCCGACGACAGCGCGCAGGTTCGCGACCACGGCCAACTGCGGTAAGCTTGCGGCATGAATACCTTCATAGCCCTCTTCTTTAGCGCCCTCGCCTTTTGCGGCAATGCCCTGGCACAGGAGCGTTACCCGAGCAAACCGCTGCGCATCATCGTGCCCTTTGCGCCCGGTGGCTCGACCGACATCGTCGCGCGCCTGCTCGCCGAACGCCTTGCCGGGCCGCTGGGCCAGTCGGTCGTGGTGGAGAACCGGCCCGGAGCCGCCGGCAACATCGGCGCCGACGCTGTGGCCAAATCCGCGCCCGATGGCGCCACGCTGCTGATGGCCACCACCGGCGTGATGGCCATCAACAACGCCTTGTACAAGAACATGAGCTACGACGCGGCAAAGGATCTTGAGCCGGTGGTATTTGCCGCCTCCATCACTAATGTGCTGGCCGTGCCTGCGGATCTGCCGGCGAAAAATATCGCTGAGCTGATTGCGCTGGCCAGGGCGCAGCCAGACAAGCTGAGCTTCGCCTCCTCGGGTGCCGGCAGTTCAACGCATTTGTCGGGCGAACTGTTCAAGAGCATGGCCAGCATCGAGGTACTGCACATTCCCTACAAGGGCAGCAGCCAGGCGCTGGCCGACCTGGTCGCCGGGCGCGTATCGATGATCTTTGACAACATGCCCTCGGCCCTGCCCTTTATCAAGGCCGGCCGCTTGCGCGCCCTTGGCGTGACCAGCGGCAAACGCTCGCCGGTGCTGCCCGATGTTCCAACCATCGCCGAAGCCGGTGTGCCCGGCTACGAATCACTGTCATGGAGCGGCATTGCCGTCGCCGCCGGCACGCCGCGCGACATCGTGCTGCGCCTCAACCGCGAGATCAACACCATACTTGCCGCGCCGGACATGCGCGCCAAACTCGCCGAACTGGGCACCGACGCCATCGGCGGCACACCGGAGGCCTTTGGCGAGCATGTGCGCGCCGAGCGCGACAAGTGGAGCCGCCTGATTCGCGAGCGCAACATCAGCGCGAACTGACAGGCCACCAGGTAAGTTCCTCCGTGCAATTTTCCCAGCGCGCTTCGCGCATCAAGGTTTCGCCCTCCAACGCCGCGGCGCAGCGCGCACGCGACCTCAAGGCCGCCGGCCGCGACATCATCAGCCTGGGCCAGGGCGAGCCGGATTTCCCCACGCCCGCGCACATCATCGAGGCGGCGCACCGCGCCATGCGCGACGGACAGACGCGTTACACCACGGTGGACGGCACGCCCGAACTCAAGGCCGCCGTGGTCGAAAAATTCCGCCGCGAGAACGGCCTCATCTTCACGCCCGAGAACATCAGCGTGGGCGCCGGCGGCAAACAGGTGTTGTTCAACGCCTTCATGGCCACGCTGGATGCCGGTGACGAAGTCATCATCCCGGCGCCCTACTGGGTGTCCTACCCGGACATGGTGCTGTTCGCCGAGGGCACGCCGGTGTGCGTGGCGACGCGCCCCGCAGACGGGCTCAAGCTGCAGCCGGCCGATCTTGAGGCGGCGATCAGCGCGCGCACGCGCTGGCTGGTGCTCAACTCGCCGTGTAATCCCTCGGGCAGCGTCTACAGTGGTGACGAGTTTCGCGCGCTCGCTGCGGTGCTCGAACGCCATCCGCAGGTATCGGTGCTGGTGGACGACATGTACGAGCACATTCTCTACGACGGCCGGCGCTTCGAGACCTTTGCCGCGGCGGCGCCGCAGCTGGCCGATCGCACCCTCACCGTCAACGGCGTGTCCAAGACCTATGCCATGACCGGCTGGCGCATCGGTTTTGCCGGCGGCCCGGCGGCACTGATCAAGACGATGCAAAAAATGCAATCGCAAAGCACCGCCAACCCGAGTTCGGTCAGCCAGGCGGCGGCAGTCGCAGCGCTGAACGGACCGCAGCACATCGTGGCCGAGCGCTGCGCCGAGTTCGAGGCGCGTCGCAACGCCATCGCGCCGCGCCTGGCCGCCATCCGCGGCCTCGCCTGCGACAAACCGCACGGCGCGTTTTACTTTTATATTTCCTGCGCCGGTCTGATTGGCAGGCGCACCCCGACGGGCAAAACCATCGCCACCGATGCGGATCTGGTGCTCTACCTCCTTGATGATGCCGGCGTGGTGCTAATACACGGCGGCGCCTACGGCATCTCGCCCTGGTTCCGCGCTTCATTTGCCACCAGCATGGACAATCTCGAGGCCGCCTGCGGGCGTATTGAGAAGGCCATAGAAAAACTGGACTGATGGCTGGAAACGCTTGCAGGGCGCGCTACGGCCGGTAGGCCGTAGCCGCTTGACGGGCGCCGAGAATTCTCGGCGAAATCCCCGTCGCGCCCCGACCAGAGCGGGTTTCCAGCCTATGGCTATTCAAACCGCGGTGTAGCCGCCGTCCACCAGCAAATCGGCACCCGAGACAAAAGCCGCGCCGTCGCTGATGAGGAATAGCGCGGCGGCGGCGATTTCATCGGCGCTGCCTATGCGCCCAAGCGGATGGCGGCCGGCCAGCGCTTCGTTGACCGCCGCTTCACTGCCGTAGCGCGCAGTCAGGCGGCTGGTCATCACCGCGCCGGGTGACAGGCTCACCGCGCGCACGCCATCGGCGGCGTGATCAACAGCGATGGAACGCGTCAGCGACAGCAGCGCCGCCTTGCTTGCGCTATAGGCCGCCTGTCCGGCCGAGGTGACGTGCCCCATCTGTGAGGCGATGTTGAGCACCACGCCGCCTCCCGCGGCGCGCATGTGCGGGATCACCGCCTGCGCCAGCAAAAAAGCACCGGTGACGTTCACGGCAAACGCCTGCTGCCAGTCGGCCAGCGGCAAATCGGCGACGCTGTTTTTCGGTGTCACGGCGGCGGCGTTGTTCACCAAAACATGAATGGCGCCGTAATGGCTGGCAATGCGCTGCACCGCAGCTCGCAGTGCGGCGGCATCGGCCATATCGCAGGCGATGACAAGCGGCAATGCGTCGCCCAGCGCGCCCTCGCAGCGCGCCTGTAGCGCGGCGGCGTCGCGCTCGAGCAGCGCGAGACGCGCGCCAGCGCGGGCAAAACACTGCGCCATGGCAAAGCCGATGTCACCGGCGGCGCCGGTGATCACCACCACACGATTGGAGAGGTCGCTGCCAATACCCATGTTTTGCACTTCCGCGAATAAAAAACGATTTTGAAATTAAAAAAATGCCGGTGATTGCGAGGAGCGCAGCGACGACGCAATCGCGTCGCAATCGCGTCGCATTGTCCGGCACATCGCAAGAGCGACGCGATTGCTTCGCTACGCTCGCAATGACACCACCTTATCCCCAAAAGAGGCCTCAGTACGCTAAATCCACTCTAGGGGCGGCCCAGTACCGTGTCAACTGCGATACTGCGGCGTACATCTGTTGAAGGACGGGCGCAAACCCCTATATCATCGAAGGCATCGTCACCCCTTCCTGTAGGGGCAACGTTTCTGGAGTTCTGCCATGCCGCGTTTTCACACCAATATCACGCCTGCCCGCCTGCAAGTGCTCGCGCTCGCCGTCGCGCTTTGCCTCACCACGGCCGCAAGCTGGGCGCAGGGCTTCCCGGATAAGCCGCTGCGCGTGGTGGTGCCCTTTGCCGCAGGCGGCCCGGCCGATGTGATGACGCGCATCAACGCCACCGCACTGGCGGCGCAGCTTGGCCAGCCGGTGGTGGTCGAGAACAAACCTGGCGCCGGCGGCAACATCGCCGCCGAGTTTGTCGCACGCAGCCCGGCTGACGGCTACACCCTGCTCGTCGCCGGCCAGGCCATCCTCGCCATCAACAAACCTTTGTACGGCAAGCTCAACTACGACCCGGAGGCCGACTTTCGCTTTGTCGGCATCATGGGCAGCCTGCCCAATGTGCTGGTCACCAACCCGGACGCCATACCGGCAAAGAATATGAAGGAGTTCATCGAGTTCGCGCGCAGCAAGCCGGGCGCGGTGTCCTATGGCTCCAACGGCGTGGGCTCACTGTCGCACCTCACCGCCGAAGTGATGGCCTCCGCCGCCAAAGTGAAAATGCTGCATGTGCCCTACCAGGGCGCCAATCCGCAAATGACCGATTTACTTTCCGGACGCATCGGCTTTTCCTTCATCGCCTCCTCGACCACATTGCCGCTGATCCAAAGCGGCAAGCTGCGCGCCCTCGCGGTCAGCACCGCGACACGCCTGGCGCAACTGCCCGACGTGCCAACGCTGGTCGAAGCGGGCTTTCCCATGCTCGATGCGCCCACCTGGTTTGGCATTGTCGCGCCGGCGGCAATGCCGCCTGCAGCACTGGCCAGGCTGCGCGCCGCGTTTGCCGCCGCCATTGCCACGCCCGCCTACGCCGAAGAAATGGACAGGCGCTCGACCATCGTGGTGAAACTGTCGGCCGAGGCCGGGGAAGCCCTGCTCGCGCGTGAGCGCAAGATCTGGTCCGACGCGGTGCGCACCACCGGCGCCACCAGCAACTAAAACGTTCAGGACGGCCGCCATGAACAAGCTCCTGACAGCAGAACAAGTACGCCATTACCAGGACAAGGGCTATGTCAGCCCCCTGCGCGCCTTTGACACCGCGGCGGCACGCGGCTATCGCGCACGCCTCGAAGAGGGCGAGCGCGACCACGGACTCGCGCCCGACCAGCAGCGGAAAATGCACCTTTACCTGAAGTGGGCCGATGAAGTGGTGCATCACCCGCGCCTACTCGATGCAGTCGAGGACCTGATAGGCCCGGACATCCTGGTCTATCACCTGACGCTGTGGATGAAAGAGCCGCAGACCGATGCCTTCATCAGCTGGCACCAGGATTCGACTTACTTCGGCCTGTCGCCGGCCGAACATGTCACCGCCTGGGTCGCGCTCTCGCCCAGCAGCACGGCGAGCGGCTGCGTGCAGGTGCTGCCCGGCAGCCAGCTGCGCGGCCAGGTGCCGCACGGCCAGAAAAAAGACGGCGCCAACATGTTCGCCACCGGTCAGAGCCTGGAGGTGCCCGCGGATGCGCCGATTGAATTGCTGCTGCTCGCGCCGGGCGAATTCTCGCTGCACCACACTTATCTGTTCCACAACTCCATGCCCAACCGCTCAGACGACAGGCGCATAGGCCTTGGCATCAGCTACATCCCCACACGCTGCGGTTGTTCGAGCAAGGTCAGGCTGACGGCCTCACTGGCGCGCGGCACCGATCGCCATGGCCACTTCGACATCGACCCGCGGCCCTTGGCCGATTACGACCCGGACGCGCTGGCCGTCCACGCCAAAGCGATACAGCGCTGGAACGCCGCGCGCGCGGAGTTGATTCCGCAGGCGCACAGCCGCGGCGCCTAAACGAAGACGAAGACGAAGACGAAGACGAAAACAATAGGCTGAAAAAGACCGACTGATAGTGAGACGGGGGGTCGCCGAGCATGCTCAGCGCCCGTAGAACGACTTCGGCCTACCGGCCGAAGCGCGCCCTGCACGGGGGTTTCCAGCCATTATCCTGTCATTGCGAGCGCAGCGAAGCAATCTCATCGTCCTTGTGGCTATCGTCGCATTGCCACGAGATTGCCGCGTCGGCTTCGCCTCCTCGCCATGACATGAAGAGCATGCTCAGGAGCTGCAGGACAGCGCCGAGCAACCGGCCTTGTGGCGCGCCCACTCGGGGCGACGCGCGGCGAGGTCCGCATACTCGGATTGCTCATCGTACGGACGCTGCAATGCGCGCATCAGGCGCTCGAGCACCGACGCATCGCCGGCAGCCAGCGCGTCGATCGCCGTCTGTGCCAGGTAATTGCGCAAGACGTATTTCGGATTGGCGGCGTTCATGCGGGCTACGCGTTCGTCCGGCTCAAGGCTGTCGGCGCGCACACGCGCCGCATAGCGGCGCAGCCAGGCAATCAGGCGTTCGCGGTGCGGCGCACCGGGCGCGAGCACCTCGGGAACGTAGAAAGCATCGAGCAGCGGGCCCATGAGGGCGTCATCTTGCGCATCAGCCACGGGCACGCGCGCAAGATTGCGAAAAAACAGCGTCATGTCGGTTTCGGCCTGCTGCAACAGGGCGAACAGGTCGGTCAGCAAGGCTTCATCGCCATCGCGATCCAGCGCGGAGAAGCCCAGCTTGGCATTGAGCATGCGGTCCGACTCGGCGACAAAGGTATCGGCGAACACCGCCAGGCCTTGCTCCAGCGCGGCCGTGTCGTTGAGGAGCGGCAGCAAGGCGTTGGCGAGTCGCACCAGATTCCATTGCGCGATATTGGGCTGGTTGCCGTAGCAATAGCGCCGGCCCTCGCCGTCGGTGGTATTGGGCGTCCAGCCAAGCTCGTAGCCCTCCAGCCAGCCGTAGGGGCCGTAGTCCACGGTCAGCCCCAGTATCGACATATTGTCGGTGTTCATCACGCCATGCACAAAACCCACGCGCATCCAGCCGCAGACCATCACCGCGGTGCGCCGGCAGATCTCCTCGAACCAGCGCGCATAAACCGCGGGCGAGGGCGCCCCGCCTGCGGGCACCAGCGCCGGGAAGTGCGTGCTGATGATGTAGTCGGCCAGGCGCTTGAGCAGCGGCAGCTCCTCATGCGCGGCAAGAATCTCGAAATTGCCGAAACGCACAAACGTCGGCGCGACGCGGCAAACCACGGCGCCCGGTTCGGGCTGCGCGTTGCCGTCATAGAACATGTCGCGCACCACCATTTCGCCGGTGGCGGCCAGACTGAGCGCGCGCGTGGTCGGCACGCCAAGGTGATGCATGGCTTCGCTGCACATGTATTCGCGCACCGAGGAGCGCAGCACGGCGCGGCCGTCGGCGGTGCGCGAATACGGCGTCAGACCCGCGCCCTTGAGCTGCAACTCGTAGCGCTGGGCATCGGGTGCGACCAGCTCGGCCAGCGTGATGGCGCGCCCGTCGCCCAGCTGCCCGGCCCAATGCCCGAACTGGTGGCCGCCGTAGCGCGCGGCATAAGGCCGCATGCCCGGCAACACGCGGTTGCCGCCCAGCACCTGGGCCTCCAGGCCGCTGAACGAATCCGGACGGGCGATGCCCAGCATGTCACCCACCGCGCCGGACCAGGCCAGTATCTGTGGCGCGCGCACCGGCGTCGGCTCGACGCGGCTGTAGCTGACCTCACGCACCTGGCGCGGGCGCGTGCTCATGTCCGGATCGGCGGGAAGCGCGCGCACGAAGCTGTTCTCAAAGGCGATATCGGCAAGGCCGGCAAGGCTGGGGGCGGACAATTCCCTGTTGCTGCTCTGGTTCAAAGTGCTTTTCCTCTTAGCGGCCAAGCGTGGTGCGCGTGGTGATGGCAGCTTAATGATGGCCGCCTGAAGTCTACAGTTGAGGCCTAAAGTAACAGGTTTAACAACAGCGGGAACAACCAACAGGCGTTTCTCAGGTTGGGAATCACACCGAATCACACCAGCGGGCGCGCGCCGTCGCCGGCAAACGCTGCTACCCTGCCCCATTCCCATTCATTCCAAGAGCGCCCCCATGTTCGGCCTGCCCCCTGTCACCCAGGCGCTGCTCCTCACCAACGTCCTGGTGTTTTTTGCCGCCGGCATGGGCATCCCGCTGCCGCTCAACGAACTGGCCTTGTGGCCGCTGGGGAGCGACTTCAAACCCTGGCAAGTGCTGACCTACGGTTTTTTACACAGCGGCCTGTCGCACCTCGCGTTCAACATGTTCGGCCTCTACATGTTCGGCAGCGACATCGAGCGTGTCTGGGGTTCCAGGCGTTTTCTCAATTACTACCTTATCTGCGTGGCCTCGGCCGCCATCGCGCAACTGGTGGTGTCCTTTTTGTTCGGCTCGGGCTCGCCGACGGTGGGCGCATCGGGCGGCATATTCGGCCTGCTCATCGCCTTTGCCATGCTCTATCCGAGCCGCATGATCATGCCGCTCATTCCGCCCATCCCGATGCGCGCGCCGGTTTTTGTGGCGCTGTACGGCGGGCTCGAATTGTTTCTGGGCGTCACCGGCACGCAGGCGAGCGTGGCGCACTTCGCCCATTTGGGCGGGCTTGCCGGGGGCTACCTCTTCATCAAGTTCTGGCGCCGGCGACGCTAAGCCCTCGCGCGCAAAACACCGCTTCTGCGCGCTCAATGCCGGTACGGATAGTTCGGAAAATTGGGATAGTAAAAGGGTGCGTGATAGCCCATGCCCCTGCCATAAAGGGGGCCGTGGGGAAAACCGCCATAGCCCGGATAGGACTGCTCCAGTACAAGGCGTCGCTGCCGCTCTTGTTGCAGCGCCAGCGCCTGGGCGGCATCACGATCGGCCAGTTCGGTGAGCAGGCGCGACTGGCGCGCTTTTTCCTGCGTATCGACCAGATAATCAATCACCGCCAGATCCACGCCCTGGCCGGACAATTCGATGATTTGTCGCGCCGACAACAGGTGCAAGCTGTGCGTGTCGGCCAAGCGCTTGATGATGTTCGCCGGCGCCGTGCCGTCCTTGCCCATTGCCACGATCTCTTGCAGCGTCACCGCAGGGTTCGCCACGGGCTTGAGCGCCGCCAACTGCGCCGACGTCATGCGCTCGATGGCAATCGGGATCGGCGCGGGCGCGGCGCAAGCGGCCAACGCCAAAGCCAACGCCAAGGCGGCGGCAAAGGTCAAACAGCGGGCCAAACCACGGTTCAAGTCGCGTCTTTCTTCAGGGTCTATTTACGGCTTTGCTGCACGGCTTGCTCTAAGGTATTCGCAGAAAGGTGTTCGCAAAAAAGTGTTCGCAGAATCGGCAAGCCGGCTGACGCAGCACGCCTCCTATTCGATCAGACTGCACCTACCGCGCTCGGTTCCATAGCTACCGCCATTTTCACCGCCATCTTCCACCCGGGGCACATCTGGAAACGCCCGCCTGGCGCGGGTTTGCAGCTGGCACACCGCCCCCTTCAGGGCAAAAACCGGCCTTCGCGTCGGCGCGAATTCAAGCGCAAGAGCCGGAGTGCCTGCTGGCGCATAATTGCGCAAAATCGGTCGCATTGATAGCCTGATCCCCAACCGAAAGGACTGCCCCATGCCGCCGACCGATACCGCAATGAAGCGCACGACAAGCCCGCCCTCGCGCTCCGGCGCGCGTCCCACCGCCGGCACCAGCGCTGCCGCCAATACCACCGACGCCGACGCCCGGCGCTGGCGCGCGGTGACAGAACGCGACCCGGCGGCGGACGGACAATTTTTTTATTCGGTCAGCACCACCGGCGTCTACTGCCGCCCATCCTGTCCGTCGCGCCAGGCGCTGCGCAAACATGTGCGCTTTCACGCCAGTTGCGCCGCAGCCCGGGCGGCGGGATTTCGCCCCTGCAAGCGTTGCCAGCCCGAGGCGGCCAGCCGCACAGAAAAGCACGCTGCGGCGGTGGCCGCCGCCTGCCGCCTGATCGAGTCGGCCGAGTCACCGCCCGACCTGGACACCCTCGCCGCTGCCGTTGGCATGAGCCGCTTTCATTTCCATCGCGTGTTCAAGGCGGTCACCGGCATCACGCCCAAAGCCTATGCCACGGCACATCGCGCGCAGCAGGTACGCGAACGCCTGCCCGGCAGCACATCGGTCACCGCAGCGATGTACGACGCCGGTTTTAATTCCAGCGCACGCTTTTATGCCACGTCGGACCAGGTACTGGGCATGAAACCGGCGCGCTATCTCAGCGGCGGCAAAGACACGCGCATCCGTTTTGCCGTGGGCGAATGCTCGCTTGGCGCCATCCTGGTTGCGGCCACGGACAAGGGCGTCTGCGCCATCGCCATCGGCGATGACCCGGACACGCTGGCGCGCGCGCTGCAAGATCGTTTTCCCAAAGCCGAATTCAAAGGCGGCGACGCGGCCTTTGAGCAATGGGTGGCCGCGGTGGTGGGCATGGTGGAGCAGCCAGCCATAGGCCTTGAGCTGCCGCTGGACGTGCGTGGCACAGCCTTCCAGCAACGCGTATGGCAGGCGCTGCGCGACATCCCGGCCGGCAGCACGCTCAGCTACACCGAACTGGCCGAACGCATCGGCGCGCCAACATCAGTACGCGCGGTGGCCGGCGCCTGCGCGGCCAATGTGCTGGCCATCGCCATACCCTGCCATCGCGTGCTGCGCCACGACGGCTCGCTCTCGGGCTATCGCTGGGGCGTGGCGCGCAAGCGCGCGCTGCTGGCGCGCGAGTCGGGCGGCGGATCAGACTGCGGATCGGGCCCATGAGCGCACGCGGCGAGACCGCCGACTTGTTCGGCGAAGGGGCCGAAGCCGCGGCCGGAAACGAGACGCTGGCCGAAGGCGCGCTGCTACTACGCCGCTTCGTCGGTGATGAGGATGTCGCGCTGATGGCCGCTTTGCACACCATCATCACACAGGCGCCGCTACGGCAAATGCTCACACGCGGCGGCTTTCGCATGTCGGTGGCCATGAGCAATTGCGGCGGCGTCGGCTGGATCAGCGATCGTCGCGGCTATCGCTACGATGCCATCGACCCGCAAACAGGCCGGCCGTGGCCGGCCATGCCGGCGGCCTTCACGGCGCTGGCCGCGCGCGCAGCAGCACAGGCGGGCTTTGCCCGCTTTACGCCCGATGCCTGCCTCATCAACAGCTACGCGCCGGGCGCGCGCATGGCGCCGCATCAGGACAAGGACGAACGCGACTTCACCCAGCCCATCGTGTCGGTGTCGCTGGGCCTGCCGGCGGTGTTTTTATTTGGCGGCCTGCAGCGCCGCGACCGACTGCGACGCTGCCAACTTGCGCACGGTGATGTGGTGGTGTGGGGCGGGCCGGCGCGCCTCGCCTTTCACGGCGTCTCGCCACTCGCAGACGGAGAACACCCGCTGCTTGGCCGCCAGCGCATCAACCTGACCTTTCGCAAGGCGCTGTGAGCACTGCGCTATTTGCTACGGTGTGCCTTGCCCTTTGACGGCAAGCTTTGACGCCAAGCTTTGACACCAAGCTTTGGCACCAGGCTTGAGCACCAAGCTCGGGCACCAAAACAAGAAGCCGGGCACCGCTCCCCCGCAGGCACTGCCCCGCGCGCTTGAGCGCCATCCGGGCAGAAATACAAAGGTTGCGCCCCAGCCTGCCAATACCGGCCGACTTGCTGATCGACCCGCCGTTGAAGCGGCCGATGCACTGGTAGTCCCCGGTGGGCAGCGTACTTTTTCCCGCGCCCATACCCTGGTTTCCGCGCTTGGCGCACCCCCCTCACAATCGCAGCGCAAGCGCTCACTTTGATCGCCGACGCTCCGTTACAAGGCGCATCCCTGTGACAAGGCGCATCCCTGTGTTTTTTGGGCGCGTTAAGTATTTCAAGCTTTCAAAAAGAGAACAATACCGCTTCACCGACAACGGACTACCTGTTTATTCCAATTTCGGATTTCTATTTCTATTTCTATTTCTATTTCTTAATGGCGGCAAAACCTTTCATCACATGATCAGAAATTACTTTAAAAAAAATAGCTTAACAATTAGATACAATAGTTTACAATAGTTAATAATCTCCGTTGTCGTATCAACAACAAAAAGATGCATCGCTACGATTCAACGCAGACCAAAGTCGAGGCAGTTCGCGGATTGGTGAACGCAATATGCATTTTCGAATCCCTACCTAGCCTCCGAGGAGTTGGATTTGCCTGCAAAAGCCGTTGCAAAGCGTCGGCGCGAAGACAAGAACCCCGCCCCGCAAAAAAGCGCCCGCCTATCCGCGGCGGCGAAGCACGCCACAAAGCCAGGCTCGGCACATAAACCCTGCATCGTCGGCATCGGCGCCTCGGCCGGGGGCTTCGAGGCAATACGCGCATTCCTAAAGAGCATGCCCGCCGAGAGCGACATTGCCTTCGTCATCGTCCAGCATCTCGATCCGACCCATACCAGCCTCGCCGCGGAACTGTTCGCAAAATTCACCACCATGCCCGTCAGCGAAGCGCGCAACGGCACGCTGCTTCTGGCAAACCATGTCTACACCGCACCGTCCAACAAGGAGCTGGCGGTAACGGGCGGCCGCCTGCGACTGACACCGCGCAACCAGACAAAAAAGCCCCATCTGCCGATCGACTATTTTTTTAATTCGCTCGGCAAGGACTGCGCTGCACGGGCCATTGGCATCGTGCTCTCGGGGACCGGCACCGATGGCGCGCTGGGCCTGAAAACCATCGCCGCGAACGGTGGCGTCGTTTTGGCACAGGAGCCCTCGACCGCACAATTCGACGGCATGCCACGCAGCGCCATCGCCACCGGCCTTGTCAACTATGTGCTGCCGGTAGAGAGGATGCCAAAGATGCTTTGCACCTACGCCAGCCACCCTTATGTCGCGATCATTGCCAATGCGTCCGTCGATGCGGGCGACGAACAGTCGACAAGAAGCCTGCTCGACATCATCAACACCCGCCGCGGTTATGACTTTCAGAGCTACAAGCGTGCCACGCTGCTGCGGCGCATCCGGCGGCGCATGATTCTGCGCGGCGTAATGGGCCAGTCCGATTACGTGGCGCTGCTCAAAAAAGACAGCGCCGAGATCGACGCGCTGTTTCACGACCTTTTGATCGGGGTGACTGATTTCTTCCGCGATCCGGAGGCGTGGAAAGCGCTCAACGCCGAGGTGCTCGGCCCCTTGGTGGCCGCCAAGCGCCCGGACGACCCGATACGCATCTGGGTGCCAGGCTGCTCCACCGGCGAAGAAGCCTACAGCATGGCCATTCTGGTACTCGAGCGACTGCGCCGTGCGCGCAAGGCCTGCCCGGTGCATATCTTCGCCACCGACACCAACAATGAAGGCCTTGAAATCGGCCGTCAAGGACGCTACCCGGCGGGCATCGCCAGTCGCATGCCGGTCGCCTTGCTGCGCCGCTATTTTATCGAGGACACCGACCGCCAGCACTTCACCGTATCGCAGCAATTGCGCACGGCGGTCATTTTCGGCGTGCAAAACCTTTTTTCCGATCCGCCTTTTGGCCGTGCAGACCTGATCTCCTGCCGTAATGTCCTGATCTACCTTGAGCCCGAGGTGCAGAAACGCGTGCTCAATATCTTTCACTTCGCGCTGCTAAAAGACGCGCATCTTTTTCTGGGCACCGCCGAATCAAACGGAGGTCGCGACGATCTGTTAAAACCGATTTCGAAAAAATGGCATCTTTACCAACGCGTGGGCGTGACGCGGGTGGATGCGCTGCGCTTGCCGGCAAACGCCGGAGACACCCTCTCGCGCGCCGCCCTCACCCCGTCGCCAATCCCGCCGCCGGTCACCCGGGCGGCGAGCATCGCACAGAAACTGATCCTCGACCGCTTCACGCCGGCATCGATTCTGGTCAACGAGCACCACCAGGTGTTGTATTTCTGCGGCCCGACCGAAGATTTTCTTTTACATCCGCGCGGTGCACCAACGAATGACCTGCTGGCCCTGGTCCGCGAGGGCCTGCGCCCGCGTTTGCGCAGCGCGCTGCAAGAGGCGGCGGGCGGTGGCCTGACCATCAGCGTCACAGAAGGCCGCATGAAACGCGGCGACGAGCTCATGCCGGTGCGGATTACGGTGACACCGATCGCAGACGGCGAATTTGGACGGGTCTTCCTCGTGGTGTTCCGCCACGACACGCAACCGACCCTGAGGCAACCTGGCAACAAAACCGAGCGCACGCTGGTGCACCACCTCGAGGAAGAACTGCGGACAACCCGCGAGGACCTGCGAAGCAGCATTGAGAACTGGGAGACGGCCAATGCCGATCTGAAGATTGCCAACGAAGAGGTGGTCTCGGTAAACGAAGAGTTCCGTTCGCTCAACGAAGAGCTGGAAAGCTCCAAGGAAGAATTGCAATCGCTCAACGAGGAGCTGGCCACAGTCAACCAGCAACTCGTAATCAAGGTGGGTGAGCTCGAGAGCTCAAACAGCGACCTGTCCAACCTGCTCCACAGCAGCGATATCGCGACCATCTGCCTCGACCCGTCTTTCCGCATCAAGTGGTTTTCGCCCGCTACGTCGGCACAGTTCAAGTTCCTCGCCGGCGACATCGGTCGCTCGATCAGCGACTTCAGCATCGCGCGGGTGGGCGGCAACCTGCTCGAAGCCGCCAAAGCCGTGCTCCAAAAAAGAACTATTTCGCAGAGCGAATTTCAGACCACAAACGGCCGCCGCTACATACGACGGCTGCTTCCCTACAAGAACGACAACAACCAGGTCTGCGGCGTCATTGTGAGCTACACGGACATCAGCGACCTGCGTCTGGCCACGGCGGCGGCCGACGCCGCACGCCACGACCTCACCGATTCGCGCGATCAGAACGACAAGTTGCACGCCCTCTCCGCGGCGCTGGCGATGGCCGAGGAGAACGAGCGTCGTGCGCTGGCGCAGGACTTGCACGACGATCTGGGGCAACTCATGGCCGTGATCAGCCTCAAGGCCAAGGGCGTCTCCAAGCTCGACATGCCCGACACAGCGCACCAAGCCATGCAAAGCTGCCTCACGGCTATCGATCAGGCCAACCGCAAGCTGCGCACCATGGCCTTCAAGCTCAACCCGCCGCTGCTCTACAAACTCGGGCTGGTAGCAGCCCTCGACTGGATTGCCGATGAAATGCGTCATGTGTACAAGCTTGAAGTGCACACCAAGGACGATGGCACACCCAAGCCGCTCGAGCACGCCGTCATCACCACGCTGTTCCGTGCCGTGCGCGAATTGCTCATCAATGTCGCCAAGCACGCCGATGTTACTTCGGCCACCGTCACCACGGCTGGCGGCGCAAACGACACCCTTTTCGTCACGGTGAGCGATGCCGGCATCGGATTTGAACCCGGTGCCGCCAAACCGGTCAGCGGCGTGTCCGGTTACGGGCTGCTCAGTGTGCGCGAACGCATCGGCTTTCTTGGCGGCGAAGTGGCATTGCGCAGCAAGCCGGGCGAGGGCACCTCGGTCACCCTGACCGTGCCAATGCTGCCGCCGCCCGCAGTGGCACCAAGCGCGAAAATGAAAAAGGGAGCCATGCGATGAGCATCCGCACATTACTGGTCGACGATCACACCATGTTCCGCCAGGCGCTGCGCGTGATGCTGAAGCTGGAAGAGGACATCGAGGTGGTGGGCGAACTTGGCGATGGCAGCAAGATCGTAGAGACCGTCGCGCTACTCAGGCCCGATGTGGTGGTCATGGACGTCAGCATGCCCGGGATGAACGGCATTGAGGCGACGCGCGCCCTGAGGGCCAAGCATCCGCAAATAAAGGTCGTCGCGCTGTCGGCCTCCAACTACAAACAGTTCATCATCGAAATGATGGGCGCGGGCGCCATGGCCTATGTTGTCAAGTCGGCGGCCGGCGACCAGTTGGTGTATGCAATCAACAGCGCCGCAAAGGGCAAGACTTACCTTTGCCCCGAGTCCGCGACATTGCTGGTCGACTCCAACGGCCTTGGCCCCGGCGGTGCATCGACGCCGCTCGAATCTAGGCGCCTCGCTCGTCGCGAGACCGCCGTATTGCAGCTTCTGGCACAAGGAAAAAGTTCGCCGCAAATCGGCAAATTACTGCACATCGCCTCGAGCACCGTCGACGTGCATCGCCGCAACATCATGCGCAAACTCGAGCTGCACAACGTCGCCGAACTGACCAAGTACGCCATCCTCGTCGGCATCGCCGATCTGTAAGCGGGTAAGCGGGCAAGCGCGCGGTGCATGTTGAAACGGAAACGCCCGCGCAATTACCGAAAAATTAGCCCCTTTGCCGGTACCAAGGTAGTCGCGATGCTTTATTTGTAAGACAGGCTGGCCCTGTGCACTTCAAACAGGCAACTAAGGCATGTCTTCGTGGAATTTTTGGTTGATCACACTGCTGTGTTTCAGCCTCGGTCTTATCATTATTATTTTTCTTCACCTGAATTCCCAGTTGGAAAAAGAATGGCGTGACGGGCGCACAGGTTCTCGGGACAATCATCGGGACAATCAACCCGACAATCATCGCGACAATCAACCCGATCGGCCACCCCTGCAAGAACCTGATTTGCGCTAAGGGCCTGGCGCCACAAGCGACCCACCCGAGTCCGGCGAGGTCTATTTGCCTGAGAGCAAAGCCTTTAGGTCGGCTACCAGCGGCCCGGTATCGCCACCATGGCGCACGAACAAGCGCAAGCGGCCCATCGGATCGAAAACGTAACTGCCTGCGGTGTGGTCCATGGTGTAGCTGTCGGCTGTCTTGCCCGGCACTTTCTGGAAAAATACCTTGAAGTCCTTGGCGGTTTTTTGTGTTGTTTCAAGATCGCCGTACAGACCAAGAAAACCCGGGTCAAAGGCCGGCACATACTGGGCAAGCAATTCGGGCTTGTCGCGCTCCGGATCAATGGTGACAAACAACACCTGCACGCGCTTGCCATCTTCACCGAGATATTCTATGACGTGTTTCATCTCGACCATGGTGGTCGGACACACATCCGGGCAACGGGTGTAGCCGAAAAACACCACCACCGCCATGCCCTTGAAGTCGGCCAGGGTGCGCGTCTTGCCGTTGGCATCCTTCAGGCGGAAATCCTTGGCGTAGTCGGCGCCGGTGATATCGGTGCTATTAAAGCGCGGGCCCGACGGTCCGCAGGCCGCCAGCAGCAACGCACAAATGAGGACAAGCCAGGTGCGCATAGTTATGGCTCAGGCGAAATCAGTAGTGTCCGGTTAAATATCAAACAAGTTCAATTGGTTGGCGATATTTGATTGATTTTCTGGGTATTCGTGGGGCTGGAAGGCGGAAGAGATCTGTATTTTCTCGAACACCGAGACCGAAAGAATCTGCAGCAATG
>JANXRV010000133.1:0-88385 GCA_025356665.1 Pseudomonadota bacterium
CGCCGCGTTGGGGCTGAGGTAATAGGTCTTGGCGGCAAACGCGTCGGGCACGGACGCGAGCATGATGTTGGAGAACACGATGCCGGTGAGGAAGTCGACCTTGTCGAGCTTGATGTTCTTTTCGGCCAGTTGCTTGCCCACCTCGGGTTTGAACTGGTCGTCGCCGATGATCACCTCGGCCGGCAGGCCGCCGAGTTTGCCACCGTTGAGTTTGACCGCCAGCAGGAAGGCGTCGCGAATGTCGGTGCCGAGGGCGCCGCTGGGGCCGGACAGGGTGCTGATGAAGCCGACCTTGACCTTGTCTGCGGCCTGCGCGGGAAGGGCCAGAGTCAGAGTCAGGCTGAGTGCCGCAGTGGCGGCAAGAACATGCTTTTTCATCAAGTGTCTCCCTAAGGGTGGTACGCGGTGGGGCGGGGTGGAGCGGGGTGGCGCTACGGACGCAATGCGTTGAAAGCGTTGAGAACGTTGAGGATAAACCAAAGGCAAGTCCGGTACTAGTAAGTCAGTAAGACAACGCTAAGGTGGCAAGACGGCACTACAGCAAGACGGCACTATAGCAAGACGGGACGGCAGCACGACCCTACGATGTTGACACCGAAACCGACATCGCCATCGCCATCGACATTGACACTTGGCTGATGCGTGCCATGTTGCTGCGGCGGCCCCCCCCCGCGATACGACTCCGGGTGAAACGCCGGTGAAACGGGGAGTGAAACATTATGGCAAAACATGATACTTTAAGCCTCAAATATATGTGCGGCGAACAAGGCTGTCAATGTGGCCGAGTTTCCCAGAGTTTCCTGATGGTTTTTTCTGCGCGGCCTTCCGACCTTCCGACCTGCCCTTGCCGGCAGGCCCGGTTGACAGGCTTGGCTGAACTCCGTCGCAAAGCCCGGCTGTAGAATGGATCGCAGTCGTCACAACATTTCCCGCGTTTCACCCTGGAGTAGATAGATGAGAATCGACGTCATCGGAGCCGGCCCGGCCGGCCTTTATTTCGCCATCCTGGCGAAAAAGAGCATGCCCAATGCCGAAGTGAATGTGACCGAGCGCAATCGCGCCGACGACACCTTCGGTTTTGGCATCGTGCTGTCGGATGAGACGCTCAACAACCTGCGCCTTGCCGACGAGCCTTCCTACCACGATATCGCCATCAACTTCGCCTACTGGGATGACATCTACACCCTCTACAAGGGCACGGTGCACAAGTCCTCCGGCCATGGTTTCTCGGGCATAAAGCGGCTCGCCCTGCTGCAGATACTGCAGCGGCGCGCCGCTGCGCTGGGCGTCAACATCACCTACCAGGCCGAGGACAAGGGCCCGGCAGCGCACGCCGGCGCCGACCTGATCGTGGCGTCAGACGGCATAGCCAGCGCGGTGCGCGAGTCGCTCAAGGATCACTTCAAGCCCAGCGTGGACCTGCGCCCCAACAAGTTCGTCTGGCTGGGTGCCAACATGAATCTGCCCGGCTTCACCTACAGCTTCCAGGAAAACAAGGACGGCATCTGGAACCTGCACGCCTACCAGTTTACCGAGGGCGAATGCACGCTGGTGGTGGAGACCACCGACGCGGCGTTCAAGAACTCCGGCCTGGCGGTCGATGACGAAAAAGCCACCGCCGCTTACATCGAAAATATTTTCGCCGAGGAATTGCGCGGCCCGGACGGCAAGCAGAACAAGGTGCTGACCAACCGCTCGTTGTGGCGCAATTTCCCCACCATCAAATGCGCCACCTGGCACTGCGACAACGTGGTGCTGCTGGGCGATGCCGCCCACACGGCGCATTTCTCCATCGGCTCGGGCACCAAGCTCGCGCTCGAGGACGCCATCGCGCTGCACAAGGCGGTGATGGCCAACCCCGGTCACATCAAGGTCGCGTTGGGCGCCTACGAGACGGCGCGGCGCGAAGAGGTCGAGCGCATCCAGCACTCGGCCAACGTCAGCCTGGGCTTTTTTGAAAACGTCGGGCGCTTCTGGCACATGGATCCGGTGCAGTTCAATTTTGCGCTGATGAGCCGCTCCAAGCAGATCACCTATGAGAACCTGCGCCTGCGCGATGCCGCGCTGATCCGCGACCTTGACGCCTGGTGGGCGCAAGAGGTGGCGCGGACGGAAAAATTCACGCTGCCAAAAAACTTCACGCCGCCGCCGCCGCTGTTCTCGCCCTTCAGCCTGCGCGACATGAAGCTGGTCAATCGCGTCGTCGTCTCGCCGATGTGCCAGTACTCGGCGGTTGAGGGCACGCCCAACGACTGGCACCTGGTGCATTACGGCGCGCGCGCGCTGGGTGGCGCGGGCCTCGTCTATACCGAAATGACCTGCGTTGCGGCCGACGCGCGCATCAGCCTAGGTTGCGCCGGACTCTACACCGCAGAGCACGCCGCACAATGGAAGCGCATTGTCGATTTCGTGCACGCGCAAAGCGCGGCGAAAATCTGCCTGCAGCTCGGCCATGCCGGGCGCAAAGGCTCGACCCAGCTGGCCTGGGAAAAAATCGACAGGCCGTTGGCCGAGGGCGCGCCCGACAAAAACTGGCCCGTCCTGTCGGCCTCGCCGCTGCCCTATTACCCCGGCGTATCGCAGGTGCCGCGTGAAATGGACCGCGCCGACATGGACCGCGTGCGCGACCAATATGTCGCCTCGGCGCGCATGGCCGCCGATTGCGGCTTTGATATGCTCGAAGTGCACATGGCGCACGGTTACCTGCTCGCTTCCTTTGTGTCGCCGGTCACCAACCGGCGCAGCGACGAGTACGGTGGCACCCTTGAGAACCGCATGCGTTACCCGCTTGAGGTGTTCGATGCCGTGCGCGCGGTGTGGCCGGCGGCAAAGCCCATGGCGGTGCGCCTGTCGCTGACCGACTGGATGCCCGGTGGTCTGAGCGCTGCGGACGCCGTCGCCACCGCCACGCTGCTCAAGGCGCATGGCTGCGACCTCGTCGATTGTTCCACCGGCCAGACCGACCCGGCTTCGCGTCCTGTCTATGGCCGCATGTACCAGGCGGTGTTCGCCGAGCAAATTCGCAACGAGGCCGGCATCGCCACCATGGCGGTGGGCGCCATCACCAGCGCCGACCAGGTCAACACCCTGGTCGCCTCCGGCCGAGCAGACCTGGTCGCACTGGCGCGGCCGCACCTTGCCAATCCCAATTTCACGCTGCATGCGGCTGCCGAATATACCGCGGCGGGGTATGCTTTGCCTGCTGTCATCTGGCCCAAGCAATACGAGCCCGGCGCGCAGCAACTCAAGGGCCTGGTCGCCCGTGCCCTCGAGGATGCGGCGCAAAAGCAGCAGCAGGTGAAACCACCCAAGCCGGAACGGGCAAAAAAACGCAGCCCGACCTGGCGATAGTTACAAGCACCGACGACGACCATCAACGACAACCATCAACGACGACGACAACGATAACGATCAACGAAGCACGCAGCGCAAAGCCGCACACTTTTATTTAACAAGGATCGCTTTTGAGCACGCCAGCAGCATTTGATACCCGCGCCTTTCGCAGCGCCCTGGGGGTTTTCCCGACTGGTGTGGCTATTGTCACCACGCGCGCCAATGACGGCAGCCTGGTTGGTCTCACCATCAATTCTTTTTCTTCACTGTCGCTCGAGCCGCCGCTGGTGCTGTGGTCGCTCAACTCCAACTCGCCCTCCCTGTCGATGTTTCGCGACGGCTCGCATTTCACCGTCAACATTCTCGCCCAGGAACAGGCCAATTTGTCGCAGCGCTTTGCCTCGCGCATTCCGGACAAGTTTCAGGGCATAGAGTTTCGCACCGGCGCTGGCGGCACGCCGCTGATCGTCGATTGCGCCGCCTGGCTGGAGTGCAGTACGCACTCGCACCAGGACGCCGGCGACCATATTTTGTTCATCGGCGAAGTCGAGCGTTTCGAGCGTACCGAGCGCAAGCCGCTGATATTCTGCGGCGGCAAGTATGTGTTCGGCGAACGCGAGGCCGACGCCGCGACGCTGGCCAACTGGGGCTGGGGGTTGTAGTCGCCGCGTACTTTGGGCGTGCACTGGGGCATGTTGCGGTGAATTGGCAGTAGCCGCAGCGGTGGCGCAGCTGTTACACAATGGCTTACAAAACGCCCAAAGGGGAGTTGATGATGCGAGCACTGATTCTCGTATGCATTGGGATGCTCCTGGCCGCGAACGCGATCGCGCAGGGCTATCCGACGCGGCCGGTGCGCATCGTCATTCCGCTCTCCTCGGGCGGCACCACCGATGTGCCGGGCCGCCTCATCGCGCAGCGCCTGTCCGAGGCGCTGGGCCAGCAGTTTTTTGTCGACAACCGTCCCGGCGCGGGCGGCACCATAGGTACCGACTTTGTCGCCAAATCAAAGCCCGATGGCTACACGCTGCTGCTGATGGCCACGCCGCATGTGATCACCGCCAACCTGTACAAGAACCTGCCCTACAACACCCTCGCCGATTTTGTCCCGGTGATCCGCATTGCGTCTGGCCCCTACGTGCTCACGGTGCATCCCTCGCTCGGGGTTAATTCGGTGCGGGAGTTGATTGCCCTTGCCAAGGCCAATCCGGGCAAGATCGACTACGTCAGCTCGGGCAACGGCAGCCTGCAACACCTGACCGGCGCGCAGTTTGCGCACATGGCCGGCATAGCGCTCACGCACGTGCCCTACAAGGGCAGTGCGCCGGCGCAGCAGGATTTGTTGGCGGGTATGGTCAAGCTGGGCTTCCCCGGCACGCCCATCGTCATTCCGCACGTCAAGGCCGGGCGCTTAAAGGCGCTCGCTGTCACCACGGCGCAGCGATCGGCGCAAATGCCCGACGTGCCGACCGTCGCCGAGGCGGGCGTGCCCGGGTTTGAGTCGCTGTCCTGGGTCGGGCTGATTGCACCGGCCGGCACGCCGCCAGAGATCATTGCAAAACTGCACGACGAAATCGCCAAACTGTTGCGCTTGCCCGATGTGCAGCAGCTGCTCGCATCCTCCGGCATGGAGGCAACACCGACGACACCCGAGGAATTCGCGGCCTACCTCAAAAGTGAATACGACAAATGGGGCAGGGTGGTGCGCGATTCGGGGGCGACGGTGAATTAGACTTTCTTGCTCGCGCCGCGTAGCGCATGCGTCTGTGTTATTCGGCCTTGACCCCGGCTGCCTTTACCAGGCCCTCCCAAAGTTTGGTCTCTCGATTAAGGCGGACACGAAAGTCGGCGGCCGATAGGCCGCCGGGAAAGAATCCGCTGTCGATGAAACGCTTTTGCACTTCAGGCTGCTGCAACGCATAGCGGATCTCGCTCACCCATCGATCAATGATGGCCGGTGCCGTGCCGGCAGGGGCGACAAGGGCGAAGAAATTAGTCGCTTCGAAGTCCGGGAACCCGGACTCGATGGCGGTGGGTACCTCCGGCAGGCTTTTGAGCCGCTCGCGGCTGCCGACAGCGAGTGCGCGCAGTTTGCCGGCCTGCAAATTGCCCCGCCCCGCAGCAAGGCCGCCAAGGAGTAACTGTACATCACCGGAAAGCACGGCATTCATGGCATCGGGTTGTCCGCGGTAGGGCACGTGGACCAGGCGCGTTCCAGACAATTGCGCCAGCAGTTCCACGTTCAGGTGCGGCGTTGAGCCGTTGCCCGGCGAGGCATAGTTGATCTTGCCCGGGTTGGCCTTGGCGTGGTTGATGAACTCTTGCAGGGTCTTGGCCGGAACCTGCGGGTTGACATAGAACACCGAGGGTATGTCGGCGACGATGGTGATTGGCGCAAAGGCCTTCGCTGGATCGAACGTCATGTTGGCGAAGACGAACTGGTTGATCACAAGATTGTTGCTCGCCGCGAGCAACAGGGTGTAGCCGTCCGGGGCTGCGCTTGCAACCGCCTGGGCACCGACGTTGCCGCCCGCGCCGGTGCGGTTCTCCAGCACGATTTTCTGGCCCAGGCGCTGCTCTAGTATGGACATGAGCGGACGAAATGCTATCTCGCCCGCACCGCCGGCCTGGAAAGGATTGACGATACGTATGGGCTTCGTTGGGTAGTCCTGAGCCGCAGCAGGTCCTGCGATTAGGGCTGCGCTAACAAGCGCCAACAGCGCCGCGAATAACCGGATCTTCATGGTGTGCCTCCTAGGGATCAGAGATCGATACGCAGCAGGTCATGCGCGATATGCAGAGGACCCGAATAGTTCTTGCGTATGTCGCGAACCACATCATCCATCATATGCGGGCCCATAAGCTCGACCGGCATATGCAGTTTGCCAGCGTTCTTGAGCACCGGGCTGGTCGACTCGAAATGGCCGAAGTGCGTGGCTACCAGTGCTTTGACGCCGGCACGTTTGGCGATGATGCCAAGCTCGGTCGGGCTGGTGTGGGCAAAAATGCCGACGCCGGTTTTTTTTCGGTGTTCGATAAAGGCCTCGGGGAAGGTGCATTCGTGAACCAGAAGATCCACGCCCCGCGCCAGCTCGACCATGGAATCGCACGGCGCGGTATCGCCGGAGAAGGCCACTGATTTGCCATCGGCCTCCATGCGAACGCCGAAACACTCCGAAACTTCGCGCGGGATGTGTTCGACCCAGTCGCAGGTGATGGTTGCGAATTCGTCCTGGTATGCGAGTCCGGGCGAACATTCCCGTACATCCGGTTTCATTGCCTCGATATTTTTTTGTCGCGCCGGATAGTGGCTGCGTGCCATGAAATCGGTATGAAACGCCCCACCCTCAAAAAGGCGCGAGCAGAAATCGCGCGTACCCTTGGGCCCGACCACGATGGGTGAGCCTTGCCGGTTCCACATCCAGCTGGTGATCGCAAACAGCGGGAAATCGCAAATGTGGTCGTGGTGAAGGTGCGTCAGGAACACGAACGGGACGTCGGCCGGACTGACGTTGGCGCGCACCATGTTGCGCGTGATGCCGGCGCCGCAATCAAACAGGTAGTGGCGGCCGTTGTCCAGCGTCACCAGCACGCCTGATTGGGCGCGGTCCGGATCGACAAACGCCGCACCGGTTCCCAGCATCGTGACTTTCATTGTCTTATCCTTTGATCGATTTTTCTTGCCGCTGTTCATTTGGCGGCGGCGGACCGCCGGAAAAAAATCAAGACTAGGCTTGCCAGTGGCGCAAGGTAAAGCTAAAGTTTCACCCAGTGAAACGCCTGTCTGCCGCTCCCCGCCCTTCTGCATCCCGCTCGGTTGCGCCCCGGGTCAAGTCGATCGCCGCGTTGCGGCGCGGCTTGCAAGTGCTGCGCGTTATCCGCAGCGCCGCCGGCCTTTCTCTCAACGAGTTGTATCGCGAGACGGCGGCGCCCAAGGCCTCATTGCTGCGCATCGTCAGGACCCTGGAGGAGGGCGGCTGGATTCAGCGACGGCTTGCCGACGGGGCCTATCTGCCGCTGCCCCAACCCGCACGGCCCGCAGCCAGTTCCCGTCAGCGTGCGCGGCTGATTGAGATCGCCGCGCCCGATCTGCGCGATTTGCACCAGCGCATGCCGTGGCCCTCGGACATCGCCGTTCGCGATGGCCTTGGCATGCTGGTGCTCGAGAGCAACCGCTCCCTTTCGGGCATGGTGGTGAATCGCGATGTGATCGGCTACCGCCCCGGCATGGTTTGGTCGGCGATGGGGCGCGCCTATCTTGCATTTTGTCCGGAGGCGGAGCGCGATGAACTGCTTGAGGTCTTGCGCAATTCTGCGGATATTTCCGATCGGGCCGCCCGCCGCGGCGAGTGGTTGCAACGCATCATTGCGCAAACCGGGCGCCAGGGCTATGCGGTGCGCGATCCGCACAACATCGGGCCGGATGCGGAAGCCCTGAAGCGCTTTTCGGCCATCGCCGTGCCGGTGCTGGGCGGGGGCGGTGTGCAGGCTTGCCTCAGTTGCATCTGGATTACTGATTTGGCGACTGAGGTGCAGATTGTCACCCGCCATCTGGGGTCATTGCAGCGCGCCGCGGCGCGCATAGGCGCGCGGCTGGCCGGGGAAAAGGCCTGAGTCGCGAGGGGGGGCTCGGGTATACTCCGTCGCAACAGCAACGCGGGCCCTTGCGAACAGCGGGCCCGCGTTGGCTTTTATGCCCGCCATGAATCCCTCCGCCGCCACCGCCACTGACACCGCCCGCCCGCTGCCCGCCCTGCGCCTCAATGCGCAAGGCCAGCGGCGTGTTGACTATCGCGTCGTGCTGGGCCTCGCGCTGCCGCTGATCGCCAACTCGGGTATCACCGCGGCGCTCAATCTCACCGACACCTGGTTTCTTGGCCACATCTCGACCGAGGCGGTGGCGGCGATGGGCGCGATTTTCTGGCTGATGCTGGCGTTTTTTTTGTTGATGTACGGCATCGGCATGGCGGTGCAGACCCTCGCCGCGCAGGCCTTTGGCGCCGGGCGCAAGCACGATGCGGCGCAGGCGGCCTGGACCGGCTTCTGGGCCGCGCTCGTCACCATTCCGTTTTTTTTGCTCGTCGCCGAGGCGGGCCACTGGCTGCTCGCGCCCTTTCACCTTGACGCCCAGATCGAGCGCCTGGCGCTGGAGTTCTGGTGGCCGCGCCTGCTCGGCGGCCCGGCTTCGGTGGCCTTGTTTGCCTTTACGGGCTTTTTCAATGGCATAGGCCGCACCCGCATCACGCTTGCCGTGATGGCCGTGGTGATGCTGCTCAATGTAGCGCTCAACCAGGCGCTGATCTTCGGGCTTGGCATGGGCATGGCCGGCGCGGCGTGGGCCTCGACCATTTCGGTCACGGTGGGCGTGGTGCTGGGGCTGCTGATGTTTGTCTCACGGGACGTGAGCGCGGAGTTCGGCTCGCGCACTGCCTGGAAGCCCGATTGGCCGCGCGTCGCGGCGCTGTTCAAGTTTGGCTTCCCGATGGGCTTGTCGCCGGCCGCAGATGTCACCGGCTTTGCGCTGTTCCAGTTGATGCTGGTGACGCTGGGCCCGGTCGATGGCGCGGCCACGCAGATCGTCATGATGCTCACCTCGGTGGCCTACATGCCGGCGGTGGGCATGGCCATCGCCGCCACCACGCTGGTCGGGCAGTCGATAGGCGCGGGCGATCGCGACTGGGCCTATCGCGTCGGTAATGCCGCCACCGCCATCGCCATCGCCTACATGGGCGTGCTCGGCCTGGTGCTTGCCGTCGGCGGGCCCTGGTTCATGACGGTGTTTGTCACCGCCGGCGACCCGCGCGCCGCAGAGGTGGTGAAGCTGGGTAGCGTGCTGCTGTGGATCGCCGCCGGTTACCAGGTGTTTGATGCCATCCATCTTGGCGCCAATTTTTGCCTGCGCGGTGCCGGCGATGCGCGCGTGCCGGCGCTGATCCTGCTGCTCTTGTCCTGGTTCGGTTTTGTGCCGCTTGCCCACATGCTGGCATTTGCGCCGGGTGAGGGCTGGGTCGGCTTCCTGCCGCAGTTCGGCCTGGGCGCGGTCGGCGCCTGGCTTGCCGCGCTCATCTACATGATCGCCATGAGCCTCGCGCTGGCCTTGCGCTGGCGCTCGGGGGCGTGGCGCAAAATACAGTTGTAGCGTGCCAATGGCTGGAAAGCCGTTCCAAATAAGGGTTTCCAGTCGATGTCATCGATTTCCTGATAATTCCACACTGCTGGTCAGCTGCATGTTTAGCAGGAACGGCGGCTTTGATCTATGGACGATTGGCCAAGAGTGGACATTCAATAAGGGTAAGTTCGAGCCTTACTTGGCTCCCCTTCCTGCGCACGTATCGAACTATGTGCGTAGCCCCAGATGCAGGATTTTGGCTACTGCTGGAGGGCGTCTGTGACATGCGTCTGGTCGCGTAACCTGACTTATCGAGGAGGAAGTCATACGCCGCTACAGCATTGACAGTTTTTGCAATCGAGCAAGAAAAAGACGCTAAAGGCGGTAATTTTTGATTGCCACCCAAATTTTTATTGCCACCCAAATGTGAGGCATTTCAGGGCTAATTTTCAAAGAAGGTCGAGCAAGTGGTTGCCTGCGAATTTTAAAATGATGCAGTAAGATAGAAAGAAATAATCTGTGACGCGGCGGCTCAATTTTTAATGAAAACTCGGCTCACAATCCCGTGGAAATCAACACAATATTCAAAGAGACAGGATGAACCAAGGTCTTACTGATCGTCGCGTGCCGCAGCGCGTGACCATGAAAGCAGTGGCGAAAGCTGCTGGTGTTTCTCCGATTACGGTATCGAACGTAGTCAACAGGCGCTTTCATTCCATGAGTGCAAAAACCCGCGAGCGAGTTGAGGCTGCCATCGAGCAACTCAACTACCGCGTCAATGTGGCGGCTCGCGGTCTCAGGCAATCCCACCATTACTGTGCCGCGCTAATTGTCGTCGACCGGAGGCCCGCTTTTCTATCGCACCCGGCCCATCATCAAATTGCTGCGGGGCTTAGCAATTACCTCAACTCTCAAGGATACGCAGTAACCATTGAAGGCGTGTCCCCAGAGAGATTTGAAGACCTCAGCTATCTTGATCGTGTTTCGGCGGACGCCTTGTGCCTAGTCGCGTCTGGACCTGTGGCCGAGCGGCACGCCATGTTGACGCGCTTGCAGTCGGCAAGACAGCCGGTAGTTGTTTTTCATGAACCACCAATGAATCATAGTGCACGGACTTGTTACGTCAGAAGTGACGATTACATGGGAGGGAAACTCATTGCAAAACATATGATTGCTCAAGGAGTTCGTCACCCATTATTGCTTCTGCCTAGCCGCGAATGGGCGCCAATGAGCGAGCGGGCACGTGGCATCAAAGCTGCGCTTAAAAATGCAAATGCGACGACGTTGCGGACACTCAAAATAGAAGGACTGTCAGTAGACGAAGTTAGCGCCGCGCTTGAAGAGCATTTGAAATCCAATGAACGGCCGGACGGTGTTCTGGCGGGTAACGACCTACTCGCAGCTGCTGCTCAAAAATACTTCAGAAAGGTTGGATATTGTGTCCCTGGAAATGTTCGGATCAGTGGATTCGGGGGGTATGATTTCATCCAGTATGTTGATCCAACACTTACGTCAATCCGTATTCCCTCGTATGCGATGGGGCAAACCGCCGGTCGAGAAATTCTGCATGCCCTATCTCATGGACACTTTTCTCAAAGCGACGTTCTGTTGCCGGTGGAACTGATCCTTGGAGAATCGACATAAGAACGACCATGATCTAAATTGCCATGGCGCTCGCATTTCTGCGCAAGTCAGCCGCCGCGCGGAGTGGGCAGTTTGGTTCGCACTGTATCAAGGTCGCCGAGCCAAATAAATAGTCATCTTCTTCACATTTAGCCGGAATTTTTTGGGCGGCCAGGGCGGGCAGCACGGTGGCAGCAACCGATGGCTCGATCAGAACCTTACCTCCGCGATCTACCGCCCATCTGGTCTCATCGATCGCCGGACCGACTTCTAGCTTGCGATCAATCAGATTCACCAGAATCTGTGCGCCGGTAATAGTTTGGCTTATTCCTCCTGGCGAGGCATAAACCCATCGGAGTGAACCATTCTTGGTCACCATGACCGGGTTCAACGTATGCGCGCTTCTCTTCCCCGGCGCGATCGAATTGGGGCGCGCAGGCCTGTGATCAAAGCAGAACATTCGGTTGTTCAAGATCATGCCCGTGTTGGGATCAATAAAATGCGCACCACACGGGTTGTAAATGCTCTGGACAATGCATACGGCATTTCCTTCAGCATCAGACACTGTAATGCTGGTGGTTCCGCCATCCGGGGCGGCCTGTTCAGGAGGCAACTGCGCAAGCATTCGCATTCTCGCGTCGGTAATTGACTGATCTGCCAGAAAGTCCATGGTCGAGACCTTCATGCACGCAGGGTCACCAATTTCTGGCAACCAGACGTCGACACAAGCCCTCATTGCGCGAATCTGCCAGCTCATGCGCTTGGCAAGGTCAGTCGTAATCTCCTCAAGAGGCAGCGCCGCCAAACATTGCAATTGCATCAGCATCAGGATGCCATATGAGTTTGGCGGCATAACAAAAACATCGTGCCCGTGGTACTTCGTGCTTACTGGCTCCACCCAAGATACGGAAAATTTCTCGAGGTCTGTCAGGCTGAGTAACCCGCCAGCCGACTGGATGTATTGAATTAAGGCCTCCCCTGCGTCACCCCTATATAGTGCATCCGCACCAAGATCTGCAATCGACCGCAAGGTCCTCGCAAGAGCGGGCTGATTGAGTGTGTCACCTAATTTCAGTGGTGTCCCTAGCGGGAAAAATGTGCTGGCCCAACCCGGATCTAACTTGAGGTAGCCCTCGAGAGTGCTGATGGTTTGAGCTAGGCTTGGTGACACGGCACAGCCGCGTTCGGCCAGCAGTAAAGAATCTTCGAAGAGCGAGTCCCAGGACAAAATTCCAAATCGCTCGTGCAGGGCATCCCATGCACGCACTAGGCCGGGGACAACCGCCGCCGATGCACCGCGCTGATGCATTCCATCGCAAAAGGTTGCTGGCTGAACGGAGAGGGGGGCCGTGCCTGAGGCATTGAGGCCGTGAATCTTGCCGGTTGGTGCGTCGCGAACCAAAATGAAGGCGTCGCCTCCGATCGAAGTGGCGTGTGGCATAACTACTGCGAGAACTGCCGAGGCAGCGATGGCTGCATCGACGACAGACCCCCCTGATGCAAGGATCTGGCAAGCGGCTCGGGTTGCGGCGGGGTCACCGGTCGAGACGGCTGCTCGCGCTCCGGTAACCTCTCTGACATTCGAAATGCTCACATCGCAAGCCTTTCCAAAATATGCCGCACCGCCGCTTGACATAAGAACTTTTAAATGATTACACTGGTTTGTGTAACGATACACCAAACCTAGGTTCGATCCTAGGGAGACACTTCAGCTCGCTTTCAAAATTGATCGCGCACCAGTGACGGCGATTTCGGAAACGTTTGAAAAGGAAAAAAACATGCCTCAAGCCGGCACTATCCTTGATTTAAAAGAACAGCGGTTTCCCTTGGATCTGAAACCGGCTATGGCTGACGTGCGGCACCTTTGGGACGCTGCCAACAAATCGCATTGGGATCCGGCCAATGACATACCGTGGGATAAATTTGATGCGTCGAAATACTCCAAAGAGCAGTTGGAGGCGTCACGATTGTATTGGAGCCGACGGGCATGGACTGAGTACACAGGTACTGCGGAATTTTGCGCGCTGCAATTGCGAATTTGCATGGAGAAGGACCGGGAAATCGACGCAAGGCTACAGTTGTCGATGGAACAGCTTGAGGAGTCACGTCACTGCGTTGCTTCTTATCTTTTCGCGGAAAAGCTCGGGGGTTACATTTCGGCACCGCCTCATCCACTTCCAAAGAGCATTAATCATCGAGGCATCAGAGAGAAGGCATTCGATCTGAGCATCTCGTTCGAGGCGATCATGATTGCGCATATCTGCATCGGCGAAACCATCGCTGCTGCAATTTTTGAAGCCAGATATCGCTACACAACCGATCCAATCGCAAAGGAGCTGGTGCTGCGAATCATGCGGGATGAAGCGCGACACATCGCGTTTGGTTGGAACTACATGGGCCACAAGGTTAAGAACTTCACGCCCGAGCTGATCAAGGACATGGAGCGTGTCGCTATTGACGTGGTCGAGAATTCTGAATTGAAGGGATTCCATTGCATTTGGCTTCACCCGTCCGAGGAAACCAAGTACTTGATTGAATCGAACAATCTCTGCGCGGCAGCCGGCCTGGGCGCGTGCAGTCCCGAGCAGGAGACCAAGACGCTAGTGACGTCAATTAGCGACATCCGGCGCAGACTCGGCAAGTGGGGCATCAACCTGCCGATTTTCAAGCACGACGTGCTGGGCGAAGTGTAGAAACGGAGCCGAGTTACCTGGGAGGCGGTAAATGAGAAGAGCCATAATCGCAGCATTCACGTTGATCACGATCGTTGCTTTTGGCGCAGGTTTGGCTCATGGTCAGATCTATCCAAACAAGCCTATAACGATGGTCGTGCCCTATGCGGCGGGGGGCACGGCGGAGGTTCTCGGGCGCATCTTCGCGCAGCAATTGGGCGATGTGCTGGGGCAAAGCATTGTTGTTGAGATCAAGGCAGGGGCCGGTAGCATGATCGGCGCTGAATATGTCGCCAAGATTGCGAAACCCGACGGCTATACCATTCTCTTTACCGGGAATCCTATTGCGATCAATGTCGCATTGATGAACCTATCCTTCGATCCAGTCAAGGACCTTGCTCCTGTTGCCGGAATCGCAGCGTTTCCAAGCATCTTGGTGACGTCGGCCACCGGTCCGTACATGACATTGGCCGACGTCATTAAGGCAAGCAAGACCACACATCTTACATTCGGCTCGTCTGGTCCTGGCACCCACAGCCACATGTCAGGCGAATTGGTGAAGGCGATGTCGCACTTCGATATGACCCATGTACCATACAAAGGTAGCGGCCCGGTGTATCCCGATCTGATTGCCGGTCGAATTTCTGTGCTATTCGATACATCCGCATCGGCGATAGGATTCATCAATGGCGGCAAGGTGCGCGCCTTGGGTATCACTTCAAAAGAGCGCTCAAAGACCACACCAAATATCCCGACTATCGCTGAGCAGGGTGTTCCCGGTTATGAAGCGCTTACCTGGTTCGGTGTTTTCGTCCCGTCAAGCACGCCTCCAGGGATCGTCACTCATTTAGAGCGAGCGATTTACAAAGTTGTTCAGTCTCCGGCCTTTGCTAGTCGCCTTGATCAGTGGGCTGGCCTACCGCTTCCTGCTGAACCGACGGCCGCGGGTTTTGGGCGCTTTTATCGGAACGAGGTGCAGGAGTGGGAGAAGTTGGTTCGTGACGGAAAGGTGAAGCGCCTCGATTAGCGTTTTCTGCGATTGAAACCAAATGCCTCATTTGACCCTCGAATACACTGCCAATCTCGTAGACTTTGACGTAGCAAGTGCGTTACGTCGCATAAATAAAACAGTCATTGATTCCGGACTGTTTGACGAGGGCGATGTTAAGAGTCGCGCCGTTCCCTTGAAGGAATTCCTGGTGGGAACCAAGACCGAGGGTCGCACTTTTCTTCACTTGACCGTGGCGATGTCTGCACGCGGGCAAGGGCCGGAGTCCGATATGGCGAAAGCGCTTGGAGAGGTATTGGTCGAGGCGCTAGGGTCTCGACACTCTTACAGTACCCAGGCGTGCGTCGAGATTGTTCACGTGAACACGTCAACCTACGTCAAGCGTGTGGTTGATCGCGCAAACGTTTGAAGCGTCACGATAGCAAGTACCTTGCACAATATAGGAGCACCGTGTGCTTCTGTCGATAAAAACTGGGATGGTTTCATGCGTAATTTATAGTACGATATTTGTTGCTCAATAAGATGAAAAAATCTATCGGCGTCGTCTGGCTACTGCAGTCCATTCCGACAGAGACCCCTCACGCTTGCTTTGAAAGGAAAACACCATGCAAAGGCGTAATTTTCTAAGTCTTGCGTCTGCCGCCGCTATCGGAGCACTGATTCCTGGTCAGGCTCACGCGCAGGCAGTCACCATTGCGCAGATCAAGGCCGCCGGTGAACTCAAGATCGGCTGCGAGGCAGCCTATGTCCCGTTCACTTATCGCGATGCCGGCAAGATCGTCGGCTACGACGTGGAGCTCGCGGAGCTTTTCTGCAAGAGCCTTGGCGTGAAGCCGAATTTCATCGACACCGCTTGGGCCGGGGTGATTCCGTCACTCTTCGCGAAGAAGTTCGATATCATCATGAGCGCGATGAGCTACACCAAGGAGCGCCTAGAGCGCGTTGCGTTCAGCATTCCCTATGCTGAAGCCTCGCAAGCCATGCTGGTGCGCGCGGCCGACGCCGGAACCATCAAGGCGACAAAGGACCTGAACGGCCGCGTGCTGGCGGTCAAGCTTGGCTCGCCCGGTCAGGTGCTGCAGGAAAAAATGCTCGCTGCGTTGAAGGCGGCCGGCGGGCCGGGGTTCAAGGAACTGAAAGTGTTCGACGATCATCCGTCGGCATATGTGGCGCTTGCGCAAAACCGCGTGGATGCGGTGCTCAACACCATGCCCACTCTGGCGATGGTGCTCAAAGACGCGCCGGGGAAATATGCGATCGTCAAGAGCATCGGGGCGGACAACTGGGCCGGAATTGCGGTTCGCAAGGAAGACCCGGAGATCGTGTCTTTCCTCAACGGCGAGCTCACCCGCCTCAAGGCCGACGGTACACTCGCCAGAATGCAGGAAAAGTGGTTTGGGTTCCGCATGACGCTGGCGGACAAGATTCCGTCCTTCTCGTAGAAGGAAGCCGCTTCGATGGTGTTCGATTGGGGGCTGGTCGAAAAATCGATCCCGCTGCTGGCGACGGGGTTGGTGATGACCTTGAAGATCTGTGCGCTGGCGATCGTGTTCGGCACGATCCTCGGCGCGCTGCTCGGTCTTGCCTCGCTCTCTCGTCTGGCGCCGGTGCGGTGGACTGTTATCGGGTATGTGGATTTCATCCGAGGCACCCCACTGCTGATCCAGATCTTTCTCGTGTATTTTGCGCTTCCGGTAGTGGGCATCAACCTGCCCGAATTCTGGGCTGGGGTGATCGCGCTGTCGTTGAACGCCGCCGGGTTCATCGCCGAGATCGTGCGCGCCGGGGTAGGCTCGATCGAGAAAGGCCAGGCCGAGGCTGCGCGCTCTATCGGTATGCGCCATGCGCAGATTCTGTTCTACATTCTCTTGCCGCAATCGTTGCGCGCGGTGGTGCCGCCGACCACCAACGAACTCATCACGCTGGTGAAAGGGTCGGCGTTGCTTTCGGTGATCTCCGTGTACGAGCTCACGCGCGCGGGCCAGGCGATCATCGCGGTACATTTCGCGCCGCTGGAGATCTTCCTGCTGATTGCGATTTTCTACTACGTCACCATCTCGTTTCTCGCCTGGCTGTCGCGCTGGCTCGAGCGCCGGTTGCCGGTGTGGTGATGGGCGATGCTGCGATGAACGAGTCCGCGGTCATTGCCGCCGAAGGATTGACCAAGGCTTATGCCGGACGCACCGTGCTGACCGGGGCTTCAATAGCGATCCAGGAGGGCGAGACGGTAGTCATCATCGGGCCCTCTGGGTCCGGCAAGACCACGTTTCTGCGCTGCCTGAACTATCTTGAAACGCCGGATGCCGGCACCGTACGCTTGCGCGGCGTGCCGGTGGGCGCCGATCGGCACGGGCGCCTGCTGCCGGAAGCCGAAATCGCGAAGCAGCGCAGCCGGATCGGTTTCGTGTTCCAGCGCTTCAACCTGTTTGCGCACCTGACCGCGCAAGATAATGTGGCCATCGGGCCGCGCCGCGTTCTCGGCCTGCCCGTTGAGGAGGCGCACCAGCGCGCGAGGGAGGAACTCGCCCGCGTCCACCTCGAAGACCACGCCGACAAGCGGCCGAGCCAGCTCTCGGGCGGCCAGCAGCAACGGGTGGCGATCGCGAGAGCCCTGGCGATGCGCCCGGAGATCATCCTGTTCGACGAGCCGACTTCGGCGCTCGACCCGGAACTTGTCGGTGAAGTCCTCGACGTGATGCGCGAGCTTGCGCTGGGGGGCATGACGCTGGCGGCCGTGACTCATGAGATGCGCTTCGCGCGCGCGGTCGCCGATCGTGTGATCTTCATGGATGCCGGCTCGGTTGTCGAGGAAGGCACCCCCAATGAGATTTTCGATGCGCCGCGCGAAGAGCGAACCCGTAAATTCCTGGCCCACCTGCATGAGTAGCCGCCACACGGAAACGCCGCCGATATGAATCTCGACCTCCTGCTCAAAGGCGCCACGCTGGTCACCTGCGACGCCGCTGATCGCGTAATCCGCGGGGGCGCGATCGGCATCTCGGGTGGCCGCTTCGCCTACGTAGGTCCGGCGGCCGAGCTGGCGCCCGAAACTGTGGCGAGGCGCACCTTGGACCTTGCAGGGCGCGTGATCACGCCCGGCTTGGTCAACGTGCATACCCATGCGATTCTCAGCATGGTGCGAGGGGTGGCCGAAGACCTGGGCTTTGCGCCAGCCTATACGCCGGGTATCCCGCACGGTCACGATGTCACACCCGAGGAGGCAATCGCGCTCTCACGCCTGGGTGCGCTTGAAGCGCTGTTGTTTGGCTCCACGCTAATCAACGATACCTATGTGCACGCAGATGTCACCACCGGCGCGATGGCAGAACTCGGATTGCGCGTCTGGAACTGCGGGCGCATCCACGATGCCGATTTCTCCCTGATTGGCGACGGCCGCTGGGAGCACCAGACCGCGATCGGAGAAAAAACCCTCGGCGAAGCGCTTGCGCTTGCCGACCTCTGGCACGGCAAGCTCGACGGGCGCACCGGGGTGCAACTCGCCGCGCACGCGCCCGACACCTGCTCGGACGATTTCCTGGTCCAGATTCGCAAGGCGGCCGAATCGCGCGGCCTGCGGGTCAACACGCACCTTTCGCAGAGCCGCACGGAGGTCGAGCAGATTCGGCGCCGCTCGAACAAGACGCCCGCCGAACTGCTGGAGGACGTCGGGCTGCTGAACGACCGGCTGACCGCCGCGCATTGCATCTTCGTTACCGACAGCGACATCGCCCGGTGCGGTGCGGCGGGCATCAATGTGGCGCATATCCCCAAAGGAAACGCCACGGGCGGCACGATCGCACCGATCGGAAAACTGCGCGCGGCCGGGGCTCGGCTCGCTCTGGGGACGGATAACATGCATGCCGACCTGGTCGAGGTGATGCGCTGGGCGCTTGCCATGGGCCGCGTGCAGGAGGGACGGGTGAGCGACGCGTGGCAGCCGGCCGATGTGTTGCGCGCCGCAACGATGGGCGGCGCGCACGCGATGGGGCTCGCGGAGGAGATCGGATCGATCGAAGTCGGCAAGAGGGCCGACCTGGTGGCGTTCGATTTCCGCCGCCCGCACCTGGTGCCCGACGTGAACCCGGTCGGCACGCTCGTGCACACGGGCCAGGGGAGGGACGTGGAACTGGTCCTGGTCGATGGCCGCGTCGTGGTCGAAGACGGCCGGCCGACGCTCGTCAAGATGGAAACCATCCTCGCCGAAGCGCAGCACGCCGCCGATGCGCTCTGGCAGCGCGCCGGCGCGTAAAGCGGCACAATCGAGCCATGACCCGGGACCTGCGCGGCTTCGCTGGCCAATACCCTGAAGTGCGTTGGCCAAACGGTGCGCGGATCGCGGTTTCGATCGTGCTCAACGTGGAGGAGGGCGCCGAACTCGCGGTGTCCTCGGGTGACGAGAGAAACGAATCCGTGCACGAAGCGGTGCAGTTGGTCGAAGGTGCGCCCGACCTGTGCATGGAGAGCCACTTCGAATACGGTTCGCGAGTGGGGTATTGGCGGATCGCGAACGTGGCCGAAAGCCTTGGTGTGCCATTAACGCTAAACACGTGCGCGCGGGCCCTCGAGGCCACGCCGTGGATAGGCGCCGACGCGGCCAAGCGCGGCTACGAGATTTGCTGCCATGGCTGGCGCTGGGAGTCCCATGCCGGCATGGAAGAAGCCAAGGAGCGCGCATTGATCGCGCGGGCAGTCGATACCGTGCGGCGGGTGCACGGCAAGGCACCGGTCGGCTGGCATACCAAGTCTTCGGCCTCGGTGAACACGCGCCGGTTGTTGGTCGAGCATGGTGGCTTTCTTTACGACAGCGACGCCTACAACGACGACGTGCCTTATTACGTGGAGGTCGGGGGCCGGCGACACCTCGTGCTGCCCTATGCGTTCGACACCAACGACATGCGCTTTTTCGATCGCCCGGCCTTCGTGCGCGGTTCGGATTTCGCCGACTACTCCATAGCAGCGTTCGACTGGCTCTGGGCCGAAGGCGCGGACGCGCCCAGGATGCTGTCGATCGGCCTGCACACCCGGATCATCGGTCGCCCCGCGCGCATCGGCGGGCTGGCAACGCTGATCCGCCACATGAAGCAGCGCGGCCTCGCCTGGTTTGCGACCCGCGAAGATATCGCGCGTCACTGGCTAGCTCACTGTCCGCCGCGGTAGGTGGAAAGACCATGAAGATCCTCGTGATCAACCCGAACCTCACGCAGGCGGTGACCGACGCGGTCGCCGCTGTCGCGCGCAAGTACGCTGCGCCCGGCTCGGAGATTCTTGCGGTCACCGGCGAATTCGGCCCGCAGGTGATCGGCAGCCGTGCCGAAAACGCGATCGCGCATCACGGCGTGCTCGACCTCGCGGCCAGGCACCATGCCGGCTGCGACGCAGTCGTGCTCGGCGTGTCGCTCGATACCGGCTTGCTCGCGCTGCGTGAGTTGTTGTCGATCCCGGTGGTCGGCATGACCGAGGCGGGACTGTTCGGCGCTGCGCTCGTGGCGACGAAGATCGGTGTGCTGACTTATGGCGCACGCATGGTGCCGGCCTACGAAGAGTTGGTGAAATCGCACGGCTTTGCCGACCGGGTCGCGGGCGTGGACAGCGTGGAGTTGCCGCCGACGGCGACGTTTTCGGATCCCCAGGCGGTGCGGCGCCTCTCGCTCGAGGCCTGTGCACGGCTCATCGACGGGCGCGGCGCCGAGGCGATCGTCATGGCCGGGGCGGCCATGGCCGGACTCAATGAGACGCTGCAGAAGGAGGTGGCGGTGCCACTTGTGGACGGCGTCGCCTGCGCGGTTCCGCTGGCGGAAATGCTCGTGCGGCTGGGTCTGCCCAAGCCAATTGCCGGAAGCTTTGCGCATCCGGGCGAAAGAAGCGTGCGCGGGTTGTCGCCGCAGCTGGCCGCCCTTTTCCGCGCGAAGCCCTGAAGCGTGCGCGACCTGACCCGGCTCCGGGCGGGCGAGTGCGGCGCCGGGAATTCACCACGCAGGAGGTTTGCGCGGCGGCCCTGGGGCGCATCGAGCGCCTCAATCCGGAACTCAATGCGGTGATCGGGTTCGATCGGCAAGCCGCGTCGTCGGAATCACACGCGGCCGACGAGCGCGTGCTGCAGTTTGCGGCGCATGTGGAACGGATCGTGCGTCGGGAATTCACGCCGGACTTCGAGAATTAGGGGAGAGATCATGAAACGACTGATAGCGTCTGCCTGCAGCATCGTCCTCTGTTTGTCCGCCGCGACTGTGCTCGCGTAGAATTTTCCGAAGCAGGCGCCGAAGATCCTGGTGCCGTTCCCGCCGGGCGGCGCGGCCGACATGTTCGCGCGACTGGCCGGCCAGAAACTCAGCGAAGCCTGGGGCAAGGCTCCTGTGATTGAGAACCGCCCCGGCGCCGGCGGGATCATCGCCACCGAGGCTGCGGCCAAACCCGCAGAAATGGTTATGCGGCTTTCAAACTGCTCTTGGGAGGATGGTGAGGCCGTCGCGACATTCCAAATCCATGGTTACACCAGTGGATACATTTTATTTTTGGCCAAAATAAAAAAGGCCTAGCGCAATGCTAAGCCTTTGATATTGGTTCCCCAAGCTAGGCGCGAATTATGTTCCGGAATTAGTGGCTCGTGACAGTCCGCTTCGGGTCGAACTGAGTCAAACGAGTGTCGGCTTTGTGGAGATCTACCGATTAATGCGAGGCTGACTCAGCGCTGGCCTCTGGGTAGAGGTCACGCCGAAGGTCGAATTCCATCGGGGTGCTCGGGGTCAGGCAACCCGTTGGATCATTGTTCATGATTGACGGGCGGGCAGACTACGTTGCCTGCTGCCAGAGTTTCACGGCACGCACGATCTCGCGACCATTTTGCCCGGCTCCTTGTGCTCATCTTAGTGATAGTCCACAAACTCAAGGTCATGCACTTCGCCATCCTGCCACGTAAAGCAAAGGCGATATTGGTCGTTGTTACGAATGCTCCATTGGCCCTTGCGGTCACCCTTGAGTGTCGGCTCAGGCAACGACGTCAGTCGAACGCAGCGGCTTAATTTTTGCGATCGTTTTTTTCAGGGCTTTTTCGGATGCGGCGAGGTCATACTGGGCCTGCACGTGCAGCCACGACTCCGCGCTGCCGCCGAGCGCAGCAGCAAGGCGCACCGCCATATCGGCGCTGATGCCATTCTTGCCATTGAGAACGTTGGAGAGCATTACGCGCGTCACCCCGATGCGCTTTGCGAATGCGGTCACCGTAATGCCGGTACCGGTAAATACGCCACCCCTCAATACTTCACCCGGGTGAGGCGGGTTGTACATGCGCGTCATCTTCGCTCCTTGCTAGTGGTAATCCTGATAGTCGACCAGCACCGCATCGCCCGCTTCGATGACAAAAGTCATGCGCCAGTCTCCATTGACCCATACGGACCAGCGACCGGTGGTCAGCCGGTGCAGCTTCCACCCGGGCATGGCCATGTCATCCGGAGTCTTGGCGCCATCGAGCTTGGCCAGTTGCAGGCGCAGGCGCGTCGCATGAGCGGGCTGTATGCCGGCCTTGCTACCTGTATTGAAAAACTTTTCAAGCCCCTTGTGCCTGAAGGTACGAATCATGCGAGAAGTGTATATAGCATATTGACAGTTGTAAAAATATAGTCAGTCAACGGGACGGTGTGGGGGGCAGTAATCTCGCCAAAGAATTAGGGTGAAGAATTAGGATCAGGAAGAATTAGCGTCAGTGTCACAATTCCCAAGATCAGCAGTCTGTGAGTAGATAAAAGTTACACTGAGTCCATATCTACCCGCAGCCCGAGTGCACCAGGCCCTCAAACTCCGCCCGGCCCGGCGACTCAGGCTTTAGCTGTCTTGCCTTGACGAGATTGTCGAGGTTTGGGGAGGTCATCGTCGCTGCCGATGAGGAATAACCTGGGCTGGCCGAGTACGTGGGTGGTGAAGGCGTTGCCGTTAGCGAATTTCTTTTTCAGTTCTTGCGGCGTGAGGATGGTGGGGTTCACCTTGCGGGCAAGCGGTTGCTCGGTTTCGCTCGCCACGGCAAATGGTCAGGCTCACTGCGCCGTTCGGTCTTCTCGTGACGCCGCCGGCCCGCTAAGGTTCCCGAACTTCGAGATCACGACAAGTTTCCTGGCGAGAAAGTCGTTGATCTCGCGCTGGCGCGGGATTGCCGTGGCCTTTTGTGTTGCCCTGTTCACGAATATCGAGTGCTTGCCACCTTCGCGAAGCAAATCGCAGCCGCATTGCCGAAGGTGACGAAGCAGGTCGTCGCGTTTCATGCCGCCGGAAGCAGTATTCTTTCGCGGATCACTACTTTTCCCTGCATCGCCTCTTCGGCGAGGGTCCGGTTGGCCTCAAGAACCAGCTCAACCGCCTCGGTGAGGTTGGCCCTTGCTTCGTCCAGTGTGGCGCCTTGCGTATTGGCGCCGGGAAGTTCTTCGACGAAACCGATATAGCCTTCGGGGATTTTTTCGAATACTGCGGTCAGATGCATGACACCCCCACTACCTATTCAGGACGTCACAATATAGCTTGGACGAATTTTCTGTTTTCCAGCGAGCGGATGGCGGCTGTCCAGAACGGCTGATCTTGTGTGAAAAATACTGGACTAACGCATACCGATGGCTGAAAAGGCACGACTGTCGTGGCTTCCCAGCCATGATGGCTGGAAACCCTTGCCAGATAGGGGTTTCCAGTCGATATCACGCGATGGCGCAAGCCCGCATGCGCAGTCGTTCACGCAGTGGCACAAGCAAACGTGGTGACCCTATGCCGCCAGCACTGCCGGGGCTGTGATCCGCAGCGATGCGGCCTGATGTCGTCTCGCGTGCCTCAGGCGGGCTTGGCGATTTTTATCGGCAAAGAGCGAACCGGTTTGCCCAGTGCGAGGCTCAGCGCGTTGGCCACCGCCGGTGCGACCACCGCGATGGTCGGTTCGCCAATGCCGCCCCACACCGCTGCGCCGTTGGCGCGGATATGCGTTTCCACCTTTGGCATTTCAGCCATGCGCAACACACGGTAGTCGTGAAAATTGGTTTCGACCACGCGGCCTTGTTGCACGCTGCATTCGCCCCACAGTGCGGCGCTCAAGCCATAGACGATCGAGCCCTCCACCTGCGCCTCGATCTGCCCCGGATTCACGGCGTAGCCGCAATCGAGGGCGAGCACGATGCGGTGTACCTTGACCTCGCCTTGCGCATTCAATGACACCTCGGCGGTGGCGGCGCAGTAGGTGGCGTAGCTGAAGTATTGCGCGATGCCGCGGTAGACACCGGGGGGCAGGGGCTTGCCCCAGTCGCCTTTTTCCGCGGCGAGGTCGAGGATCGCGCTTTGCCTCGCATCCTTGGTCATCCACTGCTTGCGAAACGCCACCGAATCGGCGCCCGCGGCGCGCGCCAGTTCCTCGACAAAACATTCCATGTAAAAGGCGTTCTGCGGAATATTGACGCCGCGCCAGGTTCCCACCGGCACATGGGTGTTGCGCATCGCGTATTCGATACTGAGTTGCGGAAAGGCGTAACACAGCGCCTGGTCGCTCGGCTGGGCAAACCAGCCCTGCACCTGCGAGTTGTCCTTGAACCCGGCAAGGTTTTCCGTCGGATTGCGCCAGGCATAAATCGATTGGCCGGAAAGGCGCACATGTACCGCGGTCAGGCGGTTTTCGGCGTCGAAGCCGGCGCTCAGCTTGCACTTGGAAATGGGCCGGTACTGGCCGTGCGTCATGTCCTCCTCGCGGCTCCAGATCAGCTTGATGGCGGTGCCGGGCATCTGTTGCGCGATCGCCACCGCCTGCGTGACGAAATCGGACACGCGCCCGCGCCGGCCAAAGCCGCCGCCCGGATCGAAGCGGTGCACCGTACATTTTTCCAAGGGCAGGCCCGATTGCTTGGACATGGCAAGGTGCGCGCCCTCGGGGTCCTGCGTCGGCACCCAGATCTCGGCGGCATCCTTGCCCACGCGCGCGGTGCAATTCATCGGCTCCATCGTGGCGTGCGCCAAAAACGGCGCGCTATAGACCGCCGCCACTTTTTTGGCCGAACTGTTGACGAGGGCGGCGCTGTCGCCCTCTTTGCGAAATTCAAACAAACCGGTTTTGGTTTCCAGGCCCTCGCTCAGGCGCGCCGCAATGGTCGCATCCGACTCGGCGGCATGGGGGCCGTAGTCCCACTCGGCGCGCACCTTTTCAAGCGCCGACTTGGCCTGCCACCAGGTGTCGGCGATCACAGCATAGGCGTCAGTGCCGACGCGCACGACTTTTCTCACGCCCGGTGACTTCAATGCCGCCGCATCATCGAGGCGCAGCAGGCTGCCGCCAAAGACCGGGCACGCCTTGATGGTGGCGGTCAGCATCCCGGGCAGCGCCACATCGACGGCGTAAATTTTGCTGCCGTTCAACTTGGGCGCCGTATCAAGGCGCTTGAGCGGCTGGCCGGCGATTTTCCAGTCGGCGGGGGCTTTCAGCTGCAGGGTTTTGGGGTCGGGTGTCGGCAGCCTGGAGGCGGCGAGGGCCACCTTGCCATAGCTGGTCTGGCGGCCGGAGGCGGCATGCCGGATAAGCCCCTTTTGCACGCTCAGCTCGGCCACCGCAACACCCCACTCGTTGGCGGCCGCCTGTAACAGCATGGCGCGCGCCGCCGCACCGCCGCGCCTGACCTTGTCGTGGGAGAAGCGGATGCCAAAGCTGCCCACCGTGAGCATTTGCCCCCACACGCCCTTGCGCGCGAGGTTGGCCTGCGGGGAAACCATCTCGGTGGTCACTTTGTCCCAATCGCAGTCGAGTTCTTCGGCGATAAGCTGCGCCAGGCCGGTGCGCGTGCCCTGGCCCATTTCGGTCCTGGCAAAACGGATCACGCAGGTATCGTCGGGCCTGACCGCCACCCAGGCATCGATCTCGACGCCCGCGTCCGCGGCATCACCGCCCGTTGCCGCCTGCGCCCCTGAGGGCAGGTTGAAGCCGAGCATCAGGCCGCCGCCGGCCAAAGCCGAGCTCAGCACAAAGAAGCGGCGGGCGAGGTCGACAGGTGCTTGTTCGGCCGCCGGTGTGGAATTGTTTTTCAATTGCGGCAATGCTTGTGAATGTGTGGTTTTTTTCATGCGTACCCCCGCGCTATGTTGTTTGCAGCCATGGCTTTACCCTGCGGCAAGCCCTTGTGATTTTGTCGCCACGACCTGGTGGCTAAGATCGGCTTGTTTTGCTTGGCCTGGCGGCCGGATTCTTGCGGCTGTTTTTTGCCAGCGCCACCGCCTGGTGTATGGCCTGGCGAATGCGCTGGTAGGTGCCGCAACGGCAAATGTTGGTCATCGCGCTGTCGATGTCCGCGTCGCTGGGGTCGGGCTTGGCCGCCAGCAGCGCCGCTGCCGCCATGATCTGGCCGGACTGGCAGTAGCCGCACTGGGGCACGTCCAGCGCCGCCCAGGCCTGCTGCACCGGGTGCGAACTGTCGGCCGAGAGCCCTTCTATCGTGGTGATATTGTCGCCAGGTTTCAGGCTCGCCATGTTGATGATGCAAGAGCGCACGAGTTGCCCGTTGATATGCACCGAGCAGGCGCCGCATTGCGCGATGCCGCAACCGAACTTGGTGCCGGTCAAGCCCACGTGCTCGCGCAGCACCCACAGCAGCGGTGTGTCGGACTGCGCCCTGACTTCGTGCTGCTTGCCATTGATCCGCAACTTGGCCATCAACCCCTCCTTTTTTTATTTTCCCTTATTTACCCACGCGGGAATTTCGCTTGGGCCATCTTGCGCCCGCATCCGGCCGATTGCAACGCGAGCGAACGCGACGCGGAAACGGATCCGGCACCATCGACAGTGCGTTCGCACTTATCTCTATCGATGACTGGAAATCCGCCATGGGCGCGGTTCTCCAGCGCACTCAGCGTTTCGAGCTGCCCGCCGGCGCCACATCAACGCCCTTGAGGCCGGCGCGCTCGATTGCCGACTGGATCAGGCCGGTGGTGCGTGTTTCGTCTATCAGTTTGTTCACGGCGGCAAGCTTCGCCGTTTCGCCTTTGTTGACGATGATGGCTTGCTCCACGCCGTAAAAATTATCCGGCAGCACGCGCACACTGGGATTTTTTTCCGCCGCTTCGAGCAGGCGCGGGCGGCTGGCGGCGTAGACGTCGATTTCGCCCTCGGCGAGGCGTTTGAGCGCGATCTCCATCGAGCCGGGTGGGTTGGGTTTGAGTTCGGCATGACGCAGCTTGCGCTGCAGGTAGAGGTGGCCGGCGTCGCCCTGGCCGACGCCGATGCGCACCCCGGGCAGGTCGACTTCAGCGACATTGAGCAGCGGCGAGTTTTTCGGCACGAGGTAGGAATTCCAGGCGAGTAGGTAGGCCTGCGAGAAGTCGACATCGCGCGCGCGCGCCGCATCGTAGGCGACAAAGCCCAGATCGACGGCGCCGCTTTTCACGCTGTCTATCACCGCCGCCGGGTTGGCAAGCGGTGTGATGGTCACGCTGACGCCCAGGCGCCTGGCCAGTTCGCGCGCAAGCGCTGCGGCCGGCCCGGTGATGGCGCCGGTCTTGGGGTCGAGTCGCGCCTGTGACGGATTGGACGCAAGGTAGCTGACGCGCAGCGGTGTGGTGCCGGAAAACTCGGCGGCGTGAACGGGCGCGGCGAGCAAGGCGGTGAGCAGGGCAAATAGCACGAATGATTTGGGCATGGCGTTCTCCCTGTTGTTTAGTCGGCCTTGGCGCCGCTCGCCTGGATCACCTTCGCCCAGCGCTCGGTTTCGGCGCGCATCAGGTTGGCCAGGCCCTCGGGCGCGGTGCCCACCGGCTGGAAATAAATGCGCAGCAGTTTTTCGCGCGTATCCTGGCTGCGGATGATGGCATTGAGTTCGCGCGACAGGCGCTCGATGACCGGTTTGGGCGTTTTCGCCGGCGCGACGATGCCAATCCAGGCGCTCGATTCAAAGCCGGGGAAGCCGGCCTCGGCCACGGTGGGCAACTCGGGCAGCACCAGGCTTTTGACGCTGCTGGTTACGGCGAGCGCCTTCATGCGCCCGGCTTGCACCAGCGGCATGGCGGTGCCCGGCACGACAAAGCCGGCGGCGATCTGGCCGTTGAGGATGGCGGTGTTGACCTGCGGACTGCCCGGGTAGGGGATGTGCTGGATGTCCATGCCGGTCTGCATTTTGAGCAACTCCATGGTCAGGTGCGAGGCGCTGCCGTTGCCGACAGAGCCGAAGTTGAGTTGGCCCGGGCGTGCTTTGACGTAATCGACAAACTCCCTGACCGTGTTGACGCCCAGTTTGGGATCGACGATCAGCACGTTGGGGCTGAGCGCCGCGAGGGTGATGGGCGCAAGCTCCTTGAACGGGTCGTAGGCCATTTGTTTGTACAGCACGGTGTTGACCGCCAGCGGGCCGGGGATGGACAGGCCGATGGTGTAACCGTCGGGCGCGGCTTTGGCGACAAGCCCGGTGCCGATGTTGCCGCCGGCACCGGGCTTGTTCTCGACGATGACCGGATGGCCCAGCACTTGCGCGAGCTTGTCGTTGAGCAGGCGCGCGATCAGGTCGGGCGAGCTGCCTGGCGGGAAGGGCACTATGAGATGGATGGCGCGCGCCGGCCAGGTGTTTGTGCCGGCGTCGGCGGCATGTGCTGACACAGGCAGCACCGACAGCGCCGGCAGCAGCGTAAAAGCCAGCGTCAGCTTGAGCAGCAAAGCTCTCATCAAACCTCCTTGTTGTGCCGTTTTTACCGCTTGGCGCGATTGTAGCCGCAGGCCGCTTAGACCACTAGGACCACTAAGACCACTAGGACCGCTAAGATCACTAAGACCAGTAGGGCCACTAAGACAGACTACTAAGGCCGCCCGGGCCACCCGAACCACCCGAACCACCCGGACGAACCAAACCAATCAGGCCACGTCCGCGCCCAGCCACGCACCGTTGTTCGCAAGCGTCGACTGTAACGCGCCGATATCCAGTTGCCGTGGCGTGGTGCGCGAAGCAAGCGCCATCGCGGCGGCGCTGCCTGCCGCCTCGCCCATGACAAAACAGGCGCCGCTGACGCGCGCCGCCGATTGGCCCTCTTGCGTCATCGAGGCGCAGCGTCCGGCGACAAACAGGTTGTCGATGCGCTGCGGCACGATCATGCGGTAGGGCAGCTGGTTGAAGCCGCGCGAGCCCTCCGGCTGCCAGCCCCAGGCGACGTTGCCGGCGACATGGCGCTCCAGCGGCCAGCCGTTGACGCCTATGCTGTCGGCAAAGTCGGCGCAGCCAGTCACGTCATCGCCCGAGAGCGCATAGTCGCCGATGACGCGGCGGGTCTCGCGTATGCCCACCTGCGTGGCGATGTCGAGCACATAGCTGTTCTCGAAACCGGGCACGCGCGCGCGCAAAAATCTGGCGTAGTCGCGAACCTGCCGGCGCCCCTCGATCTCGCCGGCGGAAAATTGCGCCGCATCGGTGCCGTCCATGGCCTGTCCGGCGGCGTTGCTGATCTGCGTGATGTTGGCGCGCCATTCGGTCGGGTTTTTCATCGGCCGCACGATGGCGCCCATGCGCGGAAAACTGAAATCACCCTTTGCCTGCGCCTCCTGCATGAGCTGCGGGATGTCGCGAATGGCGTTGACGGCTTTTTCCGCATCGACGTTGTTGACGCGAAACATCAGTGTCGGATAGAGCAGGTGACCGTTCGCATCGCCTTTTTCGAACGGTGCGCCGGCCCAGGCGGCGAGGTCGCCGTCGCCGGAGGCGTCGATGAACATGCGGCCGCGGATGGCGCCGCGCCCGGATTTGGTCTCGACCAGCAGCGCGTCAATAAGGGCGGTGCTTTTCATCGTCGCGCCGGCGGCGAGTGCGTGGAACAGCAGGCTGGCGCCCGAGGCGAGCAGCATGTCGTCGGCGGCGCACTTGTAGGCGGCCATGTCATAGGCCTGCGCCTTGGTCTTGCCGAAGATGGCGTGCGGCTCATTCAAGCCGCCGAGCGCGGCGATGCGTGCGAGCAGGTCATCGGCGACACCGTGCACGACGCGCCGGATGTCGCCGTGCACATTGGCGAACAGGCCGCAAAAATTGGTCACGCCGGCGGCCGTGCCCATGCCGCCGAGAAAACCGTAGCGCTCCACCAGCAGCGTCGTGGCGCCGGCGCGGGCCGCCGCCGTGGCGGCGGCGATGCCGGCCGGTCCACCGCCCAGCACCACGACATCGGCTTCGGCGAGGACGGGGGTGTGGCGGGCGGGTTCGGTGATGCTTACGTCGGGAACTGGCATGTCTCGGCTCCTTCCCCCTCTCCCCCGGCCCCTCCCCCGCCGGGGGGGAGGGGAGGTTTGTGAGTCGCTAGCGCGACGGCTATGTGACGGTCCGCAGCTTGAAGCGTTGCAGTTTGCCCGTTTCAGTGCGCGGCAGGGTGGCAACGAAGGCGACGGCGCGCGGATATTTGTAGGGCGCGATGCCGGCCTTGACGTAGTCTTGCAGTGTCTTCGCCATGGCATCGTCGTCTTTGAAGCCCGGCCTGAGCACAACGAAGGCCTTGACGATCTGGCCGCGCTCTTCGTCGGGTACGCCGACAACGCCGCATTCGGCCACCGCCTCGTGCGCGAGGAGGCAGGACTCGACTTCGGGGCCGGCGATGTTGTAGCCGGCCGAGATGATCATGTCGTCGGTGCGCGCCTGGTAGTAAAAATAGCCTGCCGCATCCATCGTGTAGGCGTCGCCGGTGATGTTCCAGCCGTTCCTGACGTAGTTCTTTTGCCTTGCATCGGCAAGGTAGCGGCAGCCGGTCGGGCCTTTTACCGCGAGCTTGCCGACCACGCCCGGCGGGCAGGGTTTGCCCGCTTCATCGACCACCCTCGCCTTGTAGCCGGGGATGGCGTAACCGGTGGCGCCGCGCCGCGCCGACTCCGGGGTGTGCGAAATGAAAATGTGGATCATCTCGGTGGCGCCCAGGCCGTCGATGATCTCGATGCCGCTGGCCTCCTTGAACAACTGGCGCGTCGCATCGGGCAGGGCTTCACCGGCCGATACGCATTTTTTCAGGCTGGAGATATCGAAGCGGGGGACCAGGCCGGCCATCTGGCGGTAAAACGTCGGCGCGGTGAAGCACACCGTGGCCTTGAAGTCCTGCACCACCTTGAGCAACAGCTCGGGCGAGAGTCTTTCCATCAGCACCGTCGAGGCGCCAAAGCGCATCGGGAAGGCGAGCATGCCGCCCAGCCCGAAGGTGAAGGCAAGCGGCGGCGTGCCGCAGAATATGTCGTCGCGCTTGGGCTTGAGGCAGGAGCGCGGGAAGCAGTCGCACATAGCGATGATGTCGCGGTGAAAATGCACCGTGCCCTTGGGCTCGCCGGTGGTGCCGGAGGTGAAGGCGATCAGCGCAACGTCCTCGGCCGCGGTGTCGCAGTTGCGAAAGCCTATGGGTTTGGATTCGAGCCGGCTCTCCAGGCCTTGCGGCGAGGCATCGTTGAAGTACACCACTTGTTTGAGGTCGGCGCAAAAATGCTCACCCGGCTTGCGGCAGTTTTCCATGTCAGCGGCGAGGTTGAGGTCGCATAGCGCGGCGCTGATTTTCGCCTTGTCTATGACTTGCTTGAGTTCCTTGGCGCGTAGCAGCGGCATGGTCGCCACGGCGATCATGCCGGCTTTGATGACGCCGAACCAGCAGGCGGCCATCATCGGGTTGTTGGGGCCGCGCAGCAGCACGCGGTTGCCCGGCACCAGCTTCAGGTCATCGACCAGCGTGTGGGCGATCTGGTTGGCGCGCGCCAGCAACTGGCTGTAGGTTGCGTGCACCGGGTTGCCCTTGACCGAGGTCCAGATGACCGGGCTGTCGCCCTGGCCGGCGGCGACGGCGCGATCGAGCAGCAGGGCCGCGGCGTTCATGCGCTCCGGGTATTGCAGTTCGGGCAACTCAAAAATAAATTCCGGCCACTGCTCGCGCGGCGGCAGGTTGTTGCGGGCGAAGCTGTCGATGTGTGCCGTGCGTGTCATGGATTGCCTTCCTCTACGCTATTACTCTATTACTCTATTACTCCATTGCTATATTGCGCTATTGCGTTACTGACTTCAGAGGCCTGGATTCAAAGGGGTGCTGGCCCCGGTTAATTTCCCTGCTCAGCGGTGGCGGTGCATCGGCGACGTTGCCCGTGTTTTCGCTCTTGTGCCTGCGGCGCTTTTTTACGCGCTTGATCACGCCTTGAGCGTCTCTCTTGCGATGATGAGTTTTTGCACTTCGGTCGCGCCCTCATAGATGCGCAGGGCGCGGATCTCGCGGTAAAGCCGCTCGACGATATTGCCGCTTCGCACGCCTTCGCCGCCGAACACCTGCACGGCGCGGTCGATTATTTGCTGCGCGTTTTCGGTGGCGACCATCTTGGCCATGGCCGCTTCACGCGTGGCGCGCCCGCCCTTGATGTCGCGCAGCCAGGCGGCGCGGTAGGTGAGCAGCGCCGCGCTGTCTATGCCGGTGGCCATGTCGGCGACCGCGGCCTGGGTCAGCTGGAAGTCGGCGAGGGTCTGGCCGAACATCTTGCGGCTGGTGGCGCGGGCGATGGTTTCCTCGAGCGCGCGGCGGGCAAAGCCCAGCGCCGCGGCGGCCACCGAAGCGCGAAAAATATCCAGTGTTTGCATGGCCACCTTGAAGCCGCCGCCGGCGGCGCCCAGGCGATTGCCCACTGGCACCCGGCAGTTTTCGAAGCGCAGCGTGGCGAGCGGATGCGGCGCGATCACGTCGATGCGCTCGGCGATGGTGAGGCCAGGCGTGCCGGCATCAACGACAAAGCCGCTGATGCCGCGCGCGCCCGGCGCCTCGCCGGTGCGCGCGAACACGCAGTAAAAATCGGCGATGCCGCCGTTTGAGATCCAGGTCTTTTGCCCGTCAAGCACGTAATGATCGCCCTGCAGTTGGGCGCGCGTGCTCATCGCCGCCACATCCGAACCGGCGTCCGGTTCGGACAGAGCAAAGGCGGCAATGGCTTCGCCCGTGGCGACGCGCGGCAGGTAATGCTGCTTGATGGCATCGGAGCCGGCGAGGGAGATGGCGCCCGAGCCGAGGCCTTGCATGGCAAAGGCAAAGTCTGCCAGCCCGTCGTGGCGTGCCAGCGTCTCACGGATCAGGCACAGCGAGCGTGAGTCGAGTTTTTCGAGTTGCCCGCCATGGCTTTTGGCTACGGCGTAGCGCAGCCAGCCGCCCTCACCGAGGGCTTTGACCAGGGCGCGGCAGGTGTCATCGACGTTGCCGCCGTGGGCAAGCGCGCCCAGGCGGGCGTCCGCCCATGTTTCGAGTGATGCCGCCAGCGCGGCGTGGGAGGTTTCGAAAAACGGCCAGTCGAGATACTGTTTATCGCTCACGCGCGCGCCCTGCGGTTTATTTTACGGTTAAAGATCGGAAAATCAGCTGAGGTTGCTGACGAAAAACTCCAGCGTGCGCCCATGTGCCATCGCGGCCGAAGGCTGGTGGTAGGAGGCGCGATCCCAGCAGTTGAAGCCGTGCTGCGCGTCTTTGTAGATGTGGAACTCGGCCCGCTTGCCGGCGAACGCCGCCTTGACCTTGTCGACGGCCTCGAGCGGAATGGCGTGGTCTTTTTCGGCGTACTCAAATTGCATCGGGCATTTCACGCCGGCCGCCTTGTCGAGGTTGTCCTGGATGCCGCCGCCGTACCAGGCGCTGGCGGCATCGATGCCGGCCGTTGCCGCGGCCAAGTAGGCGAGACGTCCGCCCATGCAGTAGCCGACCGCACCGATCTTGCCGCTGACTTCCGGACGCGCGCGCAGTGCGGCAACCGTCGTCTGCACGTCGTCTATGGTCTGGGCCGGCGTGATGCCGCCCATCAGCGCGCGTGCACGCGTCATGTCTTCGCCGTCGTAGCCGAGCTCGACGCGCGGTGCCTGGCGCCAGAACACATCGGGGGCGAGTACGACAAAACCGTCCATGGCGTATTGCTCGGCCACGGCGCGGATATGGCGGTTGACGCCGAAAATTTCCTGAAAAAGGACAATGCCCGGGCCCTTGCCCGCGGGTGGCAGCGCCAGGTAGCCGCCGTAGGTGCCGCCGTCTTTTGCCTTGATATCGATCCAGCTGGTTTTCATCATGATTGTCTGTCCTTATTCGGGTGGGTTAAAAATAAGAAAATGTTGTCATTGCGAGGAGGCGAAGCCGACGCGGCAACTTTGTGGCATTGCGACGGTAGCCACGAGAACGGTGAGATTGCTTCGCTGCGCTCGCAATGACGAGGCGGGTGCCTATTTCAAGAGTTGTTAGTTCCCTTCAAATTTTGGTTTTCGTTTTGCGGCGAACGCCTCGAAGGCGCGGGTGAAATCCTGCGTTTGCATGCAAATCGCCTGCGCCTGCGCTTCGGCCTCGATTGCTTCATCGAGGCCCATATTCCATTCCTGGTGCAGCATTTTCTTGGTCATGCCATGGGCAAAGGCCGGGCCTTCGGCCAGGGTGCTGGCCATCGCCTGCGCCTCGGCCAGCAAGTTCTCGCCGGTGCATAGTGTATTGAAAAATCCCCAGGCCAGCCCTTCTTCACCGCCGAGGCTGCGGCCGCTGTACAAAAGCTCGGAGGCGCGGCCCTGGCCGACCAGGCGCGGCAGCAGCGTGCAGGCGCCCATATCGCAGCCGGCGAGGCCGACGCGCGTGAACAGGAAGGCCACCTTCGCCGCAGTCGTGCCGTAACGCAGATCCGAGGCGAGGGCGATCATCGCGCCGGCGCCGGCGCAAATGCCGTCTATGGCCGAGATGACAGGCTGCGGGCAGTTGCGCATGGCCTTGATAAGGTCACCGGTCATGCGCGTGAACTCGAGCAGTTCGGGCATGCTCATTTTGGTCAGCGGACCGATGATCTCGTGCACATCGCCGCCGGAGCAGAAGTTGCCGCCGGCGCCGCCAAAGACCACGGCGCGCACATCGGTGGCGTATTGCAGGCTGCGAAACAGGTCGCGCAGTTCGGCGTAGGAATCAAAGGTCAGCGGGTTCTTGCGCTCGGGGCGGTTGAGCGTGATGGTCGCGACATTGCCCTCGACCTGCCAGAGGAAGTGTTCGGCCTGGTGCGTGGCGAAGGCGCGCTTGTGGTGGGCGATGCTCATGGCTGTGTCCTTGTGTTGTGCTGTGCCGCGGTGTCGGTAACTTTACCGTCCTGGGCGAGTGCCTGCTTGAGTTCGCCCAGCAGGCCGTGCAGCTGCTTGCGGTCTTTCTCGCCGAGCTCGCCAAACAGGCCCGCGACCCATTGTTCGTGCTCGTGGGCCATACGCTGGAAGGCCTTGCGCCCGCCCGCGGTGAGCTTGACGATGTAGGCGCGCCGGTCCTGCGGCATGCCCTCGCGCGTCACCAGGCCTTCTTTGACCAGTTGGTCGGTGACGCCGGTGACGTTGCCACCGGTGACCATCAGGCGTTTGGAAATCTCGCCCATCTTGAGGCCCTCGGGATGGCGCTCTAGCTGGGCCATCAGGTCAAAGCGCGGCAGGGTGCAGTCAAAATTTTCGCGCAGGCGCGCGCGGATGCGCCCTTCTATGAGGTTGGTGCAGGTCAGCAGGCGCAGCCACAGGCGCAGCGCATCATGGTCGCTGCCGCGCGCGCGCGATTCCTGGTCGACAGATGCCGCGTTTATGGGTGCACTTTCGGCCGGCGTGCGTGTGCCCACCTTTGTGCCCAAGCGCGGGCTCACCCGTGTTATCACCCGTGTGCTTACCCTTGCGCTCACATCAGCTCCCCGCCGGCCACGGCGATGGACTGGCCGGTGATGGCTTCGGATCCGGGCAGCAGCAGCCACATCACGGCGTTGGCGACTTCGGCCGCTTGCACTATGCGCCCCTGCGGATTGCCGGCGGTGAGGACGGCGCGCGCTTCGGTTTCGCTCTTGCCGGTTTTGGCAACGATGTTGGCGAGGGCGCCGGCGACGATGTCGGTTTCGGTATAGCCGGGGCAGACGGCGTTGACGGTCACGCCCGACTTGGCCGTTTCGAGGGCAAGCGCGCGGGTCAGGCCGATGACGCCGTGCTTGGCTGCGCAGTAGGCGGCGACATAGGCGTAGCCCTTGAGCCCGGCGGTGCTGGCGATGTTGACGATGCGGCCGGAGCGGCGCGTCAGCATGCCCGGCAACACTTCGCGGCTGCACAGGTAGGTTCCGGTGAGGTTGACCCCCAGCATGGCGTTCCAGACATCGGTTCCGGTTTTGCCGAACGGCGCGCTGACAGCCTGCCCGGCGTTATTGACCAGGATGTCGATGCCGGCAAAGCGCTCAAGTATGGTTTTGAATGCGGCTGCGACTGCGGTCTCATCGCTGATGTCGGCGCAGACGGTGAGGGCGTCGGGCATGTCTTTGGCCTGCGCTTGCAGTCGCGGCAGATCGCGGCCGATCAGTGCCACGCGGGCGCCCTGGGCCACCAGCGCGCTGGCGATGGCCGCACCGATGCCGCGACCGGCGCCGGTTACGACGGCGGTTTTGCCCGTCAGCGGTTTGTCCATCGGGTGTTTCCGCGAAAGGCAGGCAACATGGGTGGCATGGGTGACATGGGTGACATGGGTGGCATGGGTGGCATGGGCACGGGAGAAAATTCAGGCCGAAATTAGTTTAAACCTAAATTATCCCGGCGAACAGCCGCGCGCGGCGCCGCTCAAGCCGGCGCGCGCGCAGGTGGAGGTGGAGAGCCTAGCCGACGCGCGACAGGAAGCCGCTTAGCACCGCATTGAAGGCGGCCGGCTGCTCAATGTTGGAAATGTGCGCCGCCGCGGCAATGATGGCCAGTTCCGAGCCGGGCATGGCCTCATGGATGACGCGGGCCATGGCCACCGGCGTGCCCGGATCATCGGCACCGACGATGACAATCGTCGGACATTTGATTTCTTTCAGGCGGGCTGTTGAATTGATATGCGGCAGGGCCTGGCAGCAACCGCCGTAGCCGGCCACCGGCGTGCTGTGGATCATCTGCCCGACGGTTTTCATCAGCGCAGGGTTGGCGGCGCGGAACGGCTCGGTAAACCAGCGTGAGAGTGTCGCATCGACCACCGCCGCCATGCCTTTTTCCTGCGTGATGCGCACGCGCTCCATCCAGTTCGCCAGGGCGTTTTCGCCGTAGAAGCTGGTGGTGTCGCACAGGGCGAGGCTTTTGAACACGCCGGGGTATTTGAGTGCAAAGGTCTGGCCGATCATGCCGCCCATCGACAGGCCGACAAAATGCGTTTGCTTCACGCCCAGGCCCTCGAGCAAGGCCTTGAGGTCGTCGGCAAGCGTGTCCAGCGTGTAGGCGCCGGCGGGTGCGCCGCTCTGGCCGTGGCCGCGCGTGTCGTAGCGCAGCACGGTGAAATGTTTCGACAGCGCGGCGGCCTGCTCATCCCAGGAGCTGAGGTTGCAGGCGAGCGAGTGGCTGAAGGTGATCCACGGGCCGCTGCCCGCGACGGTGTAGTTGGTTTCGATGCCGTTGGTGCTTATTTTCATGGCGCGCTTCTGCTTAGGGTTGGAGTCGGAACGGGCGCCGATGCTAGCACGGCGCCGGCGCGGTTTTTGCAGCTGGCGCTGTGCTCAGGTGAGTCCCAGCGCGGTTTTTTGTTTGGCGATCAGCTCGGCTATGCCCAGTTCGGCCAACGCCAGCAGCCGGTCCATTTCGAGGCGCGAAAAAGGCGCGCCTTCGGCGGTGCCCTGCACTTCGACAAAGCCGTTTGATCCGGTCATCACCACGTTCATGTCGGTGTCGCAGGAGGAGTCTTCCGGGTAGTCCAGATCGAGCACGGGCACGCCCCCGACCACGCCGACAGACACGGCGGCGATGTGGTCGCGAATCGGCGAGGCGGAAATGAGCCCGCCCTTGAGAAGCGTGGCAATGGCGTCATGCAGCGCGACAAAGCTGCCGGTGATGGCCGCGGTGCGCGTGCCGCCGTCGGCCTGCAGCACGTCGCAGTCAAGTTGTATGGTGCGCTCACCGAGGGCGGTGAGGTTGGTGACGGCACGCAGGCTGCGGCCGATGAGGCGCTGGATTTCCTGGGTGCGCCCCGACTGTTTGCCGCGCGCCGCCTCGCGATCGGAGCGGGTGTGGGTCGAGCGCGGCAGCATGCCGTACTCGGCGGTGAGCCAGCCCTGGCCCTTGCCTTTTAGAAAGCCCGGCACCCGTTCTTCGACGCTGGCGGTGCATAAGACCTTGGTGTCGCCAAAGGCGATGAGCACCGAGCCCTCGGCGTGTTTGGTGTAGCCGCGGGTGATGCTCACGTCGCGCATTTGTTGGGGGCTTCGTCCTGATGGGCGCATGAATGGGTGCTCCGGGTGGTGGGTGTTGTGGTGTGGGCGCCGCCGCACGGGTGCGCGACGACGGGGGAAGGCGGTGTGTCCTGAATTTGCAATGTTGCGATGTAGCGCTACTTTGGCGTTGCGGCATGCCGCAGGCCGATTTTACGCAGCGTGGTGGATTTGCGTAAGCGCCCTTATTGCGGTGGTTTGCCCGTGTTCTTGCGCAAGGCGATGCGGATCTCTTCTATGGCGCGCTCGATTTCCTCGTCGGTGAGGTCGCTGCCGCGGCCAACGGCAGGCTCGGTGCGGCCAAAGTCCTCGATCTGCGTGGAGAACTGGCCCAGTTCCAGGGTTTGCGTGGAAACGTCGCCCGGAAGGCCGGCCTCGGGGTAGCTTTCAAGCCAGTGGATGGCGAGGGCGGAGATATTGTCGCTGTCCTTGCCGGCGCGCGATTCGGCCTGCGTTATCAGATCGGGCACCGACTTCATGAGATTGCCCTTGAGCAGGGCGGCGCAGATGAGGCGTGCGTTGAGCGGCCCCCACAGGCCGTCGCTGCATAGCAGCAGCGAGTCGCCCTCTTGCAGCACGGTCTTGCGCGAAATATCCACCTGCGGCGGCGCTTGCGAGCCGAGGCAGTTGTAGATCTTGTTGCGCTCCGGATGCACCGCCACCGCCTCTTCGCGGATGCGCCCCGCGTCCACCAGCATTTGCACGCGCGAGTGATCCTTGGTTTGCGCGTGCACCTGGCCGTTGCGCACGAGATAGAGGCGCGAGTCGCCGACATGCGCCCAGTAGGCGATCGAATCCTGGACGATGCAGGCGACGCAGGTGGTACGCGGCGTGTCCTCGAGTTTGCGCGTGGCGGCGTAATCGAGGATGGCGTGGTGGGCGTTGGTGATCGAGTTGATCAGGAACAAAAAGGGGTCGGCGAGCCGGGTCTGGGCTTCGCGTTCGAACGCCTCGATGAGAAACTGCACGGTGATTTGCGCCGCGACCTCGCCGTGAAGGTGGCCGCCCATGCCGTCGGCCAGCACCAGCATCAGCGCATCGCGGCTGTAGCTGTAGGCGAGCCTGTCCTGGTTGGTCTTGCGCCCGCCGCGCCGGCTTTCCTGGTAGATGGAGAATTTCATCGCTGTGAGCCTTGCTCAGATCTTGGGCCGTGCCAGGCGCATGAAGGTCTCGCGCAGGTTCTCCATGATGCCGGCCTTGCCGCCGGTCTCCGGATCTTTTTCCCGCAACAGCACTTTTTGCAGCGACAGCACGCTTTGCGGCCGTTTCATGTGGTCCATTTGCAGGCACCAGTCTATGGTCTCGAGCAGGTGGCGGCTGTATTTGCCGGAAAACAGCTTGGTCGCCGAGACGTAGCGGTCGCGCTCGATGCGCGCGTCCGCCGACTGCGGCGCCACGCCGGCGAGGCTGGCGTACATGCTCGCGCCGACCGAATAGATGTCGCTCCAGGGGCCGAGCAATTCGCGGTTCTTGTACTGCTCCGGTGGCGCGAAGCCCGGCGTGTACATGGGGTTGAGGCGCAAACCCTCTGCCGTGAGCGTCTGTCGCGCCGCGCCAAAGTCGATCAGCAGCGGCGTGCCATCGTTGCGGATGTAGATGTTGGCCGGCTTGATGTCAAGGTGCAGCAATTTGTTGGTGTGCACCTCACGCAGGCCGTTGAGCAGTGCGGTGAAGACGTGGCGCAGGAAGGTCTCGCGGATGGTGCCGCGGCGCGCCTGGATGTGTTCCTGCAGGGTGCGTCCGCGTTCGTAGCGCATCACCATGTAGACGGTCTCGTTGGCCCGGAAAAAATTGAGCACGCGCACGACGTTGGGGTGGGACAGGCGGGCGAGCGAGCGGCCTTCCTCGAAAAAACATTTCATGCCGTAGCGGAAGGTGGCGATATTCTCGTCTGCGATGGATGGCAGGGCGTCGCCCCCGCGCCGCAAGGCGAGGGAGCTTGGGAGGTATTCCTTGATCGCCACCGGCTGCTCGTTTTCATCGCTGGCGAGGTAGACGATGGAAAAGCCGCCGCAGGACAACACGCGCGTGACCTTGTAGTTCTGCAGTTGATAGCCATCGGGCAAAGGTTGGTTGGCTTGCGATGGCATGGAATGCGCTTGGCAGTTATGATGAACGACTTGGTTTTGAACAAAGACCGGCAGGCAAGAGGAGGTTGGCGGGAGGCTTGGGTGTTTGTGCATGCCGTGATGATTGCGGCTGCACCGAAACGCTTTGAAGCGGCCTGTGCTTGAGCATACTGCAGCCATGCAGCGGCATCCGTATTGTGTCCTGGCATTGCGCTGGTTCTGCAGCCATTACGCACCGCCGAGCATCGTGTTGGCAATGATTTTCTGGCTTTGTAGCGGCAAAGTAAAGTGCCTTCGAATTTGCACAGGGATTTGTTCACATGTTTGCTTATTCAACTTGTCCGCCGCTGTTCCCATTGGCAACCCTGCCAACCCTGTAACCCTTATCACTCTTGTCACCCCGCCAACCACTTCCACCACATTCACAATAGCCTCAAGAGATTGCCCATGATCGCAAGCATGACAGGGTATGCCGCGCTGACCGGCGACCTCCCGCAGGGTGCGTTGCAGCTCGAAATCAAGAGCGTCAACAGCCGTTTTCTCGATATCCAGTTTCGCATCGGCGAGGAGCTGAGAAGCCTTGAGCCGGCGCTGCGCGAATTGATTGCCGCGCAGGTGACGCGCGGCAAGGTCGATTGCCGGCTGGGCTTTACGCCGCGCCTGCAGGCCGGTGCAAGCCTGGCCCTCGATCGCGACTTGCTCTTGCGCGTGGCGGCGCTCGCGCGCGAGGCGCAGGCGGCGGTGCCCGAGGCGCAGCCGCTGCGCATTGGCGAATTGCTGCACTGGCCGGGTGTTCTGGCCGGCAACGAGGTATCGCTGGACGCCTTGCGCGAACCGGCGCTGGCGCTGGCCAGGCGCGGCATGGACGAGCTGGCGGCGACGCGCCAGCGTGAAGGTGCCAAGCTGGGGCAGATGATTCTGGAGCGCGTTGATGCGATGCGCGGCAAGGTCGCCGTCTTGGTGCCGTTGATGCCACAGATTGTCGCGGCTTACCAGGAAAGGCTCTCGTTAAAATTGCGTGAGGTGCTGGCAACGGGCGATGAGGAGCGCATCCGCCAGGAGGTTGCGCTCTATGGCGTGAAAATCGACATCGCCGAGGAATTGTCGCGGCTCTCCACCCACCTTGACGAGGTGCAGCGGGTCATCGCCAAGGGCGGCGCGGCCGGCAAGCGCCTGGATTTTTTGATGCAGGAGCTCAATCGCGAAGCCAACACCCTTGGCTCAAAATCAGTGGCCAAGGAATTGTCCGAAACCGCCATCGAGCTCAAACTGCTGATCGAGCAGATGCGCGAGCAAATCCAGAATATCGAGTAACCCGGGAAATGGTGAATCGGAAATGGTAACTGGTGCGCTTATGCCAACAATGCCGCAGCACCGCCGCGAATCGGCGGGGTACCATTCCCTATTCCCCATTTGCCATTTACCAACATGACCGGCTCCCTGTTTATCGTTTGCGCACCATCGGGTGCGGGCAAATCCTCACTCGTCAATGCGATGCTCAAAGAGGTTCCCGGGCTGGCCTTGTCGGTGTCGTACACGACACGCGCGCCGCGCCCGGGCGAGGCCGACGGTCGCGAGTACCATTTTGTCGACCATCCCACGTTTGCCCGCATGCTGGCGGCGGGCGAGTTTCTGGAAAGCGCCGAGGTGCACGGCAACCGCTATGGCACATCGCAGGCCTGGATCAGCGCAAGACGTGCCGAGGGCATTGATATTGTTCTGGAAATAGACTGGCAGGGGGCGCAGCAGGTGCGCCAGATATTCCCCGATGTGATCGGCATTTTCATCCTGGCGCCCTCGCTTGCCGAGTTGGAGCGGCGGGTGCGTGCCCGCGGTGGCGATAGCGAAGAGGCCATAAAGCGCCGCATGGCGGCCGCTTCGGATGAAATGGGCCACGCTGCGGAATTCAATTATGTTATTATTAATCAGGACTTTGAAGAGGCAAAGTGGGACATGGTCGCGGTCGTGCGTGCGAACCGTCTTGGTCTGGCCCGGCAAAGCGCAACACACCCTGATTTGTTCAAATAATCAGGCAGAGCAATCGAATGCCTGAGCGGCTATTCGAGCGCTTGGGCGGACATTCTCGCGGTAAAGCCGCAGCACCGATTGCCCGCCTGGCAACGCAACAGCAGCAATCACTCAGACTCAGCAGTTTTTGATAAGGATTCGCCATGGCACGCATTACCGTAGATGACTGCATGAAAGATATTCACAATCGTTTTCAGCTGACCCTCGCCGCAACCTATCGCGCGCGCCAGTTGGCACAGGGCGGCGCGCCGCTGGTGGAACCCAATCGCGACAAGCCGACCGTGATCGCGCTGCGCGAAATCGCCGCAGGCAAGGTCGGCCTGGAAATGCTTAACCGCGCCAACCTTGCCTGAGCAAGGACCGGTTGAAATCGGACTGTGCCATTTGTTTTTGTTCCATTGACTCCGGTCACTACGATCACTCCGGTGATCCCGGTGACGCCGGTGAAACTGCGCGCCGCTGCCTAGCGGCGCGCGCTTAGCGCACACGGGTAGGGGCTGCCCGTGAACGCGCTCACCCCCGACTTCCGGCAACATCTCGCGGGCTACCTCAAGCCGGCCGATATCGGCCGTATCGAAGAGGCCTACCAGTTCAGTGACGCCGCCCATCAAGGGCAGCAGCGCGCCAGCGGCGAACCGTATATTTCACATCCGCTGGCGGTGGCGGAAATCCTCGCCGACTGGCAGCTCGATGCACAGGCGTTGATGGCGGCCTTGTTGCACGACGTGGTCGAGGACACCGCGGTCTCCACCGCGGACATTGGCACGCGTTTTGGCAAATCGGTCGCCGAGCTTGTCGATGGCGTTTCCAAGCTCGATCGCATCGAGTTCCAGTCCCAGGCCGACGCGCAGGCGGAGAATTTCCGCAAGATGCTGCTGGCCATGGCGCGCGATGTTCGCGTCATCCTGATCAAGCTGGCTGACCGCCTGCACAACATGCGCACCCTGGGCGCGGTGCCGCCGGCCAAGCGCCGCCGTGTCGCGCGCGAGACGCTGGAGATTTACGCGCCCATCGCCAACCGCCTGGGCCTGGATGCGCTGTACCGCGAAATGCAGGAGCTCGCGTTCACGCATATTTATCCGCTGCGCTACCGTATCCTCGCCAAGGCGACCAAGGCGGCGCGCGGCAACCGGCGCGAGGTGGTGAACAAAATCCTCGAGGCGATTCGCGCCCGCCTGCCCGAGACGGGGCTTGAGGCGCAGGTGTCGGGCCGCGAGAAGCACCTGTATTCGGTTTATAAGAAAATGACCGAGAAGCACCTGTCGTTTTCGCAGGTGCTCGATATCTACGGTTTTCGCGTCATCGTCAAGGATGTGCCCTCGTGTTATCTCGCGCTGGGCGTGCTGCACGGCCTGTACAAACCGGTGCCGGGCAAGTTCAAGGACTACATCGCCATTCCCAAGGTGAACGGTTACCAGTCTTTGCACACCACGCTGATCGGCCCCTATGGCACGCCGGCGGAGGTGCAGATCCGCACGCGCGAGATGCACCATATCGCCGAGACCGGCGTGGCTTCGCACTGGCTTTACAAGACCGCCGACGGATCGCTGTCCGAGGTGCAGCAGCGCACGCACAAATGGCTGCAGTCCCTGCTCGATATCCAGAGCACCAGCGGCGATTCGGCCGAGTTTCTCGAGCATATCAAGGTCGATCTGTTCCCAGACGAGGTGTATGTCTTCACGCCCAAGGGTCGGATACTGTCGTTGCCGCGCAACGCCACCCCGGTGGACTTCGCCTATACGGTGCACACCGACGTGGGCAATCGCTGCGTCGCCGTCAAGATCAACCATGAGCTGGTGCCGCTGCGCACGGTGCTCAAGAACGGCGATCGCGTCGAGATCATCACCGCCAGCCACGCCCACCCCAACCCGTCCTGGCTGACCTACGTCAAGACCGGCAAGGCGCGCTCGCAGATACGCCATTTTCTCAAGACCATGCAGTCGGGCGAGTCGGCGACGCTGGGCGAGCGCCTGCTCAACCAGGCGCTGCGCGCGCTGGGCAGTTCGCTCGCCGAGGTGACCGTGGAGCGCTGGGACAAGATGCTGCGCGACTCCAGCGCCAAATCGCGCAAGGAGGTGCTGGGGGATATCGGCCTGGGCAAGCGCCTGCCGGCGATTGTCGCGCGACGCCTGCTCGTGCTCTATGACCACCCGGTGGCGGAGGGCGCCAAAGGTGCCAATGGTGCCAAGGGTGCCAAGGGTGCCAAGGGCGCCAAGGGTGCCAAGGGCGCCAAGGTCGTGCATTCGATCACCATCCGCGGCACCGAGGGCATGGCGGTGCAGTTTGCCTCCTGCTGCAATCCGATTCCGGGCGACCCGATCATCGGCTTTATCAAGAAGGGCGAGGGTCTGGTCATCCACACCCATGATTGCAAGACCGCCATACGCTCGCGCAGCGACCCGGAAAAATGGATAGACGTCGACTGGGACCCGGAAACCGACAAGCTGTTCGACGTGAACGTGCGCACCACCGTGCTGGACAAGCGCGGCGTGCTGGCCAAGATTGCGGCGGCGATCGCCGAGGCCGGCTGTAACATCGCCAACATTTCGGTTGAAGAGAGCAGCGACATGTACGCCACCAACCACTTCACGCTGCAGGTGTCGAGCCGCCAGCACCTCGCCCGCGTGATGCGTGCGCTGCGCTCGATTCCGGAGGTCGTGCGTATCGCCCGCGTCAAGGACTGACCGGCTGGAAAGCCGCGCCAGACAAGGATTTCCAGGCGATGCCTGCCCATTAAAACATCGAGACCGCACTGATGAAAGAACTCGTCCTCGCCTCAGGTAATGCCGGAAAAATCCGGGAATTCGAGGCCATGCTGGGGCCGCTTGGCTACACCGTGATTGCGCAGGGCGCGCTTGGCATCGCCGATGCGGAGGAGCCGTATGGCACCTTTGTCGAGAACGCCCTGGCCAAGGCGCGCCACGCCAGCCGCCTGTCGGGCAAGCCGGCGCTTGCCGATGACTCGGGCATTTGCGTGCGCGCGCTCGGCGGTGCACCCGGCGTGCATTCAGCGCGTTACGCCGGTGAAGCGCCATCGGGCGGGCCGACCGGGCGCGAGGCCAATGACGCGCGCAACAACCGCAAGCTTCTTGCCGCGCTCGGCGGTGTCGCGGATAAAAGCGCACATTATTTCGCCGTCATCGTGCTGTTGCGCCACGCCGATGATCCGGAGCCGCTGATCGCCGAAGGGCGCTGGCAGGGCTGCATCGTCGAAGCACCGCGCGGCGAAAACGGCTTTGGTTACGACCCGTATTTCCTGCTGCCCGAGCTGGGCAAGACCGCCGCGGAGCTCGATGCCGCGAACAAGAACGCCGTCAGCCATCGCGGCCGTGCATTGCAGCGCCTGCTGGCGCTGCTGCAAGAGGGCGCTTGATGTCCACCCCTGGCGGCGGCGCGCAGGTTTCGGTGTTGCGCGATCTTAGCGGCGCCCGCCTCGACAGCCTGCCGCCGCTCTCGCTGTATGTGCACATCCCCTGGTGCGTGCGCAAATGCCCCTACTGCGATTTCAATTCGCATGAGTCGAAGCAGGCCATTCCGGAAGAGGCCTACGTTGCGGCGCTGATAGCGGACCTCGAGGCCGCGCTGCCGCAGGTGTGGGGCCGGCGCGTGCACAGCATTTTTTTTGGCGGCGGAACGCCCAGCCTGTTTTTGGCGCGCTCGATCGACGCGCTGCTGGCGGCGTTTCGCGCGCGCCTGCCGCTTGCGCCCGATTGCGAGATCACCCTGGAGGCGAATCCGGGCACCTTCGAGTCGGATAAATTTCGCGATTACCGCGCGGCCGGCGTGAACCGCCTGTCCATCGGCATCCAGAGCTTCAATCCGCGCCACCTCAAGGCGCTGGGGCGTATTCACGATGACGCCGAGGCGCATCGCGCTGTCGAGATTGCGCACCGGCATTTTGACAATTTCAACCTCGACCTGATGTACGCGCTGCCGCAACAGACGCCCGAGGAGTGCATGAGCGATGTGGGCATGGCGGTTGCCTGCGGCACGCAGCACTTGTCGCTATACCACCTCACGCTCGAGCCCAACACGCCTTTTCACCGCACGCCACCCTCTTTGCCGGACGATGAAACGGCCGCGGCGATGCAGGAGGCGATCGAGGCGGCCCTGGCGGCGAGTGCTTACCGGCATTACGAAACATCGGCCTATGCCCGTGACGGCCACGAGAGCCGCCATAACCTTAACTACTGGCGCTTTGGCGATTACCTGGGCATAGGCGCCGGCGCCCACTCCAAGCTGTCGTTCTCTGATCGCATCATCCGGCAGATGCGCTGGAAGCATCCGCGCAGTTATCTCGAGCAGGCGGCCAAGGGCGCCTTCGTGCAGGAAGAAAACGTCGTCGGCCGCGCCGACCGTGTGTTTGAATTCATGATGAACGCGCTGCGCCTGACCGGCGGTTTCGCCGTTGACGATTTTGTCACGCGCACCGGCTTGCCGCTTGCCGCCGCGGAGCGCGCCCTGGGCGAGGCCGAGGCACGCGGCCTGATCCGGCGCGACGCCCTGCGCATTGCGCCAACCGAACTGGGGCAGCGTTTTCTCAATGATTTGTTGGGTTTATTTTTACCGGAATAGGCATGAGCTTGCATATCAAATCGTGCAAGTAATGTCATTGCGAGGAGCGAAGCGACGAAGCAATCTTGTGGCATCGGATTTTTTCCCCAAGCGCGACGAGATTGCTGCGCTGCGCTTGCAATGACGCGAAGGTATCGCTGTTCAGCGTTTGTGAAAAACGATATCCCAGACGCCGTGACCGAGCTTGAGGCCGCGGCTTTCGAACTTGGTTTGCGGTCTTGCGTCCGGTCGCGGCGCGAAGCCCTCGGCGGTGTTTTTCAGCGCCGGCTCCGCCGACAAGACGGCGAGAATGTGTTCGGCATATTCCTGCCAGTCGGTTGCGGCGTGGACGTAGCCGCCGGTCTTGAGGCGTGAGGCGAGCAGCGCGGCCAGCGGCCCCTGGATCAGGCGGCGTTTGTGATGGCGTTTTTTCGGCCACGGGTCTGGGAAGAAAATGTGCACCCCGTCGAGCGACTGCGGCGCGATCATTTTCTCCAGCACTTCCACGGCGTCGTACTGGATGATGCGCACATTGGTGAGGTCCAGCTCGCCGATTTGCTTGAGCAGGCTGCCGACGCCGGGGGTGTGCACCTCGATGCCCAGATAATCGTTCTGCGGGTGGGCCTGCGCTATGGCCGCGGTGGTCTCGCCCATGCCAAAGCCGATTTCAATAATGTTCGGGGCGATGCGTCCAAACGCCGCGCCCAGATCGAGCGGCTCGGGCGCATACGGAATGCCGAACACCGGCAGCAGTGTTGCGTGCGCGCGCTGCTGCGCATTGGACAGCCGCCCCTGACGCAGCACGAAGCTGCGGATGCTGCGCCGCTCTTCAGTCATCGGGCCTTATGCGGTTTTGGGTGCGCCGGCTGCGATCATGCCCCCGACCGGGGAGCTGGGCACGGCCGAATAGAGCTTTCTTGGCATGCGTCCGGCGAGAAAGGCTTCGCGTCCGGCCTCAACGGCTTTTTTCATTGCCCCGGCCATCAGCACCGGGTCTTGTGCCTTGGCCACCGCGGTGTTCATCAGCACGGCATCGCAACCGAGTTCCATCGCAATGGCCGCATCCGAGGCGGTGCCGACGCCGGCGTCAACCACCACCGGCACCTTGGCCGCGTCGATGATCAACTGCAGGTTCCACGGGTTGAGAATACCCATGCCCGAGCCAATGAGTGAGGCGAGGGGCATGATGGCGACGCAGCCGATGTCCTCGAGTTGCCTGGCGATGATCGGGTCGTCGCTGGTGTAGACCATTACCTTGAAACCCTCGGCGACCAGTGTTTTGGCGGCGGCGATGGTCTCGATGACATTGGGGTAGAGGGTGTGCGGATCGCCCAGGACCTCGAGCTTGACGAGGTCGTGGCCGTCGAGCAGTTCGCGCGCCAGGCGCAGCGTGCGCACCGCGTCCTCGGCGTTGTAGCAGCCGGCGGTGTTGGGCAGGTAGGTGAACTTCGAGGGCGGCAACGCATCCAGGAGCGAGGGCTCGCCGGCGTTCTGGCCGATGTTGGTGCGGCGGATGGCGACGGTGACGATGTCCGCGCCGCTCGCTTCCACGGCGCGCCGCGTCTCGTCGAAATCCTTGTATTTGCCGGTGCCGATCAACAGGCGTGAGCGGTAGGTTTTTCCGGCCATGCTGAAGGTATGCATCAGCCTCCCCCGACCGCGACGACGATTTCAAGGTGATCGCCGTTGGCGAGGCGTGTGTCGGCGTAGCGGCTGCGCGGCACGATCTCGCCGTTGCGCTCAATGGCGACGCGTTTGCCGGCGAGGGCGAGTTCGTCGAGCAGCTCGGTCACGGCGAGGGCACGCCCGAACTGCCTGTTGTCGCCGTTAATGGTCACTTCCAGCACGGTAAAGCCTCCACATCAATGGGCCAACGGCCACTGCGGGCCGCTGTTGCTTCCAACGGGCTCAATTATAGCCGCACCGCACGCGTCGGGCGGCTACGGCTATACTTGCCCGCGCTTTTGCACCAGCAGATGCAAGTGCCTGCGGTCTCATCAGGGAGGAAGCGGAATGCTCAAAAGAATGATTTTCGCCGCAGTGTTGTTCGGCTTTGCGCTAATGGGCGCCGCCCACGCCCGGTCCTATCCGTCACAGCCGATACGGCTGGTGGTGCCGTGGCCGCCGGGCGGGGCAACCGACGTGATCGGCCGCTTAGAGGCGCAGGCCCTGACGCAGCGGCTCGGGCAACCTGTCCTGGTTGAGAACAAACCGGGCGCTGGCGGCCGCGCGTGAAGAAAAAGGGGGTTTGAATTTCCTATACGCATGTCGCGCTTATCGAGCCCGTCGCGCAACAGGGTCAACGCGATGTTGCGGTTATCGAAATCGGTCTTGTCGCCAAGGTAGTCGTAGTTAAGACGTTCCCGGAGCAGCGCAACGACGCGGGCTTGGGTTCGCTTTTCGATTTGGCCGACGGTGCTTATCATCAAGGCGCAAAATTTGGAATGGCACGCCGCATGAACTCATCGAAAAGTGAAACCGTGAAGACCATGTCACCATGCGACGGGCTGTACACCATACCTTTCTTGATCAAGCGAGCGCGAACGGGGCCCGGCTTGCTGAAGTTTGCGCCCAGTTTTTCTGCGACGTCAGCCGTCGGGCGCGTGCCGCTCCGGCGGCTTGTGAGGAAATGAGCCCGATCACAAGCGTAGAAGTCGGCCGGCGCGACTATGCGCTGGTCGGCGATTTCAAGTTTTTCAAGTCGGGCCTGCGGCCCACTGTGCTGGTGCGCCTGACCGACGCCGACGGCCGCCAGGGTTACGGGCAGGCGGTGCCTGTCGAGACCTGGACCTACGAGACGGTCGAATCGGTCGACAGCACGTTGCGCCTCTATCTCGCACCCGCGGTGCTTGGCGCCGATCCGTCCGACCTCGCTGCTGTGCACGCGCGCATGGAGGGCGTCATTCGCCCGTCGTTTTCTGTCGGCCAGCCGCTTGCCAAGGCCGCCATCGACCTGGCCTGCTACGACCTGTGGGGTAAGCAGGCCGGAAAGCCGGTGCGCGCGCTGCTCGGCAGTGCGACTTCTGGCGACGCCGGCCGTGCCGGCGATCCGACCGAAATCCGCCTGAGCTATACCATCAACACCACCAGCCTGGATCAGGCCGCACGCCTGCTCGAGCAGGGGCGCCAACTCGGTTACGGCAATTTCAATGTCAAGCTCGGGCCGCCGCAATCTCCGGCGTTTGACCTTGATCTGGTGCGGCTGGTTACCGCCTTCGCGCCGCAGGGGTTTCACTGGGGTGATGCCAATACCGGCTACGCGCTTGACACCGCGCTGGCACAGGCGCCAAGGCTTGCCGACCTTGGGCTGGCGGCGCTGGAATCGCCCTTGCCACCGAACCGGATTCGCGACTACCAGCGCCTCAGGGGACAGGGCGCGCTGACTATCCTGATGGACGAGGGCATTGTGTCGCCGGTGGAAGCGGAGGAATTCGCGGCGCTGGGCATGCTCGACGGCATCGCCATGAAAGTGCCCGTTGCGGCGGCCTGTGGCATGCCGCGCGCATAGTCGAGGGCATGCAACGCGATGGCCTGCGCTTGTTTGCCTCGGGGCTGACCGACCCCGAACTGTCGCTGGCGGCGTCCGTGCATTTGTTTGCATGGGCGGGCCTCAAGCACCCGGCCGCGCTGAACGGACCGCAGTACCTGGCCGAACGCGGCACCGCCGACGCGGCTTTTCGCGCCGTTGGCGACCTGGTCGGTGTACCATCGGCTCCCGGCCTGGGAGTGACCCCCGACGCCATGGCCCTACAGACACTCAAGCAGGCGGCTTGCATATGATGAATCGACTCTCGCCGCTGGCCGGCATTCTGATGTTTCTGGCGATCTGGGAGGCCGGGGTGTGGCTGTTCAATGTGCCGGCCTACCTGATGCCGCCGCCGACCGCGGTGGCAAAAATGTTCGTGCAGGAATTCTCCAAGCTGATGTTCCATGGCTGGGTGACCACCTACGAAATGCTGCTCGGCTACGTGCTCGCGGTCGCCATCGCCATGCCGTTGGCTATCGGCATCACCTCGTCGCACCGCTTCGACCGCTTCATCACGCCGCAGCTGCTGTTTTTCCAGGTGGTCCCCAAAGTGGCGATCGCACCGCTGTTCCTGGTCTGGTTCGGGGTCGGCACCACACCCAAGGTGCTGGTGGCGTTCCTTATCTCGTTTTTTCCTATCGTCATCGATGCCGCCGTGGGCTTGCGCTCGATGTCATCCGAAATGACCGACCTCGCGCGCTCGATGGGCGCGACGCGCTGGCAGTTGTTTGCTCGGTTTCGCCTGCCGACCAGCCTGCCTTACCTCTTTAGCGGCCTCAAGGTTGCGGCCACCCTGTCGGTGGCCGGTGCGGTGGTGGGCGAGTTCGTCGGCGCCGACAAAGGCCTGGGCTACCTGCTGCTGGTGACCAACTCCAACATGGAGACTGCGCTGATGTTCGCAACCATCGTGGCCCTGACCATCATCGGGCTGGTGTTCTTTTACCTGGTCGAGTTTCTTGAGGCATTCTTGATACCCTGGCATGTGACGCATCGCGTGCGCGAAGGGTCGGGAACGATGTAGTGTGGCAATTTTACCCAAAGGAGGAAATATGAAACGCATCCTGCTGTTGTTGGTATTGGTTATGTGCGGCGGTCAGGCCCTCGCGCAGGCCAAGCTGGAGAAATTCCCGTTCCGGCTCAACTGGACACTTTACGGCGAGCACGCGCCGTTCTTCGTTGCGCGCGACAAGGGCTTTTACGCCGAGGAGGGGCTCGAAGTGGAAATCCAGGAGGGCAGCGGTTCGACCACCGTTGCTCAACTGGTTGCATCGGGCAACAGCCCGGTGGCCTACGTCGATGCCGCCACCATGATGCGCGGCATTTCCAACGGCATGCCGATCAAGTCGGTGGGCGTGACCTTGCAGCAAAGTCCGATGGCCTTCATCTACCGGGCTGACGCCGCACGCCCCACCAAGGTCGCCGACATCAAAGGCAGTCGCATCGCGATGACCGCCGGCGACGCGAGCCTTGCCATCTTTACTGCCTTCATGGGCAAGCTCGGTATGAAGGTTGAAGACGTGCAGGTCATCACGGTGGCCAACCCGCAGGGCAAGGAGCAGGCGGTGCTCAACAAGCAGGCTGACGCGCTGCTCGGTTACTTCATGGACCAGGGGCCGCGCATGCAGCTGCAGACCGGGGTCAAAATGGGCTGGACCCGGCTCTATGACATGGGCGGTGTGACCACGCTCTCCTCGGCAATGATCGTCAATAGCAACTGGGTCAAGGAGGCCAAGAACCAGGACCTGCTGCGACGCTTCCTGCGCGCCTCGCAACGCGGCTGGCAGTACAGCTTTGACCATCGCGTCGAGGCGGCGGAGATCTTCCGCAAGACCGCGCCGGTGTTCACCCAGGAGATCGCCCTCCTTGAGGTTGACGGCACCATGAGCATCATTCGCACCGAGCGCACCAAGGGAAAGCCCATAGGGGTCACCGACATCGGCGACTGGCGCGACTCCCAGGACCTGCTGGCGAAATTTGCCAAGCTCACCCCGCAGGCCGACCTGAACGCGTACTTCACCAACGAATACCTCTCTGAACCGCCTTATATGCCGAAAAAATGATGGCGGCCGACGCTTACATACGCCTCGACAACGTCAGCAAGGTCTACCAGTCCAAGGCCGGTCCGGTCGAGGCCTGCGGCGAGATCAACCTCGACATTCGCGAGTCGGAGTTCGTCGCCATCGTCGGGCCAAGCGGCTGCGGCAAGACCACGATCCTGAAAATGGTCGCCGGCTTGCAGCCGCTCAGTTCGGGCACGATTACGGTGGGCGGGCGCGTCGTCAACGCGCCGCAAACGGATCTGGGCATTGTGTTCCAGGACGCGATCCTGCTCGACTGGCGCAATGTGCTCGACAACGTGCTGTTGCAGGTGGATATTCGCAAGCTCGACCGCGCCAAGTACGAGCCGGTGGCGCGGCACCTGCTCGAGGCGACTGGCCTCAAGGGGTTTGAGAACCACAAACCGTTCGAGTTGTCCGGTGGCATGCGCCAGCGGGTGTCGATTTGCCGCGCACTGGTGCACGACCCGCCGCTGCTGTTGATGGATGAGCCCTTCGGCGCGCTCGATGCGCTCACGCGCGAGCAGATTTCGATGGACATCCAGCGCGTCTGGATGGAAAAACGCAAGACGGCGCTGTTCATCACCCACAGCATTCCCGAGGCGGTGCTGCTGGCCGACCGCGTGGTGGTGATGAGCCCGCGCCCCGGGCGCATCGCCGAGATCATCGACATCGACCTGCCGCGCCCGCGCAAACTCGATAGCATGACCGAGAAGTTCAGCGAATATACCGGGCGCATCCGCACCATCTTCAAGGCCACCGGCGTGCTGGCGATGGATTGAGCCGGGGGGCCATAGTGACCAATAACCCGGCCCGCACCAAGGGCGGCGCCCCGCCGTTTTCGGTGCACAGCATCGAGATGTTCGAGCGGCCGGTGGTGCTGCGCCTGCCGTTTCGCTTTGGCGTGGTTACGCTGACGCACTGTCCGCAGGCGTTTGCACAGGTGCGGATTCGCCTGCCCGACGGGCGCGAGGCCGGTGGCGCGGCCGCGGAGGTGATGGCGCCCAAGTGGTTCGACAAGAACCTCTCCTTGAGCAACGAGGAGAACTTCAACCAGTTGCGCGACGTACTACTGCTGGCGCGCGAGGCCTACCTGTCCGACGCCGCGCCCGGCACCGCCTTCGGCCACTTTGCGCGCCACTACGACGCGCACCAATCGACCTGTGCCGCGCGCGGTTACAATCCGCTGCTCGCCAACTACGGGCCGGCCCTCGTTGACCGCGCGATTCTTGACGCGCTGTGCCGTGCCCACGGCGTCTCGTTTTACGCCGCGATGCAGCGCAACCTCCCCGGCATCGGCGCTGCGCGTGCCGAATTTTCCGGCATCGACTTCGGGCGTTTTCTTGCCCTGCAAAAGCCCGCTGTGTCGATCGAGGCGCGCCATACCGTGGGCATGGTCGACGCCATCACCGCGGCCGACCTCAAGCAAGCGCTCAACGATGGCCTGCCCGAAACCCTTGAGCAGGTGGTGGCGCACTACGGCCATCGCTATTTCAAGCTCAAGGTCGGCGGCAACCTGGATGCCGACATCGCGCGATTGCAGGCGATTGCCGCCGTACTGGACCGCGCGCCGCAGCCTTATTTCGCCTCGCTTGATGGCAACGAGCAATACGACAACGCGCAGCAGGTGGCCGAACTGCTGGGGCGGATGCGTGCCAGCCCGGCGCTCGGGCGCCTCACCGCGTCCATCCTGTTTGTGGAACAACCGATCGCCCGCAAAGCCGCGCTGGAAGCCGATTTCCGGGGAAATGTCCTGGGCCTGCCGGTGATTGTGGATGAATCCGACGGCACCCTTGATACCTTTGTCGAGGCGCGCGAGCGCGGCTACACCGGTGTGTCGAGCAAGACCTGCAAAGGCCTTTACAAGTCGGTGCTCAATGCCGCGCGTTGCGTGCAATGGAATGCCGAGGGCGGTGCGCCGCGTTTTTTCATGTCTGCCGAAGACCTGACCACGCAGGCCGGCTTGTCGGTGCAACAGGATCTCGCGCTGGTCAACTTTCTTGGTATCACCCATGTCGAGCGCAACGGCCACCACTACGTAAACGGCATGGCTGCCCTGCCCGGGAGCGAACAACAGGCGTTCCTGGCAGCGCATCCGGATGTGTACGAACAATCGCATGGCGCCGTACGCTTGCGGATCGCGTCGGGGCGCATTGCGCTCGCCTCGCTCGATTGCGCCGGTTACGCCAGCGCGGTGATGCCCGAGTGCTCCGCGATGCAGCCGATCATCGCGCCCGTACAACCCGCCTGATATGCCCTGTTAACAGCCTGGTTACTTGTGCTAGCATCGCCGCTGTTTAGGCAAGCCCGGCGCTGCGCCGGGCCACACGCCTTCCACCTTCCGCTCTAATCATCAAGGAGCTTGCATGCCGCGCATCAAGACTACCGTTGTTGGTTCCTACCCCGTTCCGGACTGGCTGGTGGCCGCGCCGTCGGAACAGGCCCTTATCGACGCCACCCGCGCCGTGATCGCCAGCCAGGAGCAGGCCGGTGTCGATGTGGTCTGTGACGGCGAGTTGTACCGCTTCGACATCAACCACCCCGAGACCAACGGCATGATCGAATACTTCGTGCGTCCGATGGACGGCGTGGGTTTTCGCATGAGTTTTGAGGAACGGCTCGCCTACCGGCGTGCCGAGGGCACGCGCTTTCGCACCCGTCCGCCGGGCGTGGTCGAAGGCCCGCTTGGCAGCGGCACCCTAGACCTGCCGCTGGCCTGCCGGCGCGCGGCGACGCTGGCGACCAAGACTTTCAAGTTCACCGTCACCGGCCCGCACATGCTCGCCAAGATGCTGATCAACAAGCATTACAAGGACACCCCGGCGCTGGCGCACGCGCTTGCCGACGTGCTCGCCGAGCAGGTGCGCCACGTTGATGCCGACATCATCCAGCTCGACGAGGCCAACCTGCCTGGCGCGCCGGAAGAATGGGAATGGGCCGCATCATCGCTCAACCGTGTTCTCGATGCGGTCAAGACCGTGCCGGCGGTGCACCTGTGTTTCGGCAACTACGGCGGGCAGAGCATCCAGAAGGGCGGCTGGGAGAGTCTGATCAAATACCTCAACGCGCTGCATGTCGATCACGTCGTGATGGAGTGCGCGCACCGGCCGGTGGAAGAACTGCAGGTGTTCCGCGATCTTGATCCGAAAATCGGTTTCGGTCTGGGCGTGGTCGATATCAAGGCCACCGAGACCGAGTCGGCCGACCACATCGCGCGTGCGATCGAGCGCGCCGAGAAAATTCTCGGTGCCGGACGCGTCAAGTACATCCACCCGGATTGCGGCTTCTGGATGTTGAAGCGCGGCATCGCCGATTCCAAGATCGCCGCACTCGCCAAGGGGCGCGATTTGTTCGAAGGCATCAAGAACTGACGGCACCTGCATCGGCGTTTCCGCCGATTAGCTCGTCAGGCCGTTTCTAGTGTTATGAGGCTGTGTTTCTTGATAACCGGCGCGGCCTGCGCTCGAGTATCAAAGTCAGAGTGCGTCAAAATCAGTCTTGACGGGTCGACGCAGAGACCGACAAAGCCGCGCGAGCGGGGAGTTTTCACCAAACACCGCGCAATTCACCGTTTCCTGGCGCGGTGACACAGTCGCGCGTGAAGAAAAAAGGGGGGTGAATTTCCTATACGTCGCCACCGCGCTCTCGGGCCTAGACATCGATAATCCTGGCGCCGGCCTTGACCGCTCCGGTCACCCGAATCCCGTACCGTGCATCACCGGCAAGATCAAACGCCTGCGTCCGGTTGAGGTCGAAGACATGCGTTTTCTTCGCGCCAACACCACGCGCATGGTCAAGATCACCGTGCCCGGCCCCTTCACCAAGAGCCAGCAGGCGCAGAACGACTTTTACAAGACCGATGCCGAGGCGGCGATGGACTACGCCGCGGCGGTGAACGAGGAAATTCGCGACCTCTTCGCCGCCGGCGCCGACATTGTGCAAATCGACGAGCCCTACATGCAGGCGCGCCCGGAAAAAGCCCGCGAGTACGGCCTTGCCGCACTCAACCGCGCGCTCGATGGCATCAGCGGCACCACCGCCGTGCACATTTGCTTTGGCTACGCCGCGGTCATCCACGCACGGCCGGAGGGTTATTCCTTCTGTCCGAATTCGCCAATTGCTCGTGCAAGCAGGTGTCTATTGAAACGGCGCAGTCGAACCTTGATTGGTCGGTGCTGACAAAACTCGCCGGCAAGAAGGTCATGGTCGGCTGCATCGACCTGTGGGATAGGGCGATCGAAACACCGCAGACGGTGGTCGCGCGCATCAAGCCCGCGCTGCCCTTTATCGCCAAGGAGGATGTCATCCTCGCCCCGACTGCGGCATGAAATACCTGCCACGCGAAGTTGCCGACGGCAAGCTGCGGGCGATGGTCGAAGGCGCCAAAATACTGCGCGCCGAATACGCCTAAGAATACAATTCATAACATTCAAAACGCAAAAGCCCGGTATGAAGGGGATTTTCCGCTGATTGCAGTGACAAATTTGTCACTGCAATCAGCGTTCGATAAACGGCGTGCAGCGTCTGTTCCATCGCATGCACATGAACCGGCGCGGCAAAGCCGCGTCCGGCTTCACTCGACCTTGATATTCGCTTCCTTGATGATCTTGGCGTAACGGCCGATTTCGTCGCTTATGTACGCGGCGAACTGCTCCGGCGTCGAACCGACCGGATCAAAACCCTGCTCGCCCAGCCTGTCTACCGCAAGCTGCGAGCGCACCGCCTTGCCGACCTCGGCCACCAGCCTGGCCGAGATCTCCTTCGGCAGACCGGCCGGGCCCCACAGGCCGTACCAGGAGACCATTTCGAAACCGGCCAGGCCGGACTCTGCCACCGTCGGCACGTCGGGCATGAAGGACACGCGTTTGCTGCTGGTGACCGCCAGCGCACGCAGTTTGCCGGACTTGACCTGCGGATACGAGGAGGGCAACGGATCAATCAACGCACTCACCTGCCCACCTACGGTATCGGTGATTGCCGGTCCGGCGCCCTTGTAGGGCACGATCAACAGGTCGGGCACGCCGGCCTGGCGCTTGATCGTCTCTTCGGACAAATGCCCGGCCGAACCCAGGCCGGAGGTGGCGAAGCTGTATTTCTTCACATCGGCTTTTACCAGCGCGAGGAACTCGCGCAGGTTTTTCGCCGGCACACTGGGATGCGCCGTTACCAACAGCGGCACCGAGCCGATGTTGGACACCGGCGTGAAATCCTTTTGCACGTCGTAGGGCACGTTGGGCAGGAACAACGGATTGGCGGCAAAAATCGAGGCCTGCACCAGCAGCGTGTAGCCGTCGGGCGCGGCCTTGGCGACAAAATCACTGCCTACGGTGCCATTGGCACCGGCGCGGTTTTCAACAATGAACTGCTGGCCCATCTGCTCGGTGAGGCGCTGCGCGACGACCCGTGCCACCACATCCACGGTGCCCCCGGGCGGGTAGGGCACGATAATGCGCACTGTCTTGTTCGGATAGCCTTGGGCCAGTGAAGCCGCCGAAATGGCCAGCGTCGCGCACAGGATGATGACTTTGAGCAGAGTCTTCATGACTTCTCCAAAAACGAAAAAAGGCGGCCGCGCCGCCCTTCTCCTTGTTTTTATCGCAACGGGTTTCAGGCTGCCTTGGCGAGCCTGTTCGAAATCGTATAGCCGTATTTTTTATCGAGGCCCAGTTCCTGCACGATGCGCACACCGCGGGCGAGAGCATCGCCTTCGAGGTTGCGCAGGGGCTTGCGCAACGCGCCCACTGGCAGGCCGACCGCGCGCATCAGGCTCTTGATCGCCACCGGATTGATGGCCGAGTAGTTGAAATGCAGCAATTGCAGCACGCGCAGGTAGGTCGACTTGAAGCCTTCCGCATCGGCGTAATTCTTCCACGGTGTCGAGATCACCGCCATTTCGGCCGGGATGATGTTGCCGCCCATGTTGGCGGTGCCGTGACCGCCGAGCGACATCGTCGGAACGACCAGGCCGAGATTGGGCGAGTCGCAGCACATCACCGTGGCGTCGGGTTTGGCCGCGAGCACCTGCGCCACCTGACCGACGCGTGTGGTCGACTCTTTCAGGATGACGTAATTGGGGTGCTTCAACAGGCGCAGCAGGTGGTCCCAGTGCAGGTCGGTCTTGATGCGCGGCGGGTTGTTGTAAATGCCCAGCGGCAGGTCGGAGCCGTCGGCGACCTCTAGGTAAAAGCGCTCAATGTCGTCCTCGGAGGCGCAAACATAGGGTGGTGCGGCAAACACCGCCCCATCGGCGCCATTGGCCTTGGCGAATTTGATGTTCTCAATCACCTGGTCGGCGGTGTTGCCGGTGCAGCCGTAGAAAAATTTCATTTTCCCGGTGTTCAGCTTGGCGGTCTCGACGATGAGCTGCTTTTTTTCTTCCGGTGTCAGCAGCGAGGGCTCACCGGTTGAGCCCATGAACAGTACTGCGACGGTGCCGTTGTCTTCCTGGAATTTGAGCAGCGTGCGAAAGGCGCCAAAATCGACCGCACCGCTGTCGTTAAACGGGGTCACGCTGGCGACAAACGAGCCTTCGATACGCATCTTGGCCATGCTTATGCTCCTTCACGGGGGCCGTCGCGGGTCGCGACAAGACTTGATTTTGGCAGTCAATCTAGGGCCTCACGGGCACGCCGTCAAGAAACATCGTTTGGTGCGCTTGGTGCGCTCGGTTAGACTGGTGGTCACCAAAAAGGCATTTAGGGGAGAAACCGTGGATCTGGGCATTCAGGGCAAAAGCGCACTCGTATTCGGCGGCAGCCGCGGCATGGGGCGCGCCATCGCTGCACGCCTGGCCGCTGAGGGCGTCACCGTAACCATCGCCGCGCGCAACCTGGAAACACTGGCGCGCACCGCAGGCGAGATCACCACCGTGGCAGGCCTGACTGTGGCCTGGGTATGCGCCGACATATCCACCGAGGCGGGGCGTGCCGCGGCGCTCGCCGCCTGTCCCGCACCGGACATCCTGATCAATAATTCCGACGGCCCCGCCCCTGGCGATTTTCATGACTGGACGCGCGAGGACTGGATCAAGGCCGTGGACGCGATGATGCTCGGTCCCATCCTGATGATGAAAGCCGTGGTCGATGGCATGATCGAACGCGGGTTCGGGCGCATCGTCAACATCAGTTCGCGCTCGGTCAAAACGCCGCAGGCCGAGATGGGCCTGTCCAACGGCGCGCGCTCCGGCCTGGTGGGCTTTGTCGCCGGCCTGTCACGCCAGACAGTGCGCCACAACGTCACCATCAACAACCTGCTGCCCGGGGTGTTCGACTCGGATGCGCAAAAAAACCACATCCTCGGCATGCTCGAATCAACCGGCAAGACCTTCGAACAGCTGTGGCGGGAGCGCGGCACCAATAATCCGGCCGGACGCTTCGGCAAGGTGGAGGAAATCGGCGCCTACTGCGCCTTCATCTGCTCGGCGCACGCCGCCTATATCACCGGGCAGAATTTGTTGATTGATGGCGGGGCTTATCCGGGGACGTTCTGAGTTGTTTTGCGCGGGCGTGCAGACCGGAAATTTTTTCGCAAAGCGAGGGTTTTCCTTTTTCTTAAGAGCGTTGTTTCGTCCCCCTGCGGGGGGCGAGACCCGGCATGGTCGTTTCAGGACGCCTTCACCCTCTCCCCGTCCCTCCCGTCAAGGGAGAGAGGGAACCCCATGGATTCCCGCTTGCGCGGGAATGACGGCCACTCAGCAAGAGAGACAAATGATTGTAAAGGCGCGCCGGACGGGCGTTTCCGGTCACCGGCTTACAAAAACCGCCTGGCACTAAACGCCCCCAATGGCACGCAGGGCACGCGCCTGGCGACAAGATCGGCTATCACCCGCCCCGTCGTTGATCCGCCGCACATACCGACATGGCCGTGGCCGAAGGCGTAAAAGGCGTTGGCAAATCCCGACGAGGGCCCGATCACCGGCAGCGAGTCGGGCATGCTGGGGCGAAAGCCCATCCAGCGCGTGACGCGATTCACATCGTCCTCGGGCAGCAGCCCCGGGTAAAGGCAGCGCGCACCGCGCAAGAGCACGTCGGCGCGGCGCCAATTGGGTGGCGCGGCCAGGCTGGCGAGTTCCACCGTGCCGGGGAAACGCAGGCCCCTGTCCATGAGCGTCGCGCTGAAATTGCCGTCAACAAACAGCGTCGGTGTGCGCGGCCGCTTTTCCGGGTTCTTGATAATGACGTGGTAACCACGTTCGGTATCGAGCGGCATCTCGTCGCCGAGATGGCGTGCCAGCGGCCGAGAGAATGCGCCGCAGGCGAGCACCACGCAGGTCGCTTCGTGGCGGCCCTGGTCGGTCACCACCGCCGTGACGTTGGCGCCGTTGTGCTCAAAGTCGCTGACGCGTTCGCGCACCAGGCGCGCGTGGTTGATCTCTGGCGCGAGGTCCGGCTCCAGTTCGCGCCGCGCCGCGCCAACCCTGTTCGCTGCCGTAGAGGTACAAGGTCCCCTGCTGGTGAATGAGGCCTTGCGCACCGGCATCGCGCACGATGGGCGCGTAGTTTTCCAGCGAAGGTTCGAGCAGCGCGCGCAAGGCCTTGGCCTCGGTCTCCACTTTGCTGGTGGTGGCCGAGCGGACGAAACGCCACAGCCAGGGCGCGATAGTGGGCAAATAGGGCCAGCGTATGGTCAGTGGCCCCTCCGAATCCATCAGCCAGCCCGGCACTTTCATCGCCACGCCCGGCATGCCCACCGGGATGATGGATGAGCCGGACAGCATGCCGCCGTTGCCCGAAGAGGCGCCGGATCCCGGATCGGCGTGGTCTATCAGCGTGACCGCGAGGCCATCGCGCTGCAAATAAGCGACGGCACAGGCACCGACGATGCCAGCGCCTATGATAATGACTGACGGTCGGGAGGTACTCATGTTTTCAAGGTTTCAAAGCTTCAGTGTTCACAGTGCGCTTCACATCACTTGGATGCGGGACGGTATTCTAGCCCCGACATGACAACCCAGCGTTTCCAGCAACTCGCCCACTGGGGTGCCTTTACCGCGGTGGTGGAAGACGGGCGTTTCGTGCGCTGCGAGCCTTTCGCAGACGACCCGGCACCCTCGCCGATGCTCGAGGCCATGCCCGCGATGGTCTATTCACCGACGCGCATCATGCGCCCGGCCATACGCAAGTCCTGGCTGGAAAAGCGTGATCGCACGCAGCGCGGCAGCGACAGCTTTGTCGAAGTGTCCTGGAACGAGGCGCTCAAGCTGGTAGCGTCGGAACTGGCGCGCGTGCGCGCCGAGCGTGGACCCACGGGCATTTTCGGCGGCTCCTACGGCTGGTCTTCGGCCGGGCGCTTCCACCATGCGCGCACCCAAGTGCGACGCTTTTTATTCGCCGGTGGCGGCTGCACCGACCAGGTCGGCAATTACAGCTGGGGCGCGGCGCAATTCATCCTGCCGCACGTGGTCGGCACCTTCGAGCCGGTGTCCGGCCGTGTCACCGACTGGAACAGTGTCGCCGCGAACACGCGGCTGATCATCGCCTTTGGCGGGCTCGCACTGAAAAACGGCCAGATTGCCTCGGGCGGCGCCGGCGAGCACTCAATGGGCAAGTGGTTGCACGAAGCGCGCGCCCGCGGCATCGAGTTCGTGGTCATCAGCCCGACCCGCGCTGATGCGCCGGCTTTTCTTGACGCGCAATGGATCCCCATTCGCCCCAACACCGACACTGCGCTGATGCTGGGCATGGCGCACTGCCTGCTCGCCGAGAACCGGCACGACGCGGCTTTTCTCGATAAATACTGTAATGGTTTCGATGCGTTCCAGCGGTATCTGAATGGCGACGCGGATGGCACGCCGAAAAGCGCCGAGTGGGCCGCAGCCATTTGCGGCGTCGATGCCGCCACCATTCGCGATCTTGCGCGACGCGCCGCCGGCACGCGCAGCCTCGTCACCCTCGCCTGGGCCTTGCAGCGCTCGCATCGCGGCGAACAGCCCTACTGGATGTCCATCGCACTCGCGGCGATGATCGGCCAGATCGGCCTGCCCGGAGGCGGCTTTGCTTTTGGTCACGGCTCGATGAATGGCGTGGGTAATCCGCGCGCCGAATTGCCGGGAGCGGAAATGGCGCTGGGCAAAAACCCCGCGGCCCGCGCGATCCCGGTTGCGCGGCTCACCGACATGCTGGAGCACCCCGGCGGCGAATTCGAGTTCAACGGCAAGCACGACAGCTATCCGGACATTGGTCTCATCTACTGGGCCGGTGGCAATCCCTTTCACCATCACCAGGACTTGAACCGCCTGTCGCGCGCCTGGGCGAAACCGGAAACCGTGGTGGTGCATGATAGCTGGTGGACGCCGACCGCGCGCCGTGCCGACATCGTGTTGCCCGCGACGACCACACTCGAGCGCAACGACATCGGCGGCTCCTCGCGCGACAGCTATGTGTTCGCAATGCAGCAGGCCATCGCGCCGGTCAGCCAGAGCCGCGATGACTTTGCCATTTTTTCAGAACTGGCCGAGCGCGGCGGCTTTTCTGCGGCCTATACCGGCGGACGCAGCAGCGGCGAATGGCTGCGCGACATGTGGCGGCAAATGCGCGAAGGCTGCGAACAGCGCGGTGTGAGCCTGCCCGACTACGATAGTTTCTGGCAGCAAGGCTGGGTGGCGCTGCCGCCGCCTTCGCGTGATTTCGTCTTGTTCGAGGATTTTCGCGCCGATCCGTTCGCGCATCCGCTGAAGACGCCATCGGGAAAAATCGAGATTTTCTCGGAAACCATCGCCGGTTTCGGCTACGACGACTGCCCGCCGCATCCGGCATGGCTGGCGCCGGACGAATGGCTTGGCGGTGCCGCAGCCACCACCTATCCGCTGCATCTCATCACCATACAACCACCAGATCGCCTGCACAGCCAGATGGATCCGGGCCCGGTCGCCCAGGCCAACAAAGTTGCCGGCCGCGAAAAACTGTGCATGAACCCGGCCGATGCCGCGGCGCGCGGCCTCGCCGACGGCGACGTCGCCCGCATGTACAACGATCGCGGCGCCTGTCTCGCCGGTGTGCGCATTGACGCCAATGTGATGCCCGGTGTGGTGGTAATGGCGACCGGCGCGTGGTTCGATCCCGACACAAGCGGCCACGACGTAACGGATGGCACAGAACGCAACGGCAATCCCAATGTGTTGTCGCGCGACGTTGGCACATCGCGCCTGGCCCAAGGGCCGAGTGCGCTGTCGGTGCTGGTCGACGTAAAAAAGTGGACTGAGGCCGCGCCGGCGGTGCGCAGCTACGATCCGCCGGCCCTGGTTTCGCGCTGACTCGCAGAGATCGCGGGACTGCAGTCGCTACTTTTCCAGAACAATGCCGTTGCGCTTGATGAACGCGGCCCAGCCATTGCGTTCTTTTTTCAGACTGACGGCAAACTGCTCCGGGTTGTCTAACACCGCATTGAGGACCTGCGCCTGGAGTTTTTCAGCCAGCGAAGGCGTTTTCATCATCCTGGTCCCCGCGCACCCCGAACTGCTCACGTCGGTGCTGCGCATCGTCCACCGCGTCATCGCAGGTTTTCTGCTCAAGTAGGCAGGTCTGAAACGCGCCACAGCCAACGCCGGTGCGGTCACACTGGTACAGAGATTTGGTTCTGCCGCCAATCTGAACATCCATCTGCACTGTCTGGTGCTCGATAGCGTGTATGGGCGCACTGAGGGCGAGCCGGTCTTCCAGCAGGCGCGCGCCCCCCGGCCGCGATGAGTTGCAGGGCCTGTTCGACAAGATCATCGCGCGTGCCTTGAAGAGACTGACCCGACTTGGCTTTTTCGTGGAGGAGGAGGGCATGACCTACCTGGCCGACATCGATCCGGATAACCCACTCACGCCCCTGCATGCGGTCTCGTGCACGTATCGCATCGCGCTGGGACCGCGTGCCCGACAGAAGGGGCTGAGCCTGCGAACCTCGCCAGGCTCGGCTTTGCGGCCGATGGTTGAACCCCTAACACGCCTCTGTCAGGCTGCGGGAATGATCGGGCGATGTCTCCGAGGGCATTTCAACCGAGAAAATAATGCGGGATCCACGCGGCGAGATCGGCCCAGAACACGACCATCAACAACACGGTCACCTCGGCGACGATGAACGCCCAGCAGTAGCGGATGGTTTCGTTGTAGGTGCAGCCGGCGATGCTGGTGGCGACAAAAAGCAGCACTGCGACGGGCGGCGTGGTCGAGCCGATCTGCGTCGCCATCACCATCATCAAACCGAGCTGGAATTCGTCGATGCCGAAGTTGCGTCCGATAACGACCGCCACCGGAATCATGATGATGAGGATTGCCATCGAATCGACAAACATCGTCAGCACCAGCATGATACCCATCAGCAACAGCATGACGCCAAGCTTGCTGCCGGTGACATGCGTGATACCCGACAAAACGATGTCGTTGAAATTCAGGTACGCAAGCAGCCAGCCAAGAGCGCCGGCGACCCCGATAATCCCCGATACCATCGCGGTGGTGACCGCGGCACGGATGAAAATCTTCGGCAGATCGCGCAGTTTCACCACCCGGTAGACAAAGAAACCGATGAAGAAACCGTAGAAACAGGCGACCACCCCGGCCTCGGTGGCAGTGAACGCGCCGCTGAGAATGCCGCCGACCACGAGAACCGGCGCCAGCAGCGCCGGCCATACGTTGATGGTGGAGCGCACAACCTTGGCAAACACGAATTTACCGCTGGTCCGCCGCAACTCGGGAAAGGCCGGCGAATACGAATAAATGTGGATGACAATCATCAGTCCGATGCCGATCAGGATGCCCGGAATAATGCCCCCGAGAAAGAGGCCGCCGATCGACACGTTGGCCATGGAACCGTAGACGATCATGGTCATCGACGGTGGAATGATCGCGCCTATGGTGCCGGCGCAGGCGACCAGCGCCGCCGCGAATCCGGGCTTGTAGTCGCGCCCTTTCATCGCCGGCACCAGAATCGAACCGATGGCCGATGTATCCGCGACCGACGAGCCGGACACGCCCGCGAAGACCATGCTCGACACCACCGACGCATGGCCGAGGCCGCCGCGCCAGTGGCCGACAACCGCCTCGGCGAATTCGACCAGCCGCTTCGAGATTCCGCCCGCGGACACCAGTTCGCCGGCCAGGATGAAATAGGGCAACGCGAGCAGGCTGAAGTTGTCCAGCATCGCGAACATTTTTTGCGGGAACAGCGCCGGCACCAGACCCGGATCGGTAAAAATGCCCACCAGACCGACGATGCCCATCACCAGCAAAATGGGCACACCCAGGGTGATCAGCGCCAGCAGCAGCACAGACAGAATGATCAGCATCATCAGTGCCCGCCCCCCAGATCGTCGGGCGCAGGCTCGTGCCAGCCAAAATGAAAGGCTACGCGGCGCAAGGCGACGAATGCGAGGTACACGCTGCCGATCACCATGCCCGAGTACACCCAGTGCATCGGCAGGCCAAGCCCCGGGCTGTCCTGGGTGCGCGCCACCACCATGATCGCCTGCGTGTAATAACCAATCGCCAGGGCCAGCACCAGCCACAGCAATTCAGTCATGAAGCCGACCGCGCGCTGCGACCAGCCGGGCAACATGCGCAGCAGCATGTCCATTCCGAGGTGCGCACCGCGGCGATACGCGACCGGGATAGCCAGCATCACCATCCATATATGTCCGAATTTCTGGAACTCTTCGCTCCAGGACAGCGGCAGGCCAAGCACAAAGCGGTTGAACACCTGCAGGCCGCCCACCAGCGTGAAAGCCAGGAAAATCAGGAACAGCACGTACTCGACCGAGCGGTCGACCGACCGGAACAGATTGCGGATCATGGAAACCTCGATGTGTCTCCGGCGCGCGTGCGCGCGCCGGTGCGCGCAAACCCCTATTTAGACTCGCGTATGAGTTTCAGCAAATCTTCGGCGTTGATGGTCTTGGCCAGTTGATCCTGCAACGGCCCCGCCGTTTTGAGAAAGACGGACTTGTCGATTTTGTTGACGATCATGCCCTTGGCCTTGAGCTTTTCCATCGATTCGGCGTCACGCTGAACCGACAGGCTGCGATTGATGTCCTGCGCCAGTTTCGCCGCCGCCGCCACCACCTGTTTTTCCTTCTCGGTGTAGCCATCCCACTCTTTTTTCGAAATCACCGTGGCGGTGGGCCCGAACAGATGCTCGGTCAGGGTGATGTACTTGGCGACCTCATAGAACTTGCCGGTGAAAGTGACGGCTGAGGAATGCTCGAAACCATCGAGGACGCCGGTCTGCAGTGACGTATAGACTTCGCCGAAGGCCATCGGCGTGGCGCTCGCGCCCATCGCATTCAAGGCCGCGACGTAGGTGGGCGTCTGGATGGTGCGAATCTTGAGACCCTTCAGATCCTGCGGCCTTTTGACTTCCTTCTTGGTGGTGATGACGTTGCGGTAACCCCAGCTGTCCTGCCAGCCGAGGATCTTGAGGCCGAGCTTTTCGTGCTCGGCCGCCAGGGTTTCGCCGACTTTCCCGTCGAGCACCTTGTGCGCATGCTCATAATTGCGCCACATGAAAGGCAGGTCGAGGACGCCCATGCGCTTGTTGAAATTGTTATGGATGGCCGTACCGCCGACGTGGATGGTCGCCCCGGCGCCAAGTTGCATGCCCTCGACCACGGCCCGCTCCTCACCGAGGCCGTTGGCCGGATAGATGCGCGCTTCAAGCGTATCCGAATTGCTGTTGATGTAGCTGGCGATGAGCCACGACACCATGTGGTTGTCGTTGGCGACGTCCGCGGCGGTGGCATGGGAAATCTTGACCTGCTTTTTTGTCTGCCCGGTGGCGATCAGCGGGACTGACAGGGCCAACACCACCAGCAAACTGGCAAGCCGGCGAAACGATGGGCTGATATTCATGGATGCTCCTCCTTGGTTGGGGCGTGAATTTTTTTATTTCGTCACGACCACTCCGCCTGCGGATTCCCCGCGGATCGAGTCGCTTGCTTTTTAAGGCGGGGAAGGCTTCTCTTCTTCGCTGCGCTCGGTGCAAGCGGCGCAGTTCTCATTGGACGAACATAGTATGTGCAGGATCAATCTATATCAAGCGCGATGATGAGGTCTGATGTCCTACCTCTAACGATAGAAACCGCCCCGGCCATCTTGCCAAAGCGCAGTGCCGCGCGATCGTGGTTCGCGCGTTTCCGTCTGGATGGGATTGGAACGCAAAGCCGTGTGGCGCCTCGCGCCGGCGCACACGGCTCATTACGAGCGGCGGTGGCCGGAGGAGACAATCCTCGACCTTTACAGCAGCACCCCCACCAACGGCCTTAAAATCGATTTCTACGCTTACAACGGCGCCACGCCGGTCTTGCTCAAGTCGGTTGCCACCAACGCCGACGTCCGCCCGAGGGTCCGCTGCTGCAAGCGGCCGACATGAAAACCGGTCGCTACCGCATCAGCGTGCATGTCGCCGACTACTACAAGAAAATCGGCGCCAAGCTGCCCGACGGCGATCACACCATGCCGTCCATGAAATTAGCCATCTGCGAAGCGACGCAGCCGCATCACCTGCCGTTCCAGATCACGCCCTGGACGCCATCTTCGTCGGTGCTTCCGGGCTGATCCGTCGCAACAGCGCACGCTGGATTGACCGCCATGGCATAAAAAACCCCGCGGCTGCGGTTTTTTTCGTCATGCACACAGCCGACAATAATTTCCGGGTTCGGCAAAGCAAGACGCTGCACCGCCAGAAAATATGTGCGATAGTTCGCAAAACCGGCAACGAACCGGCACGAACAAACAGGAGGAGACACATAATGTACCGTCGCATTCTCAACTGTTTCGCCAGCGCGCTTGTCGCACTCTCGGCCCTGATCGTCGCGCCCACCGCGCTGGCGCAGGCCTACCCAACCAAGCCCATCACCATCGTCATCATGCTTGCACCGGGCACCGGCATGGACGTCATCGTGCGCTCGTTTGCGGAAAAACTGTCGCAAAGCCTCGGCCGTCCGGTGGTGGTGGACAACAAGCCGGGCGGATCGGGCCTGGTGGCCGTCAATTCAGTACTGGCGGCGCCCGCCGACGGCTATACGCTGCTGGTGGCGACCAGCGGCGTCTTTGCCATCAACCAGACGGTGTTCAAGAAACTCTCCTACGACCCGATCGCAGATTTCATGCCGGTATCGCTGTATCTCAAATCCCCGTTCATCCTGGTGACAAGGCCCACGCTGCCGGTTAAGTCGGTGGCTGAACTCGTCGCCTATGCGCGCGCCAATCCGGGCAAGCTGAGCTACAGCTCCCCCGGCGCCTCCACCGCGCCGCAACTGGCGGTGGAGATGATGAAAAGCCACTACGGGCTGGACATCGTGCACATTCCCTACAAGAGCAGCCCGCAGGCCGTGGCCGACATTGTCGCCGGCACGGTTGACCTGGCATTCGCCGAGGCCGGCGCGTCATTCCAGCTGATCAAGGGCGACAAGCTGCGCCCGCTTGCCGTCTCTTCGCTCACGCGCCTTACCTCTTTCACCGACATCCCGCCTTTTGCCGAGGTCTCGGGTGTCGCCGGTTTCGAAGCCGTGTCCTGGCACATGCTCGCCGTGCGCGCCGGAACGCCGCGCGCCATCATCGACAGGCTGCATGAAGAAATGAAACGCGCGATCAAGTCGCCCGACATCCAGGAACGTATGGCGAATCTCGGCCTGATCCCCATCGACCCACCGTCGATTGAGGACACCGAAAAATACGTCAAGGCCGAAGCGGCAAAATGGGGCGCGCTGGTGACCAAGATCGGCGCGGCGGGTACGCAGTAGCGCTCGCCGGGGGTGGGCGGCCAACCCGCCATTTACGCTCAAAGCGGCCCAAAAGGCGACGCGACGCCAAGTACGCCGCGCGCAAGGGGCGCTAGGGTTTCTTTTTCAGGCCCAGCGCCAGCATTTGGCGCGCGATCACCTCGTCGTCGCGGGCGATCAACTGACCGAAGGCCTCCGCCGGCATGAACGCCGGGAGGAAGCCGAACTTCTCGCCGGCGCTGACAAACTCCGGCCGCGCCATCGAGGCCTCGACGGCCTTCTCCAGTCGCGCAATGACAGTCTTGGGCGTGCCTTTGGGCACCCCGATGCCACGCCACAAATCCATCGCCGCAACCGGTATGCCCAGTTCGGCGGCCGTCGGCGCGTCGGGGAACACCGGGTCGCGCTTCGATCCGAGCACGCCAAGCACGCGCAGCGCACCGCTTTTTACCAGCGGCGCCACGGAACCGGGCAACTGGATCAGCGCATCAACGTGGCCGCCAAGCAGGCTGGGCACCACCTGCGAGGCGCTGAAGGGCACATCCAGGATTTGCGCACCCACCGCCTCGAACAGCGAGGCCGCCGCCATGTGCGTATGGCTGCCGGTGCCAGAATTGCCGACCTTGAGCAGGCCCGGATTGGCACGCGCGTACACGAGCAGTTCGGGCAGGGTTTTCCAGCGCGAGGATGCCTGCACCACCACCGCCGGGATTTCGATGCTCACCCGCGCCACCGGCTCGAAGGCCTTGAAATCGATATCCATGGTGCCGCTGTGATAGGTGGTGGACAGCGAATTGGAGTTCCACACCAGCGTGCGGCCGTCGGGGCGGCTGCCGGCCACATACTTGTAGCCAACCGCGCCGCCGCCGCCCGGCTTGTTGCTCACAGGAACGGCCTGTTCGAGATTTTTCGCCATGCCCTCGGCGAGGATGCGCGCACTGACATCCGCGGATGCCCCCGCCGGAAAAATCACCACGAAATCGATGGGCGCGCCGCCGGCGATCGGCGCCTGTGCCCGGACGGCACCGGCCGAGCACAGTAGCAGCGCGCAAGCGACATGACAGATCAGCGACTCACTTCTCATGGTCGGCCTCCTTCTGCATTGAGAAAATTATGCATTGGGGTCTGCGAGCACCTCGGCAAGCTGCACGCGCCGCCCATCGCGCGCCGAAATGATGCCGGCGCGGATGACGCCGAGCGAGCGCGTCGCATATTCACCGCCGGTCTCCGGGGTGCCCTGCCCGCGCACCGCGGCGGCAAATTCGTCAAGCTCGTCGACGAAGGTGTCGTTTTTGCTGAAGGCCACAACCTCGGCGTGTTCGGTGCCGCGTTTGACAAAGCGCAGCCCGCCATGCAGGTCGTAATAAGCGCTCGCCTCCTTGCCGTAGATGTTCATGACATAGTTTTCCGACGCCGACGCATAGCTGGCGTTGACGGTCGACAGCGCGCCGTTCTCGTGCTCAAGGATAAGGCTCGCCACATCGGGGTTGTCCCCGGGCAGCACCAGTTGCGCCAACTGGCCGCTGACCGCCTTGATCGGTCCGATCAGGTATTCGAGCACATCGACGTAATGTACGCCGATCTGCAGCATCACCCCGCCTGGCATGCCCGCAGCCTGGTAGCGCCAGGAGTTGAGGTCGATCTTGCCCAAGCGGTCGCGGCTGATGTTGGCCTCGGCATTGACCAGGCGCCCGAACACGCCCTCATCGATCTGTTTCCTGATCCAGCGGAACTGGCTTTCGCGCCGGCGCTGGTAGCCAAGGGCCAGCACCACGCCCGCCTCGCGGCAGGCCGCGGTGATCTGACGGCCCTCGGCGAGCGTGTTGGCGATCGGCTTGTCGAGGAACACATGCTTGCCGGCGGCGGCGGCCTGGCGTGTCGTCTCCAGGTGCACATTGTTGGGCGTGGTGTTGATGATGGCGTCTATCGACTTGTCGGCCAGGATGGACTCGTAGCTCGCCGCCGCCGCGCAATTGTATTTTTTTGCGAAGGCGGCGCGTTTGTCGTCGGAGCGCGTGTAGCAGGAGCGGATCTTCAGCTTGCCCGAGCGCACCATCGCATCGGCGAGCACATCGGACCACCAGCCCATGCCGAGGCAGGCGACGTTAATCGGTTCGAATGACATTGGATTCCTTTGCCGGATTATTTTTTTGCTTCGATATGGATAGACGCGCCGATCGATTCAACGGCCGCCTGCGCCAGCGCCGCATCGGCGCTCCAGTTACCGCCCGAGACGCCGACGCCGCCTATGCATTCGCCCTCAACGATCACCGGCGCCCCGCCCTCCATGGCGGTCCAGCGCTCGGTGCCCGCGGCGAGGGCGAGTCCTATGGCGTGCGAAGTATCAAGATCCTGCGCCACCGCGCCCTTGGAGGTGGTGATGCGCTTGTTGGAGGCGGCGCACACCGCCTTGGTCGTCGAGGAATGAATGGTATGAAAGCGCCCGCCGTCCATGCGCTTGGCGAGGATCACGTTGCCGCCGCTGTCGGCGACCACCACGCTGATCGCAAGACCCTCTTTTTCCGCACCCGCGATCACGGTTGCGCACATTTTCTCCGCCCCTGCGAGCGTCAGGCGTCTGGCGTTTGCCACGTAAGTCATTGCTTCCTCCGGTCGATTATTGTTTTATCCCCGCATTGTTTCGTACATTACCCGGCGGGGCTAGCAGACACATTAAAGGCGAAGCGCAAGAAAAGCAAACAGGAGAGTGTGATGCCGGAAATTTACCGAGCCGTTTCATCGTCCCCTGGTGGGGTGCGCAACGCGCTGGTCACCGACGGGCGCGCCGGCCCGCGGTCGCAGCACCGGGGCGTGCACAAGCGCAATGCTCAGCCACACCGCGACGCTGAAATACAGCGACATCCAGGCGATTTCGCTTTTCCAGTCATTCCAGTGGTGCGAGACGACACGACGCTCCGAAACGTCAAGCAAGCCCTGGACAAGACCCAACTGGTGCCGTCCGGTGGACTGGTCCTCCATCCAGCGCGACCAGTACATCGGGACATCGACGAGAAACATGAACACGATGTAGGCAAGCCCAGCGGCGCAAATCACACCGAGCAGCGCGCGCAGCCGGGTGTCGCAGCGCGGCCATATCGCAACAAGGCTCAGCACCAGCAAGCCCGCGGTCAGGCCCCAGAGCGACTCCTCGATGACATGGCCGATATTGGAGGTGGTGAGCACCGCATACCAGGAGAAGGTCTCGGCGATCATGATCAGGGGCACCATGACGCGGGACGTCACCCTGCCCACGCCGCTACCCGTCTCGTGGGAAATCTCGCGCAGCAGCAGCGCCCATTGCGCGGCGAAACACAATTCGGCAAAAGTCGCGACCGAACGACCGACAATAATGCTGGAGAGCCAGGTGTCAAAAATAACGATGCGCGGAACGTCAAAAACCGGAAGCGCGGAACGAAAGGCGCAGCCAAAGACATAGCCGGCCGACAGCAAGAGCTGCAGACGGCGCGCCGAATAGAATTCAGGGGATAAGCTGGCGCGCCGCCGTCCAAGGGCCGTCGCCGAAAGCGACCAGCTGAGAATATTGACGCCGCTCACCACGCACAAGCCTATCCACCAATTTAAAACGCTTACGGTCATAGGGATGTAATATTGCCATGCTGGTCGCTGATCACAAAATCATGTGACAGCAAACAGGATCCCGACCGCGACGACGATTTCAAGGTGATCGCCGTTGGCGAGGCGTGCGTCAGCGTAGCGGCTGCGCGGCACGATCTCGCCGTTGCGCTCAATTGCGATGCGTTTGCCGACGAGGGCGAGTTCGTCGAGCAGCTCGGTCAGGGCGAGGGCGCGCCCGCGCCCGAACTGCCTGTTGTCGCCCTTAATGGGCACTTCCAGTACGGTAAAGTCCGCATAAATGGGCCAACGGCCATTGCGGGCCGCTGTTGCTTCCAACGGGCCCAATTATAGCCACGCCGCATGCGACGGGCGGGTGCGGCTATACTTCCCGGCGCTTTTGCACCAGCAGATGCAAGTGCCTGCGGTCACACCAGGGAGGAAGCGGAATGCGCAAAAGAATGATTTTCGCCGCAGTGTTGTTCGGCTTTGCGCTAATGGGCGCCGCCCACGCCCAGTCCTATCCGTCACAGCCGATACGGCTGGTGGTGCCGTGGCCGCCGGGCGGGGCAACCGACGTGATCGGCCGTTTAGTGGCGCAGGCCCTGACGCAGCGGCTCGGGCAGACTGTCCTGGTTGAGAACAAACCGGGCGCTGGCGGGAACATCGGCACGGAGCAATTCGTGCGTGCAAAGCCCGACGGCTATACGCTGATCATGGCTACGAGTTCGACCAACGCCGCCAATCCCCACTTGTATGCCCGTCTGGGTTTTGACCCGGTCAAGGATTTCACGCCGGTCGCATTCGTCGCCTCGGTACCGAATATTCTGGTGGTGCCGGCCGCATCGAGCGCGCGCTCTGCGCTGGAGCTCATCGAACAGGCCAGGGCGAATCCGGGCAAGCTGACCTACGGGTCGGCCGGTATCGGCGCCTCGCAGCACCTGGCCGGCGCGCTGTTGAAGAACGTGGCGAAAATCGATGTCCTGCATGTGCCTTACAAAGGCAGCGGGCCGGCAGCCACTGACTTGATGGCGGGTCACCTGTCGATGATGTTGGACACTGGGTCGCTGCCCAGCATCAGCGGCGGCAAACTGCGCGCACTCGCGGTTGCGTCCAAGATGCGGCTGGCGGTCTTGCCCAATGTGCCGACCTTTGAGGAACTCGGCGTGCGTGGCATGCTAGCTTCGGCCTGGTACGGCATCATGGCGCCGGCTGGAACGCCCAGGACGATTGTCGAGCGATTGAACAAGGAAACCAACGCGGCCTTGCAGTCGCCTGAGTTGCGCAAGCAACTGATCGATTTTGGCGCCGAAATCGGCAGCCGCAGCGCCGAGGACTTTGCCGCCTTTGCGCTGGCCGAGATCAAGCACTATGAGAGCATCGTCGCCATTTCCGGCGCGAAAATGGAGCCCTGAGGCTCCAGTCTCAGGGGCTCACCCAAAGGCCCCAATCCAAAGGCCGCAACTCTGAGTCTCTAAGTCGGAGACTCCAGGCAGCGGCGCGCGCCTTATTTCGCGCCGGAGGTGTCGCAGCCGCGCGCCTTGAGCACCTCGTCAACCCATTTGCGGTCGTAGGTTCCGGCGGCGATGTCGCGCATGGCCGCTTGTTCCACCTTGTGCTGCGCCTCCGCGGCTGTGATGATGGACTCAGCGTCCTCTTGCGGGATCGCCAGCACGCCGTCGAGGTCGCCGGTGATCAGGTCGCCGGGTCGTACCACCATGCCGCCGACGGACACGACCACGTTGATTTCGCCGGGGCCGTCTTTGTAGGGGCCGCGGTGGGTTACGCCGGCCGCATAGACCGGGAAGTCGTTGTCGGCGAGGATTTCCGCATCGCGGATGGCGCCGTCGATGATAAAGCCGGCGAGGCCGCGCTGTTGCGCCCAGCCTGACATGATCTCGCCGATGATGGCCGTGTCGAGCGCGCCACCGGCGTCCACGACGATGACGTCACCGGGTACTGCCATGTCGATGGCCTTGTGCACCATGAGGTTGTCGCCCGGGCGCGTCTTTACCGTGAACGCGGTGCCGATCATTTTTCCCGACTGGTGCATCGGCTGCAGCGCCGCGCCGTGTACGCGCGCCATGTTGTCGCTGACATTGGAAACAGGAAGGAGGCTCAGTCGCTGCAGCAGCTTTGGATCGGCGCGTTTGGGCGAGGGGAGAATGCGAAAACCGATGGCCATGGTATTTCCTTCTGAGGTCGTGCTTTGGGTGTTTGGGCGGGGCGGCGAGCGAAGGCGGGGGCCGAGGATAGCAAATATTGCGGTGTTTCCGGGCGGGTCGGAACAGTGAGTGAAGTGATGGCGTATGGTGGACAAGTTGATTACCATGCTCGACGATATGAACTCCTTTCGCATGCGATGGTTTGAGCCGGGCCGGGCGTTAATCCGCTGGCATGGAATTGCTGCGGCCTGTGCGCTGTGCATGGCGCTCGCCCCTGCTGTGGCAAGCGCCCAGGCCGGCGCCGCGCCCGGGGCAGAGGCGTTCCCCCTGCGACCGGTGCGCGTGGTGGGTACCAATTCGCCAGGGGGCAGCCCGGATATCCTGATACGCACCATCGTTCCCAAGCTGGCGGAAGAATTGGGGAAGCCGGTGGTGGTGGAAAACCGACCGGGTGGGTCGGGCATCATCGCAACCGAGTACGTTTCCAAGTCGCCTGCGGACGGTTACACCCTGCTGATGGTCGATCCGGGGCCTATCGCGATTAACCCGTGGATTTTTTCCAAGCTACCGTACCAGCCGCTGAAAAGTTTTGAGCCCGTGTCGGCGTTGGTGGTGCTGCCCTATGTGCTGGTGGTCAGGAAGGATCTGCCGGTGAGTACGCTGCAGGACTTCATCCGTTTGGCGAAAGGCAACCCGACCACGGTGAGCTACGGTTCATCCGGAACCGCGTCCATCCATCACTTGTTCATGGAGATTTTTGCCAGTGCGGCCGGCATCCGCCTGTTGCATGTGCCCTACAAGGGCGGCGCGGACGCCGTGGCCGCTCTGGTGGCCGGCACCATCGACTCTGCGATCATCAGCCTCGCGCTGTCGCAGGATCTGGTGAAGAGCGGACGCTTGCGCGCACTCGGTTATACGCGGCCGGTGCGTTCCACGCTGATGCCCGATTTGCCGACCATCGCCGAGCAGGGCTTTCCGGGCATAGACATTTCCATCGCGCTGGGCATTCTTGCGCCGGCGGGCACGCCGCGTCCGGTGATCAACCGCCTGAACGCGGCCTTCGTCAAGGTGTTGCGTGATCGCGAAATGACCGAAAGGCTTACGGCCATGGGCATGGAGGTGGTGGCCACCACGCCTGAGCGTTACGACGAAATCAACAAGGCCGATTACGAGCGCTACCGCCGCGCGGCGCAGGCGGCCAATCTCAAATTGGATTAAGGCTGCGGCGGGCCTTGGTCAATTTCAGGCTGTCCTCAGCGGTAGCGGGATATCAAGCGTGGTCGTCCGGCGCAACTCGCGCCTGTATTTGCCGTCATCGAATGGCCGGGCGCGATGCATGGTGGTGCGGTTGTCCCAGATGACAAAATCGCCCACAGTCCACGCGTGGCTGTAGATGAATTGCGGCTGGGTCGCGTGCTCCATCAGGTCACGCAGCAACAGACGCCCCTCGGGAACGCGCCAGTCGATAATCGACGCCGCGTGGGATGCCAGATAAAGTGATTTTCGGCCGGTGCGCGCGAACGAGCGCACCAGGGGGTGGACCGCCCCTTTCAGCTGCTCTTTTTCCGTTGCCGAAAATTCGAAACCCAGCACCTCGCGCGAGTAGGCGATGGAATGGTGAACCCTGAGATCCGCGATCAAGGCCTTGCGTTCGTCATCGAGCGCATCGTAGGCGCCGCACATGTCGGCGAATTCGGTGTTGGCCGCCACCGGGGGCACCACGCGCGCCGAGAGCATTGAATAGCGGCCGGCCGGATCGACAAAGGTCGCATCCGCATGCCAAAGCCGGTTGGCAAGACCGGTCATGCGGCGCCTGTCATCGGCGGCAAGCAGTTGTCCGTCCGCACCGACGTTGGAGATGTCGGACAGCGCCTCGTTGCCAAAGCGGTTTTTCACCAATACGGCGGTGGAGGTCTTGGCGTGCAGCTGGCCGTCAAAACGCTGCGCGAAATCAACTTGCTCGGCATCGGAAAATTCCTGGTTGCGGAATACCAGGACATTGTATTTGTCCATCCCGTAGCGGATGGCTTCGAGCGTCGCCGTTTCGGTTGCGGCGCGAAGGTCGACGCCGCCTACTTCAGCGGCAAACAGCGGGTGTAGCGGAGTGAAGGTCAGTGCCATGGCTCGCAGCTTTTTAAAAAGTTAGTCGGGTTTGATGTTGCCGTCCTTGATGACCTTGGCCCACTTGCGCATCTCGGAGCGGCTGAAGGCATCGAGTTCGGCCGGGGTGCCTCCACCGGGCAATGCGCCGAGTTCTTCGACCCGCTGCCGCACATCGGGCATGGCGAATATCTTTGCCATCTCCGACTGCAGTTTGTCGATGATGTCTTTCGGTGTCCCGGCTGGCGCCAGCAACGCGCCCCAGGTGAAGGCCTCAAATCCGGGCAGGCCGGAATCGGCCAGTGCAGGCACGTTGGGCCAGGATGGCAGGCGCTGCTTGTTGCCGGTCGCGAGCACTTTCAGCTTCCCGGATTTGACATGCGGCCCGGATGAAAGAACGCTGTCGAACAACACGGCGCAGGTGCCGCTGATGGCGGCAATAATCGCCGGCCCGCTGCCGCTGTACGGGATGTGTGTCATCTCAACGCCCGACATCGACTTGAACAACTCTGCCGCAAGGTGCGATGGCGAACCGGCGCCGATCGAGCAGTAGTTGGCTTTTTTCTCGTTTTCCCGCGCCCAGGCGGTGAATTGCTGCGCGGTATTTACCGGCAGATCGGCCGGCACCACCATCAGCAGCGGATTGATCGACATTAGTGTGATCGAGGCAAAATCCTTGAGCGGATCGTAGGGCATTTTCGGGAACAGGCTGACATTGATCACGTGCGGCCCGGCGCCGGTGGAGAGCAGGGTGTAACCGTCGGGGGCGGATTTGGCAACAATGTCGCTGCCGATCATGGCGGCGCCACCGGAGCGGTTGTCCACTACCACGGGCTGCTTGAAGGATTCGGACAGTTTTTGTGCGACCAGGCGCGTCAGGATGTCGGTGGTTCCGCCGGGGGGGTAGGGCACAACGATGCGGATTGCTTTTTCCGGATAGGCGGCGTTGGCGCCAAGCGTGAATGCCGCGAGCAGCAGCATGGTGCAGGTAAGGACCTGGCGTTTGGACATGGATTTCCTCCTCCGGTTGTTGTTGGCGCGGTATGCCCTGCTGTTTTTATTTGCGCCCGGCGCCGGCCGCGCCGCCCTCGCAGGATCAATACCAATCAACAATCGATCACTCTTGACGAGTACGAGGTTTGAACTCTGTGCATCTTAGCGCAATTAACATGGCCACCTCCGAGGTGGGTTCTGCCGCCTTTTGCACGCCTTAATCGCGCCTGGTGCAGACACGGCAGCCATTGCGTCAGACGGTTGACGATGAAATCGCGGTAAAATCCACCCTATCGCGGGTGTAGTTCAATGGCAGAACGGCAGCTTCCCAAGCTGCATACGAGGGTTCGATTCCCTTCACCCGCTCCACCGGCCATACTGTCATGCCAGCTAGTTTTGACGGAAAGCTCGTTGTTGCCATTTCCTCGCGGGCGTTGTTCGACCTCGAGGAGAGCAATCGCGTGTTCGAGCAGCAGGGTGTGGAAGCCTATTACCGCTATCAGCGTGTGCACGAGGACGAAATCCTCGGCCAGGGCATCGCTTTCGGATTGGTGAAAAAATTGCTGGCGCTCAACGCATTGGGCCCGGCGCGGCCGCGGGTCGAGGTCATACTGCTGTCGCGCAACACCGCCGATACCGGCATGCGCATCATGAATTCCATCGAGCATTACAAGCTTGATATCGTGCGTGCCGCCTTCACCGGCGGCGAAAGCACACATCCGTATGTGCCGGCCTTTGACGCCAGCCTGTTTCTTTCCGCCAACCCGGATGACGTGCGCAAGGCGCTGGACGCAGGCCATGCGGCGGCGACCATTTTCCCGGCGCAGGCGAGCAGTACGCAGTCGCAGGTGGGTGAATTGCGCATTGCTTTTGACGGTGATGCGGTGCTGTTCTCGGACGAGGCGGAGCGGGTGTACAAGAAAAAAGGCCTCGACGCTTTTACCGCCAGCGAAGTCAGCGCCGCGCACGATCCGCTCAGCGGCGGGCCGTTCAAGAATTTTCTGGCGGCGCTGCACCGCATCCAGTCGGAGTATCCGCTGGACCGCTCGCCGATCCGCACTGCGCTGGTCACCGCGCGCAGCGCGCCGGCGCACGAACGGGTGATCCGTACCCTGCGGGCCTGGGATATCCGTATCGATGAGGCCTTGTTTCTGGGCGGGCTCGACAAGGGCCCGTTCCTCAAGGCCTTTGGTGCCGACATATTTTTTGATGACCAGCGCGGCCATGTGGAGTCGGCGCGCCAGCATGTGGCCGCGGGGCATGTGCCCTTTGGCGTTGCCAACGAATAAGGGGGTGGGATGAAGTTAGTAAAATATGTACTCTTTGTCCTTGCCGGTCTGGCGGTGCTGGCCGGGGCACTGGCGGCGTTTGTTGCGGCAAGCTTTGATCCCAACAAGCACAAGCCCGAGATCATCAAGCTGGTAAAGGAAAAGACCGGGCGTACGCTGGCCCTGGACGGCGACGTCGGCCTGACGTTTTTTCCGCGTATAGGCGTGGCTGTCGGCAAGCTAAGCTTGTCGGAGCCGGGCGGCGTCAAGGTGTTTGCGCATGTCGACGAGGCGAAGGTGTCGCTCAAGCTGATGCCGCTGCTGTCACGTGAGGTTGAGGTTGATCGCGTGCACCTATCCGGGCTCAAGCTTGATCTGGAACGGTTCAAGGACGGGCGTAGCAACTTCGATGATCTTACCGGGGGCGATATCAAAGCCCGCGACAAGCCTGCGACGAAGGGCGACAAACCGTTCAAAATCGATGTCGAAGGTGTCAGCCTGCAGAACGCCAACATCGGCTGGCGGGACGATGCGGCCGGCACGCAGATCCGGCTCTCGGGCGTGCAGTTATCGACGACGCGTATCGTCAGCGGCGTGCCGGGCAAGCTGCAGTTTTCGGCAGATGTACAGGGCGTCAAGCCCAAGCTAAATGTTCAAGTCAAACTCGCGGCAGTTTATCGCGTTGACTTTGTTACCAAGGCGATGGCCTTGTCCGGACTGGATCTGAAAATCAGCGGTGACGCACCCGGAGCAGCCGGCCTCAACGTAGCGGTGAAGGGCGATGTGGAGTTTGATCCGGCGAAAACACGCGTGAGCCTTGCGGACTTTGATCTGGCCGCCAGCACTCGCGATGGCATGGATGTGAAGCTTTCGGCGCCCAAGCTGCTGGTATCGCCCGATGAGGCCAGCAGTCGGGCGGTCAGCGGCCAGGTGAAGCTGGTGAAGACTGGCCAGACTGTGGATGCGAAATTTACCCTCGCCGCGCTTGATGCCAGGGGCAAGAAGCTCAGCACGAAACTGGATGTGGATTTCGCGCTCAAGCAGGGCGAGCAACTCCTGCAAGGCAAGCTTGGCTCGCCGGTGAGTGTCGATCTTGATGCGCAGAGTGTGCAGCTGACGAAAATTGTTTCGGATCTGAGCCTGCCCTCGCCCGTGGCGGGGCAAAAAAGCATTAACCTGGCCAATAGCGGGTCGGCGCGCCTTGACTGGGGCAAGCAGGCATTGGCCGCCGATCTGGTGACGCGGCTCGATGACAGCAGCATCCAGTCCAAGCTCAATATCGCCGGTTTTTCGACGCCGAGCATCGGCTTTGATATCGGCATAGACAGGTTGAACCTCGACAAATACCTGCCTCCCCAACAAGCCAAGTCGCCAACCGCAACAGTCCCGGCCGGGGCGGAAAAGCAGGTAGAAAAACCCATAGATTTATCGGCGTTGAAAGGGCTTAACCTGAACGGCGGCCTGCGTGTTGGTTTGCTGGTGGCGCACGGAGTCAAGGTCGAAAAATTGCAGATTGGTGTGCATGCCGCTGGCGGCAAGCTCGACCTCAATCCTATTTCGGCCAGCCTTTACCAGGGCACCCTGCTCGGCAGCGCCAGTGCGAACGCCAATGGCAACCTGTTCAGCGTGAAGCAGCAGCTAGCCGGTGTTTCGATCGGGCCGCTGATGCGCGATGCCGCCGGGAAAGATTTTCTCGAAGGCAGGGGCAATGTGCAGATGGACGTGCAGACATCGGGCGCGACGGTGGCGACCTTGAAAAAAGCGCTCAACGGTACGGCCAGCCTCAATCTCAAGGACGGTGCGCTGAAGGGCATCAATCTGGCGGAGAGCTTCCGCAAGGCCAAAGCGGCGCTGGGCGCCAAGGGCGCGACCGAGCAGGCGGCGAACAAGACCGACAAGACGGACTTCTCCGAGATGAGCGCGAGCTTTGTCATTCGCAACGGCGTGGCGCATAACGAGGATTTGTCGGCCAAGTCGCCCTTCCTGCGCTTGAGCGGGGCCGGCGACATCAATCTGGGCGCCGACACGATGGATTACCTTGCCAAGGCTGCGATCGTCAACAGTGCCGGTGGGCAGGGTGGAAAGGAACTCGACAGCATTAAAGGACTTACCGTGCCGGTGCGCCTGACCGGCCCGTTTGATTCGCTCAAGTACAGCATCGATTACGCCGCCATGGTGAGCGAATCGGCCAAGCAGCAGCTGCAGCAAAAGGTACAGGAGCAACTCGGTGACAAACTGAAGGGCTTGTTTAAAAGGTGAGCGGAGCACGCAGGGCGCGACCAGCGCCCATGCCTGCCGCCGTAGCGGTACCGGAAGCCACAGAGGCGTTCGCGCCGCGTCTGGTGCGCTGGCAAAAGCAGCATGGCCGCCATGACCTGCCCTGGCAACGCACCATCGATCCGTATCGTGTCTGGCTTTCTGAAATCATGTTGCAGCAGACGCAGGTCACGGCGGTCATACCCTATTACGCGCGGTTTCTGGCGCGCTTTCCCGACTACGTTTCACTTGCCGATGCCAGCGAGGAGCAGGTGATGCAGTTATGGAGCGGGCTTGGCTATTATTCGCGCGCCCGCAATCTGCACAAGGCGGCGCAGGAGATCGTGCGGCTGGGCGCTTTCCCGCGCGACCGTGCCGAGATTCAAAACTTGCCGGGCATCGGGCGCTCGACTGCGGCGGCCATTGCGGCGTTTGCGTTCGGGTCGTGCGAGGCCATTCTGGATGGCAATGTAAAGCGCGTGCTGGCGCGGCATTTCGCCGTTGCCGGTTTCCCGGGGCAGAAAGCGGTCGAGCAGCGGCTATGGACGATCGCTGAATCGGTTTTGCCGGCGCATGACATCGAGGCTTACACGCAAGGGGTGATGGATCTGGGGGCGACGCTTTGCACGCGCCATGATCCGCAATGCGGGCGCTGCCCGCTGAGTGCGACCTGCCAGGCATTGGAACAGGGCAAGATCGCCGACTATCCGCAACCCAAACCGGCGAAGGCCATGCCGCAGCGCCATACTTTGATGCTGGTGCTGCAGTCGGAGGGCGCGGTGCTGCTTGAGAAGCGGCCTTCGCCGGGCATCTGGGGCGGGCTTTGGAGTTTTCCCGAATTGGCGGCAGGTGCTGATATCGTTTTACATTGCCAGGACAGGCTGGGCTGCAGGATTGCCGCACCAGAGCCGCTGGCGTCCCTTGCCCACGGGTTTACGCATTTTCGTCTGGCGATCGACCCCTGGCGCTGCAGGGTAGAAGGGCAAATGCCCGTGCTGCGCGAACAGGGCTACGTCTGGCTGCCGCTGGCGCAGGCGCTGGATGCGGCTATTCCTGTTCCGGTAAAGAAAATTCTTTTGCGCATGCGCGACGCGAAATAGCCGGCGTACATGTGTGGCCGGTGCGTCTGCACCGGGGCGTCTAAGCGGCGAATCCGGGCAGGCCGCGCTGGGCGAGAAATTTGTGCAGAATCTCCAGCCGCGTTGTGCAGTCTGTGAGTTCAAGCAGCTTTTGCCTGGCCGCTGGCGGTATCGGGACGACTTCGGACAGCCGGTTGCCGACCCAGACCGCGCTGTCGAAGCGGTGAGGCTGTGCAAACACTTCGGCGTCCTGATCCGCCATGATCATTTGCAACAACTGGGCGCAAGAGGCAAATGCCGGCGGTATCGCAATGTCGGCATCTTCGGCAATCAATTCGACATCGGCGCTGATAAGACCCTGCGCATTGACGCTCTGCCCGATGATGCGAAAACGCTGCTCACCGCGGGTGCGAAGATGCAGCACACCAAGCTGCTGCATGTCCCAGTCGATGATGCGGGCAAGGCAGCCGGTTGGCTCCGGCACCGCCGGTGTGCCGATCTCGCTGCCGTCCTTGATGAGGCAGACGCCGAAGGGCAGGCTGCTTTTCATGCGCTCGCGCGTCATGTCCATGTAGCGTGTTTCAAACACGCGAAGCGGCAGCAAGCCATCGGGGAAAAGCACCGTATTGAGCGGAAAGATCGGCAGTCCTGAGAGGGCGCTCACGGCCTTGACGATCTATGGTGGCGGCCGGCGCGGTGCGCGCTGGGCGTGCTCATGAGCGCATCAGCCCTGCGACAATTGGCGATGGCGGACCAGCACCGGCACGCGTCCACGAAAGGCCGCCGCAAGTTTTTCGGTGAGATAAACCGAGCGGTGCTGCCCGCCGGTGCAGCCGATGGCGATGGTCAGGTAGGAGCGGTTGTCGCGCAGGTAGTGCGGCAACCAGTTGTCGACAAAGGTGCTTATTTCGCCAAGCAGCTTTGCCACATCCGGGTTGGACTGCATGAATTCCACGACTGGCGCGTCGTTGCCCGTCAGAGGGCGCAGCCTGGGATCGTAAAAAGGGTTGGGCAAGAAGCGCACGTCGAACACCAGATCCGAGTCAAGCGGTATGCCCTGCTTGTAGCCGAACGACTGGAACAGCACCGTCATGCGCGAGGTGTCGACATCAAGGAGATCCTTGATCCATCCGCGCAGTGCGTTGGGCTGTGCATCGCTGGTGTCGATGCGGTGCCCCAATTCACCCACCGGCGCCAGCAGTTCGCGTTCGTCGGCGATGCATTCTTCGATGGTCACGTCGCCCTGCGCAAGAGGATGGCGTCTGCGTGTTTCGGTGAAGCGCCTTACCAGCGTGTCATTCTTTGCGTCGAGGAACAGGAGGCGCAGATCCATGCCCGACTGCCTGAGCGTGTCCAGGGCGCGTGGCAGGTACTCAAGCGCTTTTCCACTGCGCGCATCGACACTGATGGCGATTTTTTCATAGCCGGCTTTGCGCAGGAAATCGGTTGTTTCGGTGAGCAGCAGGATCGGCAGGTTGTCGACGCAATAGAAGCCGCCGTCTTCGAGCGCCTTGATGGCGATGCTTTTGCCCGAACCGGACAAGCCGCTGATGAGTACGAGTTGCATCACTGCAGATTAGCCGAAACAAGGGCCGCGGCGCAAATACCTTGTGCCCCGTGCGCGCCTAACCGTCATTCACCGTAGATGCAACAGCACGGGTTCAAGCCCATGGCCGCTTGCGGCGGGGGCGCGCCTTGAGCACGCCCCTGGAACGGCCCGTGTCTCAGCCTTTGAGGCAGGTGCTCATGAACGCTTTGCGGTCCGGGCCGCTGAGATTTTTTTCCTTGGCGCCTTTGTTGCAATTGGCCATTTTTTGCTGCTGCGGTGTTTTTTTCGTTTCTTTTGCGGGCGAGGCCGCAGGTTTTTCCCCCAGACAGCCTTTCATGAATTTCTGACGTTCCGGGCCGGCCAGCTTTTTCTCCCTGGCGTCTTTGTTGCAGGAACTCATTTTCGCCTGCTGCGGCGAGATTTTTTTCTCGGCTGCGGGGGCGGCTGTTTTTTCAGCGGCCTTTTTGTCCTGTGTGTGGGCGGCGGAGGCGCAGAACAATCCTGCCATCAGCAATACGGCGATTCTGGTATTCATCAGCTCATCTCCAGTCGAAATTGAGGGGTGATACAAGCTCAATAACGACGGCACTATCGCCTTAGTTGACGTCCCCGTCCCCGTCCATCGCCTGTTGCTGCCGGGCGACGAACTCGGCCGTGCTGTCCATGCCGCGTAGTTGCAGTACGTAGTTGCGCACTGCGGCCTCCAGTAGCACGGCGAGGTTGCGACCGGCTACAACGGGTATGACGACTTTGCGCACAGTGACTCCCAGGATATCTTCCGACAACTCGTGCAGGGGGAGGCGCTCTATTTCGGCCAGACCCGGCTGGCTGGCGCGGTCAAGGTGCACGATGAGTTTCATTTTCATTTTCGGGCGCACCGCGGTTTCGCCAAATATGGTGCGGATATTGAGCATGCCCAAGCCCCGCACCTCAAGGAAATCTTTCAGCAGCACGGGGCATCGGCCTTCCAGCGTCTGGGCGGCGATTTTGTAGATTTCCACCACGTCGTCAGCGACAAGGCCGTGGCCCCGGCTTATCAGTTCGAGGCCGAGCTCGCTTTTGCCAATGCCCGAATTACCTGTGATGAGCACTCCCAGGCCGAGCACGTCCATGAAGACGCCATGCCGCGTTTCCGTATCGGCGAGCGCCTTGGAGAGGTAGCGGCGCAGCGTTTCTATGACGTGGGCGGCCGGTTGTGGTGTGGCGAGCACGGCGATGCCGCGTCGCTCCGATGCGGCAAGAAGCGGGCGGATGATAGCGGCGCCATCGGCGAGAATCAAAGCGGCTGGATTGCGCGCGAAAATATCCTCCACCATGCGCTCTAGCGCGGCGGTGCCTGATGAATCGAGGTGCGCCGCCGCCAGACTGCCTATCACCTGGATGCGGTTGGGGTGGATGAGGTTGAGATGCCCGATCAGGGCGGCTGCATCGCTGTCGCGTTGCAGTTCTGCGACCGCACCTTCGCGGCCGCACACCCAGCTTAGCTGGAGCTTGGCGGCGTTGTCATCATGCAGTTGCGCGACGCTGGTCCGGGACATTGGGTTGCCATGAGGCGAAAGTCTGGTGCAGCGATTGCGCGTCCGGTTCATTCGCCAGCTTCTGGCGGAAATCACGGTCGCTGAACATCTGGGCAAGTTCGGAGAGAATTTGCAGATGGGTTTCGTTGGCCTGCTCTGGCACCAGCAGCACGAACAGTAATCCTACCGGCTGGCCGTCCGGAGCGTCAAAGGCGACCGGGGTCTTTAAGCGCACAAAGGCGCCGACCGCTTCTTTGAGCCCGTTGATGCGGCCGTGCGGAATGGCGACACCCTGACCGAGTCCTGTGGAACCGAGTCGCTCGCGCGCGAACAGGCTGTCGAACACCAGACTTCTAGCCACGCCCTGATTGTTCTCAAACAATAGACCCGCCTGTTCGAACAGGCGTTTCTTACTGCTTACTTCGAGGTCGAGGATGATGTTTGAGGCGGGGAGTAGTTTGGAAATGAGGTTCATAAGTGCCTGAATCGGCATACAAAAAACAGTTTTTGCCGGGTCGCCTGTGGAAGCGAGCGCGCCATTCTACCCCAATTCGATACAGGGCAATGCAGCTGTCTGGATACGGCCCGTATCGGTACTGCAATCACGCCAGGCGAGCTGACGGCTTACTCCTCAGCCACGCTGTGGCGCTTGAGCGTATCGTGAGGATGCCCGTAGGCTTTGTCCTTGTATTTGAGGATCTGGCGGTCAAGTTTATCGACCAGCCCGTCAATGGATGCGTACATGTTTTCATCGATACATTCGACATGGATGTCCTTGCCGCGAACGTGCACGCTGACCTCCGCTTTTTGCAGCAGTTTTTCGACGGACAGGATAACGTTGACGTCGATCACATTGTCAAAGTGCCGGATGACGCGATCCATCTTTGAGCTAACGTACTCGCGCATTGCCTGGGTAATTGCCACATGGTGCCCGCTGACCGTCAGATTCATGTTGCATCTCCTTGTAAAGACTAAAGGGCCTTGCGAAGATTGACCGGGGGGATATGCAGTGATTCACGATATTTTGCAATCGTTCGTCTTGCAACTACGATACCCTGCTGGCCGAGAATTTGCGAGATTTTGCTGTCGGAGAGGGGCTTTTTCTGGTCTTCGGCGGCGACCAGTTGTTTGATCAGGGCGCGGATGGCCGTGGCCGAGCAGGAGCCCCCCGCTTCGGTGGCGACGTGGCTGCCGAAAAAATACTTCAACTCGAATATGCCGCGCGGTGTGAACATGAACTTCTGTGTGGTGACCCTAGAGACGGTTGATTCGTGCAAGCCCAGTGTGTCGGCTATTTCACGCAGCACCAGCGGGCGCATAGCTACCTCGCCATGTTCGAAAAAATGCCGTTGGCGGTCGATGATGCACTGGGATACGCGCAGGATGGTGTCAAAGCGCTGTTGAACGTTTTTGATGAGCCAGCGGGCCTCCTGCAGCTGGTGCGATAGCGGGCCGCTTGCGGTGGAGCGGTTGTTTTGCAGGATATCGGCGTACATGCGATGGATGCGCAGCTTGGGCATGGCGTCGCGGTTCAGCCGGGCGACCCAGACATTTTTTATTTTTTTCACCACCACGTCGGGCACGATGTATCGCGTGGTTTGTGTCGAGAAGCTCGCGCCAGGGTGAGGGTTGAGGCTTTGTATGAGCAGTTGCGCTTCGCGCAACGCGTCGTCGTCGCATCCGAGCGAGCGTTTCAGCCTGGCGAAGTCGCGACCCGCGAGCGCCGCCAGGTGGTCCTTCACGATGGCTTGCGCCAGATCGAGTCCGGGCGTTTCGGGCAGCATTATACGCAGTTGCAAGCCAAGGCATTCGGAGGGCGTGCGCGCGCCGATACCGGCCGGTTCGAGTTGTTGCAGGTGATGCAGCGCAATCTGCAGTTCGTCCGGATCCACTTCCATGTCTTGCGGGACCATTTCGGCGATTTCTTCCAGAGACTGGGTCAGGTAGCCGTCATCGTCAAGATCCTCGATAAGCAGAGCGACCAGGCTGCGATCGCGCCTGGACAGGTTGAGCAGCAGCAGTTGTTCTAGCATATGCTCGCGCAGTGACGGGGCTTCCGCCGCCTGTTGCGGGTAATCGCCGTCCTCTGAATCCTCACGGCTTCCGGATGAAGAGTGGGAGGGCGCATCGGTGAACCAGTCCTGGTCGTTCCCGGGGGTGTCGCTTGCGCTGGATTCGCCCGCAGGGGGCTCTGCCGCGGGGCTGTCAGAGGCGCCTGGTGTGCTCGAACTCAGGGACGGTGCCTGGAAGGGCGTGTCGACCGGCATTTCCTCGCGCTCGAGCAATGGGTTGTCAGCGAGAAATTTTTCCAGTTCCTGGTTCAACTCAAGCGTTGAGAGTTGCAACAGGCGAATGGATTGCTGCAACTGCGGCGTCAGCGTCAGGTGCTGAGACAGTTTGAGTTGCAGGGTTTGCTTCATATTCGGGGGTGGTTCTGCGGACCGGCTAAAGGCGGAAATTCTCGCCCAGATAAACGCGCCTTACGTTTTCATTATAGACAATTTCATCCGGGTTGCCAGAAGCGAGAACGGTGCCTTCATTGATGATATAGGCGCGGTCGCAGATTCCCAGCGTCTCGCGCACATTGTGGTCGGTGATCAGGATACCGATGCCACGCTCTTTCAGAAAAACGATGATTTTCTGGATGTCGATGACGGCGATCGGGTCTACCCCGGCGAAGGGTTCGTCCAGCAGTACGAACGCCGGTCGCATTGCGAGTGCGCGGGCGATTTCCACCCTGCGCCGTTCGCCGCCGGACAATGACATAGCCATGGCGCTGCGCAAATGAGCTATATGCAGGTCATCAAGCAGTTCCGTCAGGCGCTTTTCACCTTCCGCGCCAGTCACGCCCTGCAGTTCCAGTACGGCCTGAATGTTGTCCTGCACCGAGAGTTTGCGGAATACCGAGGCTTCCTGGGGAAGATACGACAGCCCCATTTTTGCGCGGCGGTGTATGGGCATTCTGCTGATGTTGGTGTCGTCGAGTTCGATGCGCCCGCCGTCCACCGCCACGAGCCCAACAATCATATAAAAGCACGTGGTTTTTCCCGCGCCGTTGGGGCC
>JANXRV010000068.1:0-4128 GCA_025356665.1 Pseudomonadota bacterium
TCATGTGCCAGGCGATGAACCGCAATTTCATCAGCGTCATCGCCGGGGGCTTCGGCACCTCGGGCGGTACGCCGGCGCCCGCCGGCGGCGCGGCTTTGCCCGCCGGCGAGGTTGCGCCCATCGATGCGCAGGAGACGGCGGAGCTGTTGCGCGATGCCAGGAACGTGATCATCGTTCCGGGCTACGGCATGGCAGTGGCCCAGGCCCAGCACACGGTTTACGAAATCACCAAGTGGCTGCGCGAAAAGGGCGTCAATGTGCGCTTTGGCATCCACCCGGTCGCGGGGCGCATGCCCGGGCACATGAACGTGCTGCTCGCGGAGGCGCGCGTGCCCTACGACATAGTCATGGAAATGGACGAGATCAACGAGGACTTCCCCAACACCGACGTGGTCATGGTGATAGGCGCCAACGACATCGTCAACCCGGCGGCGCAGGAAGACCCGACCAGCCCCATCGCCGGCATGCCGGTGCTCGAAGTATGGAAGGCCAAGACCTCGATCGTGATGAAACGCAGCATGGCCTCGGGCTACGCCGGCGTGGACAATCCGCTTTTCTACAAGGACAACAATCGCATGCTGTTCGGCGATGCCAAGAAAATGCTCGACGAGGTGCTCCTTTCGCTTAAGGCTTAATGTCTAAGGTGTCTAAGGTGTCTATGGGCTAGAAGCTAAGGACTAAGGGCACCGCAAAAAAGCCGGGAAATTTCCTGGCTTTTTTGCTTTCTTTTCAGGTTGCCGGCCCGGACACGGCATTCAATTCCGCGCGCTTGGGCGTATTGATGCCCTTCCCCCGTCGGGGCGCGCGCCCGAAGTGCCGGCTGGTGCTTCGGCATATAATCTGCCGATACAAAAAGACCAGTCGTGGCGCGGCTCGCGCCCTGCAGGCGCAAACTTTGGGAGGTTTCAATGTCGGTAACATTGTTGGCGGAGCGCAAGCGCCGCGCAGTGAACTGGTTTGTATCGGCGCTGTTTGCGCTCGCACCTTCAGCCGTGCTGGCAGCCGACGGACCGGCCATAGCGGGCGTCCCCATTGATTTCATCCTGTTCGCGCTGACGCTGCTCGGGGTCGCGCTTTTTCAGAACCATACCCTGCGCGTTGGCCTGACCGGGCTTGCCACCATCACGCTTTACAAAGTGTTTGTCGCCGGATTCAGTCATGGCAGTGGTTTTGGCGGATTGGCTGTTCATATGCAGCACGAGTGGGTGATGCTGTCCAATCTGCTGTGCCTGCTCTTGGGTTTTTCCTTGTTGTCCAAGCATTTTGAGGACAGCAAAGTGCCGGCGATGCTGCCCAAATACCTGCCCGATGACTGGAAGGGCGGATTTGTGCTGCTGCTCCTGGTTTTTGTGCTGTCCTCGTTCCTGGACAACATTGCCGCGGCCTTGATCGGCGGTGCGGTGGCGCACACGGTGTTTCGCGGCAAGGTGCACATCGGTTACCTCGCGGGCATCGTGGCAGCGTCCAACGCCGGCGGATCAGGCAGCGTGGTCGGTGACACGACAACAACCATGATGTGGATAGACCACGTCGATCCGCGCGATGTGTTCCATGCCTACGTTGCGGCTGCGGTCGCGGTGGTGGTTTGCGGCATCCCGGCGTCGCTGCAGCAGCAAAAATACTCACCCATTAACAAGGATGCACCGGCCGGCGTGACGGTCGACTGGACGCGCACCGGCATCGTGATATTTATTCTGGTGATCGCGATCATCGCCAATGTCATTATCAACACCGAGTTCGCCCAGGTTTCGGACACATTCCCCTTTATTGGTGTTGCGGTCTGGCTGGCCATTCTGGTTTCCGCGCCGCTGCGCAAGCCCGACTGGAGTGTGCTGCCTGGCGCGTTCAGGGGCTCGATCTTCCTGCTCTCACTGGTGCTCTGCGCCTCGATGATGCCGGTGGAAAAGCTGCCGCTCGCCTCGTGGCAGACGGCACTGGGCCTCGGTTTTGTTTCGGCGGTGTTTGATAACATCCCGCTCACCGCGCTGGCGCTCAAGCAAGATGGCTACGACTGGGGCTTTCTTGCCTATGCGGTCGGCTTTGGCGGTTCGATGATCTGGTTTGGCTCATCGGCGGGTGTCGCGCTGTCCAATATGTACCCGGAGGCCAAGTCGGTCGGGTTGTGGTTGCGGCATGGCTGGCACGTTGCGCTTGCCTATGTAATCGGCTTTTTCGTGCTGCTCGCCGTGCTCGGCTGGCAGCCGCACCCCAAGCGTGCCGCCACCGCGCTGCCGGCAGCGTCAGCGGCGCCTGCGACAATGCCTTCTGCTATCGCACCTGTCGTCCCTGTCGCACCTGTTGCCCCGGCGGCGCCAGTCGCCGTAGAGGCGATGAAAAAAGGCAATTAGGCGGCGTCGCGGTTTATGGGGCCAAGCTTTTTATGGCGCCCGATCATGCGGGTGGTGGTTATGCCAAGTGCGCTGATCACGCCACCCGTACCCGTGCTTGGTTTAGGCTGGTATTCCAAGCAGGACATGGTTTTCAGTTTGCGTCATGCGGGATGACAAGGCGGGCGCTTGCTTTTGGGGCAGCCGAGGTATAAATTCATAAATGCGTATTTCTACGCGATAAATTGGCAAGCGTACAACCCCAAAAATCCATTAGACCGGTACAAAACCGGCAGGCGGGTCGACCTTAAAACAGACGCCCGAGCGCCGTAAATTTGCATTTACATGCCGCCAACAAAGGAGAAGTCATGAGTAAAGACACAACCCAAATTTCGTCCCGCAGGAAGTTCCTGTCGGGTGCCGCCGCCGCCACTGCCGGGGCCGCAACACTCGGCTTCCCGAGCATCGTCAAGGCGCAAGGCCCTATTTCGATGCGCTGGCAGTCGACGTGGCCGTCAAAAGACATTTTTCACGAATACGCCCTCGACTTCGCCAAAAAGGTGAATGACATGACCGGCGGCGACCTCAAGATCGAGGTGCTTCCGGCCGGCGCCGTGGTGCCGGCCTTCGGCCTGCTCGATGCGGTGTCCAAGGGCACGCTCGACGGTGGCCATGGTGTGCTCGTCTATCACTACGGCAAGCAGAACGCCCTCGCGCTTTGGGGCTCCGGTCCGGGCTATGGCATGGATGCCAATATGCTGCTGGCCTGGCACAAATACGGCGGCGGCAAGGAACTGCTGGCCAAGCTCTATTCTTCCATCGGCGCCAACGTCGTGTCTTTTCCCTACGGCCCGATGCCGACGCAGCCGCTGGGCTGGTTCAAGAAGCCCATCACCAAAGAAGCGGACATGAAGGGCCTGAAGTATCGCACTGTGGGCATATCAATTGACGTGTTCACCGGCATGGGGTTGGCGGTGAATGCGCTTCCTGGCGGTGAAATCGTGTCGGCGATGGACCGCGGCCTGCTTGATGCGGCAGAATTCAACAATGCGACATCCGACCGTCTCCTCGGCTTTGCCGACGTTTCCAAAGTCTGCATGCTGCAAAGCTATCACCAGAACGCCGAGCAGTTCGAGATCACATTCAACAAGACCAAGTTCGATGCGCTGCCCGCGAAGATGAAATCAATTATCGAGAACGCAGTGGAAGCGGCCTCGTCCGACATGTCGTGGAAGGCGGTCGACCGGTATTCCAGGGACTATATCGAGTTGCAGACCAAGGACAAGGTCAAGTTCTACAAAACGCCCGCCTCTATTCTGCAAAGGCAACTGGACGTCTACGACGAGGTCATTGCCAAGAAGTCCAAGGACAATCCCTTGTTCGCCGAAATCGTCGCGTCGCAGAAGGTGTTTGCCGAGCGCGCAGTGAAGTGGGAACAGGACACCGTCGTCCCCCGCACCATGGCCTACAATCACTACTACGGTAAAAAGGCCCCGGCGAAGAAAGCCTGAGGCGGATGTTTGGGCTTTTCGGACACCATCCGGGTTTCGACCCGGGTGGTGTTTTGTTTTGGCTCATTTAGCGAATGATGTTGTTGAACTCATGCTCTGACCGCGAGAGTGAGCAACCGTGCGGGATCGGGGCTGAAGCGGGGCGACCGATCGAGAACTCTAAACCATCCGAGGTAGTTGGTGAGGTATTTCGTGGCAACACCCTTGAAGCGGACCATCCATGCGCGCAGGCGCGAACAAAAGGCATTGACGTTCTGCACATGCCAAGCGCCCTGTACGCGCACGCCCGC
>JANXRV010000071.1:0-4603 GCA_025356665.1 Pseudomonadota bacterium
GGACTACCTCGACGCCGCCGGCAAACTCATCGCCGTGGTCTACCGCTACGACCCGCCGGGCGGCAAGAAGGAGTTCCGGCCCTGGGATGCCAAGCGCCGCAAGCTCGCGCCACCGGATCCACGCCCGCTCTACAACCAGCCGGGAATTGTGAAGTCGGCTGTGGTCGTGCTGGTCGAAGGTGAGAAATGCGCGCAAGCGCTGATCGGCGCCGGCATCTGTGCCACCACCGCGATGTTCGGCGCCAACGCCCCGGTCGACAAAACCGACTGGTCACCGCTGGCCGGTAAATCAGTACTCATCTGGCCCGACAAGGACACGCCGGGTTGGACCTACGCCGATGCCGCCTCGCAAGCCATGCTCGCCGCAGGCGCTGTCTCCTGCGCCATTCTCTACCCGCCCGAGGACAAGCCCGAGGGCTGGGATGCGGCCGATGCGCTGAGTGAAGGTTTTGATGTCGCTGCGTTCATCGCGCAGGGCCCGCGCATGGAAATGCAGCTTCCCGTGGATGGTCCCGATGAGATTCCCGCAGATGCCGAGGACGCAGAGCGCGCACCCGACGCAACAAAAACGCCCCTGGCGCGCGAGGCTATTTGGGGCAGCGAGGACGGTCTCGCGCTCAGTTTCACCCGCCGCTACCGGCACGACTGGCGCTACGTGGCAGCCTGGGGCAAGTGGCTGATGTGGGACGGCCAGCGCTGGCGTACCGAGGACACGCTGGGCGCCACCGATCTGGTGCGTAACGTCTGCCGCCACGCCGCACTCAAAGCGGCCAGCCCCAAAACGGCGGTCAAGCTTGCCGCTGCCAGCACCATGAGCGGCGTGGAACGACTGGCGCGCGCCGATCGCCGCCACGCCGGTACCGCTGATGAGTGGGATGCCGACATCTGGTTACTCAACACCCCGGGTGGGGTGGTCGATTTGCGCATCGCTCGCATGCGGCCCCACGACCGTACCGACCGCATGACCAAGATCAGCACTGCCGTTCCCAGGGGCGAGTGTCCCACCTGGCGCGCGTTCCTCTCAGACGTCACCGGCGGCGACGCCGAACTGATGGATTACCTCCAGCGCATGGTCGGCTACTGCCTGACCGGGGTCACGAGTGAGCACGCCTTGTTCTTTCTCTACGGTACCGGGGCCAACGGAAAGTCGGTCTTCGTGACGACGATTGCAACCATCCTCGGCGATTACGCTGCTAACGCACCCATGGACACTTTTATGGAAACACGCTCTGACCGTCATCCCACCGACCTCGCAGGCCTGCGCGGCGCACGCTTTGTGGCATCGATCGAGACCGAGCAGGGCCGGCGCTGGAACGAATCGAAGATCAAGACCATCACCGGTGGTGACAAGGTCTCGGCGCGTTTCATGCGCCAGGACTTCTTTGACTTCTTCCCGCAATTCAAGCTCTTGATCGCCGGCAACCACAAGCCCTCGATTCGCAACGTCGACGAGGCGATGAAGCGCCGGCTGCACATGATTCCGTTCACTGTGACTATTCCACCGGACAAGCGCGACGGCAAGCTGACCGAGAAACTGCTGCTTGAACGCGACGGCATTCTGGCCTGGGCCCTGGAGGGATGTCTGCTGTGGCAGCGCTCGGGCCTGCGCCGCCCGCAAAGCGTGCTCAACGCCACCGATGAATATTTCGAGGCCGAGGACGCAATGGGGCGCTGGCTGGAGGAGCGTTGCGTGACGCAGCCCAACGCCAAAGCGTTGAGTTTTGAGCTCTTCGCCGACTGGAAGCAGTGGGCCGAATCGAACGGGGAATTTCTGGGTTCGATGCGCCGCTTTACCGATGCCTTGATCACACGCCGGTTCGAAAAATGGCGCGCCACGGGCGGCGTGCGCGGGTTCAGAGGCATCGGACTCAAAGAGCCGACCAGCATTGCGCGCTCAAGCTACCCCTACAACGACAACTGAGGACTGACCATGATCTCAAGTTCTTGTTTTTTCGAGGTGATGACGCAGATGACACAGGGTGTCGGACAAGTAATGGAAATGCCAATCCAGCGGCGAATTTCGCTTCGGGTGACGCATAAGACACCACACAACGTTAGTTTCTCACGCGAGGGCGCATACGCAGGTTATGGAAAGTTACGACACGCTGCGGCATCTGCGTCACCCGCTGATTTTGCGGAGCCAGAATTTGCGGTCCATACCGGCGGCCGATCGAGCCTGTTGGCCCTTGATCTGGGCACCACCACCGGCTGGGCGCTGCGCGCACCGGAGGGTCAGATCGCCCACGGCTTTGTGAGTTTCAAATCGCAACGCTTCGAAGGCGGCGGGATGCGCTACCTGCGCTTTCGCCGCTGGCTCACCGAGATGAAGGCCACCGTTGCCGGCACACAGGGCATTGGCGCCGTTTATTTCGAGGAGGTAAGGCGACACATGGGCGTGGATGCCGCGCACGTCTACGGCGGTCTCTTGGCCACGCTCACCGCCTGGTGCGAGCACCACCAAATCCCGTATCAAGGCGTGCCGGTGGCCACGATCAAACGTCACGCCACTGGCAAAGGTAACGCGAGCAAGGATGAGGTGATCGCCGCGATGCGCGCGCTGGGTCACGCCGTCACCGACGACAACGAGGCCGATGCGCTGGCGATTTTGCACTGGGCCATCGATACGCAGGAGTTCTCATGAAAATCCCCCACCACCCCTACCGCTGTGCATTGGCTCGACTGGTTCCAGAGCCGGTCGATGCCGAAGAAATTAAACGCGACGGCTGGCGCGAGCAGCACATCCTCGTGGTCAACGAGGCCGACGAACGACTGGACTTCGTCGAGCGCGAACTGGTGCGAAGGCTCGGTGAGCGCCTGTACGGGCCCGGGCGGACACGCCATGCGTAAAGTGCCCCGCGTGTGGACGCTAGAGGACGTGGCTGCCTGGCTCGATGAATCGGTCAGCACCAGCCGCCGCCTGCCGCCGGTGCGCGTGCAAGGCTACTTCAGCGTCTGGCCCGCGTTCGCACGACGCGAGTGGGAGGCTTTCTCAAACGACGAGCCGGTCTACCGTCCCTTCCCGCCCAGCCCGGATGCCATCGAGCGGATGTTGGAGACCATGCGCTGGATGCAGTGGCTCGAAGTGGAACAACGGCACCTGGTGTGGATGCGCGCCAAGCGCTACGGCTGGCGAGAGATAGGGATTAGCTTTGCGTGTGATCGCACGACCGCGTGGCGGCACTGGCAACAGGCGCTGCAAAGCGTGACCGGCCACCTCAATTCATACCGGAAGCTGCGGGCGGCCAATATATCTTCCGAAGCCAATGGTCAAGGAGGGTAATAGAACAAGCCCATGTCCACGGTTTAGGGCGTTTGTCCATTTTGAGGGTCAAAGTGCGTGCAACACTTTTGGCTTTTTTGACGTATATTTCGGCTATCTTCTGGACAGATGAGCGACCAACACGGTTGACGTCATCCAGGCCTCATTTTTCGAACCCACCCAGCGTTATGCGCTCGGTGGGTTTTTTCATTTCCGGACCCCCCTCATGACCGAACTGCAGATCGAGTATCGACCGATCGAATCGCTGACGCCCTTTGCCCGCAACGTGCGCACGCACAGCGCTGAGCAGGTGGCGCGCATCGCCGCCAGCATTGTCGAATTCGGCTGGACCTCGCCGCTGCTGGTCGATGGCGAAAATGGCCTGATTTGCGGCCACGGCCGTCTGGCTGCAGCGCGCAAGCTCGCGTTAACCGAGGTGCCGGTGATCGAACTCGCGCACCTCACGCCCACGCAAAAGCGCGCCTACCTTATCGCTGACAACCGGCTGGCGCTCGATGCCGACTGGGACAACGAGTTGCTTTCCCTTGAACTGGCTGATCTGGCGTCAGCCGGGTTTGATCTGGAACTCACCGGGTTTGACGACGGCGAGATTCGTTCGCTCTTGGGCAACGGCGACGAAGTGGACGAGGACAAAACCGATGACGCCAGCGATGCGATACCTCCCGTGCCCGTCATTGCCGTTTCTCGCCTTGGCGACGTGTGGCAGTTGGGCGCACACCGCCTGATCTGCGGCGACGCCGCCGACGCCAATGTGATCACGGCTCTGATGGCCGGTGACGAAGCGAAGCTGTGCTTTACCTCCCCACCCTACGGCAGCCAGCGCCAATACACGCAACTGAGCACCAACGCCATCCCCGATTGGGACGGTTTGATGCGCGGTGTGTTTGCCAAGCTCCCGATGGCTCCCGACTGCCAGGTGCTGGTGAACCTTGGCTTGATTCACAAGGACAACGAATTCATCCCCTACTGGGACCGGTGGCTCGAGTGGATGCGCACAAGCGGCTGGCGGCGCTTTGGCTGGTACGTCTGGGATCAGGGGCCGGGCATGCCGGGTGACTGGAACGGGCGTCTCGCCCCCAGCTTTGAATTCGTTTTTCATTTCAACCGTGATGCCCGTCGACCCAACAAGATTGTGGACTGCAAGCACGCGGGGCAGGAATCGCACTTGCGTGCCGATGGATCATCGACCGCCATGCGTAAAAAAGATGGCGAAGTTGGCGGCTGGTCACATGCTGGCACACCGACCCAAGACAAACGCATCCCCGACAGCGTCATTCGCATCATGCGCCACAAGGGCAAGATCGGTGAGGACATCGATCACCC
>JANXRV010000130.1:0-23854 GCA_025356665.1 Pseudomonadota bacterium
CCACCACCACATCACTCGTCGCTCCCGTGGCCGTCAGCGTGATCGTCCCCGCTCCACTCGAGGTCACCGTCTCGTTCACGTTCAGCGTGCCACCCGTGGCCGTGATCCCCACCGTCCCCGTGCCCGTCTGATTCACCCCTGTACCGGCGATAGTCAAAGTTCCCGCGTTACTAATACTGACGTTGCCGCTCGTACTATTGCTCGCGGTCAAATTACCGACAGCGGTAGTCGCGGAAATTCCAGTCGCCGCAGAGAGCGTCACTAGCCCTGATCCGGCCTGAATACTTCCGGCCGATCTGGTAATCGCACCGACCCCGTTTGCCGCGTTTGCACCAAAAGTTGTGGAGGTAAAGCCAAGCTGCGCCGTGGTCGCGTCAGCTCGCAAGGTTATAGTTCCGGCGTTATCGGTTACAACGTTCGCCCCAAGAGCGATATTGTCGCCGGCTAACAGGGAAATGTTGCCTTGATTGGCGCCGACCTTGCCACTTATCAAGTCGGCATTGACGAGAATGTCACGACCAGCAGCGAACACAACACTCGCGTTAGTACCCGCGCCAATCGCAGCCTTAACATCAAAGGCGCTCTGAACATTGATGTCCCGAGACGCTTGTAAATTGACTTCACTGAACCCGTTAAAGGCACCTGCAGCCTGCGGATTAAGCGTTACGTCGGTAGCCTCATCAGGGCTGTTGAACGTGAGATCCGGGGTACCGGCAGCTTGATCGGTAACTGTACCGGCACCGGCATTGCTGATAATGATGTCCCTGGGATCAAGCAACAACCTGCCGCCGCGATAACCGGCGCTCGCCGTACCATCGGCGGTTCCGCGAAAGACGAGAGATTCCTTGCCTGAAACCTCCACAAAGCCTCCATCACCACCTAACGCCCCGCCACGCACGCTCGCATGACCATAGAAACGGGTGACGTCATCAGCCCAAACGACCACCTTGCCCCCATCTCCACGCCGAGTGGCGTCGGCCTTAAGCGTCACTCCTTGTCCAACGAATGTTGCCCTTGCGTTCTGGACTTCGAGATCCTTACCCTGAAAATCCCCGCCCACCAAAACCGTACCACCACCCGTTTCGCCCGAAGCATCCACGCTCGCCGCACCAACAAGGCCGACCCGCGTGCCCAGCAATTGCACCGCGCCGCCCTTGTCGCTCGCGCCCTTGGCTTCTATCGCGCCTTCGGCGAGCAGCGTGCCCCCCTCAGCCTGCACAGTAACCGTGCCACCCTTAGGCCCATTCGCCGTGATCGTTGAAGTCGATTCCAGCGTGATGTCCTTGGTCGCCCTGAGAACTATCTTCCCCTGCTCATTCACCGTTGCGCTGTTGGCGCTGATCACACCGCTGTTGCGAATGCTGGTCCCGTAAATGCCGACCTTGCCCGACTGGCTGATGAGTTGACCACCGTTGAGCGCGGCATTGTCTGGCGCAGTGAGTTCGACCCTGAGGTAGGGACTTTGGGCGTTGACGAGTTCTACGCTCTTGCCGGCGGCGAGGACAATTTCGCCGCTCGGCGACGTGATGACGCCGTGGTTCTCCACTTGAGGCGCAACGAGATAAACAAACCCGCCGTCCCCAGCCTTGATCTGCCCTTGGTTAACAACTTTGCCGGCTCCAGGCATCTCATCGAACTTGAAGCGACCCGCGAGAAAATCCGCATCGCCAAGTCTCAGGGAGCTGGCAACAAATCCTGCGGTATCAATAACCGCGCCGCCCCCCACAAACACGCCATTCGGATTTATCAGGAACACGCGGCCATTGGAGAGCAATTGGCCAAGAATACTGGAGGCCTCGCTGCCGGTTACCCGGTTGAGCACTGAAGAGAGGTTGTTCTGCTGGATGAACCGAGTAATCTCGGCCGAGCCGATCGAAAAACCCTGCCAGTTGATGACCGTGCCTGGCGTATTGGTGATGTTCAGCGCATTACCCGCCTGGCTGAAAACCGCACTGCCGGAGATAACCGTCGGGTTCGTTGGCGCTGATTGGGCGTTGCCGGCAAACGCGGACGATACGACTAGTGCGACCAGATTGCGGCGAAGTTTGCGCGAGGGCGTGAAGCAAAGGGCTTTGGACACCGTGTTTCTCCAGATTGCGCGTTCTCGCCCTCCCGCAAGAGCAAACCGCGCTAAGCCTTACAACTCAATCAATTAGGTACAGTCAAGAGTCAGAGCTTAACATCCTTAATTAATCTTAACTTTATCACAACCGGTCAGGAACTGAGGGAATCGATGATCAAGTAGTGGCGCGAGGCGACAACTGAACGCGATTGGAGGGAATTTATGAATTGAACGATATTTTCATCGTCATTAGGCCTATTTTGAGCGGGAAACTGGGGTAATCGACTGTATTTCGGTCCCGCTGGACCCACCTGTCCTGTGCGTGGCGGCCCCCATTTGCTCAGATTGATTAGCGCGCGCAGCGCAAACGTACGATTGGCGTTCTAAGCTAGACCAAACTTGGTCGGCGCCGCCCTTGGCAAAAGCCTGAAATGCCGCAATACGTCATTCCGAGACAACATGTCAGCCGCAAATTCAAGCGCGAGACCATCACTAAGCACAGTCACGAGGCACAGGCAATTGCCTCTGCGTAAGCCTCAGAAGAAAAGATACGATATGTTCAAGTGCCCCAAGCCGTTGCCACGCGCCTGGACGCCCCCGGGATCGACGATTCGCCCCCAGTCAAGACGCATAAAAACGTTGGTTCCTATGGCAATTCGAAAACCAAACCCGACACTCGCAATCGTCTGGCTCTGCACTTCAAGAATAGCGGCCTTGTTACGCGTAACGCGACCCCAGTCATAAAATGTCAATGCGCGGATTCGCGTGTTAGCCCCGAAGGACAGCGAAGTGGCAAAATCAGGACTGTAAAGTTCCGTCGAACCGCGCGTACCGACGTCGCTCGCAATTTCCCGCTCGGCGAATCCGCGCACTGAATCGGCGCCCCCGACACCAAACTGCTCCCCCGATACCAGCAAGTCTTTCGTCATCTGGCCAGAAAAAGCAGCGCGGAACTGAAAGTCATTCGCAAACGAGCGGTTATGGCTGATACCGAAACGCTGCAACGAGTAGTTGGCGCTTGATCCCGCACGAGAGGCGGTGAAAAAATTCTGCCCTGCAACTTTAAGTCTATCGCCGGGCAGGTTGTCGTAAGTACTGAAATAAAAGCTCGTTTCGCTGGCGGCAGAACGATGGGTGCCGCTATAGGTGAGGCTGACTGGTCTGACCGTCACATCTGGCACTAGTTGCGGTCCGCCTACAAATTGGGTTACCCGGCTCTGGTACGCGCGCCAGTCGGCCCCGAACACAAGCTTGTGCTCTACATCCCCCCACCTTGGCAGGTTGAAATTATATTTTGCGCCGGCGATCGTCCCCGCACCCGCAATATTTAACGAGTTGGCGACGAGTCCGGAATTAACGTTGGATTGGCCCACTGAGAAATCGATGGAGTCCCCAAAAGTATAAAGGGGAATGTGGTAGCTAAGACCGATAACGAAAACGTTCCGGCTCGGAGTCAGCGTAAATTTCTCAGCATTGATGGGGTCGTTTGGCGCAGTTACGTACTGCCCTGACAGCGTGTGATCGCGATTCCAGAGATTGGAATGCTGGAATCCTATACCAACGCGAAATTTCCCCGTTTGCGGCGTCCCTGTGTTGTCGAGACTGACGCTGTACTTCAAGGGCGTTTCGTCCACGACGCGAACCACTGCATCCACCAATCCTTCTTCGCTGCCCCCCCTTAATAGTACGGTGGTCTGTTTTGACGGACTTTCGTTTGCAATACGAAGGTTGTCAGCAAGCTTGAGCGTGTTCGGCGCGATACCCGACTGCATGCCGGGCAAAGAGCGGCGGATATTGTCTTCGTCGAAATTCTTGTTCCCCTCGACGATTACTTTGCCGACCCTGGCCTCGATAACCTTAAATTTAACCTCGCCTTTATCCAGCTCCTGTTCGGGCAAGAGTATCTGAACAGCGCTGAAACCGCGGGACGAGAATACTTTCTCCAGCGCCTCAAGTGCGCGCTGCACATCAGCAAAATTTCTGTCTTTGCCCGCAAATGGGCTGGTCAAGGCGTCGAGTTCGGCGGCACTGACAAGGGTTGCTCCCTCGATTACATAACGCCGGATTTCAAAACGCGGATCAACCGGAGCAGGCGTTTGTGCGTACACAAACGACGCACAGCACACGGCAGGCCACAGCATTACCTGCGCCAAAATGCTAGGTATCCCCAGACGGCGCAAAGCCGATCTCCTCTGGGTGAATACACAAGCAAAAAGATATATAAAAATAATACTTATTAATCACTAATTTAAAGACAATTCCTAATGTACAACACGAGCGTACCGCGGCCCTCTCGCAGGGCGACGCGTTATAATTCATACTGGTACCTCAGTGTAACAATATTAGCGTCAATACAGGGCGCTTTTTCGCCCCGCAAAAAACCGACAACCTTATGATTTTTATATTTTTTATTCTAAATTTATGACAAAATCCCAGCGGCACATACGCCTACTCATTCTCGGCTCCGGCCCTGCAGGCTATACCGCCGCCGTTTACGCCGCGCGCGCCAACCTAAAACCGGTGCTGCTCACCGGCCTCGCGCCAGGCGGGCAACTCACAACCACCACCGAAGTAGACAACTGGCCAGCCGATGCAATGGGCGTGCAGGGGCCCGAGTTGATGGAGCGCTTCCAAAAACATGCCGAGCGCTTTGAAACCGAGATTGTGTTCGACCACATTCACACCGCCCATCTGAAAGAAAAACCCTTACGCCTGGAAGGCGATGCCGGCACCTACACCTGCGACGCACTTATCATCGCCACAGGCGCCTCAGCGCGCTACCTCGGCCTCGACTCTGAAACAAAATTCATGGGCAAAGGCGTATCCGCATGCGCAACTTGCGATGGTTTTTTTTACAAAAACCAGGACGTGGCGGTCATCGGCGGTGGCAACACGGCTGTCGAGGAAGCCCTTTATCTTTCCAATATCGCACGCCATGTCACGGTAGTGCACCGCCGCGACAAATTTCGCGCCGAAAAAATAATGCAGGACAAACTCTTTGAAAAACAAAAAGCCGGCAAAGTCACCATCAAATGGGACCACGCCCTGGAGGAGGTACTCGGCGACGCCAAGGGCGTGACCGGCGTCAGCATCAAACACGTCGGCTCCGGTGCTACCGAAAAAATCAGCGTCCATGGCCTGTTCATAGCGATAGGTCATACCCCCAATACCGGCATTTTTGAAGGGCAACTTGAAATGGCGAACGGTTACATCATCACGCACGGCGGTCACAAAGGCGATGCCACCGCCACCAGCATCTCCGGCGTCTTTGCCGCAGGCGATGTGCAGGACCACATATACCGGCAGGCCGTCACCAGCGCGGGCTCCGGATGCATGGCGGCCCTTGACGCCGAAAAATACCTGGACAACCTCAAATCCGTCTAACCGGCAAGGGCAGGGTCGCCAATCGGGGGCACTGCCTTGATTACCCGGCATTTCGCCCCTTGCACAGCGCTGCCGCGACATGAGAAAAAAAACCCTAGCCCCTTTTGCGCATGTCGTCGATCCGGAAGAAAGCACGCTCTTCCGAAACGCGGTGCGCGATGCCGTTCGGCTTCCCGAACCGGATCGCGTCAGCCCGACAGAGCCAATCCCTCCGCCCTTCCCCGCGCAATCGCCGATCAATGAATACGACGGGCTATTCGGGCCCCTTCATGACGAACCGCCAAGCTGGGAAGATTCACTGGAGAGCGGCGAGGCGCTCAGCTTCTTACGCGATGGCCTGTCTCGGCAGATACTGAAAAAACTGCGCCGCGGACACTGGGGGGTACAGGCTTGTGTGGATTTGCACGGCATGACGCGCGACGAGGCGCGCAATGCGCTGGGTGCGTTTCTTGCAACGGCAAAAAGCCGAGACTACCGTTGCGTGCGCGTTATTCATGGCAAGGGACTTGGCTCCAAAAACCGTGAGCCCGTCCTCAAGGCAAAAATAAAAATCTGGCTGGCGCGCTACGAAGATGTTTTGGCCTATTGCCAAGCTCCGGATCGGGATGGTGGTGCCGGCGCCACCTTGATGCTGCTGCGGGCGTAAGTAAAAACACCGCCCTCATCTGGAGCGGAGCTTAGACCGCCGCTTCGTTGGTTTCGCCGGTGCGGATCCGGACGACATGATCAACGCTGGTAACAAAAATTTTGCCATCGCCAATTTTCCCGGTCCGTGCCGCCTTGATGATGGCCTCAATGGCGGATTCCAGCATTTTCTCGGTCACCACGACTTCAATTTTCACTTTAGGCAAAAAATCAACGACATATTCAGCGCCGCGATAGAGCTCCGTATGCCCCTTTTGACGTCCAAAGCCCTTTACTTCCGTGACGGTCAGCCCTGTAACGCCAACCTCGGCAAGCGCCTCGCGCACTTCCTCGAGTTTGAACGGCTTGACCACTGCTTCGATTTTTTTCATGTGAGACTCCGAATACGATTGCTGCAAAGTATAGCAAGAAGGCACGGCAACATGAAAGGCCGGCTACGGGCCTAATAGGTTTCCTTGTACCGGGACGTGATGGGATAACGCCAATCCTTGCCAAAACTGCGGTGAGTGATTCGGATTCCAACGGGAGCCTGCCGGCGCTTATATTCATTGCGTTTTATCAGCTCCACCACACGCTTGACGTCCTCGGCCCGAAAGCCCCGGGCGATGATTTGCGCGGGCGTCTGGTCGTCCTCCATGAATGCGGCTATAACCGGGTCGAGCACGTCATAGGGGGGCAGGCTGTCCTGATCTTTCTGATCGGGACGCAATTCGGCCGAAGGTGGACGCGTCAGGATACGCTCCGGAATGTCGGGGTTTCTTGCGTTGCGCCAGCGACAAAGCCGATAAACCAGCGTCTTCGCCACGTCCTTGATCACGGCAAACCCGCCAGCCATATCTCCATATAGCGTGGCGTAGCCGGTCGCCATCTCTGACTTATTACCAGTCGTCAAAACAATAGATCCGAATTTGTTCGACAAAGCCATCAGGATGGTGCCGCGAATGCGCGCCTGCAGGTTCTCTTCCGTGGCGTCGACCGCCCTGCCGGAAAATTCGTCTTTGAGCGTGGCGAGAAAGGCGTCAAAAACCGGCCGAATGGAAATTTCGTCATAGCGCACACCAAGATTTTTCACCAACTCTCGCGAATCAGCAAGACTGATGTCTGCGGTGTAAGGCGATGGCATCATCACCGCACGCACGCAATCGGCACCCAGCGCATCGCAAGCCACCGCCAGCACCAAAGCCGAATCCACACCACCGGAAAGCCCGATCAGAGCTCCGGGAAATCCATTTTTCTGCACATAGTCGCGAACACCAAGACAAAGCGCACCGTAAACCTCCGCCTCGAGTTGCAATTCGGGCACGATCTCGCCTTGCTGTGGTTGGCCATTCTCAAAATGCACCAGCCTCAGGGATTCTTCAAAACAGGGCAATTGATGGGCAACCCGGCCCTGAGTATCAAGAACAAACGAGGCACCATCAAAAACAAGTTCATCCTGCCCGCCCACCAGGTTGCAATAAACCAGAGACATCCCTGTCTCGGCCACGCGTTCACGCATCACGTCGTAGCGCGAAGCCTGCTTGCGCATATGGTATGGAGAAGCGTTAAGAACGAGCAGTACCTGGGCACCGGCATCACGCGCGCGGCGCGGCGCCTCGGCTTCCCAGGCATCGGCGCAAATATTAATGCCGGCGTGCATAACAGCCGCGCCCGGATTGGTCGTTGCCGGTCCCTGCCGGCCCCACGTGTCTTCGCAAATATTGACGCCAAACTTGACGCCCTTCATGCCAAACACACAAGGCTCAGCCCCGGGAACGAAATAACGCTCCTCATCAAAAACGGTGTAATTTGGCAGGGCCTGTTTGCAATAAGTAGCTGTCACACGGCCATCCAGCAATACCGATGCGGCGTTGTAGCGCTTGCCATTGGCTTCGTGCGGGTGACCCACCACCACCGCGATCCCACTCACCCCTTTGGCAAGGCTTTGAAGCGCAGCTTCGCAATCACGGTAAAACCCGTCTCGCAACAACAAGTCTTCAGGCGGGTAACCGCACAAAGACAACTCGGGTGTCAGCAGAAGATCGGCGCCAGCCTCACGCGCGCGCAGGGCAAATTCAAGAATTTTCGCGCTATTTCCGGCAAGATCGCCGACAACGCAATTGATCTGTGCCAGGGCGATCGTCACCCGGTTTGCAGCAATAGATGATTTGGACATTTTTAAATTATAACGCCCACCTTGCCTCGCCCGCTGCATTGCCGAATAATGCGCTCCAAATGACCAAATCGCTTCCGAACCTCGCCACGCTGCGACACCGCGTGCGCATGCATCCCGCCCTGGCGGCGCGATCACAAACCTGACGCAGCCTGAATTGGCAAACGCCCCCCTCACCGTCCGAATTCTGGACAGCCTTGGCACGGTCGACGCCGCGCACTGGGACCGGCTTACCGGAGGCCAGCCCTTCCTGTCGCACGCCTTCCTGCATGCCCTTCACGAAACCGCTTGCGCGAGCGACAAAAGCGGCTGGCTACCGCAGTTCATCACCCTGTGGGACGGCGATGAACTCGCAGGCGCGCTACCGCTTTACCTGAAGAGCCACTCATACGGCGAATACGTGTTCGACTGGGCCTGGGCCGACGCCTACAGCCGCCACGGCCTCGACTACTACCCCAAGCTGCTTTCGGCGATTCCTTTCTCACCGGTAAGCGGACCGCGCCTGCTTGCGGCCGATGCCGCAACACGACGCCGCTTGATCGACACCGCGCTTGAGCTGGCGCGCAGCCTTTCATCGCTGCACTGCCTCTTCCCCCCTGAGGAAGAAGCCCTTGAGTGGCAAGCTGCCGGCATGATGTTGCGCCAAGGTGTGCAGTTCCACTGGAAAAATCAGGGCTACACCGACTTTGAGGCCTTTCTGGAACAGTTGTCTCACGACAAACGCAAAAAAATCCGCCAGGAACGCCGGCGTGTGCGGGAAGCGGGCATCACCATGCGACGACTGTGCGGCGCCGACATCACCCGCGAACACTGGAAATTTTTCACGCGCTGCTACAACCTCACCTATCGCGCCCATCAATCGACCCCTTATCTGAATCTCGCCTTTTTCGAGCGCCTTGGCAAGACCATGCCGGACAATGTGCTGCTGATCATCGCCGAACGGGACAACACACCGTTGGCGAGCACATTGAACATATTCACGCAGGAGGCCCTTTACGGACGCTACTGGGGAGCCGTGGAGCACGTGCCAATGCTGCACTTTGAGGCCTGCTATTACCAGGCAATAGAATTTTGCATTGAGCGCGGCATCCAGGTGTTCGAAGGCGGGGCGCAGGGGGAGCACAAGCTCGCACGCGGCTTTCTACCGACCAAAACGTGGTCGGCGCATTGGCTGCAACACCCGCGCTTCGCCGATGCGGTGGAGGACTTTCTCGCGCGAGAAGCCAAGGGCATTGACCGTTATGTCAACGAATTGAACGAGCACAGTCCGTTCAAGGCTGGAGCACCGACAACGCCTCCCATAGCCGGCACCTGAACATCCCGCGCACCGCTCAGAACATTGGCTTTTTCTTCGCCCTGTTGTAACGCATGATTCCGTCGACGATTTCTTTTTTGGCCGCAACGGGGCCGGACCAGCCCTTGACCTTCACCCACTTGCCCTTTTCAAGATCCTTGTAGTGCTCGAAGAAATGCCTGATCTGCGACAGACGTTCAGGCTGCAAGTCCTCGGGTTTTTTCCAGTGCCGGTAAATAGGCAGGATCTTGTCGATAGGCACGGCCAGCAGCTTCGCATCCTGGCCCGCTTCGTCTTCCATCTTGAGCAGGCCGACAGGGCGGCAACGAATCACCGCACCGGTCGTGACCGGGAACGGGGTGATGACAAGCACATCGACCGGATCGCCGTCCATCGACAGCGTGTGGGGGACGTAGCCGTAATTGCACGGGTAATGCATCGAAGTCATCATGAAACGATCGACAAACAAGGCGCCGGTCGCCTTGTCCACTTCGTACTTAACCGGGTCGGCATTCATCGGGATTTCAATAATGACGTTGAAATCATCCGGAACAGCCAGGCCGGAGCTGACGCGATCGAGATTCATTGGCCTGACCTACGGGGTCTTGCGAATTCCGCCCAACAAAGCTGCCACCTGACGCACCGGCCTACTAGACGAACGCGGCGCATCGGGCTGCTGCGGTTGCGACGACGCCGGCGCCACCTGGGGCTCGTAGGGTTTGCTGAACAAGGGATCCTGCGGCTTGCCGGCCTGACGTGAGCTGGCTGGCGGCCGCTCACTGCGCTCAGCATGGGCGGGACGCTCGGAGCGCTCCGGACGCTCAGCACGCGTGAGGCTGGGGCGTTCGCCACGACCGCGCCCGCCGCCACCGTCTCGAGCTTCACGACCGCGACCGGGTGAATACGAAGGCACCTCGCTCGCATTGGGCTCGAAGCCCGGAACGAGACTTTGCGGAATCGACTGCTTGATGATTTTTTCGATCGCGCCCAGCCGGTCGTGCTCTTCCGAGCACACCAGCGAGATCGCCTCGCCGGTCGAGCCGGCACGGCCGGTTCGACCGATACGATGGACATAGTCCTCGGGCACGCTAGGTAGTTCGAAATTCACCACATAGGGCAACTCAACGATATCCAGACCGCGTGCCGCCACATCGGTGGCCACCAGCACGCCAACCTTGCCGGTCTTGAACTCCTCCAGCGCCTGCATGCGCTCGCTTTGCGTCTTGTCGCCGTGGATCGCCGCGGCATGCACACCCTCGTGATTGAGTTGGTAGGCAAGCCGGTTGGTGCCAAGACGCGTGCCGCAAAACACCAGAACCTGGTTGAGGTTGCGCGATTTTATGAGGTGCACCAGCAACTCGCGCTTTTTCTCGCGCGCGACGGGATGAACGATGTGCGTGATGAGTTCGGTGACTGCATTACGCCTCGCAACCTCGATCAGCACCGGGGCGTTGAGCATCGCATCGGCGAGTTTCTTGATTTCGTCCGAGAAAGTCGCCGAAAAAAGCAGGCCCTGTCGCTGTTTGGGCAGAAGACTGATGATGCGCTTGACGTCTGGAATGAAGCCCATGTCGAGCATGCGGTCGGCCTCATCGAGCACCAACACCTCGACCTGCGACAGGTTGATGGTGCGCTGTTGCACGTGGTCAAGCAGGCGGCCCGGCGTGGCCACCACGATTTCGACGCCGCTTCTTAGCGCCTGCGTCTGCGGATCCATATTGACGCCGCCGAAAATCTGCACGCTTTTGATGGGCAGGTACTTGGCGTAAGTTTTGACACTCTCCTCGACCTGCGCCGCAAGCTCGCGCGTGGGGGCAAGAATCAGCGCGCGCACCGGATGGCGCGCCGGCGAAGCTGATGTGTTGGCGTGGCGGGCAAGCCGCTGCAAAATAGGCAGCGTAAAGCTGGCGGTCTTGCCTGTGCCCGTCTGGGCGCCGCCCATCATGTCGCGTCCGGACAGTACGATCGGGATGGCCTGTGCCTGGATTGGCGTAGGCTGGGTGTAACCACTTTCTTTTACCGCCCTCAGCAATTCGGGCAGCAGGCCTAACTCGTCAAAAGACGTGGCATGCGGGGTGTCGCTCATACGCTCCTAGGGTAATTCTCCGTTTTACCGTGCCAAGAACTCGTGCGGGTTACGCGAGTTACGCAAATTACGCTAGGCTCACGGTGACACGAATGCGTGCGGGTGCCGTAAAGCACAAACCGCGTACACGAACAAGTCCGAGAGTATAGCAGACCCACCCTGTGAAGCTCCGCACCCGCCTTGTACGCCGCCATTTCAGCGAACCCCCCCCAGTTTGGTGCGCCTCGGGGATGATTCCCCCCGTATAATCCGGCCCTTTTCCGCTCCGGCATGCCGATTTGATCACTCTGCGCAAACTCACCCTGCAACGCGGCATCAAAGTGCTGTTGCGCGATGTCGACCTGATGGTTCACGCCGGCATGCGCATCGGACTTGTCGGCGCCAACGGCTGCGGCAAATCGAGCCTGTTCGCGCTTATGCTGGGCGAGTTGCATTCGGAGACCGGCGACCTGGACATGCAGGCGGGCCTCACCATAGCCCACGTCGCCCAGGAAGTGCCCTCGACCATACAAGCGGCGATCGAATACGTCACTGACGGCGACACTGCGCTTCGCGCCATAGAGGCGGCCATCGCCGCCGCCGAAAAAAGCGGCGATGGCGAGCGCTTGGCGCTCGAACATGAACGCTACGAACACGCCCTGGGCTATGGCGCGGCCGCGCGCGCCGCCGCGCTGATGCACGGACTCGGTTTTTCATCCAGCCAGCAAACCACACCCGTGGCCGAATTCTCCGGCGGCTGGCGCATGCGCCTTAACCTGGCACGGGCGCTGATGTGCCGTTCCGATGTGCTGCTGCTGGACGAACCAACCAACCACCTCGATCTTGACGCCGTCATCTGGCTTGAAAACTGGCTGCGCAACTACCGCGGCACCTTGTTTTTGATTTCCCACGACCGCGAATTTCTCGATGCGGCGGTCACCTCGATCATTTACGTCGAACTGCAGAAACTCAAGCTCTACACCGGCAACTACTCCGATTTCGAAGTTCAATACGCCTCCCAACTGGCTAACCAGCAGTCGGCCTACCAGAAACAGCAGCGCGAAATCGCCCACCTGCACTCCTACGTCGAACGCTTCCGCGCCAAAGCAACCAAGGCGCGCCAGGCGCAAAGCCGCATGAAAGCGCTGGCGCGCATGGAAATCATCGCCCCGGCCCATGTCGACACCCCCTTCACCTTCAGGTTCGCCGACATCAAGGCAAGCCCCAACCCGCTGCTCTCCCTCGAGGACGCCGTAGCCGGTTACGGCGACAAGACGGTCATCCAGAGCACCACACTATCCATTCCCGAGGGCTCGCGTATCGGCCTGCTTGGCGCCAATGGCGCGGGCAAATCGACATTAATCCAGACGCTCGCCGGCATGCTGCCCCCGATCGCCGGAAATCGGCGCGAGGGCAAGAACCTGAAAATCGGCTACTTCGCCCAGCACCAACTGGAGGCCCTGCGCAATGACGAGAGTCCGCTGCGCCACCTGATGCGCCTTGAGCCCACCGCGCGCGAACAGGACTTGCGCGATTTTCTCGGCAGCTTTGACTTTCGCGGGGACATGGTCAGCGGCACTGTGGAATATTTTTCGGGCGGTGAGCGCGCGCGCCTGGCGCTGGCCATCATCGTGCGCCAGCAACCCAACCTGTTGCTCCTCGACGAACCGACCAACCACCTTGACCTGGATATGCGGCACGCGCTGACGCTGGCGCTCTCGGAATACGAGGGCGGCCTGGTTCTGGTTTCCCATGACCGCCACCTCATCCGCACCACCACCGACACGCTGATGCTGGTCGCCGACGGCCGCGTCCAGCCATTTGATGGCGACCTCGACGATTACCGTGACTGGCTCACCGAGGCGCGCGCCGGCCAGAAAAGCGGCACTGGCGACGAGGGTGGCGCCGTCAACCGCCGCGACCAGCGCCGTAACGAAGCGCAGGCGCGCAACGCGTCATTTGCCAAGAAAAAAGGCGTGCTGCGCAAAGTCGAAGCGGCGGAAAAACGTATGGCGCAACTCTCAAGCGAAAAAGCGCGGCTCGCAACACTGCTCGGAAGCGAAGGGTTCTACTCAGGAGATGACCGCGAGAAAATCCAGGCGGCCCTTTTTGAAGCAGCGCGTGTTGACGGTGCGCTGCAACAGGCAGAGGGCGAGTGGCTGACGCTGCAGGAAGAACTCGAGACAATGGGCGCGGAATAAGCGGCCTCCGGCCACCGACAGCCCGCCCTCGCCCGGTTACGCCCTGTCACGCCCGGTTACGCCCGGTCACGCCCGGTCACGCCCGGTCACGCCATCGCTGAAAGACACCGGCTGGAAAGCCTTATCTGGAGCCGGTTTCCAGCACATTAGCGCATCGAACAGCCCTAATTGAGCAGTTTGGGCGCAACATCCCCGGTGCTCGCGGCCATTGAACTGGGCAAGGCCAAGGGTATATCCCACTCCGCTTTCATCACCGCCTGGTGCAGCAGGCTGGTGATGCCGTGCAACAGCTTGTAGTCCAGACCCAGATTGAGTCCCTGCCCCTCACGCGGCAACAGCGTGAGCACGTTCTGCCCCTCGGCCGAGCGCCCGCTGCTCATACGCGCCACCAGCATGGGCTCGGTACCCAGCGGGTAGCTGTCAGCCTCTTCTTTGTAGGGGGTGGCAAAGTCGGCCTGCGCCAACGCCTTCTCGTGCTCCATGCCCAATAGCGCCTTGCGCGCTTCTGGCGCCGCCTGGGTGGCGATTGCAGGTGCGCTTTCCACCATCTTGATCAGTATTGGCCATAACAGCCTGACGCAGCGGCGCGTCAACCACAGCCGCAACTCGGCCCCTTCATTGGTGGCGAAACGCGCCAGCAAACGGTCCTGTTCAGCGTTGAACTCGATTTTGACCTGGCGGATATTCATGGACAAAATTTTAACCGTGTTTCACCCCCGCAAAGACGGTGCAGGGGACACGCCAAATAAAAAAGCGGGCAAGCCCGCTTTTTTATTTTTCCAGGACAGCCCGATGAAAAACGGCTTACTTGGCTTCCTTTTCCATGAGCTTGTCCACGAGGCCGGCCGGTACTTCGGCGTAGTGGGCAAATTCCATGGTGAAGGTGCCGCGACCGCTGGTGGTGGAGCGCAGGAAGTTGATATAGCCGAACATCTCGGCCAACGGGACAAAGCCCTGCACAAACGCTGACGGGCCCTTCTGGCCCTGGTCGGTGACCTGACCGCGACGACGGTTGATGTCGCCGATGATGTCGCCAAGATACTCCGCTTCGGTCACCACCTCGACGCCCATCACCGGCTCGAGCAGTTTGGGCTTGCCCATCCTGTGCGCCTCGCGAAAGCAGCTGCGGCCGGCGATTTCAAATGCCAGCGCCGAGGAGTCGACGTCGTGGAATTTACCATCGAGCAGGCGCGCCTTGAAGTCGACGACTTCGTAGCCGGCGATCTGGCCCTTCTTGCTCTCGGTGCGGATGGCATGCTCGACCGCGGGGATGTATTCGCGCGGAATACGACCGCCGGTGACCTCATCCGAAAAATGCACACCCTCGCCTGCACCCAGGGGCTCGAACACCATTTTCACCTCGGCAAACTGGCCCGAACCGCCCGATTGCTTCTTGTGCGTGTAGATATGCTCGACGATCTTGCCGAAGGCTTCGCGAAAGCTGACCTTGGGCTTGCCCATCACCGCCTCGACGCCAAGCTCGGTACGCATGCGGTCGATGGTGATCTCAAGGTGCAACTCGCCCATGCCGCGCAACACCGTCTGGCCGGTCTCCTGGTCGACGTTAAGACGCAATGACGGGTCGGCCTTGACCATCTTGTAGATCGCGGTCGACATCTTGTCGATGTCGGCACGCGTCTTGGGCTCGACCGACACGCTGATAACCGGGTCGGGAAAGCGCATGCGCTCCAAGAGTACCGGATGGTCCGGGTCGCACAGCGAATCGCCGGTCTCGGTGTCCTTCATCGACACGAAGGCGCAGATGTCGCCGGCGCGCGCTTCATCGATATCCTTGGTGATGTTGGCCTGCACCTCGACGATGCGACCGATACGCTCTTTCTTGCTGCGCGTGACGTTGTAAAGGTTGTCGCCCTTCTTGATCACACCGGAATAAACACGCACAAAAGTGAGCGTGCCGAACTGGTCGTTGATGACCTTGAAGGCCAGGGCGCGCGCCGGGGCGTCGTCCGTGACTTCCTGCACGCCAACCGATTTGCCGTCCTCGTTCACAAGCGTGATGCCACCATTCTCGCCCGGGTAGGGCATGTAGTCGATCACGCCATCGAGCAGCTGCTGCACGCCCTTGTTCTTGAACGAAGAGCCGCAAAAAATCGGCATCAGCTGGCCGCTGACCACGCCCTTGCGGATGCAGGCCTTGAGCACGGCCGGATCGAACTTGTCGTTTTCGACAAACTCCATGAAGGCGTCGTCATCGAGCGCCAGTGCGGACTCGAGCATTTCCTTGCGCAGCTCCGGAACGCGGTCGATCCAGTCGTTGTCGGCGGTGGCGGTAAACTTGAAGCGCTCCTTGAGCTTGTCGAGGGGCACCGTCTCCCACACGCTGTCCTTGTCTTCCGAGGCCCAGACATAACCCTCGCCAGCCACCAGGTCGACCATGCCGACAAATTCGTCGTGACTGCCGATGGGGATCTGGCACAGCAGGATATTGGCGCCAAGGCGCTCCCTGATGCCCTTGACGCAGTGGGCAAAGTTGGCGCCCATGCGGTCCATTTTATTGATGTAGCACATACGCGGCACGTTGTACTGGTTGGCCAGGCGCCAGTTGGTCTCGGTCTGCGGCTCCACGCCGGCCACGCCATCAAACACCACCACGGCGCCATCGAGCACACGCAGCGAACGGTTCACCTCGATGGTGAAATCGACGTGCCCGGGCGTGTCGATGATGTTGATCTGGTAGCCCTTCCACTCGGTCGAGACGGCGGCGCTCTGGATGGTGATGCCGCGCTTGCGCTCTTGCTCGAGGTAGTCGGTCGTCGTGCTGCTCTTGCCGTCCTTGGTGTCATGCACGTCGATGATCTGGTGCTTTTTGCCGGTGTAGTAGAGCACGCGCTCGGTAGTCGTTGTCTTGCCCGCGTCAATGTGCGCGATGATGCCGATGTTGCGGTAGAGCTTGAGCTCTTTCTGCCTGGCCATGATTGTTGCCCTAAAAAATAAAAAGTAATTAACCCGGCGGCTGCCGCCTCCGAGTCCGGTATCGCTATTGCTGTTACATATTGCTAAGGGGAACTGGAATTTGAGCCGTTAGGGTGCGAGGTCTTCCCGGCCCATCTCAACTGGGCACGCGCCGCAATTTCCGCCGGTGCGTTTGCCCGATTTTTCCGCAATGATTCCGTAACTGTTCCGTGATTGTTCCGTGATTGTTCCGTGATTGTTCCTCGCAGCGCGGCATTTTACTTCAACTAGGTTTTAAATTCAGGACTTTAAGCTGGCAGCGGCCAGGATTAAATAGCGCCCACTAACACCGGAAGGCGCGGCCAAGCCGACTGGAGCGCCGCGCAAGGCGAGGGGTTTGCAGTCGCGCTCCCGCTTACTGCCTGGCGCGCGCCGAAGCTGCTGCGGACTAGCCCGGGCCGCTACCGGCGTGCCGGGCCAGCGCCCAGGCAACATGCTCGCGCACCAGTGCCGACGGGTCTTCCGCCCGCGAGCGCAAAGCCCTCAAGGTCACCTCCCCCGAAGGCGCGTTGCCCAGGCCTACCGCCAGATTGCGCGACCAGCGCTCATAGCCGATGCGGTGAATCGCACTACCGGCGGTGCGCTCAAGGAATTCGCGCTCGGTCCAGGCAAAAAGGTCCGCCAGTTGCGCGTTGTCCAGGCCATGACGCACACGGAAATCGGGCTCTGCGCTGACCTGGGCGTACTTGTTCCAGGGACACACCAGCTGGCAGTCATCACACCCATAAACACGGTTGCCAATGAGCGGTCGCAACGCGACCGGGATGGAACCTTTGAGCTCTATGGTGAGATAGGAAATGCAACGCCTCGCATCCAGTTCACGCGGCCCGACAATCGCCTGCGTCGGGCAGACATCAATACACGCGGTGCAACTGCCGCAGTGCTCGGCCAGGGGAACGTCAATCGGCAAAGGCAGGTCGGTGTAGATTTCGCCCAAAAAAAACAAAGACCCCGCCTCGCGCGAAAGCAGCAGCGTATGCTTGCCGCGCCACCCAAGCCCGGCCCGGGTGGCGATCTCCACCTCCATGACGGGCGCCGAGTCGACAAACACCCTGTGACCGAAGGCCCCGAGCTCAGCCTGGATGCGATCAGCCAGCGTCTGCAGACGTCCGCGTAAGACCTTGTGATAGTCGCGACCGAGGGCGTAGCGCGCGATATAGGCCTTGTCTGCATCGGCTATAACGCCCCACGCTTCGGCACCTGCGTCAGCTTGATGCTGATAGTCGAGGCGAACCGAGATAACGCGCAGGGTTCCAGGCACCAGTTCCTGCGGACGCGAGCGCCGCGTGCCATGCCTTGCCATATAATCCATCTCGCCGTGAAAACCCTTTGCCAGCCAATCGGCAAGCCGTTTTTCCGCGATGGCGAGATCGCAATCGGCTACGCCGACCGCACCGAAGCCAAGCTCGCGCCCCCAAGCCTTGATAGCGGCGGCCAGCATGGCGTAATCGACCGCGCTCTTCGCCGGCTCTTTGGCCGCGTCCTTGTTTAGGGGTTCCTGCGTTTGACTCATCCTGATCATATTAAAGCCTTGACCCTGCGCCTGCCCGACCTGGCCGCGACCGAGCGCCTTGGCGTGCAACTGGCAGGCTTGCTGCGCCCGGGGCTCAAAATTTATCTTTCCGGCGACCTTGGCAGCGGCAAAACCACCTTGGTACGAGCCCTGCTGGCCGCAGCTGGTTACGGTGGGCGGGTAAAAAGTCCGACTTATGCATTGGTTGAACTTTACGTCATTTCTAAGTTATACTTGTACCACTTTGATTTCTATCGATTCCGAGACCCTGAGGAGTGGCAGGATGCGGGTTTTCGAGAGCACTTTGATGGCAGCGCGGTTTGCCTGGTTGAGTGGCCGGAAAAAGCTGCGGGTTTATTGCCACCCGCCGATCTCGATATATCGATCGCCATACCCGACCAGCGCCAAGGCGATGGACGGAACCTTAAGATCAGCGCCAACAGCGCATCAGGGGAAAATTGTCTAATCGCTTTGCAGCCCGCATCCTCCTCATAACGCATGTTGCACTGCGGGTCCTTTTCTTCACCATAGTTCCGCTGTTCCTGATCGCCTTTGCCGTACACGCCATCGCCGCAGCCGCGCCCGATACGACAGCCAACACCATCAAAGCCGTGCGCGTCTGGCCCTCGCCGGTCTACACCCGCATCACACTCGAGTCCAAGGCGCCGATACGGCACGAATTGCTGTCGGTAAAAAATCCCGAACGCTTGGTGCTCGACATCGAGAACGTCGACTTCGCCAGCGTGCAGCAGGAATTCACCGGCAAGCTTCTGCCAGACGATCCATTCATCGCCTCGATACGCGCCGGTCGTTACAAGCCCGGCGTCGTACGCGTGGTCTTCGACCTCAAGGCCGAGGTCAAGCCGCAGATATTCACACTCAAGCCGGTCGGCGAATACGGCCATCGCCTGGTGCTCGATGTCTACCCCGCGCTTGCAATCGATCCGCTGATGGCCTTGTTGGACAAACCCGCCGCCCAACAGCCAGAGGTACCCGGGGCAGCCAGAAAAACCGACCCTGCCCAAACTGGGAAAACCGATCCCGCACCCTTGCCCTCCGCGACGCCAACGACCGCCGTGGCGGAGAACAAACCGGCCGACACCAAGTCCGAGGGCAAGAACGGCAAAGGGTCCGGCGTCGCACGTCTTATCACCGTTGTCATAGACGCCGGACACGGTGGCGAGGATCCGGGTGCCCGCGGTCATCACGGCAGCCATGAGAAAAATATCACCCTCACCATCGCCCGAAAACTCAAGACGGTGATCGATGCCGAACCGAACATGCGCGCGGTGCTGACACGCGACGGCGACTACTTCATCCCCCTTGGCGGGCGGGTTGAAAAAGCGCGTCGCGTCAAGGCCGACTTGTTTGTATCCGTTCACGCCGATGCCTTCATCAAGCCGCACGCACGCGGCTCCTCGGTGTTTGTGCTGTCCGAGCGCGGCGCAACATCAAGCGCGGCAAAATGGCTGGCAAAAAAGGAAAACGATGCTGACCTGATAGGCGGCGTCAACATCGCGGTCAAGGATCGTTACCTCGCGCAGACCCTGCTCGACCTGTCGCAGACGGCCCAGATCAACGACAGCCTCAAACTGGCGCGCTCGGTGCTTGCCGAGCTGGGCGCCATCAATACCCTGCACAAGGCGCACGCCGAGCAGGCGAGCTTCGCCGTGCTCAAAGCCCCGGACATCCCGTCTATCCTGGTCGAGACCGCGTTCATCAGCAATCCGGAAGAAGAACAACGGCTCAATGACCAGGGCTACCAGGAAAAAATGGCGCAGGCGATTTTCCAGGGAATAAAGCGCTACTTCGCGAAAAACCCGCCTCTGACACGCCCCGTGGTCACCTCGGATGCGTCGAGCGTAACGCCGACGAAGCCTGCCGTCACGGCCGAACAGCCGCCCATTGCAAAACGCATTTCCGTCGCGATCAACTAGCGGCACCGAACCGTCCGCAGCAGGACGCTACTGAACCTCGCAAATCATCCCCGCCCCCGAGGACCCGGTCGAACCCGGCACGCGCAGGTTATTCGGGCCGGACGTGGACAACGGATCGCTTTGCAGCGAATTGAACAACGAGGCCCCACCACCTGAGCCAGTGCCCGTCCCAGTGCCAGTGCCAGTGCCAGTGCCAGTGCCAGTCCCGGTTCCTGAACCCTGACCCGATCCGGTTCCAGTGCCGCCGCCTGGCGCGCCGCCCGTACCCCCGGGTCCTCGTACTCCCGTCGTGCTGCCTGGCGGCGCTGTTTGTTGTTGCTGCTGTTGCTGCTGCCTTCTTCTTTCGTCCAGCCTCGGAATCACCGCCGGCGGCGTGAATCCGATGCCCGGGTCGCGTGGCAAGATCGTCGGCACACCGGCGCCGGGAACCCGCGCCACCTGCCCCGCCGCCACCGGAATGCTGCCCTGGGGACTCGACGCCTCGACCGCCCCGAAGCGCACCGCCACATACGTACCGTTGGGTAGCGTCCCGCAATTGCCCTCGCACACGCGCAAGTCAAACTGCGTGCCGCGAATACCGATGGTGGCGGTCGAGGTGCGCAACTGGTAGGCATCGCGGTTGCCACGCTTGCCGATCAGCCCGGTAACCGTGCGAAAGCCCCCCTTGAGCATGCGCAACACCATGTTGTCCTCGCCACCGCGATCCGGGTTGAAGGCGTAGTTTTCGAGCTTCAGTTGCGACTCGGGACGCAACACCATCTCGCCGCCGTCGGTCATTTCCATGCGCGCGTAGCTGCGCGCGCCCGTCACCACCGTGTCGCCCGTGAGTATGCGGGTACCGACGTTGCCTGCGGCGATGCTGCCGTCGGCCTTTTGCACCGATACCGCCCCCGACAGGTGGGTGAGCGTGCCGTCCGCCAACGCTACCGCGCTGGTGAGCGCCAGCGACACCGACAAGGCGAGAGCGCGCAACGTCACGATTCTCACCCTTAGCCTCAGCCCGGCCGGCACACGAGCTGCGTGCCCTTGGGTTTGGAAACCTCAACCAGCTCGTTGATGGTTTTCTGCACGGGGTTCATGCCGACCACGAAAGTCAGTACCGTCGTCGGTTTGGGCGCCGGCTTGTCCGTGCTCGACGAGCCACCGATCGTGCCGCCACCTGTGGTGCCCCCGCCCGTGGTGCCACCAGTCCCACCCGCGTTCGGGTCACCGCCGGCTGTAGGCGGCAGACCGCTAATGGTCGAACCCACATCGGAACCGGTAGTCCCGCCCCCGTCGCCTGTCGTTCCCGAGGATCCACCGGTCCCCGATGTACCGCTCCCTGATGTGCCGGTACCTGAGGTGCCGGTTCCCGACGTGCCAGACCCCGACGTGCCAGACCCCGACGTCCCGGTGCCCGAGCTGCCGGTACCCGAACCCGTCTGGATCGCTTGCTGTTGCACTGTCGTGATCGCTTGCGTGACACTCGGCGTGGTCGGTGTCGTCGTCGTCGGAGTGGGCGTGGGCGTGGTGACGGCGTTGGAAACCGTCACTCCGGTGCTCGAATTGGTGATCGAAACCAAACCTGAAGTACTGGAAACGTGAACCGCCGGAGCAATGTAAGAAAGCTGGATGCCGGTTGAGGCATTGAGCGTCAGGTCACCCGCAGTGACATTGTTTCCGGCAATCGCAGCGCTGATCTGCCCGCCAGTCGCTTGTATTACGACGTTGCCCGATCCGGCATCTACTGACGCAACGCTTACGTTCCCGCCCGCGGTCAGGTTCGCCGCCCCGCCACCGGTTACGACCGACCCCGCCGCCGTCATCGTCAGATTGCCCGTCGTATCGATCGACACGGCACCACCGCCGCTATCGATCGAACTGTTAAGCGTAATCGATGCCGGCGGGTCAATCACAATAGGGCCGCCGGCGGATTGAATCACGCCATTGATGTTGAGCGCCTGCCCGTTCTGTGCGTAGGCGACGCTCGACGCATCGCCGGTCGCCAGCCCGAACAAAGTCACCGGCCCCGTCGACGTGTTGCTAAGCGACACCGGGCCCGCGCTGGTGCCGGCAAACAGCGAGGTCGTCGCGAGCAATAGCGGCGTACCCGGCGTCCCGATACCGGTCGCCGCATACAAGTCGATCTGCGGGGCGCTGAGGGCCACCACACTCACCCCTCTGCGGATCGCGCCGGCAAGACTGTCAAGGGCAATGCTTTGCGCCGCACTAACGCCGTTGGAAATGGTCAGATCGGCACCGCTGGTAATGTCCGCCGCCCCGCTCAGCGCAGTCACGCCGGTGGTGCCCCCGACCGTCCCTATCGTCAGCGGTCCGCTTGTCGCCACAACGAGGCTGCCGGTGTTCGCAGCAAGGGTGCCGATGCTGTTGCCGCTATTGGCAAGCGTGTAGCTTGCGCTACCCCCAAGTAACGCGAGATTGGTAGCCGCCAACGCCGTCCCGGCGTTTTGCGTCACCGCACCAGTCGCCGTCAACGAAAGCGTACCGGCGGCGATTTGTCCCAACGCCAACGCACCGCTCGCCTGGTTGATCGACAGGCTGCCGGTCTTGTTGATCGTGCCCGCGGACTGGTTGAAGCTGTTCGTCACCGCAACGTTTCCGGAGCCGGCAAGCGTGCCGCCGGTCAAGTTCAGGTTGGCAACCGAAGACACGCCGTTGAGCGCCAGGTTGCCACCGCCCGACACGTTGACTTGCGCCGTGCCACCGCTGGTCAGCGTCCCGTTCAATATCGCCGAACCCGTGCCCGACACGCCCAGCGTCCCGCCCAGCGATGTGGCGCCTGTTACCGTCAGCGAGCCGCCCGAAACATCCAGCGCATTGGCCGCATTGATGGTGAGGGCATTCACCGTGTCTGTGCCCACCCCGTGCGTAACGGAATACCCCGAACTGATCAACGCCGCATCAGTCAATCCCGGCAACACATTACCGGTCCAGTTGCCCGCGTTCCCCCAGGTCAAACCGCCCGCGTTGTTGGTAAATATGCGCGTGCCGCTGCTTGCGTAAATGAATCGTGCCGCCTCTCCAACTGCCAGCGAGTAGCCGACCGCAGAACTGCCAGGCACATTGGTGGTGGCGAAGGTCCCGCTTGCGCTACCGGTCTTTGTCAGGAACGGAATCGCGTCTGCGTTGACCGGTGTGTAACCGCCAAGCACGGTGGCGTTCAGCGTGCCGCCGATGGTGACATTACCCGTGACGGCGAATTTATCCGACTGCCCGACTCCGGTGCCGCCAAGTTCAATATTCAGGTTTGACGCGGCCGTAAGTTGCACGTCGCCGGTTACCGCAAGAGTCCCGGCGCCGGCCCCTCCCGGATTAATATTGCCCTGATTGATAAGGCCGGCTACTCCAGCACCTACGGCGATTGTTCCGGTCCCAGACAGTGTCCCGGTGTTGGTGAACCCTGCCAATCGGCTAAACGTCGCGGGGCTCGCCACGTTGATCGTTCCGCTTTGCGAGAACGTGCTCCCGCCCGCACCAAAGGATACCAACAGCGTCCCCGTCTGCACGTCCACCGTCCCGGTGTTACTCGCGTTCAGCACGTAGTTATCGCTGATCGTGGTCGTGCCCGTGCCACCGTTCTTGATGAAGCTGCCGCTGTTGGCAAACGTCCCCCCGCCGCCGTTAAGCG